>CACWWZ010000004.1 GCA_902764705.1 uncultured Prevotellaceae bacterium | reverse complement strand
CTACAGTGTACTGTGGGGTTGGGTTCCCATGTCACTGGAAATCGATCAGGTGTTCATCGGTGCTATCCTGACGGTGATCGGTTACTCTATCAACGATAAGGTGGTGGTATTCGACCGTATCCGTGAGAACTTCCAGCTCTATGGCAAGCGCGACCGTCAGCAGCTGTTCAACGACTCGCTGAACCAGACGCTGGCTCGTACCATCAACACCTCTGTCACGACATTGATTGTGTTGCTGTGTATCTTCATCCTCGGTGGTGACTCTATCCGCAGCTTCTCGTTCGCAATGATTCTGGGTGTTATCTTCGGTACCTTGTCGTCACTGTTCATCGCAGCTCCTACGGCATTCCTCGTGATGGGTCGTACCATCCGCGAAGAAGACGCTGAGGTTGCCAAGGCATAAGGCTCACACCTTATTATAATAATAGCAGCCCGCTCGTGACAGAGCGGGCTGCTTTTTTTATTGTGCTAGTTTCTCCTACGCCCTCCTAGAATTTCCTAGTTGAAATAATACAGGAACGCTGCAATGCCTTCGAGGGCGGGCTTGCGCTGGCCCTCAATCTCGATGGTGAACTTAATCTCAGCCTTGCAGATGCCGCGCAGGTTCTGGATGTTATGCAGCGTAGTCACCAGGCGCACGCGACTGCCCGTAATCACCGGCTGGCCGAAGCGCATATCGTTCATGCCGTAGTTCACCAGCATCTTGATGTTGTTTACCTCAATAATCTGATCCCACATGTAGGGCAGCAGGCTCAGCGTCAGATAGCCGTGGGCGATGGTCGACTTATACGGACTCTCCTCCTTGGCGCGTGCCACGTCTACGTGAATCCACTGATGGTCCAGCGTGGCATCGGCAAACAGGTTGATACGGTCCTGATCTACTTCCAGCCATTCCGACTTTCCTAACTCTTCGCCCAGGTGGGCGGCAAACTCGTCGTACGAGTTAATCACTAATTTTCCCATTTTTTACGTCTTAAATGTTATTTTCTGCTGCAAAGGTAGCAATTTTTAATGGAAAATGCGTACCTTTGCACCAGCAAAGTGCGAAAAATCCGTTGCCCTGATAGTTAAATGGATATAACAAGGTCCTCCTAAGACTTAGTTCCGCGTTCGATTCGCGGTCGGGGTACGAACAAAAAAGCCCGGATAACCAAGCGTTATCCGAGCTTTTTTACTTTTTACCCTTTTACCTTTATTACAGGTTGGGATTAATCTTGCTCCACTCTGAGATGGGAGGAACGATGTTCAGCGTTACCAGCTCGTCGCGCATCTTGCACAGGTGCTCGTAGCTCTGGTCCAGCTTGGCATTCTCCTCGGCAGTACCCTGGGGAACCTCGAACTTAGCACCCTCAGCGGTCATGGTGGTCTTCATGGCCATCATGATGTGGTCGTACTTGTCGGTCTTTACATAGGTTCCTACGGGGAAGCGGAAGGGCTCACCGCCCATAGCGGCACGGATCATCTCAACACTGAGGTATGAGGGGCTCTGGAACGAGCTGCGTCCGCGGAGCTCGATGATCTTGGCACCACCTTTGGTAACGTCGACCTTCATCTGCTCCCATTCCTCTGCGGGGAATTCAGCGGTACCGATGATGTCAGTCAGCTTGCGGCCGGCAACAACGACGTGGCTGCCGAAAACGGCCATCTGCTCACCGTGGCCACCATAGGTAGCGCAACCGGTAATCTCATTCTGCATCACGCCGAACTTCTTGGCCAGAGCCGACTGCAGACGAGTGGTATCCAGACCGGCTAGGGTTGTTACCTGTCCGGGCTTCAAACCAGAGTACAGCAGGGTTACCAGACCGGTCAGGTCAGCGGGGTTGAAGATAATCACCACGTGCTTCACGTCGGGGCAGAACTTCTTGATGTTCTGACCGAGCTCCTCAGCAATCTTACAGTTGCCGGCGAGCAGATCCTCACGGGTCATACCAGCCTTACGGGGAGCACCACCAGAAGAGATGATATACTTAGCACCCTTGAAAGCCTCCTCGGCATCAGTGGTAGCCACGATATTCACATCGTCGAAACCACTCTGGCGCATCTCCTCGGCAACTCCCTCGGGAGAAAATACGTCGTACAGACAGATGTTACTTGTCAGACCCATCATCAGGGCACTCTGAGCCATGTTTGAACCAATCATACCGGCAGCGCCTACGATGGTCAATTTGTCGTTAGTTAAAAATGCCATAATTCCTTTTCTTTTTTGTGATTTGTATCAATTGCATGCAAAGATACGAAATATTTCTCAATCTGCAAGTGCCAAGGCTTATTTTAAATATTATTTAAGATGTAAGCCCCTTCCTTTGCAAACTCGATGTGGCAAATGCACTACTTATACTGCTTGCGGAAGGTGTTGTAGTTGTCGCAGCGGGAGACGTAGGGACTGGCGGGGCCGTTCTGGCGCTCGAAATCGACGAGGGTGGCCATGGCCTTGTAGTGCCAGGAGTCGGGCTGCGGAATGATGCGATAATCACCCAGGTTGCTGTCCCACTCTGAGGTAAACCAAGAGTCGGGGTTGATCTCGGCATACGACAGGGCAAACAGCACGCGCTCCTTCAGCTTCTTGTCGGTGGTGTTGACGGCCTTACACAATAGGCGAACAGCCTGCTTGTTCAGATCGGTCTCGTTGTCGCGGACTGCGTCGGAAATGCTCTTGCCGTTGCGCATGATGAACCAGCAGTCACCGGTGAAGTTGACCTGTGCATAGCGAGCTGCGAGGTCGTAGCAGGCCTGCTCGAATTCCTTGCCTTTCAGATGGGGCAGGCGTGTCTCCATAGCCAGCATCTCCTTGGCGAAGTCGAGCTTCGGACTGGTCGTCATGTGCTGCTCCTCAAGAGAATACTCCATGTCGGACTTCAGCCACTGGCGCTTCATCCACGGCTCCACGCGGAAGCTGCGGTTGGCGGCATAGACGGCATAGCTGGCCTTGTTGTAGAACGATACGGGCACCTTCTGCAACCACTTGATGGCCTCGGCCCAGCGGCAGATGCGCAGGTACTTGGTGCCTACGAGGTCGTTCATCTTCGCAGGGTCCATTTCGATACGCGCAGTCAGCATTCTGTCGAGCGGCGACGTATCGGGGCGATTCAGATAATCGATGAACTGCTCGAGAAGGGAAACCTCCATCGTGTCGAGTTTGTATTCATATTCAGAATCCGTTTCATTGAGGAAGCCCAATAGGGCCTGCGCAGTCTTCGGACGCTGGTTCTTGTCATATTTGTCTGCCAGCACCTGATGGATGATGCGGTCGAGGGCGTTCTTGTAGAAGGCATCCTGCCCCTGCATCTGTTCCAGCCACTTCAGTTCACCAGCCACATACTCGTCGAACTGGGCATCGATGGGTTTCTCGGAGGCCGAGATGTAGAACTTCAGCACGCGGGCCGTAGTCTTCATCCATTCCGTACCGTCGAGTGTGACGGCTTGGTTGATGTCCGTCAGCGCCTGCTGATGACTGTAGAACAGGAATTCGAGCCATGCCTTGGCACTCATCCACAAGGCAGGCACCTGACTCTTGCCGTCCTTGATGACCTGGGCAGCAAGCTGAATCATCTGAAGAGCCTCCTGCTTCGTGATGTTGCGTACGAAGAGTTTGCCGAATCCATCTTGGTCATAGGCCTCTTGGGCATTATTGACGAAGTCCTGCACCAGAAAGGGCAGTACGGCGGAGTTGGCGTCGCGCAGGTATTCGGCGCGGATGGCCTGATAGGAGCGTTTCTCGTAGAACTGCGTCATTAGGCTGTTCCAGTCGCCCATCTCGGCAAAGAGCTGTCCGGCCTTGTCGGGGTTGCCCGTACGGAGCAGGGCACCGGCATAGATGTTCTTCATCATGTCCTTATAGACTGTCTCGATGAAGTTGACGGCTTTCTGTTCCCAGAAGGTGACATTCTCCGCGTGGTTGCCCAGCAGCATGTTGCAACGCATGAATAGCAGGGCGTGCTGGCTGCGCAGACGCGACGTCAGCTTGCCCTGGGCATACTGGCGGACGGCAATAAGCGTCTGTTTGCGCTTGTCGAGTTCCTCCTTCGTGGGATAGTCCCAACTCTCGGACATGACGGACGAGGCGCACTCCAGGTATTTCTCCAGATTCGAAACGTAGCTGACCATCAGCGCGTCGCCCTTGCCCTCGGCAAACTTCCGCACCTCGTCGGCATTGAACCAGTAGTAGTCTTGCCCTTTCTCCAGATATGTCCTCCAGTTATCTCGGGTGATATTGTCCACACGTGTTCTGAACTCCTCGCTGTCGTAGACATGGAAGAGGTAATAGTTGTGGGTTTCTATCCACAAACAGGCAAATGCCGACTGGCAGCATGCCAGCACAAGGCTAATGGCGATAAATCGATTCAAACGTTTCATGATTGTATCTGTTAATGTTGTCGTGATCTAAATGGTAAAGTAAAATGGTATGGCTCAGCGCACTGCGTTTCTTTTCGACAGCAGCTTTCACCTGAAGAATCTCGTCGGCCTCTACGACGTGCTCCACGCGGACACCGTAGATGTTGCGCTGCCACAAAAATACCGGGTAGGCAGCAGCCAGCGGCAGGGAATAGCCCGACAGGTAGCGCAGATAGGGCTGCACGTCGCGCAGGTCGAGAATGGGGTTACGCTCTTGGAATTTCTGAGGGTCGCCGGTGTTGTAGAGCATCAGCACGCCGTAGTCGGCGGGCGGAGCAGGCATTGCGAGCTGGTGCAGACGGATGGTGGTCGACAAACGTAAGTGGTGCTTTGCCGCCTCTTGGCGCACCTCGGCCAGAAAGTCGTAGTAGGTCTGCCGGCTGCGCCCCGTGTAGTCGCAGTCAATCTGAATCTCCTGCACTCCCGCGACGTCGTTCGTCTCGTTCATCTGTAGGATGCGCTCCACCAGTTTCCGGGCCAGCCCTTTATGACACTGGTGCATACAGTTTTCCGTAATGAAAACCGTAGGCACCAGTTCCAGTCCTTGAGGGACCTTTTCCGTAAAGGCTATCGTCGCATTCGGCATGGGTTCTCCCGACTCGTCGGGCATCACATCGAAATAGCGGCAAAAGACTTTGTTAATATGGTACTGCTTCAGGAATGCCCGTTCCGTGGAGTCCAGACACCATTCTGTGCGCCAGTAGTACACGGAATTCTCGTCGTCCATGCGCTCCTGGTGCGAACATCCCACCCATAGGAGGGGCAACAGCAATAACCCAATGAGTCGCACTTAGAAGTAATAAGCCAGTGCAATCTGCCAAGAGTTGGCCTTACCATTGACCGCATCCCAAATGCCGCTGGAAACATCTTTCGCTTCCACTTCACCTGTCTTGCCCAGGGCAATGTTGTAGTTGGCAGACAGCTGCAAGTGTGTCATGAGTGTAACACCCAAACCCACGTTGGCACTGATGTTGGAGCTACTTAAAGTCCACTCTTTTGCATCGTCCTGAAGAGCAGAGAGCGATTTTGTTTTGTCACCGATGTTGAATCCAAACTGAGGACCAGCGAAGATGAAAATGTTGGCCGATTCACCCAGACCAATCTCATAGCGCAGGTTGATGGGCACCTGAATGCTCTGCGATTTTATCTTCTCGGTGTTGTTTGTCTGACCCTCTATTTCGGCCTCGCGCTGGTCGTAGAGCACAGCACCGTCAATGCCCAGCCCTACGACGGGAAACTGATACTTGACGGTTGCACCTGCGAAGAAACCAGCCTTGTTCTTAACCATGTCCTCCACACTACTGTTATTGAACGACATGTTGGTCAAATTTAGACCGCCCTTCACACCAAAGCTCACCTGAGCCTTCGACGGCATGGCAAAAGCCACAGCCATCAGCATCATTACATAAAATTTCTTCATCATAATCCTTTTTTGTTGATATTGTGCTGGCAAAAGTAAGCATTTTATCTGAAATTACCAACAAATCGGCCAACTTTTCTCTTAATTCTTACCTCTTACCTCTTAATTCTTAATTCCCTTAATGTCTCTCTCTGCGCACACTCATACGTGCCGAGCCCGACGATGGGGTACTGCTCTTCTTGGGCTTGCTCGACTTCACTTTTGCCGATGTCGATTTCGAGCTACTGCTGCCGCCCTTCGACTTCTTAGCCGCCTTCAGCTGCTTCGGGTCGAGCTTGGCAATAGAATCCAGTGAGTCCTTTCTGTGCTGGTCACCGAAGATGTTCTGCTCGAAGGCTTTTAACTCTGCCTCGATCTTCTTCTGCTCGGCGCTGAGCTTGGTGGTATCGCCTTCACAAATCTGTGCCAGTGTCTTACCCAGCATGTTGTTGGTCTTATAGATCTTACCCTGGTAATGGTTCAGCGTGAAGAAGTCCTCCATCGACATCGTGGCGGCATTATTCAGGTTCGACGTCATCACCGTCTGACGGCTCAGATATGGCTCCAAGTCGGCGTATTTTACCCAGAACAACGGATATTTCGAGGCCTCACCGCCGAAGTCGTCCTCGCGGACCATTACGGGACACAGGGCCTGCACCTTGCGGTGGAACGTCGAGTTGGCATCGTCGAAATAGGCGCTCTCCTTCAGGTAGTACATCTTCACCTCGGCGGACGGAATGTCGCTGTTGTCGACACGCACCTTACCGTCACGCTCTTCGTAGAAGATGTGGAAGTTATCGAGAATGGTCTTGATTTGCACCTTGGCAGAGTCGGAGAACACCTCGTTGCCGTCCAGGCGGTATTCGTAGACGGGCACATAGCCGTTCAGCGCCAGTTTAAACACATAGGTAAACAGGTTCAGCTGCTTGTCGATGGGTTCCACAGGGTAGTAGAGTCCCGCATTGGCATCGTCGTCAAGGTTCAGCTCGCGATAGATGTCACGACGCCATACCACGTTCTCGGGCATTTCGACAGCCGTGGGGAACGACAGGCGGGCACGCAACGACATTCCTTGACTCTGCGTCGGCTGCACCTTCTGTTGCTGCAGCTGCTCTTGCTGGCTTTTCTGCTGTTGCTGTCGGCGAGCCTTCGGCTGAGCCTGCGCTTCGCAAATGAAGAATGAAGAATGAAGAATGAAGAATGCTGCACATAATAGCAAGGTCTTCATGTTCACACTCATACTTCTTTCCTTATTCTTATATCTTTCCATATCATTATTGTTTACGCTACATTGTGCGGTAGCAAATTATTCACTCTTCATTCTTCACTCTTCACTTAACAATGACCTCCATCGAGGCGTTCAACTTACGTGGAATGCCGTCGGGACCGATGGCGTTGACACGCGAAATATAGAAACGGCGGTTGCGCTGCAACTTGCGGAAGGCATCCTTCTGGCGCGCCGAGAAGTTGGCACCCTCGCTGACCATCGGCACGGCGTTACCCATATTGTCGAAGAACACCGTCTCGAAACTCTGCACACGGAAGGCAATGTCGAGAATGCCGTCGTCGATGGCGGCACCAATGCCGTCGACACTCATCAGCTGCGACTTCGACAGTCCGCCACCCTTGTAGCGCACCGGGCTGCCGCTCTCGTCCTTCATGGCGATATACGGCGTGGGGTCGGGCAGACGGCGTACACGGAACGTAAACTGTCCCATCTGCTGGGCGCGGCCCGTATTGGTCGACGTTACCGTAATGGTCACGTTCTGTCCCACCGCACTCGGACGCGCAATGTAGCGTCCGGGACCTACAGGCTGTAGTGTTCCGCCCGACATGGTGGCCTGCACCTTGTTCAGGGGCACACCGGGCACGCTGACGCTCAACGGGTTGTTATAACCGGCATAGAGCACATTCATCAGGTCTGCCGAGACAGTGGCCGAGGGGTCTACTACGGTATATTTCTGTTCGAAGTTACGCTTGATCAGCTCGCCGTTACCGTTCTCCACCTGGATATAACCGCTGAGCGTGAAGTCACCCGTGCGGCCTGTTACAGTTTCATAGAGTCCGTTAGGCAGATTCACCTCTCTGCCGCCGATGAATATCTGTGGCACCTGGGTGGTATCGACGGCGGCCATCACAATTTGTGCCGAGAACTTGTCGCCACGCACGATGGTCTGCGAATTGGGAATGACGAAGGCGTTCAGGGCGTTCACACGGATATCCTTTACGTCGATGTTCGACACCAGCGTGTGCAGCACCATACCCTCGGCATAGCGCACGTCGTTCTGCAGTTTGCTTAACAACGTCACCGCAGCGGCAGTGGGCATCGACTCAAACATATACTCCTGCCAGTTCTTGCCCATGGTTTTGGCATCTTTGGGGATTTCCGTCGTCAGGTTCGAGGCGATGGCCTTCTTCTGGTGGTAGTCCGTGCAGAATTTCAACATCTCGTTACGATAGTTGTTGATGGCGTCAAACAGCTCCTTGCCACGACCGCGTCCCGGAGCCAGCATCACCTGTGTGGCGGCTTCCAGGTCTTCCTTGTTGCGGATGTTCTTCACGTCGCCGTTGGCTCCGTCAGCTTCACGGACGATGGCCTCCTTCAGCTCGTCGGCAAGGTTGTAGAGCTTGTTGCTCATCTCCTTCACCTTCTGCGACTTATCATACCACTGCTGCACCTTCTGCGGATTCTTCTTCATCTGCACGGCAAAGTCGTCGTAGATAGCCAGATTCTCCTTCGTGGCATTCAGCGTGGTACGCTTCAGACTTTCCTCCACGAGCGAGAAGCCGTTGAGCACCTCGTTAGAGACGTTCAACGCCAGCATAGCCATCAGTACGACGTACATCAGGTTAATCATCTTCTGACGTGGAGAAACGGGTCTTTTCTTAATTGCCATAATATCTTCTTATTTCGACATGTCGACATTTCGAAATATCGACATTCTTACATCTGACTTCTTATCTGCATGGCCTCAATCATGCGGGCGTAAATCTTGTTCAGCTCGACGATTTGCTCGGCCATGTGGCGTGTCTGGGCATTGATCTCGTCGATGGTACTGATTTGTGCCGAGGCGCTCTTCAACTGCATCTCGTAGACGCGGCTGATACCGGTAAGCGTACGGTTCAGGTTCTCCATCTCCTCAGAGTCGCGCGTCAAGCGCTGGCTCTGCTCAGAAACCTGCTTCAACATCTCCGACAAGCGGTTCAGCTCATCGATATAGTTCGAGGTAGCTTCCTTCAACTCCTCGCCCATGGGCTGTACTTCGGGCTGCTGTGCCACGACACCACCGCCGCCAACACCACCGCCGCCGATGACTCCGCCACCACCGCCGAAACTGATGGCACCGCCCTCAGTGGGCTCGCCTTCCCAGCGGGCTGCTTCGTCGCCATTTCCGACGACACCGCCGACAGTTCCTCCACCTCCGTTGATGATAACGGTACCGCCGCCGGCAATGCCACCGCCACCGACAACTGCGGCAGCAACCTTCTCTCCGGCTTCGAGTCCCTCTTCTTCATCCAAGTGGATGTCCAGATCCATACCGTCTGTCGTCTTGTCGAACGGACGGTCGAAGGCTGAAATGAAGAACACAAATACCTCGGTACCCATACCCAGGAACAGGAAGAAGTTAGCTCCTGGCAGGTGGGTAAGCTTGAAGAGTGTACCCAGAATCACAATCGAGGCACCCCAGCTGTATGCGTAGTTCAGGAACGTCTGTCCCGGCACGCTGTCCATCCACTTCTGCAAGCGGTAGACGAAATTCAGTTTACTATATGTAGTCATGATAAACTTTGAGCTTTGAACTTTATGATTACATCTTACATCTCACTTCTTTTTTGCCTTGACCTTATCACTGGTGGTATTGGCCAGCGAGCGCACACAACGGAATCCGATGTACGAGCGGGGCTGGTTCTGGTACTCATACGAGCGCCAGGCACTGCGGATGTACGACTCGGGGTCTTTCCACGAACCGCCTCTCACGCTCTTTTTCTTTAGCCGGTATGGGTCTTCCTTGGCGGCATTGTACTTCAGCTGCGGGTTCAGGTCGTTCATGGCATCCACTCCAGCCTCGGTATAGATGGTGCTACACCATTCGGCCACATTGCCAGCCATGTCGTACAGGCCGTTCGTGTTCGACGAATAGATGCCCACGCGACTGGTAATCAGGTTGCCGTCCTTGGTATAGTTACCGTTATCGGGCTTGAAGTTGGCATAGAAACAACCATTGCCGCTCACCACGTCCTCGTTCTCCCAGGGGAACTCCGTCTGGTCCTTGCCGCGGGCGGCATACTCCCACTCGGCCTCAGTCGGTAGACGGTAGCGCTGCACGAAACGTGCGGCAGGACCCAGTCCGCGCAACAGGTATTCCGTACGCCAGGCACAGAATGCGTTGGCCTGTTCCCACGTCACACCCACCACCGGATAGTCGTTGTAGGCGGCATTCGAGAAGTAGTAGCGCATGTAGGTCTCGTTGTCTGCATTGGGGAAATCGTTCACCCAGCAGGTCGTATCAGGGTATATATTAACAATGTACGTGTTCAGGAAGTCCCACGGTCCCGTATACTCGCGGTTGATGGTCTCACGGATAATCTTGCCCTCGTCGTCGATATAGGCGGTATCCTTCGAAATCCAGATCTGCTCGTTGGGGTTGGGCCGCATGTCGGTGTTCAGCACGCGCTCCTCAAAAGTGGGACGGTATTTGCGCTTGGCTGCTTCCGTGTAGTCGTAAATCTCGTAACGGTAGTTCATCTGACGCCAGTCGAGCATCTTCTCGCCCGTCACGGGATTGGTGACATACAGGCTCTCGAATGCCCGCTGCTCGTCCTCGTTGGGCTTGCGGGGCAGCGCCTTCTTCCAGTTCAGATGGGGTGTCACAGGGTCGCCGTTCTTGTCTTCCTCAATCTTGTAGGTTTCGTCGCCACCATAGGCGGGATCGGCCAGACGCTCGCGCAGGATAGAGTCGCGCACGTAGTACACAAACTGGCGATACATCGAGTTCGTCACCTCGTACTCGTCCATCCAGAAACCATCGACAGAGATGTCGCGCACGGGGGTCTGCTTGCCCCACAGCGAATCTTTCTTGTCGATACCCATCTTCAGGTGACCGCGTCTGATCAGTGTCATACCATGAGGTGTAGGCTCCGTAAAGGCCCGTCCGCTCGCTCCTGTCACTTCACCGCCCGATGCCGATAGCGACTTGCTGCCGAAACAACCGGTCAGCGCCACCGCTCCGCAAATGAAGAATGAAGAATGAAGAATGAAGAATGCTGCGCCTAACAGCACTGTCTTCATGCTCATTCTCATACTTCTTTTCTTATTCTTATATCTTTCCATATCTTTATTGTTTACGCTACATTGTGCAGTAGCAAATTCTTCACTCTTCATTCTTCATTTTTCATTCTACAGTATCCTCACACTTTGGTGCTTGTTACGTCCTTTTTTGATCAGGTCAAGCTCCGTTTGATAGCCCACGAACAACTCATGACTTCCGTGCTTGAAGCTGAGTGCCGACGTGTAGGCCTCGTAGCTGTAGCCGATACTGATGCCGTGGAAGTTGCCCCCGATGAGTGCCGTCACCGAATTTGTCGGGCTGTAGGCCACTCCGGCATAAAGCAGACGCTTCTCGTAGCTGTACTTCACACGTGCTGTCACATCCACTCTGTAGCCGACTCCGTCAGTACGCGCCAACACAGAGGGGTGTATTGTAAAAAACGGATTATGTAGCCGAATATTGTATCCTCCGGTAAAATAATACGTTCTGGCAACGTCAATAATTGCTTTTTCGCCCAAATCCACCGATGGTTCCATGGCATGTTGCACGGAAAGTCCGGCATACCAGTTGCGGTGCTGGAAGTATAGTCCTGCCGCCAAATCCAGCGCCGTTCCCGTCACGTCGGTCTTCTCCAGTGCAGGGTCGTCTTCGCGCAAGTCCAGCTCGCTGCCCTTGAATTTCTCACTCAGCATACTCGCCTGCAGACCGATGCTCAGCGTGCCGCCCAGCAGCGACAGCTTGTAGGCATACTGTGCCGTCAGATGCTGGTGCTTGAACAGTCCGATGTCGTCGCTCATCAGTTGCAGGCCTACGCCGTGGTATCCGTTCATGAAATAGAAGGGCATGTCGCCGGCCACATACATCGTCTTCGGGTTGTTCTCAAATCCCGCCATCGACATGGCATAGGCGCCTGTCACGTTGATGAGCGAGGTCTTGCCGATGGCAGCAGGATTAAATGACGACTCCAACGCCCAATAGTGTGCGAAGGAGACGTCCTGCTGTGCCGAGGCCTTCATCAGCACCGTCAGCAACACGCCCAGAAGGGTTGTTTTTCGTCCAAACACGTAATAAATAACGCAAAAGCTGTCCGTTTATTGTATTTTTTTCGTAACTTCGCACCCAAAACTGTACATATTGACACTAAAACTGTATTATTTATGACGACTACGATAGCTCAAAGAATCGATGCCCTGCGCGAGGAATTGCGCCGCGAAAACCTCTTCGCCTTCATTTTTCCTTCCACCGATCCCCATCAGAGTGAGTATACCGCCGACCATTGGAAGGGTCGCGAATGGATAAGTGGTTTCAATGGTTCTGCTGGCACGGCGGTCGTCACGCTACATAGTGCGGCGCTGTGGACCGATTCGCGCTATTTCATTGCCGCTGCCCAACAGCTCGAAGGCACCGAGTTCCAGCTCATGCGCGAACGCATCGACGGCACACCCACCATCGCCGAATGGCTAGGTCAGGAGTGTGGCCCTGGAGCAGAGGTAGCACTTGATGGCATGTGTAGTTCTGCCAGTGCTGTGAAGGAACTGATTGATGAGCTGCGAAAACAGGGAGGCATCACGCTGCGTACCAATTTCGATGTCTTACAGCGTATATGGACCGACCGTCCAGCAATTCCCACAGCACCCATCGTTCCGCAGCCGTTGGAATATGCCGGCGAGGATGTCGCCTCGAAACTCATGCGCATCCGTCAGGCTTTGCGCCAAGTTCATGCCGACGGCATGCTGATGGCTTCGCTCGACGACATTGCCTGGACGCTGAATCTACGTGGTTCCGACGTCCACTGCAATCCCGTCTTCGTCAGCTATCTGCTTATTTCTACTCGCTCGGCGACGCTCTTTGTCGATGAAGCGAAACTCACTCCCGCCGCCCGTCAGCATCTGCAGCAATACGGCATCGCCACCGCATCCTACGATGCCGTCAAGGACGGCTTGCGCCATTATCCCGACTACAATATCCTGGCCGACCCCGACGAGGTCAGCGACACCCTGATGCATGCCATAAAGTCTGGCAAAAACGGTCAACTCTCACCTCTTAATTCTCAATTCTTAAATCTCATTTCTCACCCCTCCCCCGTCCCTGCTATGAAGGCTGTCAAAACCGAAGCCGAGCAGCAAGGATTCCGGCAAGCCATGATTCGCGACGGTGTAGCCCTCGTGCGCTTCCTGCGCTGGCTGAAACCCGCTATCGCTGCCGGCGGACAGACGGAGATGAGCATCGACCGCAAGCTTACCGCGTTGCGCGCCGAACAGCCGCTCTATCAGGGTTTGTCCTTCGACACCATTGCGGCCTATCAGGCTCATGGCGCCATCGTCCATTACGAGGCGACACCCGACACCGACGCTCCCCTGCGTCCCGAAGGTCTGCTCTTGCTCGATAGTGGCGCACAATACATCGATGGTACTACCGACATCACGCGAACCATCGCCCTCGGTCCCGTCACCGACCGTCAGCGCCACATCTATACGCTGGTATTGAAAGGTCACATCCAGCTGCAGCTGCTGCGCTTCCCCGGCGGAGCCAGCGGCACCCAGCTCGACGCCATTGCCCGCAGTCCGCTGTGGCACGAGGGTCTTAACTTCCTGCACGGCACGGGCCATGGGGTAGGGGCTTATCTGAATGTCCACGAGGGACCGCACCAGATTCGTATGGAGTATCGGCCCGCGCCGCTACATGCCGGCATGACCGTCACCGACGAGCCGGGAATCTACATCGAAGGCCAGTTTGGCGTGCGCATCGAGAATGTGCTGCTTACACAGCCCTGGCGCGAAACCGACTTCGGACGCTTCCTCCAGTTCGAGACCCTCACGCTCTGTCCCATCGACACCGCACCGCTCGACATTTCCCTACTCACCCCCGAGGAACTCCGGTGGCTCAACGACTACCACCAGCTGGTCTACGACCGTCTGGCACCACACCTCGACGCCCCCGACCGCGACTGGCTCTGCTCCGCCACCGCACCCATTGCCGCGTCAAGATGATCAATTAATTTTCCGATAGTGTACTATTCCTGTGTCAGGTCACAGCGTGCCGGTCACAGCGTGCCTGGCACCGTGTGAGGTTATTGATACTTCACGCAGCGGTAGGTGGAATGGATGGAGTTCCTACGGTAGCGCAGACGGGGGAAGCGGAGCGAGAAGATCTCCTCACCATTGGCATTGTGCTCGGTGACGAGGCGGTCGTTCTTACCCATCTCGACACCCCAGCCCCATCCTACGGTGAAGCGGTCGCCGAACAGCTGTACGGCACCACAGGCGTGTGTGAAGTATTCGCCGGGCGGGTTGAGCATATTACCGCCGCCAAGGACCTCGCCAGTCTCGGGATTGATCTGCAGACGAAGTATGCGGGTACGCTGCGGATTGTGGCCGTTACCGTTGTCGAAGAGCGTCAGCGTGCCGTCGTCGTGCAACGTGGCATAGTGCTGGCCGTAGAAGCTCAGCGGCTCGTCCTGCTGGTCGCCGGCAATGCGCCAGATGATGTTGCCTGTACCGTTCTTGCGGTCAATCTTCAGCAACGAGTTGAGCATACGGAAGGAACAGAGCCAGTTGCTGTCGGGCAGCACCTGCACGCAGTTGAAATGCACGTAGTCGTAGCTGGTGTCGAACACGGGACTGCACCAGTCGGCCATCTCAGCATGGTCAGTGCTCCACCAGTCGAAAACGACCTTTCCGTCCTTCACCTCCTGCAGGTAGCCCACGGCAAGCGGCTTGCCATTGACCTCGCGCTCGACATAGGATGCCGAGGCTATGTAATGGGTGGGCGAGTAGAAGTAGAAGTCGTGTCCGTCGAGGGGTGCGCCGTCGGGCAGGAAACCGTCGCGGCTAGCCAGTGCATGGATGGTGTCTTGGGGCACGTAGTGGTCGTCCATCAGCACGCGCATACCGGGGTCGTAGCCCGTGCATGCCAAGTCGGCAAACTTGGGATCGGGGGCGTGGTAGCTGTAGTAGGTCTTGCCGTCGAACACGTGTTTCTTGAAGTCCCAGTAGCCCAACTCGCTGAAGGTGCCGGAGAGGGGTGTGGGCTCGTAGCGGTAGTAGATGACGTCGCCACTGTTGTCGTACTTCATGATGAGACGCAGATAGATGAACGACAGGTAGAAGTGTCCGGGAATCAATGCCCGTCCGCTGGCGTTGATTTCGGGAATGCCGCTATGCAGCGTATTCAGGGTTACGGTGCCTTGCTGATCGCCCGTCGTGTAGGCTATCTCGATCTTCGCACTCTTCGAGATGTCTTTGATGGCGAAGGCGCAGTGGCCGTCCGTCAGCGGCTGACCTCCGATGGTGATGGTCTGGAAGGCGGCGGCATTCTCGACCTGGAATTCGGCGTCGAACTCGCGACAGAGCGTCACGAGGTCCACAGCTTTGGTGGCGGGCAGCGCAATGTCGTAGTGCTCGCCATTCACGATGAGCTTCATCTCCGTCGCGTTGGCAGGGGCGTCGGAATCGTCGTTGTCGCTACATGCTGTCAGACACACCATTGCCAGCATCAAAAGTAACAAGGCAACAGGCTCATAAAAACACAATCTTTTTTCTTTGAACATATAATTATCACGAATTAACCATTAATTTATTTTATCACGGTCTTTCTTCCACTGTGGATGTACAGGCCCTTCTGCGTGGGCTGCTGGTCGAGTTTGCGACCACTGAGGTCATACCAGGAGACCCCTACCAAACCTCCCCAAGGGGAGGCTTCCGTATTCTCCCCCTTGGGGGAGATAGAGGGGGGTCTTACTCCCGTCGTCTCGTCATCGAAGTTCAGCACGAATTCGCTGGCATTGGTGATGCCGTTCAGCTTAAAGTACGCGCGGAAGGCGTTGATGCGGGGATTCTGTCCGCCACTGGGTTGCGGATAGTAGAGGTTATTGCCACCTACGAGCAGGATGCCCTTGTTCTCTGTTTCCCAAACGATGGGGCTGTAAGTGCCAATGAACTGAACATGGGTGAAGCTCACATTGTTCACCGAGTTGTTGATGGTCACGCCCTTGAACGTCGGATCAGTGAGGTTCGTTAAGTCGGGGGCGGACTCGTTAGTCTTCGACCACTTAATAATATAAGGTGTACCGGCATCCAGTGTCGTGACATCGCCCTTGTTAGTGAAGTTCAGCGTCAGCACGCCTGTAGAGCTGTCGAAGTCGCTGCTGCTCAGTGTGCGCACATCAACGTTGTCGCCGTCGAGGATACTGCCAGAAATGTTCAGGTCGAACGGCAGACAGAGGGTGTTCCACTTTCCGTCCTTGTAAAGCGTGCGGCCCGCGAGAATGACATTCTTGTCGGCACCGGTATTGTTGCAGATAACGGTGGTGTTGTCGGTGTTATCAGCCAATTCCACGAGGTCGTATCCGAAGGACACGGTGGGCAGGAAGTCGTATCGCGTGGCAGTAATGGAAGAAAAGTCATCTGTGTTCCTCCCGTGTACGCAGGCACCGCTGACAGTCTTTCCGTAGAAGCTGAAATTGCTCCAGCTGCTACTCTTTTCCACATAGCAGCCGATGAGCAGGTTACCACCCTTGTATTGATAGTTATCGTTGAAGGCGAAGGTCACGGTTTGATTAGCAACGGAGGGCTGTCCGCTAAAGACCTGCGTGGCGTCGGTCGTACCGCTAAACGCTGGCGACTGGCTGTCGAAAGTGGTGAAATCCACTTCCTTCACAAACAACGTGAAGGTGTTGTTCCAGTTGGATCCAGAGGATGTTATGTGGAACTTCAGTTCCTTGATGGTCTGGCCGTTCATCGCTGTAAGTTCCGAGGCGGGTATCACGAACTCCGTCTTCTGATAGTCAGTAAGGTCCAATCCGCGGAAAGGCACATACTCGCTTTCTTCGGTATTCTCGCAGACGGTCATGCCAAAGGTGCCGGATAAGTTGAGCGTCTTCATCAAATAGCCGGCGTAGTTGCCTTTACCGGCAATGATGACAGGATAGCTGCCCGCCTCGGTGGAGTTCACGTGGCTGTAGTCGATGGTGTAGTCAGTGCCCTCGGTCAATACGGTATTGCCGTGTGTGACTTGGATGAGGGGCTGAACATCTCCACCACTGGTCAGGCGGTAGCGCTCGTGGGTATAGAGATAGGAATAGACTTCGTCGCTGTAGTAGGTATTGCCGTCGGCAGCGATTACTTTCTTGTACATCCTCTCAACGGGATGGGTGTCAGAGACTTCGAGACCTTGTACCAAGCCCAGGTTCATGTCCTTGAAGTAATAGGCATCGGTGAACGTGCTGGTGCCGGCTCCGCTGCCCGAGCCGCTGCGGTTGAAGGTGGCGCTGTTTCCCTGCACATTGTTCCCCAACTCGCTGGGCTTGAAGAGGCAGTTGTTGTAGCTGATGGCGCAGCCATCGCTGTTCCAGCCCACAAAGCCTCCACAGCTGTTTCCCCATCCCAATATCCTGCCCTGGAACGAGCAGTTGGTGAATACCAGTGTGCCATTGTTCTGGGTCAAGCCCACCATGCCGCCATGGGTGCCATCGTGAGTATACGGATATCCATCGTTAATGGTGACGGTGCTGTGGCAGTTGCTGATCCGGCCGCCGCTGTGTACACGGCCGACGATGCTGCCGGCGTGCTTCTTGCCGTTAGTCATCGTAATGCGGCCGGCCACGTTGAGGTCGTGGATATCGGCATTGATTGTTTGGCGGAAGGGGGCGCAGTAATCCTGGTCGGCGCCATTGAGGTCGATGTGCAGCGTGCGGCCGTTGCCGCCGAAGTGCCCCTGGAACCAATAGTTCTGATTGTCCGACGCGCTCGCCATCAGGGTGATGGGATCATCGCTGTTGTCGAAGTCGTCGGCCAGCTTGATGTAATCGGCCATATAATTCTTTCCTTCGTTCAGCGAGGTGGCAAACACCTGCCACTGGGCGGCATCGCCGATGATGTAGGGATTGTCCTGCGAGCCCGATCCTGCCAGTTTCTCATACACCACGAAGCTGGAGGATAATGTTCCGCTGTAGTCGCCCGTGCCGGTGACGGTGAGGGTGTAGGTGCCGGTTGTGGTAATCTCCGTGACGACCTCGTCGCTGCTATTCCGGATGGTCTCGGTATAGTTCGTACCCTTGGTCAGTTCAGTTCCGGCGGAGTTCTTGACGGTGTAGTTCAGGTTCACGGCATTCAGGGGATAGTACCTTCGCAGATTCTGGAACGAGGCATAATAGAGGTCGTTGGTGGTGTCGTACTTACTTCCGTAGAACTGCAGTTCACACAGCTCCGTGATGAAGGCCTTGCCCACCACATGTCCGTAAGCCACGACATCCTCGCTTTCGAAGTTTTTGGAAATTTCGAAGCGGAAGTACTGGTAGACGTTGTTGTTGTCCGGCTTCTTGAAGACGACATCCTCATGGTCCTTGGCAGGCAGTTCGTAGTCCGTCTGCGTGTCGATGGTGGTCCATTCATCGCCGGGGAAACGCTTGGCTTTCAGCACCCAGCCCTTCGGATTGCGGTTGGGATGCTGCCCCGCGTAAAAACTCGTCGTCAGGATGTAGCCCTTCGGGATGATGGGCTTCTTCGTGTCGAACTCTATAAACGGCTCTACAGCGTAGGCATATTCTACTGCCCAGGTGGTCCAGCCGCCATCTACCAGATATCTGTAATAGTTGCACTCGTAGGTATACTCGACGCCGGTGCCGTCATAGGCATCGAACTCCATGAAGCGGGGATAATTCACTCCGTCCACCTCAATGGTGTTGGAATAAGGGCCCGACTGCGCCCACGCTGTTTGTCCTGTCGCGAGTGCTGCCATTGTCAGCACCGCGGCTAGGACTCGGTTAAGTCTATTAGTTATAGTTCTTTTCATATTTCTTTATTATTTAATCACTATCTTACGTCCGTTGTGAATATAGACGCCCTTTTGCGTTGGCTGCTCACTGAGTTTCACGCCGGCGGGAGCAAATTCTTCATTCTCTCCTTGAGAGTGTGGCGTTGCGAACTTCATTCTTAATTCTTCATTCAACGAAGTTGTTCCGTCTCCGAAGTTCAGCACAATGTTCAGATTGGGTGCGCCACTGCTCGCGTTGCCGGCAGTAAGGCCGTTCAGCTGGAAGTACGCGCGCTGGGCATTGATGCTGGCACCGGTAAGTGGATAGTGCAGCTTGTTGCCAGTGCCCACAAACAGCTTCGTGTTGTCATCCTCGGTGAAGGTAGTGGCCGATTGGGTGCCCTTGAAGACGATGCTCTTGCCGTCGCCCAAATCGCAGGTTACGTCGTGCGCGGTATTGTCGATAACGACGGCGTCGATGGTCGGGCTGACGACGTCAGTGCCACTGGCCCATTTAATAATATAAGGTACACCGGCCTGGATACTGGTAACGGCGCCTTGGGCGGTGAAGTTCAGCGTCAGCGTGCTGTTCTCGAACGATGCGCTGCTGAGCGTGCGGATGTCGGCACCGGCTAAGTCGCTGGCGGCAATCTGCGCGGCCGTCACGTCGAAAGGCAGGCACAGCGTGTTCCATGCGCCGTCCTTGTGGAGCGTGCGGCCATCGAGCGTGATATTCGCAAAGTACCCATTGGTGACATCGGTGCTATAGTTGCCACTTTCATTCAGCGTGCACGTTTCAGGATGCACATAGAACTTCCCGCCATACTCGATGCAATGGTTGTTGTATGTCTTCGTGAAGCCATAGTCGTTTACGACCGCCGGATTGACATTGGCGGGACAGGTGTCGAAGGGATAGACACGCCAGCTGCTTTTCTGTACATCGCCAAGGGACTCGGTATAGTAGGAATTCGCATAAAACGATCCGCTTTCTATGCGGGCGAAGGTGCTGCAGTTCGTCATATCCAGGGCATACTTGCCCTCGGGGATGGCGGCAGGAGCATAGAGACAGTCAAGCCAGTTGGTGCCGACCTCTTTCCAACCGGCAATGCCTCCGCAGGAATGGGTGAGGTTTGCAGCGGTGCAGCAGATGACGCCGTCGAACACACAACCGCGTACACCGCTGTTTCCCGCTCCGCTCTCAATGACGCCCACCACGCCGCCGTGCGTGCCGTCGCCGCTGACGGAGCTGATGATGGTGACGCTGCTGACGCAGCCCTCCAGTGTAGTGCGCTTCATGTGAGAAACGATACCGGCAGCCATTTTATTGTCAGTGGTGATGGTGCCGGCCACGCGCAGGTTCTTGATGGTGGCGCCAACGGTTCTGAAGAACGGCGCACAGCCCTCCTCCTCCAAATTCCTGTTTTCCAGATTGACGGTCAGCGTACGGCCGTTACCGAGGAAGGTGCCACTGAAGAAAACGTGGCCCCAGCCCGCCATCGTAGTGACGGGCGTAGCGGAGTTGTCGAAATCGTCGGACAACTTGAAGAACTTTTCATAGTAGTGTTCGCCGCGGTTCACCGCCGCTGCCAGTGCATCCCAGCCTGCCGCGGTGCTGATGATGTAGGGTTTGTCCTCGCTGCCGTCAGCCCCATGGGCAACGTCCCAGACGTCGTCAAGGGGGCTGCTGACGGTGATGTCGTAGGCGGGCATGATAATCGTGGTGCCGCTGAGCACGTCGTCGGTCACGTCGCTCTGGTAGGAATTCCTCGTCACGGTGATGCTGGCAAAGGCCTTGCCAATGGGAGCGAAGAGTCGCACGTGGGCATTCTCAAGGAAGTAGCCAGTGCCAGAGTAGGTCTTAACGGGGCTGCTGACAGTGACGCCCTCATCGACTTTGATGGAAAAGACGTTCGTCATGATCCCGCTTTCCAGCTCGCAATGGCGGTAGTAGTTGTGCTCCTGGAAGGCGTCGTCGTTGCCGACGACGGGGCCAACGTGGCTGCCCTTACATTTCACCGTGGTATTATAGACGAGGCAGCCGCTGACGCTTCCGCCAACGCAGCAACCCACGATGCCGGCAGCATAATCGCTGGTGTTCTGAATGACCTTGATATCGGAATTCGTGAGTGTGACGTTCTTCACGCTACCGCCAGCGCCTACATAGCCGAAGAGGCCTTGATAACCGGGATCAGTCAGAATCTTTATATTGCTCACTGTAAACCCGCCGCCGTCGAAATGGCCGCGGAAGGGGTGGTCAGGCGAGCCGATGGCGGTGTAGTTGTTGGTCGTAGAGCCATTGTATTGGATATTACCATAGAGCTTGAAGAAATAGCCGTCGGGGTGGGTGACATCGGGACCGAAGTCAATTCCCGAATTCACCATCTGGGCCAAAATGTAGAGACCGTCATTATGAGCAGTGAGGTAAGGATCGTCCTCCGTGCCGGTACCTGTCCAGCCGCTGGGTATGGTCTGGGCTGGGAAGGTCACTCCGATGGCATTGTCCCCGACGAAAGGATTGCCCCACAAGTCCCTGACGGGACCGCCGCTGAGGCCGGTAATCTGAAGTTGTGCCGTGGGGTTGAGGCCGCTGCCGATGGTGCCCTTGAAGACCAGCACATTCGTGCCACTGCCCATGTCGTAGGTCAGATTGCCCCAGTTGGTAGTGATAGTGGGCTTGGCGTTGGTCGGGACAACGACGATCTCGCTGAAGGGAACGCTCACGTAGAAGGTGCTGCCCTCGACGTAGGGACCCGGCGAGAGACGGACATCGTCAGCGATAATCGTCGGTTTTTGTTCGTCAATGGCCTGGATGTGGACGTTGAGATCCTTCACATACCACGTGTCGTCGTTCTTGCCCGAAGCGTCGAAACGGACGATAATCTTCTGGAGGCTGGGATCGGCCAACAAGCGGCCGCTCGCTTCGTGCCAGCAGTCGGACTTGGTCTTCTGGCTGTAGAGTCGTCCTACGGTGTTGCCGTAACTCAACCATTTGTCATCATAGTCGCCAAGCGCAATGTTGGCAGCATCGGGGACCGGGAAGGTGTATTTGGCATAGTGGGTGTTTTTCTTGCCCGGGTCGTGGCCGAAGCCCGCCAAGAAGTGTGCGTAGTTGATTTCGCCCACGTCGCCGTTTCCGTTGCCGCTGTCGTAGTTCGTTTCATCGTCCACCAGCACCTGGAAGTACTGGTAACCGTCCTCCTTCTCCTTAGCCAGGAAGTCGAAGGTCATAGCCAGCTTCATGCCGGTCTTGGTAAGGTAAGCCTTCGGGGCATCGGCGCTGGCGTAATAACCCTCATCCTTGGGATTGATTACGTAACTCGCCTGACCGAATCCGGTGGCAGCATCGTCGACTTTTTCTTCAGTTGTGAAGGCCGTAATCTCCTTGTTCTGGAACAGTTTCGTCGCATCAACATTGTATTGGCTGCCATGGGTTATAGGACGGTCGCAGTGAGCCAGCTCAGCGCCATTCGTATTGTTGAGCACTTCGAAGCGGTAGTTTCTGCAAGAGACGTCGTAGATCCAGTAGTTATAAATCAAATCTGCATCACCGGGGTCTTGTTCATGGACGATGACCGTCTTGCTGGCCTGACCGATATCAAAGGTCAACTCGCCCGTCTTTTCTTCAAAATACTTGCCTGCCAGCGCCGTGAGGCTGACGGTGCGATAGAGGACGGTTTCTTCCTCTATGGTTTCCGTACGGGTAATGGTGAAGGCCGCGTAACGATTATTTTCGACTGAATACTTTTCGTAGCTCACCGACCATGTCTGATCGGCACGGACCGTTTGTCCCACAGCCAGTGCTGCGATTGTCAGCACCAGGGCGAGGATGCGAGACTTTGAATATTCTTTTTTCATATTGTTATTGTTTTTATTCTGTCTTATTTTTTTATGAAGTTATCGCTTCGCTAACTCCTTTAACTTCTTTTATTTTATCACGACCTTTTTGCCGTTTACGATGTACACGCCCTTCTGCGTGGGCTGCGGCGGGAGCAAATTCTTCATTCTCTCCTTGAGAGTGTGGCGTTGCGAACTTCATTCTTAATTCTTCATTCAACGAAGTTGTTCCGTCTCCGAAGTTCAGGACGATATTCAGGTTGGGGGCATTCGTGTCGTTCAGCTTAAAGTAGGCACGGAAGGCACCGATGCTGGGATAAATCCAAGGGTTGTAGTCTGCATCGAAGGGCTGAGTGGGGTCATTGAGAGCGGGCTGCGGATAGTACAGCCTGTTCTGAGTGCCGAGGAACAGCACGCTACGGTCTTCGTTGGTGTACTCGGTGTAGCCGTATGTGCCCTGGAAGGTCACCTTGCCGTCGGTGCTGGTGACAGCCCCTGGCGTGGTACTGGAGATGGTGACGCCGGTGAACGTCGCGTCCTTGATATCGTAAGCAGAAGGCATATCCTCGTACTCGGAATCTCTGTCCCACCTTACAATATAAGGTACGCCCGCCTGGATGCTGGTGACGGCGCCCTTTGCGGTGAAGTTCAGTGTCAGCGTGCCGTTGGCGACCGATGCGCTACTCAGTGCACGGATGTCAGCGCCAGCGAATCTCTCGTGTGCTGCTATCTGCCCGGCACTCAGCGAGAACGGCAGGCACAGCGTGTTCCAGTCACCGTCCTTGTAGAGCGTGCGCCCGGCAATAGTGAAGTCCTTGTTTGGCACGTTGTAGTTAGTGGCGAATACGTGGTCGTTGATGCCGGTGCTGAGCAGGGGGAAAGCATTGACCGGTATCGCACCATCGTTATAGTATTCGTCGTCGGAATCCTCGCTATTGCCGATGCCGATGTCATAGTCTTTATCGCCCAGACTGCAATTGAAATAATAGTTATTACTGAGGGGACGGCTGGTCATTCCGACGATGACACCATAGTTGTATTTTTCTTTTTTAATAATTGTAGTGCTGACGGCTACACAATTCTTGACGAAGCCATTATTAGTGCCCACGATGCCACCGGTATAATTACCACCGGTGATGCGCGCATCGCTGAGGATGACGTTCTTGACGGTGCCGACATTATCCACTTTGCCGAAAAGACCCACATCGTCCTGCGTCCTGTTGATGCGTATGCCGCTGATGGTATAGCCCTGACCGTCATAATGGCCTTTGAAATAATGGCTGCTATTTCCTATGGGAGTATAGTTGTTCTCCGTGCCGTCGTAGGTGATAGGGGCGGTCTGGAGGAAGTGCCGGCCGCTGAAGTCGGCGGCGGTGTAGCCGTCGGTGCCGTTCACATTCTTGGCCAACAGGTCGAGGCCATAAGTGCTGCTGATGGTATAGGGATGATCAGCGCTGCCGTCGGCGGCAGGTGTACCGCTAACGCCCCATACATCGGTGGCTGCAACGGAAACGCCGACATCACCGGCAGGCACTTCGAACGTGCTACGCGCAATCGCTGTTCCGTCCACGCTGTAAACGGCAGCATAGCCCGTTGCCAGTGCCTCACCGCCGTAGCGCAGATTCAACGCCTGTGTGGCTCCGCTGTAGAGGGTGGTAGCGCTGCCGTCGTTATAACTCAGGGCAGTGCTGCCGATGGCCGTCAGACTGCTGTGGTTCTGTATCTCGTATGTGGTCTCGTTGCCCGCGAGGGCCACGTTCTCGCCCAGGGTCACGGTGCGGGCGCGGCGGGCACCGTCCTGGTCGCTGCTGCTGTTTGTTGAACCCACGCCACCGAGGGCGATGGCGGTGTAATAGTTGTTGGCGTAGGTCGCACCGCCGTCAGAATAGCCGCAGATGGCGCCTTTGTAAGCGGCAGCTTCAATGGTGGTGCCAGTATAGAGGCAGTCGCGAATCGTCCTGCTGGTGCGGCCTGTGATGCCACCGCAGAACTGGTGGGTAGACTTGCCGTTGTTCAAGATGCTGGCAGCGCTGACGCAACCCTCAATAGTGCCACTATCATTATAGCCCACGATGCCACCGTGGTTCCAGGCATTGTTGCATCCCGCCTTGATGGTGACGCTGCTCTCCACACGGCAGTTCTTCACGGTGCCGTCCCAGTTTAAACCCACGATGCCGCCAATCTTGTCATTACCCGTGAAAGTACTGCTGGCGAGGACGACATTCTGCACGGTGCCGCCATATTCGACATAGCCGAAGAGACCGATGCAACCATCTGCCTCGCTGTCGCCCGTGCGGGTGACGGTGATACCGCTGACCGTGTGGCCCTGGCCGTCGTAGGTTCCCTTGAAATAAGATCTGTTGCTGCTGCTAAACCTGTATCCGATGGGGACATATGTGGCGTCGCAGGTGATGGCCTGCGTCTGGCGGAAGGTGAGACCGCTGCAGTTGTTGCCACCGTTGTTTACGTATGCCGCCAGGTGCCTCAGGTCGTACTTGTCCTTGATTTTATAGGCGTTCTCGCCGTCGGACTCGAAGATGCTCAGTAGCGGCACGTCGGTATAGGTGATGGTGATCTGGCCAAAGGCATAGGCAGACAGGTAGCTATTATGGAAGTGCCACTCGCTGCTGTAGTCATAGTCGATCGGGTCGTTAAGGTGTGGGGAGGGCTGCAACAATCCTTGTTGATAATTGCTATTATGTCCTGTCATCATGACGTGCGTAACGTAGTAGTTGTCGTTGCTGCACGAGACGCTGTAAGTGATATATTTATCGCTGGCACTAGGATAGATGCAATTGCTCATAAATCTAACGGTGCTGTTTGCGTTCCACGAGCTGTTAAGTTGGAAGCCGTCGGCAAGCTGGACCGAGAAATAGCCGCTTTGGTTGTTTTCGATGGAACCTATGAGTACCGAGGTCGTATAGGTGGTCGGTGCAGAAGTGTCGAACGGGTCGTCATCCGTGCGGGTCGCGTCGTTCTGACGGGTGAAAACGATTTCATAGGCCGTTAAACTCGAGTTTCGATTTACAGAAGTAATCTTATAGGTTACAGACTTTGTCGTGGCCCACGCGCCCTGTCCTGCCACCAGTGCCGCGATTGTCAGCACGGTGGCTAAGACGCTATTTAGTTTCTTGGTGATTGTTTTCATTCTTTTATTCAAGTTTCTGGAGTTATCGCTTCGTTAACTCCAAAGATTTACGACTTACGAAGGTTGTTTTTTCATTTTCCGAACAGCAGGTCCTGCATCTCTTGGAATTCGGGAGCGCGTCCGGGCTCGTTGCTGCCGGTGATGGTTCCGTCGAAGACGCCATCGCTGTTGACGCTGGTTACGCTACCTGCCAGAATCTGACACTCATTCTTGATCTCTACTGCCTCCATCGAGGGCTTCAAATAATACTTTTTCATATTGTTTTTAGTTTTTTGTTTTTTATTTCTTGTACATTCGAATCAGGATATAGACGAAGACTCCCCAAATGGCCGCATAGACCAAAGTGATGAGGGTGGCGAGCACGGGGGCATTGTGGAAGAAGTTAATAATATTCATATTTATGGTTTTTGATTTTCGGGTGCGAAAATAAGAATAATCATTAAAATAAGGTGTCTCTATTCGCAAAAAGGTGTCTCTGTTCGACGAATTTGTTGTCGCTATTTGACGAATGGAGACACTTTTTTGCATTTTTCTTTGTCGTTTGCACACTTTTTCGTAATTTTGCAGCACGATGAAAGAAATGCAGTTTTCAGCCGTCGTCATGATGGTGATGATGTGTTCGGCACTCATTGTGCTGATGCCCGGCGAGGTGAAGCGCGACAAGGTGATCAACCGGTCGCGTTGGCTCATGGTCGGGGCATTGGGACTCATCGGAGCACAATTCCTGGTTCAGTATGTCACGCAGTTGCGCACAATGGGTATTACCCAGGCTGTGTTGGTGAACCTGGCCTTCTTCGTGCCGGCATCGTCGCTCATGAACCTGACCATCCTGAACCTGCAACGGCAGGGACGGCTCTCACGCTTCGAGCGGTGGGTATGGGCTGGCGTGACGCTGGTGGTGTTTGCCTGCCTCGCCATTGCGGTAGCCACCGACGGGCACCCCATAGCGCAACTATCGGAACGTGTGCTTTTGACAGAGATTTGCATGAGCGTGCTATATGCCGTCATTCAGATATATTATTGTGTTTTGCAGTTTCGTGAACTGCAACGCATGCAGGCCGTGATAGAAAACTACTACGACCGCGAACGCCAGGGACTGACGCAATGGATGAAGCATGCCATCGGTGTGAACGGACTCCTGGCGGTATTCGTGCCCCTGTTGATATTCGGCCCGAACATCATCATCGTCATCTTTTCGCTCTGCTTCTTCTGGGGCATCTTCATGATGTGGTTCTGCTTCGTGCGATACTTTACGAGTAATGCCATGTGGCGCGTTCGTGAGGCAGAGGAGAGTGAACGCGAGGAGGCCGGAGACAGGAGTCGGCAGACAGGAGATGAGAGACGGGAGGCAGGCGACGGTGGATTATCACCCGTGATGATGCAGAACGTCAGTCAGGCCGTAGAGCGTTGGCTGGCATCGGGAGGCCACCTGAAGGCCGGTACCACCAGTCCTATGGCCGCCGAAGCCATGAAGATTCCCCGCTATCAGCTGACGGCGTGGGTCAAGGCTTCCGGACACCAGTCGTTCACCAAATGGATTATTGCCCAGCGCATCGAGGAGGCCAAGCGTGTGTTGACGGAACACAGCGACTGGACCAACGAGGCCGTTGCTGACCACTGCGGCTTCAACCGTACCCACTTCCAGAAGATTTTCAAACAGGCCACCGGCATGGCACCCTCAGAATACGTTGGAGGCAAATAATATATCTCGGGAAAAGCTCAAATATTAAAATAATTCGAAAATTAGCAGTTTGTGGTTGATGAACTCGTTTTGCCGATTTCGGGAGGGGATTTTTGCGCCCTGGGCAGGGAGAAAATTTTTGCAGGCCTGAGACAAATATTTCGCTGCCTTGTGCGCCGTTCCATCTTTATTATCGACACTGCCAAGTGAAGTGCAAGGCGAACGCAGAGCCGAGCTCGCTCGAGCTATGCTGAGCCGCAGCCTTCACTCGCGATGCATCTCAAATGCATCGCAAAGGTACGAATTTTTCAGCATATAGAAAAGCGTTTTCGTTCGAACTTTTAGTTAAAAAGAGTTTAGACGTAATTTGCAAGTAAAATGTGTCACACATGTCGTATGTGTCACACATGTCATTAAGCATTTCGGGTGTGAAAATACTCACTATTATAATAAATATATATATTTATTATAATAGTGCATATAAATCCCCCCACACGATTCAAAAACCTTAATGACACCTATGACATGTATGACACCTATGACACATTCTGTTTTTGGTGTCATCCGTGCCATGAAGACTGACCATCGGCTGCGTATGAGGTACCAGAAGTTTGAGGATGAGGGGTACGTGAAAACCGTTTGTCCTTACGTTCTAAAACGGTCGAGCTGACAGGTAAACAACACAAGAACGTGATGCAGGCTATCAGAAATATGGAGCCTGCGTGGGAAAAAGTACAAGGGCGCAAATTTGCGCTCTTGCAAAAAGTCTACAATCTGCCGAATGGTGGCACTAAGCTGACACCTTATTACTCGCTCACCAAGACCGAGTGCCTGTACATCGCCACGAAGTTCAACGACGAGGCACGTGCAACCAGGTCCACCAGATGCTGAAGAACTGGAGAAAGCAGGGACTCATCGTGCAAACGGAAGCAGGACGGTATCGTAAAGTGCAGACCAGTGTGTCATGATTGTCATTGTCATGATTGTCATTGGTTACCTTTGCGGGCGGCTTTTTCGGCTTTGCGGGCAGCCTTCTCTTCAGCTTTGCGTTGTTTTTCTTCGGCCTTGCGCTGTTGTTTGGCAGCCTTGGCAGCAGCGCGCTCTTCGGCCTCGGCTTGCTCCCTGGCGGCTTTGAGGCGTCGCTTCTCGTCTTTATACTGCTGCTTGGCGGCCTTGATGGCGTCTTTCTCTTCCAACTGCTGCTGACGACGCGCTTCCATTTCAGCCTTGTCGGCTTCACTTGCGCCTTTTGACTTGCCGGAAAGGTGGAGCTTCATATTGGGCTTGATTTTTATCTTGTGCATCTCGTTGGTATTGGTGAAACTGAACGTGCAGCTCAGATCCATCCATTTGCCGGGGGCCTGGAGACTGCCTTCGGCTACAGCACCGTCGCTGACAATCTCAACATCAAGACCCTTGGTGGAAATAAACTTATAGGAAGCGCGCGACACATGGGCCTTCACCTCGCCAATAGGCAGTTTGCCACCTACGCGTTTGCGGATGACGGCGGTGCGGGGCTTGGAGATGTCAATCTTGAAGGTGGCAGTGGCGGCAACGGGACCGATATCCTCCATATCCATGACATGGCCGATTTCAAGGAATTCGGTGCTGGCATTGCCAGAGAGGTATTTATTGTTTTCGTCGATGGCGAAATAGAACTTCAGGACACCAGCCTGCGTGCCCAGATTTCCCTGGAACTCTTCTTTCTTCCATAGCACATTGAACGAACCGCGATAATGGAGCGTGCCGAGTGCATGGAGTTGTTTCATCATGAAACGCTTGACGGGGAACTGCTTGATAATGGTTTCCTTGATGCCTCCCTCGGCTACCATGCGGTCGACGTCGAAATGAACGCGTAGCTTGTATTTGTCCTTCAGGTTGTTGATGTTGCCGTGGGCCGCAACGGTTAGCTGCTTGTTGTCGGTAGTGACCTTGACGTTGCTGAAGGCCATGCCGTCCGCGTTACCACTGAACCGTACGCTAAGGTTCAGGGGCATGGTGAAGTCTTTGAGCACAGGAGCGAAGGTGCGCGAAATGTCCTTCAGGATGACGCGTCCCTTGATGGTCGACGTGCGGTACGACAGTTTGCGACCGAGTTTCTTGCTGGGCAGGATGAGGTAGCCTTTGTCGAATCGCAGCTCGGTGTTGACCTGGCGGACGACAAAGTCGCGGAAGAAGAGGCGCTGCTTGTTCCACGAGAAGGTGGTGTACAGGTCGCGGATGTCGATACCCATAATGGTGTCGCATGCTGTGAGCTCAGTGACACGGCCGTGTATGGAGTCGCCCTTCGCGTAGTCGATGTCGGCTTTCAGGTTGGCATAGGCATTGAGGTGCTCAAGGTCGAAGAAGCCACGCTTAGGCTTGCCGGCATTCTTGCGGGGATGGTGGTTGTCGTTACGGAAGTGCAGGTCGCTGACGTCGACAAGCCAGTGGCCCATTTCATTGCGTAGGAACACCTTGCCGATGGTGGCGTCGTTGGTCACCTGCCATCCTTTCTTGTTGGTGCGGTCCCATTGTGCCGACAACTGTTCGACGCTGATGTTGGTCTTATTGCGGTGTTTCTGTGTGTAAAGCAGCTTGTCGAGGGAGAAGGAATAGTTGTTGTAGCTGACGTGGATATCCTCGGCAGTGAACTTATTCATGATGAACGTGAGCTTTTTCCTTTGACCTTCGACCTTCGACCTTTGACCTTCGTCTTTTGACCTTTGACCGTCGGTCTTGTCTTTCTTGAAGGCATCGATGACGAACTGGTAGTTGGCGATGGAGTCGATGGAATCGTGGGGTACATGGTGCAGTTCGGCTCGCAGCCCCTTCACCTTGGCCTCGCTGATACGGAGCTTGTGGTTGAGAAGTTTCCAAATGTCAACATCGGCCTTCAGATAGTCCATCTGGAACATCTTGCGTTGCTGGCGGTCTTCGATAGAAAGCCGGTAGAGTTCTGCGTCGAGTGTTAGCAGGTCGATGCTTACGCTGTCGATTTGGATATGGGTCTGCAGCTTGTCCTCAAGGAGGTCCGTAGCCTGTTGAAGCATTTTCTTTTGGAAAGAAGCTGAATTGACAACGAAAAAAGCTACTACCAGCAGGATAGCTGTTAATCCTACCAGCGCGCAGGCTATGCGTATGGTCCATTTCAGCAGTTTCCCTATCATCACTTATCGTTTATCACTTCTCACTGATCACTCCTACTTGAGCATTTGCTGTATTTTCTCTTCTAACTTCTGGGGATTCAAGTTACGGGCTACTATGGTGCCTTTATCATTAGTTACCAGATTGCCGGGCACGTCGGCAATGCCGAGTCTGGAGAGCATGGGCGTTTGCCACATGCGGCCGTCGCATACTGTTTTCCAAGGCAGGGAGTCGCGTTCGATGGTCTGCCGGCACTTCTTGCTGTCGGCATCCAGACAGACACTCACCACACTGAGCTTGTCGCCATGGTCTTTCTTCAGACGCTGCAGACGCCGTTGGATATCAGTGCTTTGGTAGTTCCACGAAGCCCATACCGTGACGACATTGACTTTTGATTTCAAGTCGCCGGGCGAAACGCTGCGTCCCTTGACGTCCTTGGCTGAGAAATCAGACAGAGGCTTGTTCACTTGGCCATTACGCAGACTCTCCAGTTCTTTTTTCCATTTCGTCAACTGGCCATCGTCAGGGTCTTCCTTATGCATCAGCGAAGCGAGCACATAGGCCTGTTGCATATTGGCTTGCGGATCGGCCAGGAAATAGCGTTGCAACAGATAGCGGCTGGCGCGCGACTTGGGATTCTTGTTGATGAACTTGCTGACAGCCACTGGAATTTCTGGAGGCATGAGCTCGTTCAAGTCCATACGCAGTTCAGTCATTGCATCGTTGTCGTCGGTACCCTTGATGATGATTTCCTTCAAATGTGAGGCGTCACCCTTGATGTCGACCTCTTCTCCCGGCTCTGCAAAGACAGGCTGTTCCGAGAAGTTGGGGAATATCACGACAAAGGTGGCAGGCACGCGCAGTTCCGTCTCATACGAGAAGCGTCCCTCGTGCACCTGGATGGTGTCGATTCCTTCTATGGCGCCATCGGGGCTGTAAATCCAGAACATGCCCTGATTCATGTTGCGCAGACGTCCCGAAAGCCGGAACTTGTTGCCGTCGACACCACATGCCGACAGCAACAAGACGACGGAAAGAAATGCAATGAACTGTCGTTTCATTACTTACCCACGTTGATGAGCTCAAGGTCGTTGGCAGAGTAGGTTGCCAATGAGGCGTCCTTCTCAACGGCCTGGCGCAGGAAGAATCCTGCCATGCCCTCATTACCCTGACGGGCACAGACGATGGCCTGCAGATAGTCGGTGATGCCGTCGCCGGGCTTTACGGCACGCAGTGTCTGGGCAGCAGACACATAATCCTTGTTGAGCAACTGGGCCAGACCGGCACTGTTCGATACGACATCCTTCATATCCTGGGCAGCCAGAGCGTAGTTGCCCTGTGCCAGATGCAGGTTACCCAGCACCTCAGCGAGGTTGTAGGCACCAGTAGCACGTCCGATAAAGTTCTCGGCAGTCTGAAGGTCGCCCTGCTGTAATGCGAGCATTCCTAAGTTAGCCAGCACCTCAGGACAGTCAGCCTTGACGGCCTGAGCCTTCTCCAGCCACTGACGTGCCTCAGCCATGTCGCCCTGTTGCCAAGCCAGTGTGGCCAGGTTGTTGAAGGCGCGAACGTCCTGAGCATACTGACGGGTGGTCTGCAGGTAGATGTCCTTCTTCTCTGCGGCATTGTCGGTAAGTGTAGCAGCATAGAGCATTTCTTCGTTGCTGAGCTGTGAGGCATCGGCCTTCAGCTGCTGCTGGATCTGCTCGTCGCTACGGCCTATCGTCTCGTAATTGATGGTCATACGGGCACGGCGCAACTCGGGCAGAATGCCGTCGGCCAGTTCGCGGAAGCCGGCACTCATGTTCTTGATCTGCTGTTCACGCTCCTCAGGATCCTTATACATAGAGAGGACACGCAGGATGACATCCTTGTCCTGAATGTTGGATGCTGCCACCAACTGCTGGAAGCCCTCCCAGTCCTGGGCGGTATAGTTGGCCTCGATGGGCTCAGTGAGCTTGGCCTGTTTCATCTGCTGCTTGACGTAGCCTTCCACCTTCTGCTGACGCTGGTTGGCCAGTTTCTCGTTCAGGGCGAAACCTCCGTCAGGAGAAGCATAGGCAGAAACTTCGACGTTCTGGAGATTCAGACGCTCGCGGTCCTGACTGATTTGCTTCAGCAGGGTGACGAACTCCTGTACGGAACCGTTCTTCAGCTCGCTCTTGCGCAGCTCTGCCTGCTGAATCAGGAACTTGATATTGGCCTCCTGCTTCTGTGCCACCACACGCTGGAAACCATCCTGGGCTACGCTGCCCTGCGACTGCAGCAGTGCTTTGTGCCACAACTCGCTAGTGGCAATCACACCATCAGCCACCTTGACGGCAGGAACCTGAACGGCCTTCTTGCCAATCTTGGCGTCAAACGTCAGGTAGAGCTCACTCTTCTGCATGGCTTCCTCATAGGGGAACATGGTCTTCATGGTGTAGTGTCCACCCAGCAGGTACGAGATGGTCTGGTCGTTACTCAGCACCTTCTCACCCTGGAATGATGCCGGCTGGCCCTTGACGGCCTGCTGCACACCGTTCTTTGTGAAGCGTAACTCGGGGACTACTGTCACCACAGCTTTCTTGTTCATGTATTTTTCAGGGAACGTACCGTTGATGGTCGCTGTCACCTGTCCGGCTTCAGTCTCCAACGGGTTGGGAGTTACCTTGAAATTGTCACTTGTCAGTTGTCCTAACTTTCCTGAACACGAGGTCATCAGCAGGATGCCGAGACCCAAAATAAAACCTTTTGTTTTCATCTTTTGCTTTTTCTCTAATGTAAATATGCCGCGAAGGTACGAAAAAAAACGAGGAAAAGCATGATTTTAATTGTTAATCTAATTAAAATCAATAGAAATCCAACACTTTTAGTGTTTCTGGGTCCGTATGAAGGGTGTCAGCTCTTGCCGGGATAGAGGCGAAGGAAGACGAAATAGGCTATTATTCCTGTGATGAGTCCGGCCAGGGCGTCGATGGCGTAGTGGGCGTAGATGTAGACCGTTGACAGGCACATAAGGAGATAGAACGGGAGGATGGTCAATACAAGTCCCTTACTCCGCGTGCGTAGTGCCAAGAGAACGACAACGGTTGTCACCCCGACATGACTACTGGGAAATGCTGCCGTAGGCCGTTCTCCCGCATCGTGCGTCAAGTCGAGCAGGTGATAGAAGAAACCCTCGCTCCATCCTGGTGCTGCCATGCGCTCGCTGTGGGTCAGGAACCAGTCGCCGAGGTTGGGGAATATGCCTGCCGCAATCTTTTCGGTACCTACCGCCAGATAATAGAACTGCGGTCCTGTGACAGGCAACAGAATGAAGATGACGTAATAGGCGAAAAAGGACGCCAGCATGACAAAGGCCGTCATCTGGAATTCCTGATAGCGCTTGAAGAAATAGTAGAGGTAGGTGATGAGCATCAGCGGGAAGTAGCTGACGTAGCCTAAGCACATCAGTTCAGAGAACCATCCGTAAGGTACTTTTTGGGAGAATAGAAGGGATGGCTGACAACCGAATAGCGATTGCTCCCAACCAACAAAAAGGTGGTCGAAGTTGGGCAGGGCACGATTCAGTTCGTAGGTGTCTGGATACCACCAGCCTAGAAAAGCCATTTGCACCAATACGCGGACAAAAATCATCAGTCGGCTTGGCCAGAGGTAGTAGACGGCCCAGCAAGCCAGTGTGACCAGCAGGAACTGTGCACGTCCTTTCAGCATTTCTGCCGGTGATACCAGCTTGTCCCATAGGATGACCATCATCAACAAAGTGATAATCAGATAGCCGATAGCCACCCACTCAAAAGCCAGCAGACCCTTTGCTGCCTTTTTGTCTCGAAGAAATAAGTCTGCTAAAGCCATCCGTTGTCCTTGTACCATTTGATGCTGCGACGCACGCCTTCCTCCAGTTTTACCTGTGGCTCATAGCCCAGTTCCTGACGTGCAGGTTCAATGTCGCATCGCCAGTTGCGCTGGCGCATGATGTAGAATTTATCGTTGTTGAGTGCTGTAACCTTGCCCGTCAGGTGTCCGATGTGCTCACCGAAGAAGGTGATGACACGTAACAGCCAGATGGGGGCCGTGATGCGAATCCACCAGGGGTTGCCCAGCTCTTGTCGGATGAGGTTGCTAAAGGTCGATGACTGGTAGACCTCTCCGTCGGAAAGGAAATAACGGCGTCCTGTCTTCCCCTTCTCCAAGGCCAGGAAAACAGCCTGTACCACGTCGGTGACATAGACGAAGGTGATGTCCTGCTGCTTGAATCCGACAGCAAAATCGGTATGTGCCTTGATGCTTTTGGCCATCATGAAGTAGTCACGCTCGCGTGGGCCGTAAACTCCCGTAGGACGAAGAATGACATAGGGGAATAATTTCTCATTCCTCATTTCTAATTTCTCTGACTTGTCAGAGTGTGGCGTTGCGAACTCATTTTGCATACAGAGCCACTGCTCGGCCTCTAGTTTGCTTTTGCCATAGGCCGTATTGGGGCGCGCCTCGTCGCTTTCGCGTATTTCCTGATAAGGCTGTTCTTCGCGGATGGCTCCCATGATGCTCAGCGAACTGAGGTAGACAAAACGCTTCAGTGGCATGTTCAACTCCAGCAGGGCACGCACCAAGTGCTGGGTGCCTTCTGTGTTGATACGGAAGAATTCCTGCTTGTCCAGACACTTCGTCACACCAGCAGCATGCACTACATAGTCGAACGAGTGTCCTGCCAGTTGTTGCTTCAGGTCTTCTTCCGATGAGAGGTTCAGTTCAATGAAGTGGATGCGGTCATCAACCAAAAACTGGCGCGAACTGCTCTTTCGCATGGCAGCCCACACATCGAAGCCCCGTTTGATGGCTTCCTCAACAATAAACGAGCCGATAAAACCGCTGGCTCCAGTAATAAGTATCTTAGGATTCATACGCTTACATGAAAAAAATGGGACTCCGCTGAGCCCCGACCTTTGTTAACCTTAAATCTAATACTATGAAAAACACGCTGCAAAGTTACAACTTTCTCGCCTTTTGCAAGAGTTCTTATAAAAAAAATGGTATGCGCGAGCTCGTTTCTTGACCTAAATCAATCATTTTTTAAAGTTTTTTGCCGAAAATTTGGTGAGTTGCGAATTAATTGCTATCTTTGCAAACGGAAAAAGACATGATAAGAGTTCAGGGATTCCGACAGGGTGATGAGTCGGGATTCTTTCTTTTTTACGTCTGAAACAAGATACATAAAACAATTTAAGATAAAACATTATGGCATACATGTCACAAGAGGGCTATGATAAGCTCATAGCTGAACTGCACCGCTTAGAGGCAGTAGAGCGTCCGAAGGCTTCAGCAGCTATCGCTGAGGCTCGCGAGAAGGGCGACCTAAGTGAGAATAGTGAGTACGACGCCGCCAAGGAGGCTCAGGCCCATTTGGAGGATAAGATCAATCGTCTGAAGACCACCATTTCTGAGGCGAAGATAGTAGATACGTCTCGTTTGAACACCGATTCCGTACAGATTCTGACGAAGGTGGAGATGACCAATCTGACCACAAATACCACGATGAGCTATACTATTGTCAGCGAGAACGAAGCCGACCTCCGTGCCGGTAAGATCTCCATCAAAACTCCTATCGCTCAAGGTCTGCTTGGTAAGAAGGTCGGTGATGAGGTGGAGATTAAGATTCCCCGTGGAACCATCAAATTGCGTATCGAGAAAATTTCGATAGCATAAAAATAGCCGTTATTACGTTATTCCGACATTACGAAATTTCGAAAGATTATGGATATATTTTCTAAGATTGCTGCTGGCGAGATTCCCAGCTACAAGTGTGCAGAGAATGAGGAGTTCTATGCATTTCTCGATATCAATCCGTTGGTAAAGGGACATACACTGGTCATTCCTCGTCGTGAGGTTGACTATTTCTTTGATATGGACGATGACGAACTGGCTCGTTATCAGCAGTTTGCCAAGCGTGTGGCTATTGCCATCAAGCAGGCGTTCCCTTGTAAGAAGGTTGCCCAGGTGGTGTTAGGACTGGAGGTGGCTCATGCCCACATTCATCTGATTCCCATGCAGAGTGAGGCTGATGCCGACTTCCGTCGCGAGAAGCTGAAGCTTTCCGAGGAGGAGTTCAAGGAGATTGCCGCCAAGATTCAGGCCGCCTTTAAATAACTCTAAACTTTCAACTCTCATCTCTAAACTTTCAACTCTCAACTCTCAACTATATATGATAGGAGTTATTCTTGCTGCAGGCATGGCTAAACGCCTGCGTCCACTGACTGATGAATGTCCAAAATGTCTGCTGAAAGTCGGTGAGCGTACCTTGTTGGCTCGTACTGTTGATGCGATGCTGGATGCAGGCATTACGGAACTGGTCGTTGTGACAGGTTATCGTGGAGAGATGCTACGCGATTTCCTTACGGCCTATTATCCCCAGTTGGCTATCCATTTTATTCATAATGCCGACTACGAGCACAACAACAATATCTTCTCGTTGTGGATGACCCGTCCCTATACCGAGGGGCACGACTTCCTGTTGATGGACAGCGATATTCTGTGCGACCCTCAGGCCGTGAGCCGTATGGTCCGTCAGGAGGGGACCGCCCTGGCCCTGAACCGTCATGAGTGTGGCGAGGAGGAGATTAAGATTATTGTCGACGAGACGGGCCGTGTGATAGAGCTAAGTAAGACGTGCAGCATTGCCGATGCTATTGGCGAGTCTGTGGGTATTGAGCGTATTGCTGCCGATTACTCTACAGCCCTGTTTATGGAATTGGAGCAGATGATAGAGCGCGAAGGACTCATAGACATCTTCTATGAGCGTGCTTTCGAACGTCTGATTCCCCAAGGACATCATTTCCGTGTGGTCGATACCACCGACCTCTTCTCTATCGAGCTCGATACTGTGGAGGATTTCCAGCGAGCCAAGGAACTCATTCCTGCTGAGTTGTATTAGAAGTGAAAATCATAGCAGGTATTGATAATACTTTTACTATCTGATGGCAAGAATCATATGAAAATACCCTTTTCCCCGCCGTACATTGACGAAAACGTCATAGCAGAAGTTACTGACTCCCTGCATTCCGGATGGATTACAACAGGTCCTAAGGTAAAAGTTTTAGAGGAGGAAATCATTAAGTTGACAGGTACTTCCCAGGTCCTTTGCGTCAACTCTTGGACTACTGGTGCCATTATGATGCTCCGCTGGTTAGGCGTTAAACCTGGTGATGAAGTCATTATTCCTGCCTATACCTATTGTGCAACGGCCTTTGCCGTCCTGTGGGCGGGAGCGAAACCCGTGATGGTGGATTCTGCTAACGACTTGAATATCTGTGTTGATGCTATTCGCAAGGCCATTACGCCACGTACCAAGGCTATTATTCCTGTAGACATCGCTGGTTTTCCATGTGATTACAACCGTATCATGGCTTTGGTGAAAGAGCCAGAGATTAAGGCTATGTTCCAGGCCACCTCGCCTGTAATGGAGCAGTTGGGACGTATTATTGTCATTAACGACTCGGCTCATTCAATCGGTTCCCATTATCAAGGGAAGTATTCTGGTACAGAGACAGACGTCGCCATCTTCTCGCTCCATGCAGTGAAGAATATCACGACGGCTGAGGGCGGTGCCATCTGTCTGAACATGCCCGCCCCCTTCGACAATGCTCAGCTCTATCAGCAGTTGCGCATGATGGCACTGAATTGTCAGACGAAAGATGCCTTTACCAAGAGTAAGGCTGGCGGTTGGCGCTATGACATCGTAGGCATGGGTATGAAGGCCAATATGGCAGATGTGAATGCGGCTATCGGACTTGCACAAATCCGGCAATACGACAAACTGCTGGCAGAACGTAAGCGTATCTTTTCAGCCTATAACAATGCTTTCAGTCAGCAGCCGTGGGCCATCACCCCACCAATTGTTAAGGACTGTCGAGAGACATCGTACCACCTATATGCGCTACGTATCAAAGACATAACAGAAGAGCAGCGTGATGAAATTATCGCAGAGATTTCCAAACATGAGGTAGCAGTGAATGTACATTTCATCCCATTGCCCATGCTGACTCTGTTCCACGATTTGGGCTATGACATCAAAGATTATCCGCAGGCTTATCAGAACTATTCGCACGAGATATCTTTACCCTGTTATCCCCAGCTAAACGAAGATATGACTCAGTTTGTCATCCAAACGGTTATCAACGCATATAATACAGTAGTCAAAGCATGATATCCGTCGTTATCAACACCTATAATGCCAGTCAGTATCTCGCCAAAGTATTGGAGTCGGTGAAAGACTTCGACGAAGTGGTGGTATGTGATATGGAAAGCACGGATGACACGGTATCAATTGCCGAGCAGTATGGTTGTAAGGTGGTGACATTCCCAAAAGCCAATCACAAAAGTGCAGAGCCTGCCCGTACGTTTGCCATCCAGTCGGCTTCCAACAAATGGGTATTAGTGGTTGATGCCGACGAGCTGGTAACACCAGAACTGCGTGAGGTACTCTACCAGAAGATAACAGAGCCTGATTGCCCTGCAGGATTCTATATTCCTCGTCAGAATATGTTCATGAGTATGTTCGTGCGTGACTTCCACTACGATTTTCAGCTGCGTTTTTTTATACGCGAAGGAACGGAATGGCCTCCATACGTACATACATTCCCTAAGGTACAGGGAAGGGTGGAAAAACTGAAAGCCAAGAAAGAAGCCCGTCTGCTACACATGATGGACGAGACCATGCATGAATACGTGGCAAAGATGAATGAATATACCGATAACGAGGTGGAGAAAAAGCGAGACAAAGGCTATGGTGTGGGTGCCCTATTATGGCGTCCTTTCTGGCGTTTTTTCAAGAAATACGTGATGGATGGCGGCTACCGCATGGGAACACGTGGCCTTATCCGGGCTATGATGGCAGGTGTTTACCAGTTCATCCTAGTTTCCAAGATTATTGAGAAACGTTATCGCGATTGACAAACGAACGCTTGTCTTCGTACTGCCTGAACGGCAGATTATAATCCAAATAGAAGAAATTATGCTGGCGCTGGTTGTCATGGGGAGGAACAACCATATAGTCACCATACTTATTCCTCAGATAGTCATCAGCATGCTCAACCCCCATCACGGTATGACCTTCAAAGGTAACAGGCTGGGGTTTGCCTAACATCGTCTTGGGAATCACACCATTCACACCGTCATCATAGTCAAGGACATATGCTGACGTTTCATAGTCATAAGCCAGATAGGCTGCCCGCAACTGTTTGCGAGCCCATTCGTGCGAAAACAGTTTCTGAATCAGCAGCACAGGCCAAGAACTGGGTCCATGACCATGCTTATAGGGATCGCGATGGAGGAAATAGAGCAGTTTGTCCATCGCCTTATAACGAGCCACCGCTATTTTCTGACCTAGCTTATTCTTGGTCATTCCATCAATGGGGAAGACATCAATATAGATACCACCCACATAATCGCTATGCTCACGCTCTATCAGGGTGGTACTGCCATCGACTATTTTACCAAAACCACCAGGGTAGCTGGCATCGGTCTCTATCGACAAGGCCTCGAGGGGCGCAGGAAGCCATTCATGAGCATGGGTCATCAAACGGTCATAGTCAGGACGAGGCATACAGATGTCCATATCGTCGTCCCAAGGGATGAATCCCTGATGACGTACGGCCCCCAACATGGTACCAGCCCAACAATAGTAAGTCAAATCGTGTTCTCGGCACACCTTGTCTACAGACAATAATATCTGTAGGATATGCTCGTGTAAAGTATCAATATCGTATGATGCCATAATAATTATTCTGTTTTACCTTGCCAAAGGTAGCACAAAAAAATAAATACACAAAATATATTGCATAAAATTTGCATAATAGCCATTAAATTGTTACTTTTGCAGCATGAAGATTTTCCATATCGTATCGAATAAGGAATGGGGCGGAGGCGAACAATATGTCTATGACCTGAGTCTGCGCCAGCAAGCTGACGGTATAGATGTCACAGTTTTCTGCAAACCCGTTGAGGCAATCATCCAGAAATATGCAGGTGCAGGTATGAAGGTGTTACCGTTGGCCTTGGGAGGAGCCTTCGATGTGAGGAGTGCTTGGCAGATGGCGAGGGTAATCAGTAAGGTGGGGCCTTGTACGATTCATGCTCATAATTTCAAGGATGCCTATACGGCTTGTTATGCCCGGTGTCTGACTTCTAATAAGCAGGTGCGTGTGGTGATGTGTCGTCATCTCACCCGTAAGGGTAAGAACACAATACTTTATCGTTGGCTCTACAGACATCTGGATCGTTTGGTCTTTGATTCGGAATTATCAAAGTCAGAGTTTCTTAGTACCAGACCAACTATTGATGCTGTCAAACTTGGGATTGTGCATACGAGTGTTGTAGTGCAAGACGGAGTGACTGCAACAGATGTCAGGACAAAGTTCCAAATACCTGATGATTGTGTTATTGGTATGTTTCACGGACGTCTTGATCCCGAAAAGGGACTTGACACGTTGTTGGATGCTGTTGCCTTGTTGAAGGATAAGCCTCTCCGTTTGGTATTAGTGGGTCGTGGCAGTGAGGAATATACGACCCATCTGAAACAGCTCGTAAATGAATATGCCCTTTCTGATATGGTCATATTCGCTGGTTTCGTCCATCCAGTCTTACCTTATGTTGCTGCAGCTGATTTCGGCATTTTAGCCTCAACCGTTCAAGAAGGTTGTCCGCTTTCCCCGCAGGAATATATGTCACAAGGTCATCCTGTTGTCGTTACTAACAATGGTGGACAACGTGAATATGTGTCGCAGGGGCAGAATGGTCTGTTAGTGCCTCCTGGCGATGCCCAGGCCCTTGCTGAGGCCATCGCCCGTCTTGTTGATGATTCTGCACTGCGTCAGCGGTTGGGCAAGCAGGCAAAGGCCGACTTCGACGATCATTTGAACTACGCGCATTTTTACGCCCAAATCAAAACTGTCTACGAGGAATGAACAAAGTGGTTTACTATCTTTTGTCTGCCCTTTGGTATCTGCTCTCGCTGTTGCCATTCTGCATTCATTATATGTTCAGTGACTTTGTCTTCCTTATTCTATATCGGCTGATTGGCTATCGAGTGAAGGTGGTGCGACAGAATCTCACGACTTCATTTCCAGAGAAGTCTGAGACTGAGATCCGAGAGATAGAGCGGAAGTTCTATCATCGGCTCTGTGATTATTTTGTTGAGACGGTGAAACTGACAACAATGAGTCGTCGACAGATGTGTCGTCATATGGTTTTCAAGGGTACAGAAGCTGTCAATGCGTGTGTTGCCGATGGACAGTCGTGTGCCGTTTATCTGGGCCATACCATCAATTGGGAATGGATTACCTCGCTGCCGCTGTGGGTGTCGGAGAAAGCCCAGTGCGGACAATTATATCATGCCCTTGAAAATGAAGCTTTCGACAAGTTGTTCCTTCGTCTTCGCGAGCGTTGGGGAGCAGAGTGCATCCCCTTGGTGGATATCCTGCGTAAGACGATTGAATACAAACGCAAGCAGCAGCCTACGGTGTTTGGATATCTGGGCGATCAGGTGCCGCATTGGAACAATATCCATCACTGGTGCTGGTTTCTGAATCACGATACGCCCGTGATGACAGGCACGGAACGTATCGCCATCAAGAACCATCAGGCCATCTTCTTCCTTGAAGTGACACAAAGGAAACGAGGCTACTATGAGGCGGAGTTCAAGTTGATAACCCGTAGACCAGAACAACTCAAAGAATATGAGGCAACTGATATCTATCACCAGATGTTGGAGGCTAGTATCCGTCGTCAGCCTGAACTTTGGCTCTGGAGCCATAATCGTTGGAAGCGTACCCGTGAGGAATTTAATGAACGGTTTCAGGTCATCGATGGCAAAGTTGTACCTAGGGAAGGTCAAGAATAATTGAAAAAAATGTAATGATATGATATTTGTAAAAGGCTCAGGATGGATGTGTAACAACATCTTACAATATGGACATTTCTATGCTTGGGGAAGGGAGCATGGTAGGGAAACGATGTCAATGCGTTTTGCCTATAAATTCCAGTTTTTCCGTATTTGCGACACCAAACATCACAATTTCCTTACCTATACTATTGCCAAGTATGCTGCCAAATGGGGACTGTTCCCCACGCTTGCCTTCAATGAGGAAGGGGCAGACATAACAGCCCAGGAACAGGAGATGCTTCGCCATAAGCATATCGCTGTAGTAGGTTGGGAGGCCCGCTGGTATGACCTGTTTCTGAAATACAAGTCGGAGATTATCGACCTCTTTGCCTTCAAGCCATCGGTGGTAAAGGCTTGTGAACCTTTGCTGGCTGAGACCACGGGTGGTTCCTGCCGTTTGGGCGTGCATATCCGTCGTGGCGACTATGCCACTTGGTATGACGGAAAGTATTTTTTTACGGACGAAGTCTTCGTGAAACTGATTCGGCAGTTTATCGCTTTGCATCCCAATACCACTGTGTTTATCTGCGGTAATGACCCGTCACTCGACAAGAAATGTTACCATGACGAACTTACAGGTACGAAAGTAATTTTCCCGAAGGGAAATGCTGCTGAGGATTTGTATGTGTTGTCAGAATGCGATTATCTGATGGGTCCACCTAGTACGTTTTCGCTGACGGCCTCGATGTATCATGATACACCACTCTATTGGATTAAGAATAGTGAGGCACCGCTGACAGAATCATCGTTTGGACATTTCGATGAACTTTTTCAGCATATCCTGTAAAGACTATCGGAACCAGTAGATAAACCGTTTGTAGGCGTATTTCAGTTTCCAGCGTAGACCTTCCATCGAGCGTATTTGGCCCATGGAAGAGACGAAAGTACCACTGAAACTGCCTTGGGTGGCTAAGCAGGGCTCGCACCAAAGGAACTTTACCAGTTCCTTGCCATAAAGATGCATGTAATAGTGGTCGACGGCAATATCGCATTTGTTCGTGGTCACGTCATTCCAGATGGCTTTGGCTGCCCTCTGACTGATGAAGAGTGCACCATTAAACCGTACCCGTCCATGAGGAGCTTCGTAGAGCCACTGGCCTTTTACTCTGCGAGAGCGGGGTATGAACTGCAACGATGAGTCTTCGTAGGAGATTAAGATGGGCTGGTCTGCATAGTTGCAACGGATTTCTTCAAGTGTCTTTTCGAAATTCTTTTGGAATCCAGGGCGCAGCACAATGTCGTCTTCGAGAATCAGTGCCCCCTCCAGCTGATGATCCACAATATACTTGCATGACAATAGATGCTTCATGGCACAACTGGTAGCGCCCGACTTATTGTCCAATTCACAACCAGCCTTGAAATACGTCTGTATGATTTCGTCGGTGAGCTCACCTTTGTCGTAGTCTTGGATATATACCACATCCCCCGGCCAGTCATGTAACTGCTGTTGCATGTGTCGCATCCGTTCCGTCAGGTGTTTGGCATGAATCACGAGTACAGTTGTCATAGCTTCATTGTTTTTGATGAATTCAGGGAGTAAGTCGGTCATTGACCATTCGTTCCATATATTGCTGGATGATGGCCTTCAACTCGCGTTCCATTTGTGGTTGCTGAAGCACCTTGCCTTTGAGATCCTGCTTCATCAGCGAGTCGCTGAGGGCGTAAACGGCTTTGGCCTGCTGACCGTCGAACTGGAGCACATAGCCATGTTTCACATATTGATAGATACCGTTTAGGTAGTTGACTGCCCATGTGTTTTCTGCGGGAGTATTAATCACATCGATGCCAAAAGCGAAGTACGGTTTCTGATAGTGCAACATTCCCATTATGGTCGGTAGTATGTCAATCTGCTGGGCTACTTTTTCCTGTATCTCCGGTTGACGTTCTGTATTGCCAGGCTCATAGATGATAATCGGTGAGCTGAAGCCGCCTATGTCTGTCTGATAGAATTCGTGGTCGGAGAGATTCGTATGGTCGCTGGTAAGTACGAAGATGGTGTTATTGAACCAAGGCTCATGACTGGCCTTTTCAAAGAACCTGCCAATAGCCATATCGGTATAACGGATGCACTTGTGGATGATGAGACCTTCTTCCGGATACCGATCCTTGTATTGCTCGGGGATGGCATAGGGATGATGGCTGCTGGCGGTGAAGACGGCAGTCATGAAGGGCTCTTTCATCTCCGACATCTTCGTGGCATAGTATTGCAGGAAGGGCTCGTCCCAGATAGCCCACATACCGTCAAAGTCGGCATCTCCTCCAAAACGTGTGTCTGCATTGTAGTCCTCACGGCCGTAATACTCTTGAAAGCCTGTGGCGCGTGAAAAGGCCTGGAACCCCATCGAACCCCGTTGTGCTCCATGGAAGAAGGCGGTTTGATAGCCTTCGTCAGCCAATAGTGAGGCGATGCCGCTGACATGGTTCATGGAAGCCGGTGTTAAGAAGAAAGGTTCTACAAACATGGGGATGCTTGACAGAATACTGGGCATGCCGTCAATGCTCTTACGGCCATTGCAGTAGGTGTGACTGAAGGTGATACTCTTTGCGATAAGGGAATCAACGTAAGGAGTGTAACCTTTGTAACGTCCGTTCTCCAATGTCTTGTTGAGGGCACCGATATATTCGCAGCCGAAACTCTCGACAATTAGAACTACAACATTCTTCTTAGTAAAAATTGAATCACTAGTCAGGTTCGTTTGGCTGGGATTGTGTATCGGGCTATAGATGGCCTCAAGCTCCTTCTGGTCGGTGAAGTACGTGGGCACTACAAATACATCTTTGCCAATTGTACGGTAGATTGAGAAGGGTGTGTTTAGCACAAGGGCTGCTTCGATAGGTCTGTTTGCATACTGATTGGCATTCGAGATGGTGATGGGTCTTACTGCTGTGGCAAAGCCGCCTCGGATTCCTGCCACTACAAATGGTGCCAAGGCTGCCAAAACTAATACCTGTGAGGGATACCATCGCCACCAGCATTTGCCAGAGTTCGCTTCCCCTGGGTCTCTGTAGAGATTCCATAAGCCCCAGATTGAGACCGCAAATAGAATTACCAGATACCAGTGATGAATCAATTCGGTTGAGAAGACGCCAATGAGATTGTTCTCATTCTGGAATTCGCTGAATACGGTTGTGGTCGTACGACGCATGGTGTAGCGGAAATATACGCTATCGATCAGATTGGCAGCGAGTGCCATGGTGTTTATGCCAACATACACCCATTGGGCCAGCTTCCGCCATGGGGTGAGCAGGAGTAATACGACATAGGGAATATGGGTGACGAGGATGGCCGACGTATCAAAGACCAGTCCGCCTCGGAATAGTTCTGTCAGGTGAGACCATGAAAGCCCCTGTTCGAAATAACTATAATTCACCAGCAGGTAGACGATCCTTGCTAAGAAATATAATACGTACGCTAAGGCCAAGTTGCATAGCAGCGCTGCCAATGGCGCAAAATAGCTTGTTATTTTAGATTGTATCTTCATTTTACTTCATCTAACTTCTTCAAATTTTCTCCTGCCATCTGTAATATTGCCTTTGCAGTACGTGCCATGCGCTCAGCATCCGGCGATGTTTTGACGGTAATCTGCTCAGCGGTAAGGTCGTAGAGCATGAATCCGGTACTATCGGTCATGGAGATGCCGTTGTTAAACATATGTAAGGCGAATGGATATCGGTAGGCGTTGCTAGTCACGTCGCGACTAAAAGTGAAGTCATCGTGGCTGAGGCCCATCTGTCCTAACAAAGTGGCGGCAAAGTCACTCTGGTTGCATAGCATATCTAACTTCTTTGCCTCTTTCACAGCACCGCCTGTCCAAATCATCGGGATGCGGTTCCGGTCGGGATGCTGCTCATCGTATTCGTTGAAGTCGCTGCTGTGGTCGGGCATAAAAACAATCAGTAGGTTATTCCATTGTGGTGACTGTCGTATGGTGTCTAAGAACGTACCGATGCACTGATCTAAGTAGCAGAAACCATTATACTGCTTCTCTTTGTATTTTTTTACGGGTACGTCCCATGGTTCATGAGTGCTCAGGGTGGAGTAGCCGATGAGGAACGGTTTGTCATCGTCATGGCGCAGTATCATGTCACTCAGTGTCTTGAAGGTAATTTCATCGCACACGCCCCATTTTGCAGTGGACTGCTCGTCAACGGTGTAGTTCTGCTTCCAATAGAGCCTCTCGAAACCCGTACTAATCAGATAGCCTTTCATATTTGTGAAGTTGATGTCACCTCCATACAGATACTCTGTGTCATAGCCTTCTTTCTGCAGCGTACGCGCAATGCTGGAGATATGCCCTACCTTAGTTGCCATCTTCATCACAGACATAGTGGGAAAAGACAGATAACCGCTCAGTGCACTTACCGTACCACGATCGGTGCGATAGCTGTTGCCGAAACAGTTTGTGAAGTCGACTCCCTCGTCAGCAGCCTTATAGAGGTTCGGCATCACTCCCTGGAACATTTTTCCACAGCTCTCCAACAGGATGACTACCACGTTGGGGCGTTGAGTCGTCAGCAGTGTGTCGCCAGCCAAGCTTTTACTGTCATAGAGCCCTTTGGTGAGCTGTGCCATCTCTTTTGGAGTGTAAAAATGATATGTCGTATTCTCGGTGGCTGTTTTCTCAAAAGACGCGAGAAAACTGAACACAGGGTTTATGGCCGAATGGTTCAGAAACTGGTTTTGCGAGAAATATACCTGTCCGATGTTGGTTGTTGATTCATCTATTCCTCCTCTGATGCCAATGACGATAAGTGGGATGCTGATTAAACCTGCCAATGTCCCTGCGATGCGATGTTTGACAGTCAGAAAAATCGTCTTGGGTCTCGTATAGCCTAGAAAAACCAGTATGGATAAGATGACTAAAATGGCAAGTCTCCCTAAGAGATATCCTGTCGACACACTGGCCATGGCATCGGTGGGTGTTTCCAGATATTGTAGGCAAGTGGCATCGAGCTTGAAGTTCCAGAAAGGGTACAGACTGGTATCTGCCACGAAAGCCAGGATGAAAGCCAGGGAGATGATGGCGAAGTATATATGGAGTACGATGCTAATCCACTTGCCTATATGCCATAGACTGACGAGGACTAACAAGAATGGCAGAATTGAGAAATAAAGGGCCGTTGAGAGGTCGAGTGTCAGACCATGGATAATCACCTGCCACATGTCGCCTATGGAAAACGTATGCCCAGCCTGACAACAGAGCATAAATACCACCTTGGCGAAGACAAACACTACTATCGTCCACAGATAGGTCTTCAATAGGAAGTTAACTCTGCATCTCATGGAGTTTCTTGTAATAGCCGTCAATATTCAATAGTTCCTCGTGTGTGCCACGCTCTACGATGCGTCCTTCATGGAGCACGCAGATTTCGTCGGCATTCTTGATGGTGCTTAGCCTATGGGCGATAGCTACCGTCGTGCGTGTCTTCATCAGTCGCTCCAAAGCATCCTGTACCAAACGCTCGCTTTCTGTGTCGAGAGCCGATGTTGCTTCGTCGAGAATGAGAATGGGTGGATTTTTCAAAATGGCGCGGGCAATACTGACACGTTGGCGCTGACCACCAGAAAGACGTCCGCCACGATCGCCAATATTGGTCTCGAACTGCTGTTCCGACTGCATGATGAAATCATAGGCATTGGCTATCTTTGCGGCCTCGACAATCTGCTCGTCGGTGGCATTGTCAACACCAAACGAAATGTTGTTGCGGAAGGTGTCATTGAAGAGGATGGCCTCCTGGTTGACATTACCGATGAGTTGACGTAGGTCGTGGATGCCAAGGTCTTTGACGTTGATGCCGTCAATCAGCACTTCTCCTTCCTGTACATCGTAATAGCGAGGAATCAAGTCTACTATCGTCGACTTGCCACTACCCGATTGTCCGACAAGAGCAATGGTCTTGCCTTTGGGGATAACTAGATTGATGTCCTTCAGTACCCATGCTTCCCCATATCTGAACGATACATTACGGAACTCTATCTGATGTTCGAACGAAGCAATATGCTTGGGGTTGGGCACTTCCCTGATGGTATTCTCTGCCATGAGAATTTTGTCGATACGTTCCATCGAGGCCAGTCCTTTGGGAATGCTATAGCCAGCCTTCGAGAAATCTTTCAGGGGATTGATGATGGAATAGAGCATCACCATATAGTAGATAAAGATAGGACCAGAAAGAGAGTGGTTGTTTAGTACCAGCACTCCACCGAACCACAGCACAATGACAATCATGATGGTTCCTAGAAACTCGCTCATGGGATGGGCCAACACTTGTCTCGATAATACCCGCATGAGGTTCGTGCGATATGCTGTGTTTACTGCGTCAAAGCGGCGGTTCATCTTTTCCTCAGCGATGAAGGCCTTGATGATGCGCAGACCACCGAGTGTTTCCTCTACCTGGCTCATTGTGTCGCTCCACAGGGCTTGTGCCTTGATAGAGTCCTGTTTCAGCTTGCGTCCGACCCAACCCATGAACCAGCCCATGATGGGTACGATGGTTAGGGTAAAGAGAGTCAGTTGCCAAGAAATGAACAGTAGGGCTGCGAAGTAGCTGATGATGAGAATGGGATTCTTGAACATCATTTCCAAACTGGCCATGATGGAATGCTCCACCTCGTCTACGTCACCACTCATACGGGCAATGATGTCGCCTTTGCGTTCTTCGCTGAAGAACCCCATGGGTAGTGAGGTAATCTTTCGGTAGAGTTGGTTACGCATGTCACGAACCACACCCGTACGAATTGGGAGAATGCTGACGGCAGCTAGGTAGTAAACACCTGTCTTTAGGAAGGTCGTCACAGCCAGAAACAAACCGATGAAGAGCAGGGTCGTGGTCTGTCCCCATTCTGCGATAAGGCCGTTAACGTAGTAGTTCATGTTGTTCATTAGTACCTCCTGGACCTTACTCCAGTCCCATGCCATCAGGCAGGTGGCAGTTTCTGCATCACTGGTCTGGAAGAGAATCTGCAGGATGGGAATCAAGGCTGCGAAAGAAAAAATATTAAGTATGGCCGATAATATATTGAAGACTATCGACAATATCAGATATTTCTTGTATGGCGGAACGAAACGCCTTAGGATATTCAGGAATTCCTTCATACGCTCTCTCCTAATAATGTAGCACTTGTACTTCCTGTAATTCTTACTCTGACGATTTCACCGATATGGTGACCAGCCTTGGGGAATACCACCATCTTGTTCTGTTCTGTTCGTCCACAGAGCTGCTCGCGCGAACGCTTCGAGAATCCCTCGACGAGTACATCGAATTCCTTGCCTTCGTCCTTCTTGTTCTGCTGGGCAGAGATGTCTGTCTGCAAAGCGATGAGTTCGTTCAGACGGCGAATCTTCTCTTCTTCCGGCACATCGTCAGGTAAGTGTTTCGAGGCATAGGTGCCTGGTCGCTCGGAATATTTGAACATAAATGCAGAATCGTATCCCACTTCACGCATCAGCGAGAGTGACAGCTGGTGGTCTTCTTCTGTTTCTGAGTGATAGCCTACGAAAATATCCGTCGAAAGTCCGCAGTCAGGGATGATTCTTCGGATAGCCTCTACACGGCCCAGATACCACTCGCGGGTGTACTTGCGGTTCATCAGCTTCAGAATTCTGTCGCTTCCGCTCTGCACAGGCAGATGGATATGCTTGCAGACATTAGGCATCTCGGCAATCACCCGTAAGGTCTCGTCGCTCATATCCTTGGGATGTGACGTCGTAAAGCGGATGCGCATCTCAGGGGCCTCTTCAGCCACACGACGCAGTAATTGTGGGAAAGAGTTTTGCTCTTTCCATGAATAGCTGTTGACATTCTGCCCCAGTAGCGTCACTTCCTTAAATCCTCTGTCTCTTAGATCGCGTACCTCTTTTAATATACTCTCCACATCGCGACTGCGCTCTCTTCCTCGGGTATAAGGCACAATGCAATAATGGCAGAAATTATTGCAGCCTCGCATGATGCTGACGAATCCGCCTATCTTATGGCCTAATCCGATGCGTTGTGGCACCACGTCCTTATAGGTCTCGCTGGTAGACAACTCGATATTCATGGCCTTGTGACCCGTCTCTGCCTGTGCTATCAGGTCGGGTAGGGAAAGATAGGCGTCAGGACCTGCCACGAGGTCGCAGTGGTGGTTGTCCAAAAGGTCTTGCTGTACGCGCTCTGCCATACAACCCAATACACCAATAATGAGGCTGTTAGCTGTTTGCTTTTGGCTTTTAGCTCTTTGTCGGCGTAGGGCGTCAAGAGCCTCGAGGCGATGATAGATCTTCTGCTCAGCATTGTCGCGAACTGAACAGGTGTTCAGAAAAACAGCATCTGCCTCGTCGAGGCTCTCAGTCGGTTCATAGCCAGCCATCTGCATCACAGAGGCGACAACCTCTGAGTCAGCCACATTCATCTGGCAACCGTATGTTTCGATATAGAGTTTCTTCATACTGATTGGTGCCTGACATTCGCCAGGCACCATGAAATTTTGTTTTATGCGTCGATATTTGCGTAGGTGGCGTTTTTCTCGATGAATAGTCGGCGCGGCTCGACATCGTCGCCCATGAGCATCGAGAATATCTCGTCTGCCTCAGCGGCATTCTCAATTGTCACTTGCTTTAGCAAGCGGTTTTCAGGATTCATCGTCGTCTCCCACAACTGCTCTGGGTTGTACTCTGAGAACTTCTTATAGGTGCACTTGTAGAGTGGGGGAGTAGCGATATAGAGATGTCCGCCCTGAATGACCTGAGGCATAAAGCGGTAGAAGAGTGTCATGATCAGCGTGTCGATGTGTGAACCATCGACGTCGGCATCGGTCATGATGATAATCTTGTCGTAGCGCAGCTTGTCAATATTGGCCTCGCGGTCACCCTCACCGTCTACACCGAAACGTACACCAATCGACTGGATGATGTTCATCACGGACTCTGCCTCGAACACGCGGTGCCACTGTACCTTCTCCACATTCAGAATCTTACCACGCAGGGGCAGGATAGCCTGGAAGTGGCGGTCACGACCCTGCTTGGCAGAACCACCGGCAGAGTCACCCTCGACGAGGAAGATCTCGCAAACCTTTGGGTCTTTCTCTGAACAGTCAGCCAGCTTACCAGGCAGACCACCACCCGTCATCGGGTTCTTGCGCTGTACACTCTCACGGGCCTTACGGGCAGCAATACGAGCGGTAGCAGCCAGCACCACCTTTTCGCAAATCTGCTTAGCCTCCTTCGGGTGTTCCTCCAGATAGTTGCTCAGTGCCTCACCGACAGCCTGCTGTACGGCACCGCTGACCTCGCTGTTACCCAACTTCGTCTTGGTCTGTCCCTCGAACTGCGGCTCAGCCACCTTGATAGAGATAACGGCTGTCAGACCCTCGCGGAAGTCATCGCCAGCCAGCTCAATCTTAGCTTTCTCAATCTGTTTCGAGATGTTGGGATCCTCGTCGGCATATTTTTTCAGCGTACGCGTCAGAGCCATACGGAAACCCTGCAGGTGAGTACCACCCTCGATGGTGTTGATGTTATTGACGTAAGAGTGGATGTTTTCGCTGTAGTCGGTGTTATACATCACTGCGACCTCAATGGGGGTACCCTGTTTCTCGGTCTTCAGATAGATGACATCGTCAAACAGGTGAGTACGGTGGCGATCCACGTAGCGCACAAACTCTTTCAGACCTTCCTTGGCGTGGAATACTTCTTCCTTGAGATTGCCGTCTTCGTCTGGACGCATATCCTTTAACGTGATGGTGATGCCGGCATTCAAATAGGCCAGTTCACGCATACGCTTGGCAATGATGTCGTACTTATACTCAGTAGTAGTAAAAATACTGCCGTCGGGCCAGAACTGCTGGCGAGTACCCGTGAGCTCAGTATCGCCCACAATCTTCACGTCGTAGAGGGGCTTGCCCTTCTCGTATTCCTGTTGGTAGATGTGCCCATTGCGGAACACCTGCGACAGCATGTGGGTCGACAGGGCATTCACACAGCTCACGCCCACACCATGCAGTCCGCCAGACACCTTGTACGAACCCTTATCGAACTTACCACCAGCGTGCAGCACAGTCATAACGACCTCGAGGGCCGACTTGTGCATCTTCTCGTGTTCGTCGACGGGAATACCGCGTCCGTTGTCCTGAACGGTAATGCTATTATCTTCATTGATAGTCACCTCGATATGTGTGCAGTAGCCTGCCATAGCCTCGTCGATAGAGTTGTCGACGGTTTCGTTGACGAGGTGGTGGAGACCCTTTTCGCTGATGTCTCCGATATACATCGCCGGGCGTTTGCGCACGGCTTCCAGTCCTTCGAGTACCTGAATGTTACTCGCGGAATAATTGCTTGCTTTGTTCTGTTCTTCTGACATTGTTTATAATCTTCGCAAAATTTTTTGCAAAGGTACTAATTTTCCAAGACTTAAACGAAAGAAAAGTGTTTATTTTTTATAAAAAAATAACCGCACGCTGTTTCCAGTGTGCGGCAATTATGCTTGGATGTGTTATTATTATCCCAGCTTGCTAATGTGCAGAGCAAGACTTGACTTCAGATTAGCGGCCTTGTTCTTGTGGATGATGTTGGTCTTAGCCAACTTGTCCAGCATTTTCTGTACCTTGGGGTACAGGGCTACAGCCTCTTCCTTGTTGGTCGTTGCGCGCAGCTTGCGAACAGCGTTACGCATGGTCTTGGCATAATAGTGATTGTGCTCTGCCTTCTTCTTGTCCTGACGAATTCTCTTCAGGGATGACTTGTGATTTGCCATTTTAATTTTTGTTTTTTTAATTGTTTAACTTAAAGCTTGTGGGTCTTGCGTCTCGTCGGACTGCCCTGGGCGGGTTTTGAAGCCCTCCGGCACCTTGTCCCCTCAGCGGGTAGCACTTGGCTGTGCAGATGACGGATTTAATGGTAGTCCCTAGGAGAGTCGAACTCCTCTTTAGAGAATGAAAATCTCTCGTCCTAACCGATAGACGAAGGGACCAATCCGTGAAAGTGGCTGCAAAGGTACTACTTTTTTCCGAATCTGACAAATTTTCTCAGGAAAAAATGCATTATTTGCGTATTTTTGTGTAATTTTGACTACGTCGAAAGTACTTTCGCTCGAAAAAACCAAAAACTTTTGGCTTTTTACTCGCTTATTCGTACCTTTGGGGCGATGTTAGTGAAAACGGAAGCCATTGTGCTCCATTCTTTGAAGTATGGAGAGACGCGCCTCATCGTAGATTTGTTTACTCGTGAGGCGGGTCGGCTGTCGTGTGTCGTGCCCATTCCCAAGACCCAGAAGGCGCGACTGAAGAAGCAATACTTCCAACCTATGACATTACTTGAAGTAGAGGTGGACCTGCGTCAACGACTGCAACTGCAAAAGCTTAAAGATGCCCGTCTGTTATCTGCCTATGCCACCATTCCTTTCTCGCCCGAGAAATTGGCACTTTCGCTGTTCATTGCCGAATTCCTGTATCATGCCCTACGCTCAGAACAACAGAACGAACCCTTGTTCTCCTATCTTGTCGACGCTATGCAATGGCTCGATTTAGCAGAGAAGGGGTATGCCAACTTCCACCTGACCTTTCTGATGCGAATGAGCCGCTTCCTGGGTTTCTATCCTAACCTCGACGACTATGTCAATGGATGTGTCTTCGACCTGCGCACAGCCACTTTCTCGTTGTTGGTTCCCACCCATCGCGATTTCCTGCAACCCGACGACTCGCGCCGCATCCACACGCTGATGCGCATGGACTTCCCCACAATGCACCTCTACCGTCTCAATCACGCGGATCGTAACCGTATCGTCGACGTCCTGCTTCACTACTATCAACTCCACATCCCCCAGTTCCCAGAACTCAAGAGCATCAGCGTCTTACAGGAACTGTGGGCTGATTAATGATAGCTGATAGGTATTTAAGTATTACTTCTTCCACCAATCATCCTTGGTCTGGCAAATGGCTTGAGCAATACAGTTCATGGCCTTGCATTGTGCTACGGTGATCTCCTCATTGGTTGGGCGATATTGATAAGTCCAAGGAGTAAGCAGCAGGAGACGATTGTCAGTACATAGCTGTAGGCGAGCCATATTGTTTCATATGTTTTTCTAAAACGGGTCAAGATAACTGTTCCTATGATCATTCCACAATCAGATTACGGCTCTTGGGGTATTTTACGCGATACTGTACGATGAACTCACGCTGTTCGTTGGGTTGGAGTTGTAGCTGCCACACAACGATACCTGTTGACTTGTCAAGTTGTCCACCGCTGAGCTCCTCGGTTGTAACGGTAATGTTGGAATTCTCTGATACAGGAATCTGATCCTGTAGGATGAGCGAAACGGCTTCTTGGCGGGTGTTCTTAACTGTGATACGCCAAGTCATATTCTGTTCTTGACTTGAAGCCAACAAGCGACGGGTAGAACGGGCTGACACCTTGGTGCGCTGAATGCGGATTCCCTTATCTCTGCCTAATGAGAAATGTAAGGTATCGTTGGCCACTGTCGGGTCAAGTATGGTCTTGCCAATAAACGAGTTCTCGAAATAAACATTGGCTTCGCCTTCGAGCAAACTATGTTGTTGCCAATCGGTGGCATCGGCCACCAGGAATGCATCCTTATCAGCACGTGGGATGCCAAGATATTGATAGGTGGCTGGCAACTGATAGCGGGCAATCTCGGTCGTGGTGGTCTTGCCGTCGGAGGACAGTGTGAGTGGCTGCTTGATGTCGAACTCGTAGCCGAATTGTGCCTTCTGCTCATTAACGGCAATCAGATCGCTCTCGGGCATTTCCGTATCCTTTGAGACAGCAAGTCCTGCAACCTTTCCCTCAAGAGCCTTGCTGACATCTTCCTGTTTGCGACTGGACTTTCCTTTTTTGCTGACACCATAACCAACGACGACCACTTCCTCCAATGCAGTATCATCTTCCTTCATCCTGACATTCAGGGTGGAGTTGTTAACACTGCATGTCTGACTCAAATATCCGACATAAGCAAATTTAATCTGGTTTTTGCCACGAGGTAGAGCGATGCTGTAACGTCCGTTGAAGTCGGTAACAGTACCTAGACTTGTACCAACTACCATAACAGAACATCCAATCAGGGGGTCGCCCTGCTCATCGAGTACTACACCCGACACGCTACCATCGGTACCTAGTTCATTGTCATAACGAGGAGCTTGCTTACCATAGTTAAGCCAATAAGTACGTAACTCAGGGGCTATATTTGAAAGACTGGGATTGGCTGACGAGAGGGTTACAGGTATGCTATTCCATTCTTCTTGGGTTTTCTGGAATATGTGAGCCTTATAGGATAGTTGTAGAGGCTGGCCAAGTCCATCAGAGCGGAGGTCGTAGGTGGGATACCACCCCGCATTTTTTACATAATAAGTAAGGTCGAACTCCACTTTGCCAGCTTGAGGCACCTGCAACTTGAGCTCGGCCTCTATGATAGACTTCAGCTTGAGGTGAGCTATTGAATCGACTGTTTTTTCCTGTTTCTCGTGTATCTCAGCCAACTTGGCAAGTTCTTGGTCGATGGCGATGGCTTTCTTTTTCAACTCAAGTGTTTCTTGGGCATAATAGTTATTGAGTTCCTTGATGTTAGCCAATGGAGTAACTGCGGTACGACTACCCGTAGAGCAATTTGTTTTTACCAGTTCTAACTGGGCGTTTACTACCTCTAACTGTGCCTTCAGTTCGCGCTCCTTTTCGTCCGTTAGCTTCACTTGTTTCTCAGCCTCACGCAATTGCTTGATGCGCTGTAAGCTATCAGGATGTATGGTTCGATAGTTAACTCCAAGCACGGTTAGTTTTCCACGTGCCTTAATTTGCATACTCTTCACGTCGGTATAGGGCGAGAGGCCGGTAAAGGTTATCACCTGCTCTCCAGCCAATAGGTTGGCGCTATGGGTGCGTTCTACTTGGGCACCATTGGTAAACACCGTTACATGCTTAAGAGTTGCTGTAACCTTTTTGCTTTCCCCATTTGCGGCAGCCACCATCATCAGTGCCACAACCAACATCATTATTTTTGCTCTCATACCTGCATTTGCTTTTGTTTAATATACCTTGTGTTTTTTATTCCCTATCTTGATATCCAAGAATTGATTTAATTATCTTTTCTGCATTAATTGGCATTTCGTGTGCAAATATAGTGTTTTATTCTTAAAGCAGCAAGCTTATTGGAATTTTTGTTGCAAAAGCTTTTGCGTTTCGCTTAATTTTTCGTATCTTTGCATGAGAAATAGTAATACCTTATTTATAATATATTATGCCACGTAAAACTAATGGAATAGAGATAGAGATTCATCCTGGTCCCAGGAAGGGTGAGGACGGGAAACCGCTGCTCTACGTGCGTCCGGCAAAGGGACACAAGAAGACGGTTGCCGATATGGAGTTGTTCTGCGCTAAATACAGAGGGCTGTCGCGAAGCGAGTTTATACGTGTGTTTGAACTTGCCTTAGAAGTAACAACCATGTGGCTGAAGGACGGCTATCGTGTGGAGACTCCTTTTGGCTCGTTTGCACCCAAACTGAAGCTGATGGGCGAACATACAGACCCAAAGACGATTCGAGGAAAGGACGTCAGGTATGCTGGCGTAGATTTCAAACCATGCAGGCGTCTTGTCAAGGAGGCAGGCAACGGACGTGAAGGCTTTCGCAAAGGAAACGGGCCTGTGGGCAACAGCCAGATGCACGACCCGCAAGCGATGGAAGCCGCCCTTCGCAGAAGCATGGGAAACGGCTTTGTCACCATCCCCGTTTTTATGATATTCAGCGGTTTGAAGCGCGATTCTGCCAGACGTTATCTTGATAGCCTTTGCAGAGGTAATAATCCGCGCTTCAAGAAGGTCCTTTGCGGACGTCTTTGGCACTACATCCCTGTCCAGCCAATGCCAAAGGAATAAAAGTCGGTCGCGACCGACTGCCGACATCATTAAGCGCGCTCGTTAGCATTAATAAGCACGGGCGTGCTTATTAATATGCACGAACGCCAACGACCGCTTACCTCCCTTCTTCGTTCCTGTTATATCCCGTACAAATCCCTGTTAGGACGGGGCTCTTCCCCCTGTTGGCTCTAGTACCTTTCTTTGTAAGCCTTTAGTGTCTTCGTCTGCGAGCTTTCGTGTCCTCATCCGTCAACCTGAGCGTCAATTCGTCGGGCGTTCGTAGATAAAAACGGAGCGTTTGCTGAAAAAAATACGCAGGAAGGGATTTTTGCCTTATCTTTGCAGCGGATTATAATAATATAAGGTACGAGCGATACAAAGAGATTGCTGCTTTTTAAGTTTTGAACGATACGAAAAAGATTACTATATTTAAATAATTGAGCGATATGAAAAGACTGCTATTTATTTTGATGATGATGACGGGGACGCTGGCCATGCAGGCAGGCGATTATCCCTATCTGACCTTTGAGACGACGGACGGCAACAAGGTCTCCGTGTCTACTGAATCGCTGACGCTGACAGTCAGCGGTACTACTCTGACGGCTGGCAATCAGTCGTTTACCCTCGTGAATCTAAGTAGGATGTACTTCTCGACTAGTGACGAGAGTACAACGGGCATTAGTGAGACCGTGACTGCCGACCTGAACGAAGTCACTGACATCTACGACCTGAAAGGCAACAAGGTCAGCAAGAGCCAGATGCAGAAAGGCGTCTATATTGTGAAGACGAATAAGGGAACGTTTAAAATGACGGTGAAATGAAAAAGGTATATGTATTCCTGATGGCGCTGATGCTGACGATAGCAGCAACGGCCCAGACGCTGAACGTGAAGGTGGGTAGTGTGGTCTATCAGTTTCCTGCCAGTCAGGCGGGTGACATGACCTATTCGGACGGTACGACGCTAACCATTATGGGCAAGGCCTTCACGCTGAGCGATATCAGTTCAATGACAATAGATAACACTGAGGTAACAGACAACAGTATCGGAGTGGCCTATGACGGCTCGTCGGCGCTGGTGACTGTGGCGGGCAATGTGGCGCAATACGTCACGCCTACCGTTAGTGGCGCCCACGTTTCGATAGCCCAGAGCGATGATGTCGCTGAGGAGATTACCTACACGCTGTCAGGCACTTCGACGGATGGTGAATTTTATATGTCGGGTTCCTATAAGGCAACTGTCGAGCTGAATGGTCTGACTCTGACCAATGCGACGCCAGTCTATAGTGGTGCTGCCGTCCATATCCAGAATGGCAAGCGCATCAAGGTGAAGGTCATTACGGGCACAACCAATACGCTGGTCGATGCTGCTGGCGGTTCCCAAAAGGGATGCTTGTATATAAAAGGTCATGCGGAGTTTGCCCAGAAGGGCACGCTCAACATCACTGGAAACGTGAAGCATGGTATCAAGACGGGTGAGTACATCACCCTGAAGAATGCAACGATCAACGTGCTGTCAGCTGTTGGCGACGGCATCAACTGCGAACAGTTCTTCCAGATGACCAGTGGCACCATCAATATACAGGGCGTTGGCGACGATGGCATCCAGTGTGACGTTGAGGATGCGGCAACGGGTGAGACAACGGATCATGAGGACGAAGACTCTGGCAATGTCTATATCGAAGACGGAACCCTGACTGTCAACGTGACGGCTGATGCTGCCAAAGGCGTCAAGTGCGAGGGCGATATGCGTATCAGTGGTGGCAACATCACGGTAAAGACTTCGGGCGGAGGCGTCTGGGACAGCACCAAGCTCAAGACAAAGGCTTCAGCATGTCTGGGATCCGACGGAGCAATGACTATCAGTGGCGGAACATTGTCGCTGACCAGTACTGGTGCTGGTGGCAAGGGTCTTAATGTGGATGGCGCACTCACCATTAAGGGCGGTACTACAACCATCAGCACGTCTGGCAACGCCGTCGTGGCTTCCAGCACGGGAACGCTGTCTGTGGTAACCTCGTCGCAGCAACTGGACAGATACGAAAGCGACTACAAATCATCTCCTAAGGGAATCAAGGCCGATGGTGCCATTACGATTAGTGATGATGCCGTTATCTATGTCACCACGACTGGAGCAGGCGGCGAGGGTATCGAGTCGAAGACCAGCATCACCATTACTGGCGGACAGACCACTGTCAATGCCTCTGATGACGGCATTAACGCCTCGTATAATACCTCGACGGGAGGTTCTGGCGACCTGACCATCAGTGGCGGTTACGTATTTTCCCGCTCAACGGGTAATGACGGCATTGACGCCAATGGCAACTGCTACATCAAGGGAGGTCTAGTCTATGCCATCGGTACTGGAGGCGTAGAAAAGTCTATCGACGCCAATACAGAACAAGGCAAGAAACTCTATATCACTGGCGGTACCATCATTGCTGTGGGCGATTTGGAGGGAGGCTCCAGCATCTCAGGCGGTACGTGTAAATACACCACTTCGTGGAATGCCACCTCGTGGTACGCCCTTTACAATGGGGATACTTTGGTCGCAGCCTTCAAGACTCCTACCAAGTCTTCTGGCGGGGGCGGCGGTGGGTGGCCTGGTGGCGGAGGCGGCCCTGGTGGCGGCAATAGCAGTCAGAAACTGATTGTCTACACCTCGTCGACTCCTACCCTGCAGTCTGGTATCACCGTATCGGAAGGCACAGAACTGTTTGATGGTATGGCCAACATCAATGGCACCATCAATGGTGGCAGCAGCGTGTCACTTAGCAACTACACGTCAAGTGGTGGTGGCCCTGGTGGTTGGTAAGACACCATTACAGCAGTTCAGGCAACTGGAAAAGCTTGACGCTGTTCGAGCCTTTAATCAGAATGTATCGATGCTGCGGTTGCTCTTGGTCAATCGCAGCTTTTACTTCCTCTACATCGTGGAACAGGCGCAGGTTAGGGAGCGATGTGTGTTGGGTGGAGAAATACTCGTCACCAACGAGCCATACCTCGTCGAACTTTGCCTCCTCAAGCATGGTGACCACTTTTTGGTGCTCTTCTTCCCAGATATCGCCCAGTTCACCCATCTTGCCAAGGATGGCCATTTTGGGCGACACCTCCATCAGTCGGAAGTTGTCGATAGCCGCTTTCATTGACGTGGGGTTGGCATTATAGGCATCGACGATGAGGTGGTTTGTCTGTGTCTCCGTCATCTGCGAACGGTTGTTAGTGGGCTTGTAGTTTTCCAAAGCATGATTGATCTTGTCGAAGGGGATGTTGTTGACGTATCCCACGATAATCGCTGCCAGCATATTGTCGAGGTTGTAGGCACCAATCAACTGGGTCTGAACGGTGAACCATTCAGACGTGTAACCAGCGTCTGCATCCTGTTCGCGCCAGCGGAACTTCAGGAAGGGCGCGCACGAGATGACCTCGCCCTTAATGAGAATGTCGTCCGAATCGCTTTGACCATAATAATAGACGTCAGGTTGATAACCTTCGACCTTTGACTTTCGACTTTCGACCATTCCCATGAGGTGTTCATTGTCGCGATTGACGAAGACGGGCAGGTCGCGGGCCATGAGGAAGTCGTACAGTTCCCCTTTGGTTTTGCAGACACCCTCGAACGAACCAAAGCCCTGCAAATGGGCACGTCCCACGTTAGTGATGAGGCCACAGGTGGGTTCTGCCGTCTCCACCAGTGTCTTGATATCTCCTGGGTGCGAGGCGCCCATCTCAACAACGGCGATATCTGTCGTTTTGTCCAGGCGAAACAGCGTCTTGGGCACACCCACGTCATTGTTGAAATTGCCCTCAGTGGCCATCACGCTATACTCTTCAGCCAATACGGAACGAATCAGTTCCTTGGTAGTCGTCTTGCCGTTCGTGCCAGTAATGCCCACCATAGGAATGTCAAACTGGCGACGGTGCTCGCGAGCCAGGTCCTTGAAGGTTTGCAGGCAGTCGTCGACGAGGATAAAGCCTCCCCCTTCCCCTCCGAAAGAGGGGAGAATGTCGTTGGTGTAAATAGGGTAATTCTTCCCTCCTTTGGGGGGATTGAGGGGGGCCTCATCCACAATGGCATAGCTGCAGCCCTTTTCGAGGGCTTGCAGGGCAAATTGGTTGCCGTTGAACGAGGCCCCTTTCAGCGCCAGGAAAATGCTGCCCTCAGGGCAGTTGCGTGAATCCGTTGTGATACACGGATGTTGTTGGTACAACTTGTACAGTTCTTTAATATCCATATTGCTTATATTTTTGTTTTCATATTTCGTGGATGATGCTCCAAAATCTCCTGACGCAGGGTACTCATGTCGATATGCGTATAGATTTCCGTCGTCCCTATCGATTCGTGTCCTAGCATGGCCTGAATGGCGCGAAGGTCAGCTCCGCCCTCCAAAAGTGCTGTGGCAAATGAGTGGCGCAGGGTGTGGGGCGAGATGGTTTTGGTGATGCCCGCCTCGACGGCCTGTTGCTTGATCATGATGAGTATCATGGTGCGTGTCAAGTGTGCTCCGCGGCGATTCAGAAATACGTAGTCCTCTTCTCCCGGCTTGATATTCATGAGGTTACGGTCAGTAAACCAATAGCCCAGTTCTCTGATGGCTTTGGGCGAGATGGGGACCAGACGTTCCTTGGAGCCCTTGCCGAATACGCGGATGTATTGCTCGTCGAGAAACAGGTTGCTGAGTTTCAGATTGACCAGTTCGCTGACGCGCAGGCCACAACTGAACAGCACTTCGATGATGGCTCTGTTGCGGTGGCCTTCCCATTTTGATAGGTCGATGGAGTGTTCAAGCATGTCGATTTCCTCTGGCGACAGCACCTCTGGCAGGTGTTTGCCCAAGACGGGCGACTCCAGAAGTTCCGTAGGATCGTCGTCGCGATAGCCGTCCAGTTGCAGAAAGCGGAAGAAGGAGCGTACACCGCTTAGAATACGGCATTGTGAACGGGGATGGATGCCGATATCGTGGAGTGATGCTGCAAAATGTTGCAGGTCAGACAATTGTACTTCCTGCGCCTGTTTGCCCTCCTGCTCCAGATAGTGGAGCAGTTTTTCCAAGTCGCGCAGATAGGCGTCGAGGGTATTGGCCGAATAGCCTCGCTGTAGCTTCAGATAGCGCTGGTAAGCCCTTACGACATGATTTGCCTCTGTTTTCTTGTCCGTTTCCATTTTATTTCGTAACTTTGACTTCGTCGAAGGTACTCTCGCTCAAAAAAGCTCAAATTTATTTGGCTTTTTATTCGCTTATTCGTACCTTTGCGGCTACAAAGGTACAAAATATTTTTGAAATATGAAAATTCAGATTATTAATGGTCCTAATTTGAACCTTCTTGGCGTCCGCGAGCCGGGTATTTACGGTTCTTCTTCGTTCGAGCAATACCTGCCTCAGTTGCAAGCTCAGTATCCTGATGTCGAGATTGCCTATTTCCAGAGTAATGTCGAGGGCGAACTGATTAACAAGATGCAGGAGGTGGGTTTTTCCTTCGACGGCATTGTGCTGAATGCAGGAGCCTATACCCATACCTCTGTGGCACTCCACGACTGTATCCGTTCGCTGAAGTGTCCCGTCATCGAGGTTCATATCTCTAATGTGCACCAGCGCGAGGAGTTCCGTCATCATTCGATGATTTCGTCAGCCTGCAAGGGCGTTATTTGTGGCTTCGGACTTGACTCGTATCGCCTGGCTATCGAAGCGCTGAAGGCATGACTCTCGACGATTACATTGCGCAGCACATTGACCCAGAACCGGAATATCTGTACCAGCTCTGGCGGGCTACTAATATCCACATGCTTCATGGCCGTATGGCGTCAGGTCATTTGCAGGGACGTCTGCTGAAGATGCTGGTGACCATGATCCGTCCGAAGAATATCCTCGAGGTGGGAACTTTCAGCGGCTATTCTGCCATCTGTCTGGCAGAAGGCCTAGAGGAGGGGGGCATGGTATATACCTTCGAAATCAATGACGAACAGGAGGATTTTACGCGTCCTTGGATTGAAAAATCACCCGTCAGCGACAAAATCCGTTTTATCATTGGTGATGCTGTAACGGAGGCTCCCCGTCTGGGCGTGACATTCGATATGGCCTTTATTGACGGGGATAAGAGGACCTACCGTGAGACTTACGAAATGGCGCTTTCTGTCTTGCGTCCGGGAGGATTTATCTTGGCAGACAATACGCTGTGGGACGGGCATGTGGTTGATGCCGCCTACGACCGTGATCCCCAGACTCATGGCATAGAAACCTTTAATGACTTTGTTTCTAAGGACCAGCGAGTAGAACGTGTGATTTTGCCTTTGCGCGACGGTTTGACCCTCATTCGCAAGCTTTAAGTCGCAAAAATGAGAGATTTTTACATATTTTAGGAGCAAAATGTTGTTGGTTTGCGCAAAAATGTGTACTTTTGCTTACATTTTGTAAACTAACAACGATTAAACAATGGATAAGATTGATAATCTCGACAAAAAGATACTTAGTATTCTGTCGAAGAATGCACGTATTCCGTTCAAGGATGTAGCCGCAGAGTGTAATGTGTCGCGTGCTGCCATTCATCAGCGCGTTCAACACCTGATTGAGGGTGAGGTTATTATGGGTAGTGGCTTCGACATCAACCCCAAGAGCCTTGGCTATTCAACCTGTACCTATGTGGGTATTACCTTGGAACGTGGATCTATGTACAAGGATGTGGTAGAGTGCCTGCGTCACATCCCTGAGGTGGTGGAGTGCCACTTTACGACGGGTCCCTATACTATGCTGGTGAAACTCTATGCCCGTGATAACGAGCAACTGATGCATCTGCTGAATGGTCGTCTGCAGGATATTCCTGGCGTGGTGGCTACCGAGACGCTGATTTCGTTGGAGCAGAGCATTAAACGTGATATTCCTGTAAATTTAGACGAATAATAGCTGATGAATCATCGCTTTGACTGGCAGTCGCAGCTTGCGACAGCCTATGCATCATATCCAGAAGCCCCAAGAAAACCCATTATCGGTTTGACGGGAAACTTCGACGAACAGACTTGTAAGCTCAAGGATGGTTATTACAAATCTGTTTTGCGGGCTGGTGGCGTTCCTGTCATCATTCCCCCACTTGCCGATACCGATGCAATCATTAATACCCTTGAGCACATCGACGGGCTCCTTTTGACAGGTGGCGGCGACTATAACCCGCTGTATGCAGGCGAGGAACCTTCTCCGAAGTTGGGAGGTGTCAATGCTGAACGTGATTTGCCGGAACTGCTTATCACTCAGTTGGCTTATAACCGTCAGATTCCTATGTTGGGCATCTGTCGGGGTATTCAGACCTTGGCGATGGCACTTGGCGGAAAAGTAATGCAGGACATCAGTGATGTGGCCCAAATACGCCATTCACAGGATGCAGACCGTTCGGAACCTACCCATACAGTCACAGTAGAACCTGACTCCACCTTATATAATATATATAAAGAGGATAAGTTATTTGTTAACTCTTTCCACCATCAAGCCGTTAGCGACCCTGGTGAGCGTTTCCGTGTGACGGGCCGTTCGTCGGATGGCATCATTGAGTCGATGGAGAGTTGTGAATTCAAGAGCATTCTGGGTGTTCAGTGGCATCCGGAATGTTTACCCGCAGAAGATGGTTTTCCCATTTTCTCCTGGCTGGTTCGCGAGGCGGCCCATTATCGTCAGGCTTGTGACTTGCACCAGCGCGTGTTGACCCTCGACACCCATTGCGATACACCCATGTTTTTCCCGCAAGGCGTCGATTTCGGCAGTCGTGATTCGCGCATTCTTGTTGATCTTCACAAGATGTCAGAGGGCCATCAGGATGCTACCATCATGGTGTCTTATCTTCCGCAACCCCAGCAGGGAGAGACCTTTACCTCGAAGGTCGCCTTTGAAGTGGCAGGCCCTACGGAGTATGCTGACCTCATCTTCGACAAGATTGAGGCGATGGTGGAGAAAAACAAGGAGTTTCTTAGTATCGCACGTACCCCTGCTGACTTGTATGCGAATAAACAGCAGGGTCGCCATAGCATTATGCTGGGTATAGAAAATGGCCTTGCCATCGATGGACAGTTGGAGCGTCTGCAGCACTTTGCCCAGCGTGGAATCGTCTATATGACGCTGTGTCACAATGGCGATAATGATATCTGTGATTCTGCCCGTGGCAACAGTACCCATCAGGGTGTGAGTGCTTTTGGTCGACAGGTTATTGCTGAGATGAACCGTCTGGGTATCATGGTGGATTTGAGCCATGCCTCAGAGAAGACTTTCTATGATGCTTTGGAACTAAGCGAACTTCCCATTGTGTGCAGTCATTCCAGTTGTCGCGCCCTTTGTGACCACCCTCGTAACCTGACTGATGAGCAGATGCGTGCCTTGGCAGCAAAGGGTGGGGTGATGCAGGTTACGATGTACAATGGTTTCCTTGTTAAGGATGGCGAGGCTACCGTACTGGATGCCTTGCGCCATTTGGAACATGCCATTGAGGTCATGGGTATAGACCATGTGGGTATTGGTACTGACTTTGACGGCGATGGTGGCGTTCGTGGTATGGCCAATGCTGCGGAATTGATTAATTTCACCCGTCTGTTACTGTCTCGTCAGTTTAGCGAGCAGGATATAGAGAATATTTGGGGAGGTAACTTCCTACGAGTGATGAGTCAAGTACAAAGTAAAAAGGTAAAAAAGTAAAAAAGATGAAAGAAAAGATAATAAGTGAAGTAAACGAGACGGCAAGAAGGTTTTCGCCTTTTTACCTTTTTACTCTTTTACTTTTCCTTGTTGCTTGCAGTACCACGAAAAAAAGCCAGGTTGCCCAACCGGCAGTGACTGTAACTTTCAATGCCGATTCTGCTTATGCATTTTGTGCTGCCCAGTGCTCCTTCGGCCCTCGTACCATGAACAGTGAGGCTCACGAACAGTGTGCCCAATGGATACAACAGAAATTCGAACAATATGGATACAGCGTGCAACTACAGAAAGCAGATTTAAAAGGCTATGACGGCACCATTCTGAAGAGTACCAATATCATCGCCCATTCTCCCCTCGCCAGTCGGAGAGGGGATGGGAGTGAGGCTATTCTCATCTGTGCCCACTGGGATAGTCGTCCATGGGCTGACAACGACCCTGATGAGGCGAATTGGCACAAGCCTGTGATGGCAGCTAACGATGGTGCCTCGGGTGTTGCTGTGATGCTTGAACTGGCTCGTCTTCTTCAGCAAAACGATTCTGCCCGTATGGCAGTCGACTTCATCTGTTTCGATGCTGAAGACTGGGGTGTTCCCCAATGGAGTGATGAGGCTGGCGCCGACTCGTGGGCCTTAGGAGCCCAATACTGGGCCGCCAATCCTGCTCCCCTGAATCCGAAAGACTATCAATTTGGCATTCTGCTTGATATGGTGGGTGGTCAAGGTGCCAAATTCTATCGTGAATACTACTCCATGCGCTATGCCCGCAACGTTGTGGAACGTGTCTGGCAGGCCGCCAATGCGGCAGGCTATGGCAGTGTCTTCCCATACAAAGACGGTGGAGGGGTCACGGACGACCATCTTCCCGTCAATGAGAAGGCGGGTATTCCCTGTATTGACATCATCAATCACTATCCCGATTGTGAGCAGAGCTCTTTCGGTCCCACGTGGCATACTATCAACGACGATATGCAGCATCTTGACCGTAACACGCTGCAGGCCGTCGGACAGACACTGGTTCAACTGATTTATTCTGAATAACCAATGAGAAAGGCTCTATTGACAGGGTTTTTGTTGGTCTCTGCTGTTGCGATGGCTCAGAAAACACGACCGGAGCAGGTGGACATGGACAGTCCTACCTTCGTTCCTACTGTCAAGGTCGGCAAGGTCTTTGAGGGAGGCGACAGCATCCAGTATATGGAGATGAATAATGTCTACGTTTTTCCCCCTGTCGTCTTTGAAAACAAGAAACAAGAAGGAGCCTATATGCGTTTGGTTAAGAACGTCAAGATTGTTTTGCCCATCGCCAAGGAGGCAAAAATGATAATGATGGAAACGGCAGAGTATCTGGAGACCTTGCCTGATGCAAAAGCGAGAGAAGAGCACTTGGAGCGTGTTGAGAAGAGTATTATGAAGGAATACAAGCCCCGCATGAAGAAATTGACCTACTCACAGGGTAAGCTGCTCATCAAACTGATTTACCGTGAGAGTCATTCCTCTGGTTATGAACTCATTCAGGCCTTTCTCGGTCCTATGCGGGCAGGATTCTATCAGGCTTTTGCCTGGGCCTTTGGTGCCTCTTTGAAGAAAGAGTACGATCCAGAGGGTATCGACAGGTTGACAGAACGTGTCGTCTTGATGGTTGAAGCTGGCCAGTTGTAAGGTATTATGCGCATCGTTCTCTTCTTGCTGTTCTTTTTTGTTCCGTGTGTTGTGACATTGTCGCAACAAAGCCAACCTCCAGCCGGCGACTGGCAGGATGCCTTCCGTTCATGGCTTCCTGCCGATGAGGTTTCTGAGGAATATGGTGAAGAGACCTTCGAACTTCTTTCCGACCTTGCTGATCATCCGATTAATCTCAATCAGGCTTCCCGTTCCCAACTCGAACAACTTCCTTTCCTCTCTGCCCAACAGGTGGAGGAACTGGTGGCCTATATGGATCGCTATCGTCCCATGCGTTCGCTGAGCGAATTGCAGATGATTGAGAGTCTGGACCGTCCTACCCGTCGCTTATTGTCCTGTTTCGTGGTTATTGGTGATACCCTCGTTCCTCGTCAGACTATGAAATCCGTGCTTTCACGCTTGATGCAGGATGGTCATGTTACCCTTGAGAGCTCCTTTCGTCAGCCTTTTTACAAGCGGAAAGGCGATGATAGCAAGTACCTGGGTTATCCACAGCGCCATGACTTACGTCTTCAGTTTTCCTCCCGTGACCAACTGAAATTCGGTTTGACTGCCGCTCAGGATGCGGGAGAACCTTTCTTCTCTAATCGTAATAATTTGGGCTATGACCATTACTCCTACTATTTCCAACTTCGTAGAATGGGACGTGTGGAAGAACTGAACCTGGGCATGTATCGTGTACAGCTTGGTATGGGATTGGTGATGAATTCTGCCTTCTATATGGGAAAACTGGCCTCCCTGCAGTCTTTAGGACGTAGTACACATGCCTTGACGGCCTATACTTCCCGCTCGATGGCAGATTATCTGCGAGGTGCGGCGGCAACAGTCCGCCTGTCTTCTGACTGGCGACTGACGGCTTTTGCCTCCTGGCGTCCCATTGATGCCACCCTTAATTCCGACGGTACTGTGCGTACCATCGATACTGACGGCTATCATCGTACGGAAAGTGAAATGGAAAAGAAGAACAATACCCATGAGACGGATTTTGGCTTTAGCCTTTCCTGGACACCCTCTCTTCTCCATTTTTCCTCTCACATCTCACTCAATGCTGTCTATACCAGCTTTGACCGTGTCCTCGTTCCGTATCAGGCTACTGCCTCGTCTTTCCAATCTTACCGCAAGTACTACCCTGAAGGCTCTTCTTTCTTCAATGCCTCGTTGGACTACGGATTGACGTCGGCTCGTTTTTCCTTTTCCGGTGAAACGGCCCTGAATCGTGAGGGGGCGTTGGCAGCTATCCATACTGCCAGCTTCCGGGTTACCGATCAACTCAGTCTGATGTTGCTCCACCGCTACTATGACGAACGCTATACATCCTGCCATGCCCGAAGTTTCAGCGAGGGAGGTTCCACCCAGAATGAACACGGTCTCTATCTGGGAGCCACTTGGACACCCTCCCGTAAGTTCATGCTGCAAGGGTATGCCGACTATGCCCATTTCCCTTTCTTTCGCTATCAGGTCAATGCACCTAGCGATGCCCTGGATGCCTTTCTCCTCGCGCGTACCTATTATAATATTGGAACCTTTGAGGCTCGTTACCGTTTCCGTATTCGCCAACGCGACGACATCCATCATGTGCAAATTGTGAATCGCTATGAACATCGGCCCCGCCTCCGTTTCTCCTGTCCCGTGATATCGTCTAATGGGGCAGGGGCTATCTCCTTGACCTTACAGACTCAGGTGGATGGTGCCTTGCTGAACAGTCGTGAACAGACTTCCCGAGGTGTGATGGTAAGTCAGCAGGCTTCTTTCCGTTATCATAGCATTCGTCTTCAGGGCTATTTTGGCTGGTTCCGTTCCGACGACTACGACAGCCGTCTCTATCAATACGAGCCTTCTGTGTTACATGATTTCTCTTTTCCTGCTTTCTATGGTCACGGTATCCGTTATTCCTTCATGGCCCGTGGTGATTGGGGACGTCTGACATTCTTAGCCAAAATCGGCACGACCGACTTTTTCGACCGTGCCGTCATCTCTAGTGGTTTGCAGCAAATAGATGGCTCCTCCCAAACTGACCTGCTCCTTCAGATTTTGCTTAAGGTTTTGTAAATCTCTGCCACCTGCCCTGCCACGTCGCGGCCCTCAAACCGTTTGATGTATTCGCGACTTTGAGCAATCCGTTGTTCCCTGCCGTAAGCACCACGTAGTGACATCTGCAGAGCCTCGGCCATTTCCGTTGGATTATCTGGGTCTACATAACGGCAATGCGGACCACCGGCTTCTTCCAGACATGACCCCGTACATGCTACAACGGGCAGACCGGTGGCAATGGCTTCGATGATAGGGATGCCAAAACCCTCATAGCGCGAGGGATAGGCGAAGACCTCACCCATCGCATAGATAGCGGCCAAGTCGTCATCGGGGACACCGCTGAGCAGATGGATACGATCACTTTTGGGTAACTCTTCGGCATAAGCCGTCTTCCTGCCTACTGCCACTAAGTGGATGTCTTTTGGTAGCAGGTCTAGTGCTTCTGTCACCAGCATGAGGTTTTTCCTTCGTTCGATAGTGCCTACATTCAGCACATAGCGAGCCGGCAGCTCGTAGCGTTGTTTCACTTCTGCTTTCTTGCTGGCTGATATCTCTTTGGTAAACCTGGGCGAGAAACTCTGATAGATGACGCTGATACGGTCGGCATATTCTGCTCCGCCCAGTTCGATAATGTCCTGTCGCGTCCGTTCGCTAATGGCAATAATGTGTGCTGCCTCGCGCAGGGTCTGGCGGAACTTCCATTCGTAGATTTTGGTGTCTAACCAGTGGTAGTATTCGGAATGGCGTAAAAAGATGAGGTCGTGGATAGTCACTACGCCAGGAATGCCTGTCTTCCGCAGACCCATGGGTAATTCGCCTGATAATCCGTGAAACACATTGACTCCGTCGCGCTGCAGGTCTTTAATGATACCCTTGGAACGCCACCATGCTTTCCGGAGCGCTCCCATTGTTCCCGACAGTTTTGCCGTCGGATAACAAAACGTAGCTCCTTCGATAATCTGGCCTCTTAGTGTGTCCTTTCCTTCGTCAGGGGCATAGAGTCGCAGCTCCAATTCACTGTCGCCGCGTCGTAACAGGTCGTTCACCAGTGTCCGTCCATAGCTGCCCAGACCTGTTCCGTTGCGCACAATCCGCTTTGCATCTAGCCCTACTATCATCGCCAACTCTTAATTCTTAACTCTTAATTCTATATGTACTCTTCTCCGTATTTCAACTGTACTTCGTTGACATACTTGCGTACCAAAGCTGACGAGTCGCCCTTCTTGCAAATCAACAACACATTGCCCTGCTCGGCTACGATATAGCCGTCCAGTCCGTTGATGACTCCTAATTTTCCTTTGGGCAATTTGATGACGTTGTTATGTGAATCCTCGAGCAGAACCTCAGAATCCACGACAACGTTGTCGTTGTCGACAGCGGTCATGCATTCGTAGACGGCATGCCAAGTGCCTAAGTCAGCCCAGCCGAAGTTACACTTCATGACAAACACCTGTTCGCTATGTTCCAGAATGGCATAGTCTATCGAGAGGTTCGGATAACGTGGATAGTTCTGTGCCACGTACTCCAACTCTTCCTCATAAGTGTAGTTGGGATTTTCCAACAGTTTGCTCAACACCGAAGGGAAGATTTGCTTGAAAGTATTGTGCATCTTACGTGAGTTCGACAGGAAAACACCCGTGTTCCAATAAAACTCCCCGCTTTCCATGAACATCTTGGCAAACTCACGCTCTGGTTTTTCCGTAAACGACTTGACTTGGTATACGTCGGGCTTGCAGCTCAGGTCACCCATCTGAATGTATCCGTAGCCTGGTTCCGGTCGTGTCGGTACAACACCGATAGCCAGCAGCACGTCATGCTCTGAGACGTAGCTTAATCCCACTTCCATGCAATTCAGGAAAGCCTCCTCGTTCATCACCAACTGATCCGACGGTGTCACAATGATATTGGCATCCGGATTTTGGCGTTTAATGCGGATATGTGCCCAGCCTACGCTGGGCGCCGTATTTCGGTTGACGGGCTCTACTAGGATGTTGTGTTCGTCTATCTCGGACACTTGCTCTTGAACCATTGGCAGATATTGCCTACACGTACATATATATATATTCTCCTTGGGTACCACTTTACAGAACCTGTCGAAAGTCTGTTGCAGTTGCGTGCGCCCGGTGCCAAAGAAATCGAGGAATTGTTTCGGATAGTCTGCGCGACTGCAAGGCCATAATCTGCGACCCTTACCGCCTGCCAGAATGATACAATAGTTTTTGCTGTTTAGTTCCATTATATTAGAATAAGTTGTTTACGACGGCTAAGTTACGAATAATCTTTCATACCCGCAAATAATCGTCTCTCTTTTTAGGTTTTTATAACTAAGTAAAAAAAAGTCCGAAAAACTTTTGGCCATTTCCTATTATTTTTGTAATTTTGCACCCGCTTAAGCCCAGATGGCGGAATCGGTAGACGCGCTGGTCTCAAACACCAGTGGGGAAACCCATCCCGGTTCGAGCCCGGGTCTGGGTACAAGTTAGGGCGATCATTTTGACCGCCCTATTTCATGAGAAAGTAAGTAGGAGTCGCGAAATGAAGACCATTAGCATATCTCCTATATATATAAATAAGGTGTAACCAATAAACTCGTAAAAAAGCTTGTAATCTTAAAAATTCGAAAAAATGTGGAAAAAATCCCTAATTAGGCCCGTACGCCTAGAGAAAAAGCAATTTTTTTGCACAAAAATCAAAAAAAAGTCCGAAAATCCTTGCAGATTCGCGAATTAATGCCTATATTTGCACCCAAAAACGTGACTCCTGCTAGGTGGAACGGCTGTGTGACGTATGAAACGAACACTAAACATTATATAAATATAACATATAAATATAGTAAACTGAGAACAAAAATAGAGAACAAATAAATTCTTTTTTATTATTAATTTAATTTTAATCGTATGAACAAAAAAATTTTGAGTGCAATGCTTTCAGTAGCAATGTTATTTGCTGCCGGAAGTGCGTTCGTTTCTTGTAAGGACTACGATGACGACATCAAGAACTTGCAGGGACAGATCGACAACCTCAGTAAGGCTGTTCAAGACATTCAGGCTCAGATCCAGAAGGGTTATCTTCTGACTGATGTGTCGCCGATTACTGGAGGTATCAAGGTTACTCTGAGTGACGGCAGAAGCTGGGACATTGTGAATGGTAAGGACGGCGCTGCTGGTAAGGACGGTGACGTTTGGACTATCGGCGACGACGGTTTCTGGTACAAGAACGGTGCAGTTACTCCGTACAAGGCTATCGGTACTGACGGTAAGGACGGCCAGAACGGTAAGGACGGCGTCGACGGTAAGGACGGTAAGGATGGTGCCGACGGTAAGGACGGTAAGGACGGTAAGGACGGCGGTGCTGCTGGCGTTTACTACGTTCCCAATGCCGATGGTTACTTCTATCTGGTAGATCCTAACACCGGTACAACCACTAAGACTGACATCAAGTGGAGCAACGGCGGTGGTACAGGTAATCCTGTTGTTGATGCAGCTTGGAATACCGATAACAACACGCTGACTCTTACCGGTTTGGTTAATTCAAACGGCGAGGTTACTTCTGTAACTATTAGCCTGAGCGGTACACTGAAGAGCTTGGTATTCATTCCTCACTTCTACCTCGATGGTATTGAGACGATTGATTATCCTTGGTTGGGTGACTCTATCCTCGTAAAGGAAGTTCCTAACGCTGGTTATACTCAGACTACTCACCACAAGAAGAACATCAAGAACACTCCGACCATGTTCAACTATCTGCCTGATGAGTTGTCAGAGAATCCTAAGGCAAAGGCTCAGTCTAAGGCTTACATCTTTGGTCAGACTATTTCTGTAGACTATGAGATCAATCCTTCAAATTCTATTTTGAGCTATGATGAGAACAAGCCTTCATTCAATGTTCTGGAGCCCAACGTGGTTTATGCTAACACACGTGCTGCTGCTAAGACTTTGAATGTAACCTCTCCTAAGACTTGGGGTCTCTTCACAGAGGATGCTGAGGTCTTCGATATCAAGAACTCTCGTTCTACTGGTGTTCACGACGGTGCAGGTAACTCAAATGTTAACTATCTGCAGGTTGGTTTGAAGATTGAAAAGCCCAACTATCTGGAGCCCTATCCCACAAGTGGCTGGTCAAGCAAGAACGATACCAACGGTGGCTATCTGCCCGGAACCTTGGATGCTTCTTATAAGATGCCTTGGGAAGCTTCAGCTAAAGCTTGGTATAACTGGTACAAGAACGATACTGGTACTCACAAGGATACCGACAACACAATTGCTCTGCAGCTCCACAACATTGATGGTGCTGATGTTACCTCTGACTACGCTCTGCTGTTGCCTTATCGCCTGACTCTTGAGGGTCTGGTTTGGCAGACTACTAAGCATACTGAGTCTCCTATGTATAAGGAGCCTGGCTTCGGTCCTGAGGCTGCTGTTACTGGTGATGAGAAGGGTTGGTACACCGATCAGAAGATCTTCGTTTGGGACTCTCCGAAGGAGGCTCTTGACAATCAGATCGGTGCAGCTCTCGAACTTCCTATCTACGACAGCTACATTGACCTGAAGGAGTACATTGGTATTCGTGTTCTGAAGGAGGATGTGATCCGTCGTACCGTTAGCGGAACTAACTGGAATGCATCTGATCATGTTTCTAACGTAGTTGATCCTCTGAACGTGAAGAAGTACTATGGTGACGAGGAATTCTATGGACTCCACTATGAGTTCCAGCTCGTTGACTATGAGACTGACACCAACGTAACTCACGATTCTCGTTATGCAACCTTCACTGATACAGAGGTTGAGGCTGCTAAGAATGCTACAATCAGCTACACTGGTCGCGTTCGCGCTCTGACTGTTAATGAGATTGCAGTAACTGAGGCTGAGACATGGGGCAGCAAGACTGCTATCGACCGTGAGCCTCTGGTACGTGTAATGGTTAAGAACGCTGATGGTGATGTATTGCTGGATGGTTATATCCTGATCCACATTACTAATACCAACGACAACCTGCAGATTAAGACTTATCAGTTCGATACTAAGACCACTGACATTTGTAACGGTGTTGTCTTCACTACCAACTGGGCACAGTTCTCAAGACTGATTCTCGAGCAGGGTATGGGTCAGTATCAGAAGAACAAGTTCGACTACTTCTACTGGGCTGACTGTATCGATAAGGGCGCTGCTGTTGATGCTGCTGATGCTCCATTCGTAACTGCTAATGCTCTTCAGTTGCCTGCATACGATGGTCACAAGACTTATTCAATGCGTATCTTCAACTTCGGTAGCGACATCTATGGTAACACTGGTGAACCTACTCTGAAGGGTAATAACAACGCTAAGGAAGAGACCTCTAATGCATTCGAGGATAAGGCTCTTGGTGTAGTTCGCTACTATCCGAATGCTGATGGTCAGACCAACCACAAGTTCGACTGGTATCTGACAGCTGACGAGGTTGAGTACCTGACTCATGGTAAGGCTGCTGGTGAGGAAGTTACTGTTACTCGTTGGATCCGCTTCAAGGCTAAGACCTATGAGGAGGCTAACAAGAACATTCCTGACGGAATTGTTAAGTACACTCAGGATGATTACAATGCAGAGTGGCCATTCGTATGGGTTAAGCTGACTGTAACTCTGAAGCGTGCTGCTGGTAAGGTTGCTGAGTACGACAAGAAGATTGACAACTACTGGTACAACTGGAAGACCGGTGCTGACAATGGTTGGAGCGGCTACCTCGTTGATATCGAGGCTCCTCGTGACGGATTCACTATTAAGGATAAGAACTGGTTCGGCATTATCTCTAACACCTTGTTCACCAACGTTCCTCAGAGCATCAATAAGGGTTGGTACTACTTCGCTCCTAAGACTTATGAGATCACAGGTATTAGTGGCCGCAAGTACACCATCACCACTCAGCGTTCTGGTAAGATTGGTACCAACGAGGCTGATGCAAGTGCTACTCCTAGCGCAGCTGACCCGTTGTGGAACAACATGTTCAACCGCTATATCCAGAAGGGTAACACCTTCGAGAAGACTCCTGGTACTGCAGCACTCTCTGCTGAGTATGTAGCTACAGTTAAGCCTTCTGAGTCTTACAAGTGGGCTGAAGCTACCTTGAAGGCTGACATGGAGAAGTATGCTATCAACAGCAATGCAGGTGTATTCGAGAATGATATTCTGTATGCTTACGATCAGACTTCTAAGACCTATTATCAGATTGCTAAGATTATCAAGCAGCAGTACACGAAGGGTGATCCTCAGGCAACTAATGCAGGTGAGATTCAGCTCTTCCACTGGTTGACCGCTGAGGATGGCATCGTTGGTAGCGCTACACAGACTGCATTCGAGAACTGGGTATGCTACGATGTTGTAAACGCTATTGGCTACAAGGTTAATAACGCTAACATCAACGAGGAACTCCGCAGCTGGCTCGGCTTCATCGGACAGCAGTGCAACAACGACGTTGCTTACTACGTAGGTCAGAAGCAGTATGACGACGACAATGTCGCTACTGTGATGAACTCTTGGAAGCGCCCGATCAACTTGCCGAACAACAATCCTGATGATGCTCTCGATGCTAAGACTAACGAGAATACTGTTTACATCGTCGACAACCTGAAGATGTTCGACTGGCGTGGTGATAAGCCTGCTACTGATGGTTACATGTATGACAACCACTACTGGTTCTGGGCATACTACAACATCAAGGGTATTGCTATCAACCTCGATGGTTCTAAGGTTATGGTTGACCTGAACGATGGTAATGGCTTCGTTAAGCTGAACACCGTTACTTCTCAGCTCCGCCTGCGTGGCCTGACCGCTGGTACTGTTTCTACTATTGCTCCTGCTAACACAGCTCGTACGCTGTTCGGCAAGCTCTCTGGTGCAACATACTGGGATTATGAGCCATACAACCTGATTCAGTACAACCGCGCCGATAAGGAGAAGAATATTGAGCAGGAGCTCGGTATCTATCCTGCAAACGTTGCTAACAAGGCTAAGTTCGGTGGATTCTACTATGAGAACAATAGCTCAACGCTGACCAAGTTCACCTTGAAGTTCCCGGTTGCTATTCGTTATGAGTGGGGTTGGGTATTCGACAGCGAGCTGACTTGGAAGGTTGACACAACTCATGGTAATGATTAATTGATAGATTTTTGAATAAGATATCAAATATCTAAAGCTCTAACAGGAGAGTGCGTCTCGCAGAGAGCGGACGCACTCTCTTTTTCTTTCAAAACACTAATTACAATGAAAAAGATAGGTTTTTTATTTCTGGCAATAGCAGCTGTCTTGGTGGTAACTTCCTGTTCTAACAAAAAATCACAGACACGTGAGGAGCAGATTGAAGAATTCCGTAGCATGTTGACTGCTTCTGATACTACTCAGATGCTTCAGATATGCGATAATGCCATGGAACTGCTGAAAGGTAAGAAGATTGATGAAGTGATAGCATCATTGTATGAATATAATGACAGTACACAGGAATTGACTCCACTTTCGGATGACATGAAAGGTCGTCTTCAGCGTCAGTTCCATCGTTTCCCTGTGCTTAACTATGAACGTAAATACTACTCTTTCATGCTTGAAGGCTGTAATGACGTCAAGTATGAGATAACTTTTGCTACTGCCGAACAGACCGGCGGTGCTCCTGCTACTACCATGTTTATGTTTAATCCTGTGAGAGTGGACGATCAGTGGAAGCTCTGTGTTAAGACTCAGGATAAAGCTATAGACCAGGATAAGCAACTGGAAATGCATGAAGATTTGTAAACCCCATATATAAACTTATATGAAGAAGATACTACTTTTCCTGATGACGCTCTTGTCCCTCCAAGGACAGGCTCAGTTAACGAGAGTCGTTACGTTCGACTTTCAGAAACCTACGAAATTGTCGCCTCCTGTTACACCTTCACCAGAGAATGGCAATTACGTCATCATTTCCAATTACACCTTCACCGATACGCAAGATGAAAAGATTATGCTGTCCTTCGAGATGAATAATATGTATGGTATCGCTGAGCTGTATACGAGAATTATTGCTGGTGTTGGCACTCAATACTATGTAGGTTTTTCAGCAAATGCAAAGTTGAAGATTGCCGGGAAACTGGGCGCTATGATTACCAAAATCATATTTACCGGTTCAAAGAAGGAGTTAATGGTCAATGAGGGATCGTTTGATTATGACTCAAACACCTGGACAGCCTCATCGGAGAGTGGTTCTTCTGCCGTGTTATTCTCTAATCCCACCACAATGGAACCGCAGATCATGTCGGTTACTGTATATTATACGACCACATCAGAGGTTCTGGAGCCTTCGAAGGCAGAGATCATTGAAGCCAACGGTGAGTCTGCCAAGACGTATTCTGCAGCGGCTACCGAGGTGTTACAGGTACCCTCGTTTAAGTCGCTCGATTTGACGTTCCCCTATGATATCTCTCCGCTGGATTTGGCAGCTATCACCATGAAAGATGCCAAGGATAATGCTGTAGAGATAGTGCCTACTTGTACAGGCAAGTTGCTGTCGATAGCAACCAAGACTCCTATTATTGAGGATGGTGATTTCACTATTACGGTACCGGCCCGAAGCGTAAAAGGCACTGTAGATGGCCAAGAGGTGCAAAACAAAGCATTGCCTGTCTATCAGTTTAAGGTCCGTAAGATTCGTGATATCTTCCTTCCTACGGCAGTTGATCCTGAAGAAGGAGAGGTGAAATCATTGCCCCAGACCGTCAAGTTAACTTTTGGCAAGGATGTTAAATTGATTTCAGATGCCAATAAGGTGGTGAAAATGTATAAGAACGGAGAGGCCATGTATACTGTCGATATGAGCGTAGACAAGACGCATAAGAACATCGTACAGTTAAAGAATAGCCATGGCGCAATTGATAATAGCGAGGCAAACTTAGGCGTATGGACCATAGTTATACCTGACAGCCTCATACATACGGTATTCCAGAAGGATGGCACATTGGATCCTGATGACTATTGGAATCCTACTGACACGCTGACATGGAAGGTCGTGGATCCTCTGTATGACAAGCGAGTCGAGGCCATTGCTTTGCAGGACTCAGCTAAAGTGCTTCTTGCACTGATTGACTCGGTGGGTTATCCTAAAGCTGACAATCCTGAGAATTCGTTGGCTGCAGTAATCAACATGGAACTCGCTACTACGCTGGAGGGTCTTGATGCAAATATCGCCAGTCTTAAAGCGGCTATCAAGGCATTCTATGACTGCACAGACATTAAGCTGCCGCTTAAGGAGAAGTGGTATGCCATCACCAGTGTGAATAAGGATAAGGCTGAACTCCCCCTGTCTTTTGTTGATGGTGGAGTGACCATTGGTGGTACACCTACTGCTTTCCAGATAGAGGATATTACTGATGCAGGCTTTGTCCTGCGCCTGAAAGTGGCTAAGGATGAAGAGGGTAATGATGTCTATAATTATCTGCATGTTCTCATTGGAGAGAATTTGTATACAGGTATGTCAACTACCAACGTCTTGAACAAGAAGAATTATTTGACTAACCTCACCTTGGGTAAGATGTTGTTACCAGCTCCTGCAGAGGGACCTGCTCCTGACCAGAGCATCGTTGCTGGTCTGATAACCATCAAGGGCCCGATGGGTAATCTTGATGCTACGGGTGCGGCTGTAGATCCTGCCTATGCTTTGGTAAAACATGGCGATGCTCCTGTTATCGCAACAGATCCGGCAAAGAATACGTTGCTCTTTGAGAGTGACTTTACCCATGCTTTCCGCTTTATAGAGACTGAGGAACCGCAGATTAAGCCTGATGTTCCACCGGTAACTCCTACTTTTGAACTCTCAGAGGTGAATATGACGACTCACACCATGACACTGACCATCGGTGTGGTGGCCAGCGCCACCCTGAGTGATGCGACGAAGGTGAAGGTGAAGCAGGGAAATGTGGATGTCACTGCCAAGATTACTGCCGAGAAGCTCATTGAGGCTGTTACCGGTACACAGAGTCAGTTCACCATCTATGTGGATGGCTTGGAGGCTGGTACTTATTCCTTGTTCATCGAGAAGGGTACATTTACCTATGAGCAGGATAATGTGAATGAGAGCGATGTGACGTTGTCGTTCGAAATTCCTGCACCCAGCTTTATCAAGAATTTTGAATTCTATGGCTGGCCGATAGTATCGGGTGACACTCCTCTTCAGGATACTGTATTGAATAATATATTTGTATACATCCGTAAGGGTCAGGTATATCAGGATATGTGTATTGATCCGAGTAAGACCATTACGCTTATCGATGGTTGGAACGACGATATCATGTATCGTGATGGTAAACTGGAGTACTATCCCGACTTTGCCCTGCCTGAGGAATACGGAGGAGCAGATCCTGATTTGAAGGCATACATCGTTCGTTGGAATCCTGCGATTGAGCCAGGTGAATTCGATAATAAGCCATTCCTTGCCCGTGTCGTCTTCCCCGAGGCTAGCTTCGGTAACGAGGTATTTGGCCAATGGCTGAACGGTGAGGATGTGAAAGAGTCTGATTGTATTGTGAACGGCCGAATCGGCATGACATTCAAGATTGACAATGAAGCAGCAACCCAATCTGTAGACCAGGCTGCCGCCAATGCCGTCATCGCCAAGATCAACGCCATCGGTACAGTGGAATACACTGAGGAATGCAAGGCACGCATCGATGCAGCCCGCGCAGCCTACGACGCTCTGACGGATGCCCAGAAGGCTCTTGTGCCCGAAAAGACGCTGAAGATATTGACTGATGCCGAGGCTACCTACGAGGAACTTGCAACAGGTATCATGAATGTTACTGTTGACAATGCTCAAGAGAAGGTTGTCTTCGACTTGCAAGGTCGCCGCGTTGCTGCAATGACCGACAAGGGCATATACATTATCAATGGCAAGAAGGTAATCAAGAAGTAAGAAAAAGAATATCAATGGAGGTGGCGATGCTTAGGGTATCGCCACCTATTTATATCAATAGGTATATCATGATGACAAAACAGAAAAGTTTCCGTCGGGTAGGGTTGTTGTTGACAGGATGTCTGTTGGCTATAGTTGTTGGCGGATGTAAGGACAAGGGGCGTATTGTAGAACCCAAGGAAGGTCCGGCACATCTGCTCATTCCCCAGCAGGAATGGAATTTGGGAACGGTAAGTCTTGAAGATGGCACCATACAACGTGATGTGTTGATGATTAACGAGGGTAGTGAGCCTTTGGTGATCGATAGCGTAGAGCCATTCTGTGTGTGTATCCGTGCTGAATATCCTGAACGTCCCATCCGTCCGGGACACGGAGGACGTCTGAAAGTGTTCTTAAATATAGGTGCGGTTCCTTCAGGTGAATTTGTCCGTTCTGTGATGGTTCATAGTAATGGCGGTTCTGTCGAGGTGGCACTGACTGGAGAGCGTAACTGATTCCGATTTATCCCAATGTGAAAATAAGAGGGGCTGCTCAAATTGAGCAGCCCCTTATTTGTTGTTGTGAACTGTGAATGATTACTCAGCAATCATGATAGATACACGGTTCTTGTCGTTCTCCTCGAACGGCTGTTCGTGTGAACCCTTAGAGTCGTAGCTGATGCGCTCAGCAGCGATCTCATACTTCTCGATGAGTTCCTTCACTACGATATCAGCACGCTGCTTAGCCAGACGGTCGTTGATCTTGTCGTTACCAGTACCAGCATCAGCATAACCTACTACGTTAACCTTTGCATTGGGATACTTCTTCAGGTAAGCTGCAACGTCGGCAATCTTGTCAACCTCAGTCTCCTGGATGTCGTACTTGTTGATGATGAAGAATACGTCGCGGCGAATCGGCTCAATCTTAACGGGTTTGGGCTCCTCGATGGTTACATACTTGTAGATAGTATCGTAAACAATCACGTCGCGGTAAACTTCATGAGACTCCTCACGATAGGTCTTACCCAGGTTGATGCGCAGACCAACAAGTGCATTCACGTACTTATCGATGTTGTCACCATACTTAGAGTTGTACTTGTCGCTCAGACCATTGGCGTTACCCTCGAACAGGAGGTTAACGGCGTCGCTCAGACGGAACATAGCCTGCAGACCAACGCGGCCATAAGGACGAATCTCCTTGTCATCCCACAGATACTGCATCTTGTAGCCCTGAGCAGCCAGAGCCTTAGCCTCGTCGTTGTCGAACTCATAGTTAACACCACCACCAACGAAGAGTGACAGGTTGAACAGACGCTTGGGGTTCCAACCAGCAACCAGGTTAGACAGGTTGAAGGTCAGGTCAAGACCACCAGCAATGTACTTCCACTTGAAGTTCATGATTTCACGGTTGTCGAAACCACCCTTAGACTGCCAGCCGTTGAATGCCAGACGAGCACCAACAACCTTTGAGAACTGGTAACCCAGACCCAGCTGTACGTTGGGTGACAGCAGATCCTTGAACTTTGCTTCACCGATGGTCCACTGTGCACCACCCTGCAGATCAAGATACCAGTAGGGCTTGAACAATGTATTTACATCTACGTGATCTAACTCCTGCACAGTGCGCTGGTCAATACGGTCAACGACCTTCTCCTGACGCTGTGCCATAGCATTCATACCTACTAAGGCAAGAAGTGCTACAAAAATTACTTTCTTCATTTTCATAATTACTTAATATTAAGTTGAATACATTAAATACTTATCGTTTAGGGTGCGAAGTTACGAATTATTTTGCAATTATGCAACATTTTTTCTAAAAAATTGCAAAAATACATAAAAAAAGACATTTTTAGTAGGCTAGAACACTAGTATTATTTCACTTTTTATGCAATTTGTTTGGTATATTTGTCATTTTTAGCTACCTTTGCAAGCTGTTCTAACACCAATTATAAATTTGTTTAGCAGATGAAAAGATATTATATAACTTTATTGTTGATGCTGATAAGCATTTCGATGTTTGCAGTTCCAGCCAAGCGCAACTTGACAAGAACAATTCCCGTAAGTGATGGCACCACCGTCAATGCCCGACTGGTGGGTGACGAGCATGGTCACTTCTGGTTGGCAGACAATGGCAAGTCCTATCAGCAGTTCAATGATAATGATTATTACTCGGAGGTGGATGCCGAGGCTGTGAAGCAGCAGGCGAAGTCTCGTCGTGCTGTTGTCAATGCACGCCGTGCTCAGCGGTTGCAAGGTCGTCGTGTGGGTGAGGTTGGCTCCTATTTCGGACAGAAAAGGGGACTGATCATTTTGGTTAATTTCTCGAATGTCTCTTTCCAGTCCACTAACGATAGTGCCCTCTATGTGCGTATTGCCAATGAGCAGAATTTTAATGAGGGTAATTTTGTGGGTTCAATGTATGACTACTTCTATGCCCAGAGTTCAGGACTGTTTGAACTGACATTCGACGTTGTGGGACCTGTTACTTTGCCTAAGACGCAATCCTATTATGGAAGTAACGACTACTCTGGCAATGACAATCATCCTGGCGAGATGGTCCGTAAGGCTGTCGAGTTGGTGAAGAATCAGGTGGAGAACTGGAGTCAGTACGACTGGGACACTGACGGCTATGTGGACCAGGTCTATCTCATCTATGCCGGTAAAGGCGAGGCTGACGGTGGCGCTGCCAATACCATCTGGCCCCATGCCTGGGATTTGAATTCCAGCGGTGCAGGCTCGGTGTCTGTCGGTAATGGCCTGCGGGTCAACAATTATGCCTGTGGCAGTGAGTTGCAAGGTAATGGCCAGATAGAAGGTATTGGCACCATGTGTCATGAGTTCAGCCATTGTCTGGGCTATCCTGATTTTTATGATATAGACTATTCGGGTGGTCAGGGTATGGATGCCTGGGACCTGATGGACTATGGCTCGTATAACGCCAATGGCTTCCGTCCTGCCGGATATACCAGCTATGAGCGTTGGTTGGCAGGCTGGAAACAGCCCATTGAGCTGAATACGGGCAAGACGAAGGTGGAAAATATGCAAGGCTTGCAGGATGGTGGCGACTTCTACGTGATGTACAACGACGGGAACCGCAACGAATACTTCATGCTGGAGAATCGCTCGGCGTCAGCATGGGACATCAGTCTTCCTGGTCATGGTCTGCTCATCATTCACGTAGATTATAGTGCTTATGCTTGGTCGTCGAATCAGCCCAACGATGACCCGAATCATCAGCGAATGACGTGGATTCCTTCTGATGGCAGTTGGCAATCCAGCAACCATGATACCTATCCTTATAATGGTAACAATGTTTTCAACGACACGTCCAGTCCGGCCGCAGAGCTCTACAACAAGAATACGGATGGTACCAAGCTGTTGCACAAAGGTGTCAAGAACATCGTTAAGAACGCTGATGGTACTGTCACGTTTGATTTCCAGGGCCTCAGTACAGTCAAGACGCCTGAATTCTCACCCAAGGGGGGGGCGTATGCCGAACCTCAGACTGTCAGCATCACTTGTGCTACTGAAGGGACCACTATCTACTATACGATGGACGGTACCGATCCTACAACAACCAGTGCGGTTTATACCGAACCGCTGACTGTCGATACTGATGTGACTATCAGGGCAATGGCTGTTTCCACTGATGATGAGAGCTGGGTAGCAGAGGCCAAATATCGCTTTGTCAATGTGACGCCTACCGATCCTTCTGTAGACTATGCCTGGAAGGAAGACTTTACGGGTGCTGCTGCAAACACCGCTGTTGAGGATGTCGTCAGTGAAAACGCATTCTACATGGGTGACGGTGGTGAATATTGCGTAATCTATAATGATAAGTTGGCTGGTGGCACCGCTCCTGAGGTGTTGGTTCCCAACAAGAGCCGTGCTGTCAACTCATTGACAGCCACTATTGCCCTTGGCTCGGTTTCCGGTGATTTCAAACTGTCGTTCAAGAGTAACAAATCGCTGACGGTAACCTCTGAGACAGAAGGTGTCAGCATCACTTCTGACGGGCATTCCGGCAAGACCTATAATTATATAGTGGCTGTTCCCGATAATACTTCGATGTTACAACTGACGTTCACCAATGCGACATCTCAGAATGCTCGTTTGGACGATATTGTACTACTGAAACCCGAGAAGCACAATCCCGAATTGTCATTCCCTGTATCTACGGCGATGGTCCAGCCCGAGTTGATTGGTCAGGGATATGAACTGCCGGTATTGAACAATCCTTATAATTTGCCTGTTGTCTATTCGTCGAGCGAGACAGAGATCGCCACCATCGATGAAACCACAGGTGTTATCACGCTAACGGGTGTTGAAGGCGTCACAGAGATAAAGGCAGTCTTTGAGGGCAATGATGAGTATTCTGCTGGAAAAGCCTCCTATACGCTGAAAGTCGGACGCTACAAGGCATTCTTGAGTTTCGAAGAGACCAGTTTCTCTACCGTTGCAAGGGATCCTCTTTTCAAGTCCCCAACACTGAACAACCAATATAATGTGCCAGTGGTCTACGAAAGCAGTAATCCTGAAGTGGCAGCGGTAGACCCCGAGACGGGCGCTATTACCATTGGCAAGTCGGGTTCAGCCATTATCAAGGCTGTCTTTGACGGCAACGAGATGTATGCTCCAGACGTTGCTTCTTACAAGGTGGTAGTTGAGAAGGCGGTTCCCGAACTGTGGTTTGAAGAATCTGACATACAGGTGATGATGAGTGTCAAGACGTTCCCTCTCCCCGAGATACACAATCCAAGCCAGCTGCCTCTTATCTATTGGTCTGGCGACGAGACGATGGCAACTGTCGATGAGCAAGGCGTAGTTACGCTGGGAACAAAGTCTGGTGACGTGACTATCACAGCTTTCTTTGGTGGTGACGACTACTATGAACGTTGTATGACATTCCTAAATATTTACGTGGCTCATGATACAGGCATCTCCACGCCAATTGGTAATCAGCCTGCAGATGACAATTGGTACACCATTCAGGGTGTCCGTGTCGACAAACCCGCCAAGGGACTTTACATTCACAAAGGACGTACGGTCGTAGTGAAATAGCGGGCGCTTTCGTCCGTCGGCTTCGGACTCAGAGTCCGAGGCCTTCGGACTGAGAGTCCGAAGTAGTCGGACTACAAGCCCGCCAGTATCTTGAAAATAAAAGGAGGCTGTCCTGATGGGCAGCCTCCTATTATTTGTGTATTGTCTGAGCTTACTTCAGCTTCTTGTAACCATAAACGGCACGGTCGCCCAGCTGCTCCTCGATACGGATGAGCTGGTTGTACTTGGCCATACGGTCGGTACGAGAGAGTGAACCAGTCTTGATCTGACCACTGTTGGTAGCAACAGCAATGTCAGCAATAGTGGTGTCCTCAGTCTCACCAGAACGGTGGCTGGTAACGGTGGTGTAACCGTGACGGTGAGCCATCTCGATAGCGTCGAGGGTCTCGCTCAGAGAACCAATCTGGTTCACCTTGATCAGAATGCTGTTGGCAGCACCCATCTTGATACCCTTCTCCAGGAACTTCACGTTGGTTACGAACAGGTCGTCACCTACGAGCTGGCAGCGGTCGCCGATACGCTCGGTCAGCTTCACCCAGTTGTCCCAGTCGTTCTCATCGAGACCGTCCTCGATAGAGTCGATAGGATACTTCGTGATGAGCTGCTCCAGATAGTCGATCTGCTCAGCGGCAGAGAGCTTCTTGCCGTTGGGATCCTTCTTCTTGCCGTTCTTCAGCTGACGGTAGTCGTAGAACCACTCGCCATTCTCCTGTACTGCGAACTCAGAAGCAGCGCAGTCCATAGCAATCTTCACGTCCTTGCCCGGCTCGTAACCAGCAGCCTTGATGGCAGCGATGATGGTGTCGAGAGCATCCTCGATACCGTCGAAGTTGGGAGCGAAACCACCCTCGTCACCTACAGCGGTAGACAGGCCACGGGCCTTCAGCAGCTTGGCGAGGTTGTGGAACACCTCAGCACCCATGCGGATACCTTCCTTCTCAGAAGAAGCGCCAACGGGACGAATCATGAACTCCTGGAAAGCGATGGGGGCATCAGAGTGAGCACCACCATTCACAATGTTCATCATAGGAACGGGGAGCACATAGGTGTTGGTACCACCGATATAACGGTAGAGAGGAATCTGCAGGTAGTTAGCAGCAGTGTGAGCAACAGCCAGCGATACGCCGAGGATAGCGTTGGCACCGAGGTTCTTCTTGGTAGGAGTACCATCGAGTTCCAGCATCTTAGCGTCAATAGCACGCTGATCCAGTACGCTCATACCGATGAGGGCAGGAGCAATCTTCTCGTTAACGTTCTTGACAGCCTGCTCTACACCCTTACCGAGGTAGCGGTTCTTGTCACCGTCGCGAAGCTCAAGGGCCTCGTTCTCACCCGTAGAAGCACCAGAGGGAACGCTGGCACGACCCATGTCGCCAGTCTCCAGAGTTACTTCCACCTCAACTGTAGGATTACCACGTGAATCCAGAATCTCTCTTGCGTGAATTTGTTCAATAATCATAACCTTACTATTGTTAAAAAAATGAATAAAAGTTCTCTTTCGGACTGCAAAGGTACGCAGAATAATTGAGAATTGAAAATTGAGAATTGAAATTTTAGTGCCTTTAACCTTATTTATTATTATATGTAATGTGGAGTTGGCATTTTTTGTGTATCTTCGCAGTCAAAATGGAACATCTGCACCCGTTATACAGTCAATTGGAACGTCCTGAGCGGTTCACTTATCCGTTCTGTTACGAGCCACATCCTTTGTGCCAGTTGGCAGCCAAGGAGGTGCAGGAGTATATTGCCGCTCACCCCGAGATTCGCGAGGATGCAGATCGAGGGAAGATGTTTGGGGTGCTGGTGGTAGAACAAGACATCCTAGGAAGTCCTAGGAAATCCTATGCCTTTCTGGCGGCTTATAGCGGTTTGTTGGCAGGAAGGAACGACTGGGAATACTTCGTGCCGCCTGTGTACGACGCCCAGCAGCCCGACGGGCATTTTAAGACCACCGAGCGAGAGATTTCCAGGCTGGCTAGTATTTCTAATGATACTAGGCCGTCTAGTACTACTAGTTCGCCTAGTGATACCAAGGCGTTGTCGCAGGAACTGCAGACGTGGCTGTTCCACCAGTATCAGCTGCTGAATGCCCGTGGTGAGGTGAAGGACCTCGTCGATATCTGGCAGGAGTACTACAACCGCCCCAAACTGCTGCGGAAATATCCATTGCCTCCAGGTGGCACAGGCGACTGCTGTGCTCCTAAACTGTTGCAATATGCCTATCAGCAGGGGCTGAAGCCCTTGTGTATGGCTGAGTTCTGGTGGGGAGCTACGACGAAGACTGAGCTGCGCCAACATCTGAACTACTACCCAGCCTGTCGAGGTAAGTGCAAGCCCATTCTGACGTGGATGCTGCAAGGGCTGGACGTAGACCCTGATCCGGAACTGCTTGGCCTTCAGCAGATGGAATTACCCGTTGTCTATGAAGATGAGTGGCTGGTGGTGGTCGATAAACCTTCGGGCCTGCTTTCTGTGCCAGGACGCATAGGGCAATATAGTGTGGAAACTATGATGCAGCAGCGTTATCCAGATTGCGTTGTGGCCCACCGGCTCGATATGGGAACCAGCGGATTGCTCATCGTGGCTAAATCACAGGAGGTGTACCGCACCTTGCAGGAACAGTTCGTAAAGCACCAGGTAAAGAAAAAGTATCTGGCCGTCCTAGAAAGACCAAATACTCTGAATACTCAGAGTACTCAGAATACTCCGATTTTGTCCCAAGGCCGCATCTCGTTGCCCCTGCGCCCAGACCCCATGAACCGCCCCCGCCAGCTGGTCGACTTGGAGCACGGCAAGCGGGCTGTTACCGATTATGAATTCCTGTCGGAACGTGTGGTGGCATTGTGGCCGCAGACGGGGCGCACCCACCAGCTGCGCATCCATTGTGCTCATCCTGACGGACTGGGACGACCCATAGTCGGTGACGAGCTTTATGGCACCCGACGAAAAGACCAGCGACTGATGCTTCATGCCGCTGAATTATGGTTCCGGCACCCCGTGACTGGGCAGGAAATGCACTTGTCTGCCTCTTCCGACTTTCTTTTATAATTCCCGCATTTTCTTTCATTTCTATGCTCATTCATCATTCCTTTATTTATAAATAATGTGTAGGAATGTATTTTTTTTGCGATTTATTTGGCTGTTTCATAGTTTTTCTCTACCTTTGCACGATAAAAGAACAAAATATTAAATAAAAAACTATAAGTTAAACTAATTATTTTTGCGACATGAGAATTAAGAATTTTACTCTCTTGACGCTGGCATTGTTACTGATGTCAGTCGTTGCGTTTGCGCAGAAACCTAACTCAACCCAGCGCGTGCTCACGCCGAAGCAGCAAATCCTGCAGGCATATCGTACTGGCCAGTTGACCAAGGAAAATGCTAGCGCATTCAAGTTTGCGAAGCCTGCTCTTCCACAGAACATGCAGAAGGCCAAGGCTAACAAGCAAGTTTTACCAGTGACCAAAAAGGCTCCGGGAAAAGGTGCTCTTGGTCAGAAGCTTGATTATGAGGTGTCTCCCCGTATGTTTAATCAGCAGGCCCTTCGTTCTGCCCGCCGTGCAGCTTCAGATTATCCAATCATTACCGAAGCTCCCGCTGGTGATACGAAGACTTACAAGCGTGCTGGTTCCGATACCTATGTAAGTAGTGGCTCTGCATACATGGGAACCCAAAGTGGAACGATGGAGATCGTATTTACTTCCGACAATGAGGTTTATATGAAGAACCCTGTTTGTGGTTTTGATTCATATGTTGGAGCAGATGCTTATGTAAAGGGAACTTTGAGTGGCAACACCATTACTGTACCTCTTGGACAGAATCTGTATTATTCAAGTGATTATGATGCTGCTATAGCCACTTGTATGGCTGATGTGTATACGTCTGGTTCACTTGTGTTAGATAAAACTACAACAGAAATTACTTATACCATTGATGGTGAGACCATCACCCAGAACGGTACATCACAGGGCAATGCTCTCACATGTTACTGGACTGATGATGACATCTGGACTGGTTTCAGTGAGTGGGAAACAGTTCTTACAGAATTTGTTGCTCCTACTGTTGTGACTCCTCCCGCAGGACTGGTGACAGAGAACTGGACCATTGCCAGATACTTCTATAATGGTCAGAGTGAAACTGGTGAAGAAAAGGTTCTTCAGGTGGGCTTTGACGGCAATGACGTCTATGTAAATGGCTTTAGCTATTATATGGACACTGACAACTGGATTAAGGGTACCCTGAGTGCAGACGGCAAGAGCATTACGTTTGCTTCTGGACAGTACTATGGCGTACTTCAGGGCTACGATTTGTTCTTTGCAGCATATGATCTCTCTACAGGTGACTTGGTTCCTGTTACTGTTGCTTATGACGCTGAGGCCGGTACGATGACTTGGCCGGAAACAGCATTTATTCTTGAGAATGGTGCACAGGATGAAATGTCTATGTTTGGATATTTCACAGAGATTCCTGCTATGGTGAAGGGCACTGCTCCCGATCCACTCGCTGCTCCTGACATTGTTACCACTGAGTGGCTCTTCAAGTCTAAGAGCGAGGGTACTGACTCAGAAACAGGTGAAACGGTTTATACAGACTATAACCTACATGTACAGGTTGGTGTCGGCACTAACGAGGTCTTTGTAAAGGGTATCTCAGAAGACCTGCCAAATGCTTGGATTAAGGGTACTTTGGATCCCGCAACAAATAAAGTAACCTTCCCCACTGGCCAGTACCTTGGTCAAGCAGGTTACTTGATTTGGGTTTATGATTGTTACTTCGCCGGTTACGGAATGAATGGCATGGAGGATGTTGTTATGGCATACGATCCTGAGGCTAAGACCCTGACCATGGAGTCGCCTGACTACTTGCTCATCAACGCAGCATGGTTGCTGTATGATCCTAACCTGATTATGACTGACGTTCAGATGCAGGAGATTGCTGACGTTGCTGCAACACCTGCTCAACCCACTATCACTAAGGCTAGCCTTGAAGGAACCAGCTATCCAAATGTTACGGTAGACATTCCTGACACAGATGTAGACGGTAACCCGATTCTGGTAGGTAAGTTGTCTTATCAGTACTTTACTGATGTGAATCATACGATTAGCCCGCTGACGCTGTCACCAAGTGAATACACAGCGTTGTATGCTGATATGACGGAGATTCCTTACACCTTCACTGATGATTATGATATTTATAACTACCGTCTCTACCTGAACCAGGACTTCAGTACTTGGAATAAGCTGGGAATTCAGAGCATCTATCGTGGTGGCGGTGAGGAACATAAGTCAGAAATCTTCTGGTACACGTTTGTTCCCTATCCACATCAGGTTACCTTCGTAGCTGCTAATGATTTGAGCATCCAGAATAGTAAGGCTACTGTTACAGTGAATGGTAAAAAGGCTGCTGTTGACGCTGAGGGTAAACTCGAAGTTCCTGAGACCTACACGGTGACTATTACTGCTGCTAAGGGCTACAGATTTGTCAGCGCAAGCTCAACAGATGCTACTGTAACGTTGGCTGACGATCTCTTCAGTGCTACGTTCGAGATGCCGACAAAGGATGCTACCATCAACTACCAGTTGCGTGAGATGGATGGCGAAATCGTCTTCGCTACTGAAGGTCAATACACCATTCAGGGTGGTCAGGCCAGCGTGCTGGTCGGTGATGCAGACGTCACCAAGAATGTTGACGATAAAGGCAAACTCATCGATATCGCTCCGGGTTCTACCATTACGATTAATGCTGCACAAGGCTATAAGCTCGCCAGCGTAGAAGCTTCGTACACTCCGAAGAGTACTGGTGGCGGCGGTGCTGCTTCAGAAATAGAAATTGGTTCAGGTGATGATTTGAACAGTTATGTTCCCACTTATTCACTTTATAATTACGCGCTGACTCAGCAGATTTACACTGCTGCTGAAATCGGCCAGGCTGGTCAGATCAATAGTATTTCTTTCTTCAATGGCGGCACAGAAAAGGGAAGAAATATTGACATCTATCTGGTTCATACCACTAAGAGCACTTTTGATAGTGCCAATGACTGGATTGCAGCAACAGCAAACGACAAGGTATTCAGTGGTGGAGTGACATTTACTGCTGACGGTGAGTGGACAACGATTACGCTCGACACTCCGTTCAGCTACAACGGCACTGACAACCTGGCTGTTATCGTGGATGATAATTCTGGAGAGTGGTCAAGTGGTTTGAAGTGCAACGTCTTTGACGCAACAAATCAGGCTATCCGCGTTTATAGCGATGAAAATAACTATGATCCAGCAAATCCTGCTTCTTATACAGGAACTGTAATGTCTGTAAAGAATCAGATTAAGCTTGGTATGGCTGGTGGAACCGCTCCTGCTGCTGTTGGTGTGGATGTCGCTCTTGCCAAGAAGGGTAACACAGCTTCGTTCATTATGCCTGGTCCTGGCGGAAAAGTTAACGTCACTTATGAAATTGTACGTTTGGGTACTCCTATTAATGTACCCGCAGGCGCGTACATTACTTATTATACCGATAAGGACGTTCTGATCTACGATGCAGACTGTGAGCTGATGACCGTAACAGGTATTAATGCAAATGAGGCTGTTGTTACACCGCTCAAGGTCGTTGCTGCCAATACACCGATGCTGGTTTATAACAGCGGTGCTGACAAGGAGGTGTGGATGGTTCCCGCTGAGGAAACCGTCGAAGAGCCCGCAGCTGACGAGGTTACCGTAGCTCCTCAGTTCAAGGGTACACTGACCGAAAAGACCTTCACGGAAGCTGATATGGCTGCCAAGGACTATTTCGCTTGCAATGGTGCAAGCTTCGCATGGGTTCGTGGTGCTGGTACTATCGGTGCTAACAAGTGCTGGCTGGAGTTTGAAAAGGATGCTATGCAGAGTACTCCGAGTCTTGCTATTGTTTATGGTAACGGTGGAACGACTGGCATCAATACAGCAAATGGTAAGATGGAGACTGAAGGTCAGTACTATGATCTGAATGGTCGCAAGCTTAACGCTGCTCCGACTCAGAAGGGTGTCTACATCATCAATGGTAAGAAGGCCGTGATCAAGTAAGAATAAAGTAGAGCTTGCTCATGCTCGCTGCGAGCATGGGCGAGCTTGAATAAAAGAAATAATAAAGTAGACTATAATATGAAAACAATTAAAAGACTATTAATGATGCTCGTCGCTCTCATTGCGACGACGGGTGCGTGGGCACAGACCTTCGACTTCGATGATAGCACCATGCAAGGCTGGACGACCATCGATGCTGATGGTGACGGCTATACTTGGGTGTTAGGCTCACAAGTTGGTGGAATATACTTGGAATCTGGCGCTTCTCTTGAGGGTACAGGCCATAACGATTCTCCTGATTTAGTTTGTTCTGGATCATATAGTAATGTTGTAGGTGCCCTTACACCGGACAACTATCTGGTTTCACCAGAGGTGGCATTGGGTGGCACGATTACGTTTTATGCTTGTGGTCAGGATGCTAGCTATGTTGCTGAGCATTTTGGCGTAGCTGTTTCTACTGCAGGTAATACCAGTGCTGCTGACTTTACGACGATTCAGCAGTGGACGATGACGGCAGCTCCGTCATTGACACCTGCTCTCAATGCTCCTCAAAATGCATTCAGAAGTACACGTCGTGCTCAGGGTAACTGGTATCAGTACACTGTTGACTTGAGTGATTATGCAGGCCAGACGGGCTATGTGGCCATCCGCCACTTTGGCTGTACCGATATGTTCATTTTGGATATCGACGATATCGAACTGAGCAATGGCGATGGTGCTGTTCCTGGAGCAGGTTTTGCACTGGAAGGTATTTCTAAGTATGGTGCTGTGACCTTCCTGGTGAATGGTAAAGAAGTGAAAAAGGCTGAGGCCGGTCAGACTGTCACAGCCGTTGTGACTCCCGATAAGAACTATGTTGTTGACGATGTTGTCGCACATGCTTTTGTTGATTGGGATCATGCATTGGCTCCTCAGAATATCGGCATCTTTAAGGATGTTGAGCTGACTGCTGCTGGCGAGAATACGTGGACTTTCACTATGCCCGCTGCTTCTGTTGAGTTCCTCGTTTCTTATATGAAGGACGTTCAGGTGAGTCTGGCTAGCGGTGATATCACTGCTGCTGTGGAAGAAGCTGCAGAGGGTCTGCCCATTCACGACCTGACTTTGACGCTGAAGAATGGTTCTGAATATACCATCAACAAGTCATTGACTGCTGCCGGAAAGGTCAACGTTAATGGTAGTGGTGCTACAGTTGATGCATCAGCATTGGAGGATCCGTTCATCGTATTGGACGGCACTAAGGAGTTTGCTCCGAAGGCTGATGGTACCGATTCTGATCATAAGTACGTTGCTTCTGTAAAGGTAACTGGCTTGACACTGACTGGTCTGACGAATTCGTTTATCAAGGATGCTCAGATGACACTGTTGGAAGAGCTGATTGTTGACAACAGCGTCATCGAGATGCCTGCAAGCAATAAGAACTTTATCGACTTCAGCGGTAAGGGTTATGTAGGTCTGGTGAAGGTTACTAAATCAACCATTTGGGCTAAGGACAAGAATACTGGCTTCTTTGCACAGTATGGCAGTCGTCCCAAGAATGTGGATGGTAATCTGCTCCAGCAGTTCGACGTTCAGAACTCTACCATCGTTAATATTGCCAATGGCAAGAACTTCTGTGACCTGAAGCAGAATGGTACTGCACAGAATGTCTACTTCATCATAGATAATATCTTTGCTGAATGTGGTAAGTCTGGTCAGGTTGTCGTTGGCTTCAACAAGGGTCAGAGCAGTGCTACTCCTGTATGGGATGTTACAGGCAATGAGTTCATCTGGAACGGTGAATGCGTGAGCGATGCTGAGATTGCCAAGGCTGGCCAAAAGGACGGCGAGGACATCGTGAAGGATTGTGTATGTGGCGATCCTGGCTTTAAGGATGCTGCTAATGGCGACTTCACACTGTTTGAGTCTTCTCAGCCCTGTAAGTTCCGCATTGGTGACCCACGCTGGTTGCCTCTGTACAAGCCTACGGCTATCACTCCCGCTATCGACGTGACAGTTCCTGCTAATCTGGGCGTCATGGATGGTGAGGAAGGTCCTACTGACCTGTTCTATTTCCTGACGTCTTATTACAAGGAGAGTGAGAATCCTGCTTATATCAAGCTGACGCTGGAACCCGAAGGCGAGTATGTCATCTCTGAGCCTCTGGCTGTGATTACTGCTATCGAGATTCTGGGTGACGAAAAGAAACCTGCTACGATTGATGCTAGCCAGTTGGGTGCTCAGCCGTTCGTTAAGATTTTCGATCAGTGGAGACCAACTGAGGATCCTGACGAGAATGACTTCTATCACACTATTTACAATGTGGCCTTCAAGAACATCAATGTTAAGGGCCTGAAGGGTCAGGTGTTCTATGCTAACAAGCAGAAGTACCTGCTTCCTTACCTGACGGTTGACAACTGCCAGTTCCGTATGGAAGGTGCAACGACCAAGACTTTCTTCGACTTCAATGGCGGTGGCTTTGTTGAGGACTTCACGATTAACAATTCTACCTTGAGTGCAGACGATGCAACAAAGTGGTCGAATGGTGGTTTCTTTAGCACACAGAGCGGAACTACATTTGCTACCTGTGGCGCTGAGAAGCAGTCCTTCACACTGACCAACAACACGTTCTATAATGTTGCTAAGGGCAAGACGCTTTCTACTCTTCGTGAAAACAGCAAGAACTTTATGTATTTCACAGTGCTGAATAATATCGTTGTTAACTCTGGTAAGAAGAATGAGTTCGTTACTGGTCTGAATGCTGGTTCGAATTCGAAGACTCCTAATTGGCTGGTCCAGTACAACTCGTTCCAGTGGACCGACGATAACAAGATATTTACTGATATCAGCGCTTCCACAACAACGAAGGCTTCTAATGTTCCCATTGCTGCCAATGTTGAAGGTGAGATTGCATTTATTGACGATCCTGCTGCTGGTAACTATTCACTGGGTGCTTGTGAGCAGAAGGTTGCTAAGATCGGTGATCCTCGCTGGCTCGATGCTACGATTAAGGTTACTGATGACAGCTTTGACGACACCAAGGACCTGGCTCAGGTTATCAATGAGGGTATGAAGAACGGCTTCTCGAAGTTCGAACTGGAGGCTAACACTCGCTACGAGGTGAAGCAGACCATCGTTGCTGACAAGGCTCTGGTTATCACTGGTGAGAATGTGAAGATTGATGTTAAGCATGCCGATGCATTCATCGTGCTGAGCAAGACTCCTGCTGTTGAATATCTGCCGAATAGCGAGTACTATGGCATCAGCCAGCTGATGTTGAAGGGCCTGACCGTAACAGGTTTGAAGAACTCGATTATCTATGACAACAACACGAAGTATTGCGTAGTCGACCTGACTATCGACGATTGCGTGCTGGGTCTTGAGACTGAGGCCGTTCAGAATGAGGCTCTGATCGCATTCCAGGCTGGTGGTGCTAAGGACTTCACCATCAAGAACTCGACCGTTTATGGCAACAATGCTGTGGCTAAGTACTTCATCCGCTACAACAACTCTGCCCGTCTCGACCGCTATGGCTTCGATAAGGACACCGAGTTCCAGACCATGACCTATCTGAACAACACGTTCTATGGTCTGCTGAAGAGCGATGGCCAGTGGGGTAACTACAACGGCATCAGTGGTCAGGTATACTCTAAGTTCGACATTGAGAAGAACATCTGGTACAATAGCAGTAAGGATATCATCCGCCGCTTGGCAGGTGGTCGCATCAATGACAATGCTCCTCTGACGTTCGACAAGAACACCTACTTCAATGAGGATACTGATATCTCTGCAAGCGAGGCTAACTATGACAAGAGCGGTACGGCTCTGACCACTAATCCTTACTTCAAGAATCCTGCTGATGCTAACTTCACGCTGAGTGCTTACTCAATGCAGTGTGTCGAGAGAACTGGTGACCCACGTTGGTTCATCAATGGTGGCCACTACAACACCGGTATTGAGAATGTGGAAGCTCAGAAGGTTGATGACGGTGCATGGTACACCATCCAGGGTGTCCGCGTCAACAAGCCTGCTAAGGGTGTCTTCATCCACAATGGTAAGAAGGTTGTGATGAAGTAATTTATCCTGTCTGTTGTCATGGCATGACAACAAACATAACAAAAAAATGTGGCAACTCTTTGGAGGGTTGCCACTTTTTTATTATCTTTGCAGCATGATTGAGATTAAGAAGGTTGAAGACTTAAAAGGACTGAAGAAGTTCGTACAGTTTCACTACGATATGTACCGCGACTGTCAGTGGGCGGTGCCTTTTTTGTATTCAGAGGAGATGAACACGCTGCGTAGTGACCGTAATGCTGCTTTCGAGTGTTGTGAGTCGGACTATTTCCTGGCTTACAAGGACGGGCGGCCGGTAGGACGTGTCGCTGCTATCATTAACCGCCGTGCTAACGAACGCTGGCAGCATCAGCAGGTCCGCTTTGGTTGGTTGGACTTCGAAAATGATATGGAAGTGTCGCGTGCCCTTTTGGAAACAGTTGCGCAGTGGGGCCGTGAGCGAGGTATGACGGAGATGATAGGTCCTATGGGCTTTACCGATATGGACCGTGAAGGTATGCTCATCGAGGGCTTCGAGGAAGACGCTACGATGTATATCAATTACAACTACCCCTATTATCCGCAGCACATGGAGGAACTGGGCGGCTTCGAGAAGGACAACGATTACATGGAATGTAAGGTCAAGGTTCCTGAGCAGGTTCCTGGTAAGTTCCATAAGATTGCCGCCATGATTGGCAAACGCTATAACCTGCAGGTGAGGAAGTTCACTCGCAAGGAGCTGATAGAAGACGGCAAGGGACACGAAATCTTCAACATCATCAATGCCACGTATAAGGACTTGTATGGTTATTCGGAGTTATCGGATCGTCAGATTAACCAGCTGGTGGACCAATACATCAAGATTGCTGACCTGAATTTGGTTACTGGCGTTGAGGACTGGAGCACACCTGAGCATAAACTGATTGGTTTTGGCATTACGTTCCCCTCGTTCACATCCGCTTTGCGCAAGACCCGTGACGGACGTCTGCTGCCTTTTGGTTGGTGGCCTTTGTTGCGCACCCTAAAGTGGCACAAGACTAATGTCGTCGACTTGTTGCTGATAGGCGTGTTACCCGAATACCGTGCCAAGGGAGCTAACTCAATCATCTTCGACGACCTGATACAGTGGTTCGAACGCTACAACTTCGAATGGGCAGAAACGGGCCCGCAGATGGAAAGCAACGATGGTGTGCTGTCGCAGTGGCAGTATCTGGAAGCCCGCGTCCACCGTAAGCACCGCTGCTATAAGAAGAAACTATAAATCATTGGCGCAGTTTTTGTGTCCATTGGCGTAGTTTTATCATCCATCGACGCAGTTTTATTATCCATTGGCGCAGTTTTAACTTTACCCTAAGCCTTAGGGGCTTTTACCCTAAGGCTTAGAGTGTTTTAGGCCTAGGCTTTCCTAGGTTTCTCTAGGGTTTGCTAGGTTGGGGGCGTCTTCCTCTATCAGTTGCAGCAGCCGCTCAACGGCGTCTTCCTCGGGAATGTTCTTTTCGATACATACTTTCTGCTTATAGAGGGATATCTTTCCGCGTCCGGCACCGACATAGCCATAATCGGCATCAGCCATTTCGCCAGGACCGTTGACAATACAGCCCATAATGCCGATCTTCAGACCTACCAAGTGGCTGGTGGCTGCCTTGATGCGGGCAATGGTCTCCTGCAGGTTATAAAGCGTGCGACCGCAACCTGGACAGGAGATATACTCCGTCTTGGTGAATTTGATGCGCGCAGCCTGGAGAATGGCGTCGGCAAGGGCGATTAGCTGTTCGCGGGTAAACCGCGAACCACACTGGATGACCAATTTCGTGGCCTTGCGGTCGATGAGCAGGGCACCGACAGCCATAGCAGCCTTGAGTTGGAAGGTCTCCCAATCATCTTCGCGGCAAAACCGCGAAGCACCGGACACGCTTTGTCCGGTTTGTTGCGACTGAGTCGCAACATACGGGATGTTGAGTGTGATGGTGTCGTCCTTGATGCTGGCCTCGGCTTCGGCACGTATACGGGTACACTCGGGGATAAGGTCTACTAGCTTGCGGGCTACGGGAATCTCGCATTCTGGCTCTTCGGAGAGCGACACACGGATCGTGTCGCCAATGCCTTCAGTAAGCAAGGCACCAATGCCCACTGCCGATTTGATGCGACCGTCTTCACCCTCGCCAGCCTCGGTAACACCCAAATGCAGGGGATAGTGCATATCTTCAGCGTCCATAGCCTTGACAAGCAGGCGGACGGTAGTGACCATCACCACCGTGTTCGAGGCCTTAATGGAGATTACCACATCGTTGAACTGTTCACGACGGAAGATGCGCAGGAACTCCATACAACTTTCAACGATTCCTTCAGGAGTATCGCCGTAGCGGCTCATGATGCGGTCGGAGAGCGAACCATGATTGACACCGATGCGTACTGCGGTATGATGCTCCTTACATATATTAATAAAAGGTACGAGCTTGGTCTCAATTTTCTTTAATTCCTCGGCATACTCCTCATCGGTATATTCCAAATGTTTGAAGGTACGCCCTGGATCTACATAGTTGCCGGGATTAATTCGAACCTTCTCACAATACTGTGCTGCAATATCAGCGGTATGGGCGGTGAAGTGCACATCGGCCACCAGAGGAGTCTGGTAACCGTCTGCCTTCAAACGGGCAGAGATGTTTTTCATGTTTTCTGCCTCACGAGTGCCTTGGGTTGTGAAACGTACCAGCTCGCCTCCGGCATCGATGATGCGTTTGGCCTGAGCTACGCTGGCTTCCGTATCGTTGGTGTCGGTTGTAGCCATCGATTGAATGCGGATGGGGTTGTCGCCACCAATGGCAATGTTGCCGACATGAGCCACACTGCTAATTCGTCTTGTACTCATACTTTATTTCTGCTAAATCTTGGTTGGCTTTCTCAATCTTGGCTTTCAAGCCAGACTTGTAGTCGGCCAGACGTTGTGCTATAGCCTCGTCTGTCAGTGCCAGCATCTCTACAGCCAGGATGGCAGCGTTCTGAGCTGCATTGACACCCACAGTGGCTACGGGAATGCCTGGAGGCATCTGGATGATGCTAAGCATGGCGTCGAGTCCGTCGAGCATACCTTTAATGGGTACACCAATGACGGGCAGTGTCGTCGAGGCTGCGATAACACCAGGCAGGGCGGCAGCCATGCCAGCTGCGGCGATGATGACTTTCAAACCGCGCTCTTTGGCTTGGGTTGCAAACTGTTCAACGGCCTCGGGTGTTCGATGCGCTGAGAGGGCGTTGACTTCAAAGGGAATCTGTAAGGCATCGAGTTGCTTACAGGCTTTTTCCATAACGGGCAGGTCAGAGGTGCTGCCCATGATGATGCTTACTAATGGGGTCATATTTTTTATTATTATTTCGATATTTCGATGCTATAAGAACAATATCGCAATCGCGGCACACAGAAAGCCGACCCAGAAGCCAACCAGTACTTGTGCGAGGCTATGCTGGCGCAGAATCATTCGACAAGTCCCGATGGCGCCACCAAGAAGGAAAATCAAACAGAGCCACCACACAGGATTGAACCCCAGGTAGTAGGCAAATGCAAACAATGCACCACCCAGACCACCGATGGCAGCTGTATGGGTGGAAATCTTCCACCAGACATTGATGAGGGCGCAGACAATCTGTACCAGCAGGGCTGCCACCACGATGGATCCCATGAAGTGGGGCATGTGGAGACGTTCCATGACATAGATACAAGTAAAGTAGCAAACGATGGAGATGATGTAAGGCACCATGCGTCGTTCGCGATGTCCCAGCTCGATGAGGTTCCAGCCCTGATAGCGGCGGTAAAGGTGTATGAGCAGGGTGGGGAGGAGAATGGTGAACAGATAAGTCAGCAGCAACACCTGGATTTTGTAGTTCCATGAGAACATGCTGAGATAGCTGAACACAAAGAGCACTATCAGTCCGATGATAGGCAGATAGAACGGTGTAAATACCATGCTCATGATGCGTGCTGCCAGTATGATTTGCTTTTCTCGTTTCACTTTAACCTTTGAACTTTGAACATTGAACTTTATGATTACTTACGGAGGCGAGCAACGGGAATACCCATTTGTTCACGATATTTGCTTACAGTACGACGGGCTATGGGGTAGCCCTTCTCAGCTAGCAGTCCTTTCAGGGCATCGTCGCTCAAAGGCTTGCGCTTGTCTTCGGCTTCGATGATTTCCCGAAGGACTGCCTTGATTTCACGGGTCGACAGTTCCTCGCCTTCTGCTGTGACATAACTGTCACTGAAGAAGTAGCGTAGGGGGAACGTTCCCCAGCGGGTCAGGGCGTATTTTGAATTGCTGACACGCGAAATGGTACTGACATTCAGTCCCGTACGTTCGGCAATGTCTTTCAGTATCATTGGGCGTAAGGACGCTTCATCGCCGTCCTCAAAAAAACGGTGCTGCCATTGGATGATGGCTCGCATGGTAACAGTTAGCGTGTGACGACGCATATTGATGGCTTCGATGAACATTTGGGCGGCATCTACCTTTTTCTTAGTATAGAGCAGGGCCTCTGACATCTGACGGCTGAGCTGTTCTTTGCTGTCCTGATATTCGTGAAGTGTCTCGGTAAAAGATGGCGAGACGCACAGTTCCGGCATCTCGGCAGCGTTGAGCGAGAAGGTTACCGTGCCATCGTCGTGAGTGTCGACAATGAAATCGGGAGTGATTTGCTGCAGCGAGCGCCCGATAGTCTCGCTGATAGATGCTCCTGGTTTGGGATTAAGCTTGCGCAATTCAGCGATGAGTGTCTCGGCCTGCAAATCACTTAGCTTAAGGACTTGCTGGAGGCGTTGCCAATGCTTCTTGGTAAAGAGGTCAAAATACACGCTGATGGTAAGCTCCATGAGGTCTCTAAGACGAGAAGGCTCGCGTCGCTGAATCTGTAACAGCAGACATTCCTGTAAGGTGCGCGCTCCGATGCCGGCAGGATCGAATTCTTGTAGCAACAGCAACACTTCCTCTATCTCCTTGCTACTGACATCGATATGGTGGTAGATGGCCAATTCGTCGCTGATGTTGTCGAGCGATTTGCGGAGCAGCCCGTCGTCGTCGAGCGAACCGATAAGGTATTCCATGATGTCGCGCTGACGATCTGTGATATTGGCCATGTTCATCTGCTCGTTCAGCTGGTCCATGAAGGACTCAGTCTGTCCGTAGACAATTTCCTCACGATCCTCTTGGCCGGATTGTCCGCCTTGGTAGACGGGTAAGTCTTCGTCGTCACGACCAATAGACTCCAAGGCGGCGTCCATGGCGGATTGACGTTCTTCCTGTTCGAAGTCGTCAGTAGAGGAAGATTCTGGATTCTCCGGACTTTCCGAATATTCCGGGAATTCCTGACGGTCCTCAGTAGAAACCTCCAACGCCGGATTGTCGTCCATCTCAGTTTTGATGCGTTCCAGTAGTTGTGCGATAGGCAATTCAGTCAGTTGCGCCTGCAACAATTGTTGCTGCGTAATGCTCTGTGTCAGCTTTTGTTGCTGGGTGAGCTTCTGTTCCTGTATCTGTTTCTGTGCCATCGTATCTATTCCCAATAAGTAAGTGTACGTCGCTGGAGTACGGTGGTGTTTTGTGTCGCACTGCCTTTTTCCCAATAGGTGAGGCTGAGTGAGTTGCTGGTCCAGTTACCATTGTCGTCGCGGGTGATGTAATTGTTGCTCATGTTGATAGTCATAATGCAATCTCCCTTCTTGTCGAAAACCTTCTGATGCTGCGTCAGCACCTCGTCCTGGTCGTTATAGGTGTAGCTGTTGACGTAGCTGATGCCTGCCTCTTCGTTGGTGAGTATACGTTTAATGAGGCGGTAGCTGTCATCGTAAGTGAATTCGATGGTGCTAAAACCTTCTTTTTCCTTCATGCGGGCCCGAAGCAGATAGCCATAGCGGTCGTAGACACGGTCTATGAGGTCCAGGTTCTCTATCTGGCCATTGCCATGAAAGTGCATGAACTGGTCCTCGGCGACAGCATTCTCAGTGACTACTTCCTGAATGTCACCGCGCAATCCCATCGATAGTGCGTCTTTGTAATAGGCGACAGAAGGGAGGTATAGTACCCGGATGTCACGGGAGCCATTCTCGTTATCGACAACCGAGAGCTTGATGCTGCCGAAATCGTCGATATAGAACCAGCTGTCGTCTCGCTGACTGAAGTTTCCGTGGTCCTTCTGTAATTTATAAAGGAAATACTGTAGGTTTTTGTCCAGCATCTTCTGCGTGCTATACGGGCCTATGGTTACATAAGCCGAGGTGGCCATCTTGGTTTCTGGAGCCACACTGACCATGAGCTTGGAGCGGAAACCGTAGAAGTTACCGCGGAAATAAAAGTCTTCTCCATCATCAGACTGGCCCCATTCAGCAAACTGGGCAGCCGCCAGCGACAGGCGGAGAGAGTCTATAGGTCCCTCGACGGGTATGCCCATGAGAGAAATGCTCCGAGGGTCGCCCTTCGGTTCTGCGCAGATCAATAAACATAGCATCTGCAGGATAATAATGAATGATATTTTCTTCATTTCGCTGCAAAGTTACGAAAAAATCTGTAACTTTGCAGCGAAAAAATAATAAATATGAAGATATTTGCAGTAGGAATGAATTATATCCAGCACAATAAAGAGCTGGATGGCGCGTTATATAAACCAGAGAGCCCTGTTATTTTTACCAAAGCAGACTCTGCGTTGTTGAAGGATCACAAGCCATTCTTCATCCCCGATTGGAGCGAGCAGGTAGATTATGAAACGGAGCTGGTGGTACGAATCAGCCGACTGGGTAAGAGCATTCCCGAGCGCTTTGCCCATCGGTATTATGACGCTGTCACCGTGGGTATAGATTTTACGGCACGTGACTGGCAGCGCGAGGCCCGCAAGCAGGGGAACCCCTGGGAGATCTGCAAGGGTTTCGATGGTTCGGCAGTGATAGGCGAATGGATAGCAAAGGAAAAATTCCTGGATGTACAAGCCTTACACTTCCACCTTGACATTAACGGAAAAACTGTGCAGGAAGGCTGTGCGAGTGATATGCTCTACAAAATCGACGAACTGATAGCCTACATCTCACAGTTCTTTACGCTGAAGACGGGCGACCTGCTTTATACAGGAACTCCTGTGGGGGTAGGCCCCGTTCATATTGACGACCATCTGGAAGGGTGGCTTGAAGAAAGAAAAGTTTTGGAATTTAATTGCAAGTGAGACGACATATAATAATAGGTATAGGATTGCTGTTGATGAGCCTGACCGTCCAGGCGCAACGCTTCTTTAACTTGACTGCCGAGCAAGTCAGGATTGATACGTTACTGCCGGTCTTTACCCATCACATGCCGTTGGGACAGCATTATGCAGACTCTACTTATTCCGTTACAATCGCTTATCCGGAATTCATACCGATGAGTGAGGCAGACGTGCAGCGCTATCTTCGGATTACCAATCTCCCTTTGCCCACTATGCCGGAAATCATGCAAACCGCCAGTGTGGACCGTAAACAAGGGGAACTGACCATTTCGTTTGTGCCTTTGGTGTTTCGTAATGGCCGTTATCAGAAACTGGTGAGTTTTATGCTCGATGTGAAGGGCGAGAAACGTCGTTCCTTACGTCGCGCATCGCTTTCTGATGGCAGTCCCTATGCCGCCCATTCTGTCTTGGCTTCGGGACGTTGGGTGAAAATCAGTGTCCCTTCGACGGGAATCTATCAGTTGACGGCTGAGCTGATCAAGAAAGCAGGCTTCTCCGATATCAACAAAGTAAAGGTGTATGGCTATGGTGGCGGTATGCAACCTGAGAAACTGATGGCTGATTACTTGGCGGAAACTGACGACCTGAAGGAAGTTCCGACTTGTGAGGTAGGTGGAAAACGCCTGTTCTATGCCGTCGGCCCTGTAACGTGGAACGAGATGCACCGCCGGGTTCGTAATCCTTATTCGAATGTGGGCTGCTATTTCCTGACTGAGAACGACAGCGTCCCCTTGATGCTGAGTGAGGAGGAATTTAAAAGCACTTATTATCCGTTGGCTGACGATTATAATACTCTATATGAAGTCGACGATTATGCCTGGTATCATGGAGGAAGAAACCTGTATGACGCCACACTGATAGCTGCTGGTGGCAGTCATTCTTTTACCGTTCCTGCAAAGGGTGGCGGGCAGAAGGGAATTATGACTATTGTCGTGACGGGAGATAATGCCACCAAGGTCGACGTCAGCGTCAACGATGTACAATTCGGGACCTTGAATATTTCTGCACATGGCAGTTATGAACAGATGAATATAGCTTTAAGGACTGATACTGTCAGAAATATGCAGGCTTCCAACAAGGTGACGATTTCCACGAATGCAGGAGGTGGCAATGTCCGTCTGGACTATATCTCCATTCATGCTTTTGAACCGGCCCCGGCTCCAGATCTGTCAGCGACATTCCCTGTTCCTGACTTTGTCTATGGTATCACCAATCAGGATCACCATGCTGACGGCTTTGTGGATATGGTCATCATCATTCCTACCTCACAAAAACTGATAGGCCAGGCAGAACGACTGAAAGCTTTTCATGAGACGAGAGACAGTCTGAGGGTTCGGATTGTGCCTGCCGATGAGCTGTTTAATGAGTTCTCAAGCGGTACGCCTGATGCCAATGCTTATCGCCGTTATCTGAGGATGTTGTATGAACGTGCAGACAATGATGCTGATATGCCTCGCTATTTGTTGCTGATGGGCGACGGAGCATGGGATAACCGTATGGCAAGCTCCGAATGGAATGGCTATTCGCCTGACGATTTCCTGCTTTGCTACGAAAGTGAAAACTCGTATAGTGCCACCGATTGCTATGTGACGGATGACTATTTTTGTCTGTTGGATGATGGAGAGGGTGATAATATGCTAATAGCCAAAGCTGACGTCGCTGTGGGACGTATCTCGGCCCGGACGGCTGAGGAAGCAGAGGTGGTGGTGGATAAAGTCATCAGCTATGTGAACAACGACCAGGCAGGAGCTTGGCAGAATCTGATATGTATGATGGGTGACGACGGAAACGAGAATGCCCATATGGTGGATGCCGACAGTGTAGCCCGAATGGTGGAATTATATTATCCGACTTATCAGATTAAACGAGTGATGTGGGATGCCTATAACCGAGTCAGTTCATCGACGGGAAACAGCTATCCTGACGTGACGCGACTGATTAAGCAACAGATGCAGCAGGGAGCACTGATTATGAACTATTCTGGACATGGGCGTGCTGATGCCGTCTCTCATGAATATGTACTTCGACTAGCCGATTTCAATAACACCTCTTCGCGGCTGCCTCTATGGGTAACGGCATCGTGCGACATTATGCCTTTTGACGGACAAGAAGAGAATATTGGTGAAACGGCGATGTTTAATAAGAAAGGCGGTGCTGTGGCCTTCTTTGGAACAACTCGTACTGTGTTCCAGACCTATAACAGGCTGATGAACCTGGCATTCATGCGTCAAGTGTTGAGTCAGGAAAGTGGCAGACTGTTACCTATTGGCGAGGCCGTCCGCCGGGCAAAGAATGAACTGATAGAGACTGGTACGCTTGTGGGCTATTCGGGTGGACGTCCTGTCTATTCGTCTGATCGTACCCAGAATAAGTTGCAGTATACCTTAATGGGCGATCCTGCCATGAGATTGGCAGCACCGACATTAGGTATTCAGATAGACTCTATCAACAATCAGCCTCTGGTAAGTGGCCAGACAAAGACATTGAATGCCGGTTCGACGGCAATAGTGACTGGTCATATCACAGAAGCGGACGGACAGCAGGCTACCGCGTTCAATGGGACGCTGACTGCTATTGTCCGTGATGCTATGGAACGAGTAATCTGTAAGCTGAATGATCCGGCAGAGGCCAGTGAACCGTTCGTATTCTATGATCGTCCCAACGTCTTGTTCAATGGCAGTGACTTGGTAAAGAACGGACGCTTCTCGTTCTCTTTTGCTGTACCAAAGGATATCAGCTATTCGAATGCAAACGGATTGTTTAATCTCTATGCTATCAATGACGAGAAAACCATGGAGGCCAGTGGCATCTGTAATCAGGTGATAATGAGCGGTTCCGGAGGTCTTCCTCAGGACGGAATCGGACCGAACATATACTGCTATCTTAATAGTTCGTCGTTTGTCAATGGAGGCAGCGTTAATCCTACGCCCTACTTCGTGGCACAGATGAATGACGAAGATGGTATCAATGCCGCTGGAAGTGGTATCGGACATGATCTGCAGCTGATTATTGATGGGGAAATGACGAAGACATATTCGCTGAACGACTATTTCCAATATGATTTTGGTAGTTATACCCGTGGTTCGGTGGGTTATAGTATCCCGGAATTGTCGTATGGAGAGCATAAACTCTTGTTCCGTGCATGGGACATCCTGAATAACTCATCGACGGCAGAACTGACTTTCAAGGTGGTGAAGGGACTGGAACCGCTGTTCTTTGATGTGGAAGCGATAGTAAATCCTGCCACGACTACGACATCGTTCCGTATTTTGCATGACCGTATTGGCAGCGATATGGATGTTGTACTCGATGTGTTCGACATTTCTGGCCGTCATCTTTGGTCGTATGCAGAAAATGGCGTGTCGACGGATAATAGTTATACCATTGACTGGGATTTGACTGTAGATGGTGGCCGACGTTTGCAGACGGGTGTCTATCTCTATCGGGTACGTATAGCCAGCGATGGCAGTAGCTATGCCTCGAAAGCAAAGAAACTAATCATTTTAACGCATAAATTATGAATATGAAGACAACAATGAAGATAATGTTAATGACGGTCTGCCTGTTGATGGGTCTGACGATGCGTGCTCAGGACACGAAGAGCCAGTTTAATCCTATTGAGCATGCCGTCATCTCACAAACTATTGCTCCAGATGCTCGTGCTGCAGGTATGGGTGATGTGGGTGCCGCTACCGATCCGGATGTCAACTCACAGGCCTGGAACATTGCAAAGTATCCGTTCTGTATCAGTCGGGCTGGTATTGCGCTGAACTATACACCTTGGTTGCGACAGTTGGTCAATGATATTGATTTGGCCTATGTGGCAGGCTATTACCGTGTTGGTGACAACCTGTCGCTTAGTGGTTCGCTGCGCTATTTCTCGCTGGGTGAGGTGATGACTTCGTTTGAGGAGAATGCAATGACGGTGAAACCTTACGAGATGTCTCTGGATGCGGGAGCTTCGCTGATGTTGACCGAAAAGTTCTCAATGGGTGTCGCATTGCGCTTGCTATATAGTGACCTGCGGTACGACTATACGGAAGATGCTTCACCGGCCTCGGCATTTGCTGCCGACTTGGCTTTCTACTATCAGAATTTCTTGAATCTGGGACAGCGTGAGTGTCAGCTGGGCTTGGGATTGACAGTGCAGAATGTGGGTTCAAAGATTACCTATTTTGGTGATGACCGCTCGAACTTCCTCCCGGCAAACCTGCGTCTGGGTGCATCGTTGATGATTCCTGTCGACGAATACAACCGTTTCTCTATCTCTGCAGATGCAAACAAACTGTTAGTGCCTACTGTGCCGAAGCAGAACGATGGAGAGCCGAAGGAAGACTACGAACAACGTGTCATTGCTGAATATAATGATGTCAGTGCTATTTCGGGTATCTTTCAGAGTTTTACTGATGCTCCTGGTGGTTTTAAGGAAGAACTGCAGGAAATACAGTGGAGTATTGGTGCAGAGTATGTCTATCACGACCAGTTCTCCTTGCGTGCAGGTTATCATCACGAGTCTGAGAACAAGGGTAACCGCAAGTATTTTACCGTGGGCGGCGGTTTCCGCATGAATGTGTTCTCGCTGGATGTAGGCTATGTCATCTCGACGGCTCGCAGTAATCCGTTGGACCAGACACTACGCTTCACGCTGGCCTTCGACATGGATGGTATCAAGGATTTGTTTAAATAAGAACCATCGGAATAACGTAATAACGGCATAACGATAAAAACAATGATTAGAGTAGGAATGGGATATGACGTCCACCAACTGGTGCCTAATAGGGACCTTTGGATGGGTGGCATCAAGATTGATCATGAATTGGGGTTGCTGGGACATAGCGATGCAGATGTGTTGATACATGCTATCTGCGATGCCATCCTGGGGGCTGCAAACATGCGTGATATAGGCTATCATTTTCCTGATACGTCAGCAGAGACGGACGGTATGGATAGCAAGATAATTCTGAAAAAGACGATAGAACTGATTGCAACGAAGGGTTATCATTTGGTGAATATCGATGCAACGATATGTGCAGAGCGTCCGAAGATGAATCCGCATATTCCACAGATGCAGCAAGTGATGGCACAGGTGATAGGATGTGACCCCGATGCCGTCTCTATCAAGGCGACAACTACCGAAAAACTGGGCTTTATAGGGCGCCAGGAAGGTATATCGGCTTATGCAGTAGCACTTATAGAGAAATAGCATAAAAGAAAATACCACTACTCATCAACGAGCAGTGGTATTCAAAAAGCCTATGTTTAACTAAAAATCCTTTATTCAAGATAATTCCAGTCTTTCGACTGGAGGTCTGCCTTGCGGCAGCATATTGATACATACTAACTATTTCCTTAGAAAAGAAAGTTATGAGCGCCTCACGGCGACCACTGTTATCCTAACACATTTAAAACTTTCTTCTTACCAATAACTAAAAACCTAAAACTATAAATATTACTACTAACCTAAAACAATCTATTAACCAATTCTTGACTTCACTTAGTCAAGTGTCATTTTTTGTTTGACGATGCAAAGTTACGAACTTTTTTGTCTCCTGCAAATAGTTTTTCGGTTTTTTAGTGTAAAAACGCCCTATTCTTGATTTAAATCAAGAGTTGTGTGCGAAAACAACAGAAATTAACACAATATTTGGCTATTGTGAATGCCTATTAAGATTTTTATTTGTATCTTTGTACCCATAATAATTAAGGTATGCGTGTACTGATAGTAAACACGAGCGAGCGGACAGGTGGAGCAGCAGTAGCTGCTAACCGGTTGATGGAGGCCTTGAACAATAACGGGGTAAAGGCTAAAATGTTGGTACGCGACAAGGAAACAGACCATTTAACGGTTGCCGGTTTACCCTCATCGTGGCGACAGCAATGGAACTTCTTATGGGAACGGTTTGTCATATGGCTGCATCTGCATTTCCGCCGCGAACATCTCTTTGAAGTCGATATGGCCAATGCGGGTACGGATATCACCAATTTGCCTGAATTCCAAGAAGCAGATGTAATCCATCTGCATTGGATCAATCAGGGCATGTTGTCGCTGAAGGGTATCCGCAAAATCCTGACATCAGGGAAACCGGTGGTGTGGACCATGCACGACATCTGGCCAGCTACAGCTGTCTGTCACTACAGTCGAGGCTGCGAACAGTATCTGTCCCAATGTGACCAGTGTCCTTTGCTGCCAGGTGACAGTCTGGCTAGACAGGTGTGGAGACGTAAGGTACAGATGCTCAACGGACAGCGCCTTACTTATGTGTGTTGCAGTGAATGGCTGGCAGGAGAGGCTAAGAAGAGTGCCCTGCTCAAAGACCAGCGTATTGTCAGTATTCCCAATGCTATTGATACGCGTTTGTATCGTCCGCAGGACAAGAAACAGGCTCGTCAGACCTTGGACTTGCCTACCGACCGCCGTATCATTCTTTTTGTCTCTCAGCGTGTTACTGATCCTCGTAAGGGCATTAGCTATTTTGTGGATGCTGTCAGTCGTCTGGTGCAGCAACATCCCGAAATGAAAGATAATACGGGGGTGGCGATTCTTGGCGGGCATGCTGAGGAGGTCGCTTCGCAGTTGGCGCTGCCTTCCTATCCGTTGGGATACGTCAGTGACCCGTCGCGAATAGTCAATGTCTATAATGCTGCTGATGTTTTTGTGTTGCCTTCGTTGGAAGACAACCTGCCCAACACTATCATGGAGGCGATGGCCTGTGGCGTACCCTGTGTAGGATTCCACGTGGGGGGCATTCCTGAGATGATCACCCATCAGGTGAATGGATATGTGGCCAAGGAACGCGATGCTGCCGACTTGGCACAAGGCATTCGCTATGTGTTGGCTGAGGCTGACTATGAGACACTGAGTCGCGACTGTCTGCATCAGGTTGCTCAGAAATATTCTCAGCAGAGTGTGGCCAGTCGTTATATTGAAGAATACCAGAATAGTATGACTCCTAAAATGCTGAAGCGATGAATCTGTTGACACAAACCTTGCTACTCTCAGCGTCCACATTACGCATGTTGCCCCATATTGCTATCTTTCTTGCTAAGAAAAAAACAATTGCTGATGACCTGCAGAAGGTGCAGGATGGCAAGCCGACGTTACTAAACTTCATCAAGGCATGTACGCGCGAACGCACCTTCCGCAACCTTTTCTATTATAGGATAGGTGAATATCTGTCAGCACCTATTCAGTGGCTGTTACCCCCAGAACGAACGTTGACAATCTGGTGTCCCTCCATAGGTCCTGGAGCTCATTTTGAGCATAACTATGCCACTTACCTGAATGCAGAGAGCATTGGCAGTAATTTCTATTGTCTGCAACTGGTGACGTTGGGTAATGGCAAGGGTGGGCGTCCTACGATTGGAAATAATGTGTCTATCTATACCGGAGCAACCGTTTATGGCGGCATCCACATTGGCAATAACGTGAAGATTGCCGCTGGTTCTGTGGTGTTTCACGACGTTTCTGACAATTGTATCGTGGCGGGTAATCCTGCTGTGGTGGTAAAATCGTTATAAAGTTTTATGATACGCATTACAATCGTTACTATTACCTATAACGCCGAGCGTGTACTGCAACGGACACTCGACAGCGTGCTTGCGCAGACTTACGAAGGTGTGGAACACCTGATAGTCGATGGCGCATCGAAAGACGGCACACTTCAGTTAGCCGAGCAGTATAAGGCGAAGAGTGATGTCTCAGACTGCGGTCATAAGGTGATTATCCTTTCTGAACCCGATCACGGCATTTACGATGCGATGAATAAAGGTCTGACGCAGGCTTCAGGCGACTATATCGTATATATGAATGCCGGCGATTTCTTTCCTTATGACGACACGCTGGAGAAAATCGTACAGCGTTGTCAACTCAACGAACAGCCTACTGACGAACTGCCTGGCGTGCTCTATGGTAATACGGACATTGTAGACGACGAGGGCCATTTCCTGCATCCTCGTAAGCACCAGCCTCCCCAGCAATTGTCGTGGCGCTCCTTCCGAAAGGGCATGCTGGTGTGCCACCAGGCTTTCTATGCCCGTACGGACATTGCCAAAAACCAGCAGTACGACACTCGTTATCGTTTCTCTGCCGATGTCGATTGGTGCATCCGAGTGATGAAGGAAACGGAGCGTATGGGTCTACGCCTGTGTAATGCTGATATGGTCATTGCCAATTATACCGAGGAGGGCGCAACCACAAAAAACCATCACGCGTCGCTCGTGGAGCGTTTCCGCGTGATGGCTCATCACTATGGCTACGTGCAGACTATCTTGCTGCACTGCTGGTTTGTTATACGCGCTGCTATTTCACGTATTTCTTCCCGTTGATAATATAGAGCCCACGTCCTGGGTTCTTTACCTGGCGTCCGTCCAGAGTAAAGATTATTGCTGAATTGTCATTGGGCGCATCTGTCTTGATAGTCTTAATCCCCGTGGTTGTAACCGTGGCAACATAGCCCTTCTTGTCATAATATGCACCGTTAATAAAGGGTAAGTCAGCTGTCTGACTACTGCCATTGTTGCTGAAAATGATGCCGGTAGGAAGTCCCTGTGGCGAGGTCTCTGTGGTGGAACTCTCCTTATAGCACTTTCCATCCCACGTCCATTTCCACACTTTATTGCCATTAGTTAGCGTGCCAACTTGTTTACAAGCAACACCAGGCCACTTGCCGCCAGTATAGTTAACCGTATTCCATGCCCAGCACGTTGCATTGCTCCAGGTAGAAGGTGATTCGTAGAACGCGCAGGTCTCGCCTTCGTTAACTATACAGAAGTCGGGTATAGTAAAAGATCCAGCTTCCGTTACATGGTAGGTTCGGGTTTGAATGCCACTAACAGTTGTCCCTGATAATAAACCAACAGAGAGTGTTGTGTCGCCAATGGGAATGGTTATTTCCGTACCGCTCTCTACCTGCTTGCTGCTGGCGGTTGGGTTAGTGCCGTCTGTGGTATACACCAACTTGTTGCTGTTGCTGGTCACTGCAGAGAGCAGGACTTTTTGTTCACCTTTATAAGTTCCGGAAGCAAGACTAATCCACGCGGTATTAGCAGTCTTGTCAACATAATACATATAATGGTAGCCAGCGAGAACCTTCACCCACTCGTCTCCTGGAGCGTAAGATTCTGGTTTGCTGCCTACGACTGCAAGTAACTTTGATTTTGAGCCAGTAGTACTTACAGCATAGTAAGTAGACTGATTTTTTACCAACTCTTCGTAGGTACTGGTGTTTTGTATTCCAGTAAGTCTGCGTACATCAATCATACTCTTAATGTCTTGTTTACAATCCAGCCAGTGTGTCATGAAGACACAGGGAGTACCAGGCATGGCCAACAGATAGGCATTTGCTGCAAGAGTGTCTTTCTTGATAGGATCTTGAGCAGCGTCAGGACGACGCTCTGTGTCGTGATTTTCAACAAATGTGACTGCCCACTGCTTGTAGTTGCCACTGTTGTACGAATTGCTCACCAATGGCCAGTTGCCTTCGTTTTGTTGGGCAAGACGCGACCAGTTGTTGGCGTTGACGGCATTTCGTACCGTATAGCGGAACTGAAAGTCGAAGGCGGCACTGGTCTTGCCAGTAGCATCAATCCAATTGCGGATGGTACTTGTTCCGTCCCAACATTCACCTACAGAGAACTGGGGCTTGCTGTCTTCGTTGTACAACTTGGTATATGAACCGCTGTAACCCTTAACCATGTCATAGCGGAAACCGACATAGCCCATGTCGTTAAGCAGCATTTTGAGATATGCCTTTACACTCTTTTGCACGTTTTCGCTCTTGTGGTCCAAGTCACGCATTCCGTCCCATCCTTCGCCAGTGTCATTGTTTGTGCTGAGGCTGTATCCGTTCTGAGTAGCCCATGTTTTCGTTTTTCCATCGTCATCGTTGGCGCAGATGTCCGTTGATTTTAGCTGGTAGGTCACCCCGTTGTAGGTTTCAGCAGGAAAGTCCACCCAATTGCTGACATTGCGACGGTGATTGATAACAATATCGGCAATAGTACCAATACCCTTATTCTTAAAAGTATTGATCATTGAGCGCAATTCTTCCTCAGTTCCAAATGAACTGTTGTAATGCCCGGGAAACCAGTAGAGGTCATCGTAGCCCATAGATTTTCCTCCGCAATTACCACTTTGGGGAATCCAAACGAGCTTAAAATATGACGACAGTTCGTCTGCCTGAGACTCTAGTACAGTCCACTGGGCATCATCGTAACCGTCCCAGTAGAAGCCTTGCAGCATAACACCTTCATATTGTGCTGGCCAGCCCTGCGACAGCATGGGCAGTGTTGCCAATAATGTGATGATGGATGTAAATAAACGTTTCATAATCATTGGGTTATTAGTTTTTGCACTGCAAAGATAAGAACTAATTTTGAATAATTAGTTATCAGTAGGCATTTATTTTTGTACGGTAAGTGCAACCGATTGCACGATGCTATGTCTTGGTGAATCCCAAGGTGAGCACACTGAGTCGGATTCCCAGAATGTTCTTGAGGACATCGACACAGGCTATCAGTGTGGCGCCGGTGGTGCAGATATCGTCAATCAGCAGCACATGCTTTCCCTGTAACAAACTGCCGTCAAGTAGCTCAAACATATCTTCCACGTTCTCCTGACGTTCATGACGGCTGAGGCGGGTCTGACTCTTGACGAAATGTTTTCTGCGCAAGGCTTTAGTGACAACAGGCAGGTGGGTAATGTCGCTGACGCCTATCGCTAGCTGTTCACTTTGGTTATAGCCACGCTGGCGGAGTCTCTTACGGGAAAGGGGAACGGGCAGCAACACGTCGATACCATCAAAGAAACGAGCCAGTTGCATCTCATTAGCCATCAGGCGCCCCATATCCTCGCCAATATCTGGGCGGTCGTGGTATTTAAGGTCGTAGATGAGACGTGCCAGTTCGGAGTGCGGCTCGTAGTAGAGTAGGGCGGCAGCACGCTTGACGGGCGTCAGGTGCCAGAACAATTGCGCCATAGGATTGTCGTCAGGTGTGAATTGGTAGGTGGTACGGGGCAGGTGCAGCAAGCATACCGAGCAGATACTTCGCTCGGTGGGCGAGAGCCGTTCGCCACACACTACACACAGACGGGGCGAAATGAAGTCGAGTATCCTAGTCCACCAATTCATCGTCAACATCCAAACACTGCCGAATGATGTCAAACGTAAAACCACGTCCTAGAGCAAACCGCACCAGTTTCTGGTTCAGTTCGTAGTCGTTCTTGGCCTTAATAGTTTTGCGCTTTTGTTTCAATAGCGGACTCAGCACGCTCAGATATTCTTCGTCATCAACGTCATTGAGCACGCTGTTGCGAATCTCCTCATCGATACGCTTTTGCCACAGGGCCTGCTCCACCTTGCGGCGACCCCATTTGTTATAGCGTATCTTGTCCTTGACAAAAGCTTGGGCATAACGCTCGTCGTCGACATAGCGCTCCTTGACGAGCTTGGCCATTACACGGGCTTGTGCTTCTTCGGGCAGTTCCCAGCGACGCATCTTTTCTAGCATCTCGTATTGGCAGTGCTCGGCTTGTGCACAAAGGGCTGCTAGCGCCAAATAGGCTTCGTTTTCGGTTTTCATCTTTTTTACCCTTTTACTTTTTTACCTTTTTACCCTTTACACGCTCTCATCATTCGTCGTTTGCCATAGGCATCTTCTTTTATTTCGATGCCGTGGTATGACATTTTACTCAACATGTCAGTAAGGGTATCTGCATATATGGGATTGATCTCAGAATACAACCAGCCTTCTTTCTTCAGTGCCGTCAGTCCGTATTGGGCAATGGCGCGGTAGAACAGCAATGGGTCGTCGTCGGGTACGAACAACGCCGTATGAGGTTCGTGCTCCAGCACGTTGGCCTCCATGGTCTCGCGTTCCTTATTACATATATATGGGGGATTGCTGACGATGAGGTCGAAGACTCCCGATGTCTGATGTAAAATGTCTGATGTAAGATGTAAGGCGTCGACTTGTTCGAAAGACACGTGAACATCGGTACATTTGGCGTTCTCACGGGCTACCTCCAAGGCTTCTTCCGATATGTCCCATGCGGTGACCTTAGTTTCAGAAATTTCTGCAGCCAGCGTAATGGCAATACATCCCGATCCCGTCCCTATATCAAGAACGGGGTAATCTCTTACCTCTAACCTCTTACCTCTTACCTCTGAAACTATCCACCGACACAACTCTTCCGTTTCTGGTCTGGGAATCAGCACATGTTCGTTGACCTTGAACGTCCGTCCACAGAAGTCAGCCTGTCCCAAAACATACTGTATGGGTTCGCCTTGCAACAATCTCATGGCGATTTCTTCCAATTCCGTTTGGTCGTCTGCGGATAATTGTGTATCTTTGCCGAGGCAAAGGTCTGAAAAAGTCAGTCCAAAGCGCACTTCATACGCCATCCGGGCAATGGCTTTCGCTTCGCCCTCGTCGTATTTTTGCGCTAACAGATGCCACAGTTCGTTGTAATTCATACTGCAAAGGTAAGAAAAAAAGTTCAAAGTTCAAAGTTCAAAGTTCAAAGATTATGAGCGAAGACGAAAAATATATGCAGCGCTGCATTCAACTGGCTGCAAACGGCATTCAGGGTGCCCGCCCAAATCCGATGGTCGGTGCGGTCATTGTAGCACCTCTCAACTCTAAAATCATCGGCGAAGGTTACCATGTACGCTGTGGTGAAGGGCATGCCGAAGTAAATGCTTTTGCCTCAGTGCGACCAGAGGATGAGGTACTGCTGAAGGATGCCACTATCTACGTGTCGTTAGAACCTTGTTCGCACTATGGCAAGACTCCGCCATGTGCCGACCTGATTATCAAAAAGGGTGTCAAGCGTGTGGTGGTGGGTACTGTCGACCCCTTTGCTGAAGTACAGGGACGTGGCATCAAGAAACTGAAAGATGTCGGTATCGAGGTTGTTGTCGGGGTGCTTGAAAAGGAGTGCCAATGGCTGAATCGTCGTTTCTTTACTTTTCATCGAGAACACCGCCCTTACATTATTTTGAAGTGGGCACAGACCGCCAACGGTTTTATTGATGAGAATGGCAAGGCCTTCCAGATCTCCAACGAACAGACTCAGATGCTCTCTCACCAGTTGCGAGCCGAGGAGGATGCTATTCTGGTGGGACATACTACTGATATCCGTGAGCATCCCCAGTTGACAGTCCGTCATTGGCACGGTCCGAATCCTAAACGCATCGTGCTGACACGCCATCGTCCCTTGCCCCAGCTGATGGAGGACCTATATCAACATGGTATCCAGTCGCTCATCGTTGAAGGAGGACGCCAAACGCATGAGTCGTTCATTGAGGCTGGTTTGTGGGATGAGATACGTGTCGAGACGGCACCGATTACGGTGAGTGGTGGCACGCAGGCTCCCATACTGCCTGCCGGAGTGAAGGTTCACTCGCAACAGGTATATGACAAAAACATCATTGTGATATACGCAAAACAATAAGCCCCTCCTTTTGGGAGGGGTTTGGGATAGGCTCCCTTACTTCCTACCGAAGTCGGCAGGGACCTCGCCCCATTGCTTGGTTTCCCACTTGATGATGGGATTGCGCCACTGATGGGTTTGTAGCCAATTCTCAGCGCGGACAATAATTTGGAATAGTTGCTCTGTCTCAGGTGTGCGTTCCAGTTTTGTCTTGCATTTGCGTTTGTTCACCCAGAGAATGGCATTATACGAGTCGCTATAGATGGTTTTATTGTGCAGACCCTGTTGCCAGCAGAGAGCCAAGGCATGTACAATAGCCAGAAACTCCCCGATATTATTCGTACCCTTGATAGGACCGAAATGAAACACGCGAGCACCAGTTGCTAAATCGATGGCCTGATACTCCATCGGACCAGGATTACCACTGCATGCAGCATCCACGGCCCACGCGTCTGCCCGTACCTCCATGGGCAGGGGCAACACCGTGTCGTGTCTGTAGTCGGGAGGATTCTGCATCATTCTTTTTGTTATTCTAGGCTGTCCTAGGAAAACCTAGGCAATCCTATGAGTTACATTCTCTCAGGAACCTCAATGCCCAGCAGGGCCATGCCGTTCTTCAGAATCTTCGCCACGTTCTTGGCCAACATCAGACGTACGGTCTTCTTCTGCTCGTCGGGCTCGTTCAGAATCGAGTAGTCGTGATAGAACTGGTTGAACACCTTCGTCAGTTCGTAGCAGTAGTTTGCAATGCCCGATGGGCTGTAGTCCTTACCAGCCTGCTCAACGGCAGCACCGTACTCCGACATCTTCTGGATCAGCTCAACCTCCTTCTCAGAAAGACTAGTGGTAATAGTCAGACTAGTCGTACTAGTTATACAAGCTGCTTTGCGCAGAATACTACGGATTCTCGCATAGGTGTACTGGATAAACGGTCCCGTGTTGCCGTTGAAGTCGATACTCTCCTCGGGGTTGAACAGCATATTTTTGCGTGCATCAACCTTGAGAATAAAATACTTCAATGCACCCATACCTACAACGCGGGCAATCTCACGACGCTCCTCTTCCGTCATGTCGTCAAACTTACCCAGTTCCATAGAGGTCTTATAGGCATCCTCTACCATCAGTTCCATCAGGTCGTCAGCATCAACCACCGTTCCCTCGCGGCTCTTCATCTTGCCGTTGGGCAGCTCTACCATACCGTAGGAGAAGTGAACGAGTTCCTTACCCCACTTGAAGCCCAGACGATCCAGCAAAATGCTGAGCACCTGGAAGTGGTAGTTCTGCTCGTTACCCACCACATAGATCATCTTGTCGATGGGGTAGTCCTGGAAACGCATCTCGGCGGTACCGATATCCTGCGTCATATAGACGCTGGTACCGTCGCTACGCAGCAGCAGCTTCTGATCCAGTCCCTCGTTGGTCAGGTCGGCCCAGACGCTGTTGTCATCATGGCGCTCAAAGAGCCCCTTGGCCAGACCTTCTTCTACCTTGGCCTTACCCTTCAGGTAGGTCTGGCTCTCATAATATATCTTGTCGAACTTTACACCCATTTTCTGGTAGGTCTCGTCGAAACCGGCATAGACCCACGAATTCATCTTCTCCCACAAGGCACGTACCTCGGGGTCGTTCTGTTCCCACTTCACCAGCATCTCGTGGGCCTCCTTAATCAGCGGAGCCTCCTGCTTGGCCTGCTCTTCGTCCATGCCCTGAGCCACGAGTTCCTTGATTTCCTCGCGGTAGTGCTTGTCGAAAGCTACGTAGTAGTCGCCAATCAGGTGGTCACCCTTTTTGCCCGACGACTCGGGAGTCTCACCATTGCCCCACTTCAGCCAGGCCAGCATCGACTTACAGATGTGGATACCGCGGTCGTTCACGATGTTCGTCTTCACCACCTTGTTGCCGTTGGCTTCCATGATTTGGGCCAGCGACCAACCCAGCAGGTTGTTGCGCACATGACCCAGATGCAGGGGCTTGTTGGTGTTGGGACTGCTATATTCAATCATGACGAGAGGGGAACTCTCGTCAGCGGTCTTCTCGCCATAGTGGTCGTCCTTGTCGATGTCGGCCAACAGGTTAAGCCATGCCTCGTCGCTGATGCTCAGGTTCAGAAAACCCTTTACCACGTTGAACTTGCTGATGGCGTCGCAGTTGGCTACCAGGTATTCGCCCAGCTCCTGACCAGTCTGCTCAGGCGACTTCCTGGCCATTTTGACAAAGGGGAATACGACCAATGTCAGGTTACCCTCAAACTCGCTGCGGGTCTTCTGAGTTTGCACCATCTTCTCGGGCACGTCCTGTCCGTAGAGTGCCTTTACCGCTGCCTGCGCGGCAGCCATTATTTGTTGTTCAATCTTCATTTCTTTCAAATTTTGGGTGCAAAGGTACAAAGAAATTAAGAATTAAGAATGAAGAATTAAGAATTATTTTGTAATTTTGCACTCTAAAATCTGATTTACGAAATGAAATACGGAGTAATAGGTACTGGAGCCATTGGTGGATATTATGGCGCCCGATTGGCTCAGAACGGACAGGAGTTGCACTTCCTGCTGCGTAGTGATTATGAATATGTTAGGCAACACGGCCTGCAGATTGATTCGTGCGATGGTTCGTTCCGTCTCGATGCACCTCATGTTTACAACACGACGATTGATATGCCGCAGTGCGATGTCGTACTGGTGTGTCTCAAGTCCATCAATAATAGTAAGTTACGTGACTTACTGCCCCCGTTGCTAGGCCCTCAGACGCTGGTAGTGCTCATTCAAAACGGTATCGGTGTTGAGCAGGATGTGCAGCAGATGTTCCCTGACGTACAACTTGCCGCAGGTTTGGCGTTCATCTGTTCTGCCAAGACGGAACCGGGACGTGTCAATCATCAGTGCTATGGCCAGATCAATCTGGGCAACTACTCATGTCGCGATGAGGCTTTGCTACAGCAAGTGGTGGACGAATTCAATGCCGCTGGCGTGAAGGCCGGACTCGTCGAATATCACGAGGCGCGTTGGAAGAAGGCTGTGTGGAACATGCCCTTCAACGGTATGACGGTGGCGCTGAAGACGCAGACGAACCTCTTGCTGCAGAATCCTGCCACACGCCAACTCATCTATGAGCAGATGATGGAAGTCATCGGTGCCGCCCAGCACTTGGGCGTTAAAAATATTGACGAATCGTTTGCCCAGAAGATGTTGGAAATGACCGATGCCATGACGCCTTATTCACCGTCTATGCGACTCGACTACGATTTCCATCGCCGTATGGAGATTCACTACCTCTACACGCGACCCATCGAGATTGCCCGCGAGGCCGGCTTCGATATGCCCAAACTGGCCATGCTCGAAGCAGAACTCAAATTCTTGGATGTAACTATTTGACGTCGTAGGTTTGAAAAACAAGATAGTAGCTGTCGGCCTGGAATGAGAAGTAATCACCCAACGCCTCGTTGAGTGTGCCTTGCCACCACTCGTCATAGGCATAGCTGTTCCATCTGAGACCTTCTGACAAGAGTTGCTTGCATCCGAAGTTGAAAATACTCACCTGCTGGCCTTTTTTGGATTGGAAAGGATGGGTTCCAAAGGCAGGCGTAAAGAAACCATGGTCTGTAAACATCATGCCTTCTACCCCCATCTTGCGGAAGTATCGCATCAGCAGTCCGATGTTTCCCAACGTGTGGTCTTCGCGCTTACCCGTGCATCCCAAATACGCAATTTTTTGCCATTTCATCGACAAACAATAGCGCGTAGCCTTGGTCAGGTCGTTATCTTCCTGCTCCTCAATTTGGATGAGCCTGTCGTGAAAGGCTGCTGGCACGCTATCGCCGTCGCCTACCACTACTTCCGCCTGGGGCACGTTCTTGATGGCTCCATCACACGCTACGATATGCTTGGCGTTTTTTAGGATGCCAAGGGGAATCTCATGGGTGGGAAACTCACCGTTCGCAACGATTACGACATCAAACTCGGTATTCATTTCTGGTCTCTTTTAATAGTTTTTGCTACGCTCTTCCACTTCCTGTAGCCGGCAATGGCAATAACGACATAGAGTCCATAGAGCATGGCTTTGAAAGGAATGCCTTTTTGTATATAGAGAAAGGTGCAGACGACGTCGACGATGATCCAGAATATCCACTGCTCCACATACTTACGTGCCAGTGCCCATAGACCCACAAACGACATGGCGTTGGTAAACGAGTCGAACAGGGGGACTGTAGAGTTGGTCCATGTAATGAGAATATAGTAGATAACTCCCCATGATACTAGAAAGAACAGCAGAGCTGGCAGATATTGGTCGCGTGGCATGAAGATGATAGGCAGCGACTCTTTCTTCTTCCTGGTCTTCTTGAATTTCCATATGTAGAGTCCGTAGAAGGCCGCAAGGGTATAGTAGCACGCCATACCTGCATCACCATACAACCCGTGACTCCAGTACAGGTAGATGTCGAGTGCAGGCATGACGATGCCTATTACCCAGAGGGCAATATGCGCACGATACTCCAGCCAGATATAAATCAGGCCGAGTATCGTGGTCAATATGTCAAGCCAGTCCAGCGTCATCAACTCTAAACTCTCAACTAGAAATTCACCGACAGGTGCGCCATCATGTTAAAGGGAGCCGAGGGTGCAAAGCCAGCCTCATACTGGTCGGAGGTATCCCAGCCAGTGGCAACCACCTTGCCGTCCACCTTGTCGTAGCAAGGGGCCGCCCATCCGTTGTTGTCGTACTCTGCAGAGAAGATATTGTAGAGCGTTACACCTACTGTGACATCCTTCAGTCCCAGTTTAGGCAGTTTGAAGTTATATGACAGGTCGATGTTGGTTGTAAAATGTCCGTCGAGCATCATGCTCACATCAGTATTCTTTCCGTTGTCGTCCAGCGTCTGGTAGCTCTTGAAGCCAGTGTTCGTCAGATACTGTTCGCTGACATACTGGCTCTGTAGGCTGGCTTTGAGTCCTTTGTAGGTAAAGGTGAAGATGTTGTTGGCTATCCAGTCGGGCGAGAAAGCCAGGGGCTGGTCGCCAAGGTCAGCCACACTGCCATCAGCCAGCTGTACTGTGATACCTTTCACACGATTCTTTGACCAGGTAGCATTTATATCCCAGCGGAACCAGTCGACAGGTTTGACAGCAGCCTCTAGTTCGATACCCAGACGATAGCTCTTAGGCATGTTGCGTGTGATGGCTTCGCCAATTTGGTCGATTTCACCGGTCAATACAAACTGGTCCTTGTAATCCATCCAGTAGAGGTTGGCACCGGCAGTGAACACCTTGCTCTGGTATTTGTAACCCACTTCCAGGTCGTTCAACCGCTCGGCCTTGGGCATCTCCAACTCGGCATTCAGACTATTCTGGAAGTTGTTGCGCGTAGGTTCCTTGTGGGCAATGGCATACGACACGAATACCTTGTGGTTCGTTGTGATGTCGTAGTTCAAACCAAACTTCGGGTTGAAGAAGTCGTATGACTCTTTCATGTCATAGACGATGCGCTTATTGACCTTCCAGTCGATTTCATCGGTAGGACCAGTCATCTTCAGACCCACATGGCGATATTGCATGTCAACGTAGGCGTTCAGTCCCGGAACGAATTCATAATTAACCTTTCCATAGACATTGAAGTCGGTTTTCTTCGTATTGTCGCCATAGTATTGGTGGTCAGGCATCAGGGGGTCCACAGGACTCTTTACCCATGTTACCAGTCCGTAGTGGTCGCCGTCATATTTGTTCCATCCCCCTCCCAGGACTGCCTGCAGGTTCTGTCGGTTGTTGTAAACCAGCGAAGCCACCGCACCATAGAAGTCGTTGGCCATCTTCTTCTGGCGCACCAGGTCGCTCTTGGCCCAGGTCATCTGGTTGTCCAAGTCGTATTCAAACAGCGTGCGCTTGCGCTTGTATTCCTCGTAGTAGCCGTCGCCGCGGGTGTAGTGCAGGGCGGCGTTGAGGTTCAGCTCCTGCGTCAGTCGCTGGTTCCATATCAGCTGGTAGTTCTGTTGATGGTAATTGTCCGTCTGGTTGTCGTAATAGCGCGTGTTTCCCTCTGCATCGTAATACTCGCCGCACGAGTTGTACGTGCGTCCATAGAGGCTCTGCTCATATTTCGACGTGTAGTTCCACGCATGGTAAGTCTCTTCCACACCATTAAAGGTGATGAACTTTACCATCGTGTTCTCGCCAAAGTAGCCTGCCTGCAGGAAGTAGGAGTTCAACTTGGTCGAGGCACGGTCCAGATAACCCTTCGAGCCGATGTTCGACAGACGACCCTGTATGCCCCAGTGCTCACCAATCAGTCCTGTACCAAAGCGCAATGTTTCCTTATGGCTGTAATAACTGCCTCCGCTCAGGTCCAGGCCGATGAATGGTTCTACACCGATATTCTCCGTCTGCATGTTCAGCGTAGCACCAAACGCACCAGCACCGTTAGTCGATGTACCCACACCGCGCTGAATCTGCATCGACTGCACGCTACTGGCAAAGTCACCCATGTTGACCCAGTAGAGCTGGGCGCTCTCAGCGTCGTTCATGGGAATGCCGTTGGCTGTGATGTTGATGCGCGAAGGGTCTGTACCACGAACGCGCAACGAGGTGTAGCCAATGCCGTTACCAGCATCCGAGGTCATCGTCACCGAGGGTGTCAGCGACAGCAGATAAGGCACGTCCTGCCCGAAGTTCACGGCTTTCAGCTGTTCCTTGTTCATGTCTGTGAATGCTACCGGTGTCTTGCGGGTGGCTCGTATTCCTACAACCTGCACTTCCTGCAACTGTTCCACCTGCGTCGAGTCGTACAGCGCTTTCGTGTTCTGAGCACCCGCCATTGCCGTTACTGCCAGCAAGGCCAAAATCATCACTTTCCTTTTCGTTTCCATTTCTTTTTACCTTATTTATTAATACTCTAAAATAAGGGGGAAGAGCTACTCTATTCATCCCTACGTCGGCATTATCCGAATCAGGTTCTGAAGGGTATCATCTCAGCCCACACCCGTGAGCACCCCTTGAATTCGCCTGCAAAGGTAGTAATAAAATTCGGACTGACAAAATATCAGTCCGATTTTTTACTTACTAACTATATTTACATGGAATAAAAGGTGTTCATGAATGACTGGCGGAAATTTTTGCTGATTTTCAATTCCCTGATTTGTTCCATAGGCTCATAGAGAATACATATAGAATCTTGTATCATCTTGATTTGGTTAACATTGACGATATAACGCTTATGGATTTGTACGAAGTCTGACGAATAATTCAGGATAACGTTGGCTGTCGTGCGGTGACGCAGGGTGTACACCTCATTGTTGGTGCAGGTAATTTCCCATAGTTTTCGCTCTTGGTTGAAGCGGAAGAAAGCAATATCCGAGAGCTGTAGTGTCAGGTGTTCGTTCAGGGCGTTAACTACAAGAATGATAGGCAGATGGTCTTTGGAAGAGACATTTCCGGGAATGTCGGTCAACTTGTTTTCGTAATACCGCGCCATGATAAGGCTCAGGTCCTGCTCCGTGGGAGGTTTCAGCAAGTAGTCGAAAGCTTTCCTGCGGATGGCATCAAGCATGTATTTGTCGTGGCCTGTATAGAACACTATTTTCGTGTCTGGCTTGATATCGTTTCTGATGAGTGTACAGAAGTCCAGTCCTGACATAGTCGGCAGTTCTACGTCCAGAAAGATAATATCCGGTTCGGTTTGGATGATTAATTGGGCCGCCGTCTCTGCATCGCTGGCAGTTCCGACGATATTGACGGAAAAATTCCTCTCCAGCATGTGCTGTAATACCTTTACGGCTTCTATGTTGTCATCTACGATAAAAATGCTGATTAATTGTTGTTTGTTCATAAATAATAATGTTATGATCTCTGATTAGTGATTGTATAGTCGTACTCGTCGGGTAGCAGAATCCACGAACGGCATCCGTTTTCACCCTCATGTTCATAGTTCCCTATTCCAAAAGTGATTATGTTGACGTTGTTGTCGTTCAGCAATTGTATGGTCTGTCTTACGACTTGCATTCCTGTTTGACTACGGCCTATGGCTTGAGTTTGAAGTCCTTTCCCGTTGTCAATGACTTCCACCAAAGTAGCTTGCTGTTTGCGACTGACCCTAACGGTTAGTTTACGTTGGCGTCCCTCTTCTGCCTTCATGGGACGCAGGCCGTGTTTCAAGGCATTCTCAGCAAAAATCTGTACAATCATGGAAGGCAGACAGACCGCATTGGTATCAACGTTGTCTGCGACTTCCCTGCTATATCGGAAATCCGGCCCCATCTGCCGTCCTTCTATATTCACATAATAGTCCACAAACGACAACTCCTCACCAAGTGTCGTCTGTAATATGCCCGCTTGTTCTACGCCACGCCTCAGAAGCTGGGTCAACGAATTCAGGTCGACCTCTCGACCTTCCATTTGTGCCAAGACCTCATGATTCAGGGCATTGTATATGAAATGCGGGGTAATCCTGTTGCGGGTGTTCTCCATGCGCATCAAGATGATTTGTTGGCGTGCCTTCAGGTTGTTGAAACGCTGACGGCGTCGATACAGCAGGAAGAAACTCGCTAGCACGATGGCAACCAGCACCATGAGCAAAAATAGCCCCCAAGCCAGAAGCCTGTCGGTGCGGGCCTTCTCCAATGAATGCTGCTGCTCCAACAACAGCTTGTCGTGTTCGTATTCTGACAGTCTGGTACTGAGCTGCATGCTGTTATTCAACGACTTCAAGGAGTCACTGATGGCCTGCATTTGCCTGTGTGTTTCATAAGCTTCCCGATAATTACCAATAAGCGTCATCAGTTGCTCTTTGACTTTCAGCCGTTGAGCCTTGGCGGAGGGAATGGCCTCCCCCTGTTGGTTTAGCGTGGCGGGGGCTTCCGCACGAGACAGCATGTTCAAAGCCTGGGCGGTATGCCCCTGAAGCATTTCCAGCTTGATGTTAAAAGTCTCAATATAATAAAGTAATATGGGGTAATCCACTTTACGAAAGAATGAGTCAGCTTTCTGAAGCATGATTTTGGCGGAGTCAGCTTTGCCTAGACAAATATATGCCTCGCCCAGATTGGTCAGCGACGTGTAGTAATCCCACTCCTTGTTTTTGTCGCCTTTTACGAGCGAGGCTGCTTTGACAAAACATTCGCGTGCCTTTTCGTATGCTTGCTGGAAATAATAGTCGTTGCCCCTGTCATTATAGTAAATAAACTGGTCGGACTTCGACATGTTTGGCAACAACAGCCTTGTCTGATCCCACCAGTATTCGCTCCGTTCGTAATCACCCATTGAAGTGTATACGCTACTGATGCCCAGCAGGAGAATCGGTTTGGTGACATCTGAATCCTCCATTGAATCAGCAAGTTGCATCGCTTGCATATATTCGTCGACACTTTTGTCGTATTGCCCTAGCTGCTTATAATAGAAAGCCAGATTTGTCAATGCTATCAGCCGGAAGTCTTTGGGGCTGTCGATACTATCAGCTATCTGAAGCGCCTTTTGGGTATATACAATAGCAGAATCGGGCTTACCCAACATAGCGCTATAATAGACGCCACGGGCTTTGTACCACTCAGCCTCAATCTGACTACGTACGATGTTGGGAGATTGCTGATACCGTGACAGGTAGTTATATATGCGTTGGCTCGTTGATTCCATCGAGTCTGCATTCATTTCTGCATACCACACTCTGTTCAATATGGTGAGCCATGCGTAATAAGTGTCACTGTCGTTAGCCTCGACCAGATGTTGGCTCACCATACGTTTCACAGCCTCCGTCTTACCTACCCTCAGCGAGTCCTCTGCGTATTTGATGTCTGCGGCCAATCGCTGCCGTGAAGGTGCCTGACATGCCCCTATCCCGACAAGAATGAACAGAATTAGTATGAGCCTTATATCTTTCATATTGGAAAATGATGCTGCAAATTTACAAAAAAACCACCAATGAGCCTTGTCTTTATGAAAAAAAGAGAAAGATAGATTTTTGGTAAATAAAAATAATCGTCCTTTTAAACCAATTATTCATCCTTTTGTCGACGTTTTAGTTTATTTGATTGAATTGTGTTAATTTTGCCGTTTGGAAGGTACATTAAAATTCATTAACTTTGTCCCCGACAACACTAGCTCAACGAACTGCCGAGCGGACAGATGTAACGTGAGATGATATTACCTAAAAGTATAACTATAAATATATATTATTATGGACAAAACAAAATTATTAATCTCTGCGTCATTGATAATGGTCGCATTTTTAACCGATAGTTGTAGTCCCAAAGGGTGGGACATGTATGCACCCGGTGAGAATTTAACCTCACTAACCAAGATTACCGATATGGAGGATATCTGCGAATATCCTTATGGTGGTGACAATGGTCGTAATCTTTTCTTCTCGGTACGAGATAAGAGAGGAATTAGCCGCAATATATACAAAAGAGACATACCCACTTCTGGTTCTGTCATTCAGAAAACGGCAGGCAAAAACGACAACAGGCATCCCTCCTTTTGTGCGGCTACTGATAAATTAGTGTTTTCTGGCAAACAGGAAGGTGCTTTCTCATCTGACATCTATATGATGGATGCATCACAAGGTAATGCGCTGACGCAGGTTACTAACACCCCTGATGCAACTGAGTATTTCCCATGTATTAGCAGAGATGGCAAAGCTGTTGTCTACCAAAAATTCTCTTCATATAGTAACAATTTGAAAGATTGTGAAATATGGATTAAGAATCTTCAGACTGGTGAGAATACAATGCTTTGTTTAGGCCGTATGCCCTCATTCTCGACAGACGGAACGGAAATAACCTTTATCAGATATGCTGCTGACGGAACGAGTACCAGTATATGGACGATGAAAAAAGATGGAACAAACCAAGTGCAGCTTACAGACGCAAAAATGGGCCTTGTCGATAATCCCAGATTCAGTCCAGACAATCGCAATATTGTTTTTGTTTGCTCTAAAAAGGGAAAAAAAGATGCAGATCTCTATGTGGTCGATCGCAATGGCAACAATCTCACCCAATTGACTGTAAACAAATCATACGATGGAGAGCCCTATTGGGCAAATGACGGAAATATCTATTTCTCATCCGATCGTGGTGGCCGAGTCGGACATTACCAGATTTGGCGATTCCGTTATGGCAATGCCAGTTATACCCAGACGTATGCTCCCCAGGTTAACCCGGCTCCTGCTCCTAATCCTGCTCCTACTCCGACGCAAGGTACTGTAAACACCTATCGTGGAACATACCATACGGTAGCAGAAGGTGAAACCATTACCGATATTGCCCGTCGTTATGGCATTACCGTCCGTGATGTAGTGAAATGGAATGAGCTGAAAACAATGACAATAACCCCAGGTATGAAACTGAAGGTATCTGCTCCATAACAATGATATTCTCGCGGTTAACATATTGTTCAGTTATATTTCTAACTAGTCTCTGTCTCTCAGCTCAGAATTACAAAGCTGAGAGACTAAAAAAGGCTGTCCAGATATTAAACCTACAGTTTCCAATAGATTCATTAATGCCTGAACAGACGTATAAACTGATGTCAAAAGACGGACGACAGGTTTGCTTACGTACGGATCCCATGGGCGTGGTGGAGCATATAGGAATACCTTTGTTTGACGAAAGAATGCGTCTTTTGCAGCCTTCCCCAGTATATGATTTTTTGGAGTATGTTGCTCTGAACAAGAAATATAAGTTAGAAGAGAACCAGTTGAATTTGTCAAAGGTCATTTTTAAGCTAGGCAACTGGGAAACACTGTACCGCGAGAAATTGGGCGAGTGTGCCTGCTCCATAGAAAACCGCGAGGACAAACTATATGTTGTAACATGGAAAAAAGACGAGAAAGATTTGGCCGTTGTAGGTATTCCCATAGAATATGAACTGCTGAATAACGATACACGTCGCAACATGGAGCAGAAATTTGTTAGGGAATTGTCGGAGAGAATAGATAGTACGATAAGACCGGCAGCTATGGATGTTCGGGAAAAAGATTTGAGCATCTATGGAACTGAAGGGCTTTTTGTTATACCGGGGAAGTCATATCTTATAGACTTGTTGAATCAGAATGTTTACTATAAGTTAACGACTATTTACGAACAGACCGATACGATTATTAGAGGGAAGTCTTACACGCTCAATATCGAGGCTGTACAACCAGTGGTCGTCAACGAGATGGATTATCCTGCAGAGACAATGAGCAACTACATGATGTGTGACAATAGTGCTGTACCTGATGTTACGATAGAACTGGATTTCCATCTTAGCGACTATCACCGTCAGTCGATTACGATGCCATTAAGTCGGCTGAAGGCGTATTGCCGACAGCAGGGATGCAGTTTCTATTTCGCTTGCGATGGCACCCGAAAGGAAATAATCCGGGGAGTGATGTTTGCAAGCAATCTTGCTAATGGTTATAACCATTTGTTTAGTATACGTATGGCAAAAGAGCAGATTCAGGAAACAACCCCTAAGTTGCAAGCTGATGTATATTTATATATTCCGCCTATTTCAAAGGAAAAATTGTTTGGAACTGCCCCCACAAAGAAATCGGGCGCTAATTTTAAACTGCCATGAGGAGAGTTGTTATAATATGTGTTACCTTATTATTAGGTGTCATGTCCGTTAGTGCTCAAAGCAACAGAAGTACTCTGTTGGACCGCATTAATGAGATAAAAAAGCAGAATGATATTTATTTTTGGGATCAGTATACACATCCAAACGCTGATTCTGCCAAAGTAAATGCAACAAAGAGAATGTTAGTAGACATCAACCCGCTGTCTACAGAAGGCCGGAGGTTGTCGGTTGCGGATATTATGCCTTATGCAACCTATATTAGCCTGGATCGTGGAAACCTGAAACAATGCTTCGTTTATATTAAGAGAGAGGATGTCCCTCCGATTGACGGTGTTCCTGTTACTGCACCCGCAACGACCTCACCTTCGTTTGGTATTTCTGAGAATATGGCAACGCCAAGTGTCTCAGCCCCGGTTCAGAAGACCTTTGTCCCCGATGCATTTGTACAGCGGGTGATGCAAACCCGGAAATTTGTTGATGTATACAAACTGTTGAAGTATCTGAATTCACAAGGAGATATTCTGCAGTTTGGGAAGTTGAAGGAGGTGGAAGACTATAGTTCACTCGACCTGATATTGTTTGATATGCAAAGCCAAGAGGTTATTACCATGCTTTCACCTGTTACAACAGGGAACATCCGTATCAATGTGGTACATGGTGGAGAAGACTCTTTAGACAACTATCCTACTGAAATGACAGCTGTTATTTGGTACATAAAGAAATAGGAGAAAGATGATGATGATAAAAAGAATAGCTTTATTTTTGGCTCTTTGGGGCCTGGCTCAAATATCTCAAGCTCAGGACATCGAAGTAAGTATTATTGATGGCATTCAGAACCAGACCATCAAAAGTAGAATGGAAAGAGGCATTTCGGCCCTTTTAAGCGAAATCAATCGTGCATGTGCCCAAGAACGTTCCTTACGTCTGGATGGTATAGATATGGCTTTAAGCGGGAAACGATCGTTGGAAGCTCTTTGGCGAAATCTTCATTTTCTTTGCGAGGATAATCAGATCGTAGAACGCTGCCTTACCTCTGCAGAAGGATATGTCATTCGTAATATATACACTCAGGTTAATCCGATGATAGAAGACTATAGCGACGAACCTGAGCGTGCATTAACTATCCGCCTGACTCGTGATGGGCAAATTGCAAGTGTCGCTATGGCGGCCAGTGATGCAGTTTACGGTCGCATCATGGAACAGGGACTTAGTGTAACAGATATGGAACGTCGCACTACGATTTTGAGTTTTGTGGAGAACTACCGTAGTTTCTACGATGAGAAGGATCTTAATGCAATTGATCGTATCTTCAGTGATGATGCCATTATAATAACGGGAACTGTCCCCATGAAGAAAAATTTTGCAAATGATACACAGTCCTGGAGAGAGCAGATTACCTATAAGGTACAAAGTAAGCCACAGTATTTAACCAGTTTGGCATCAAATTTCAAACGCAACAAATATATCAAGGTGACATTTAGCGATGTAGAGGTGGTACGCCATCCGGCAAACCCCAATTATTACGGAGTCACGCTGCATCAGCATTGGAAATCGAGTACATATGAAGATGACGGATATCTGCTGCTCATTTGGGAATTCCATGATGGACAGGATCCTATTATCCATTATCGCACTTGGCAACCGGACCGTATTGGTTCCCACTCGCTTACGAAAGATGAGATTATAAACATAATGGACTTTAACATCCCAACTTTGGATTAACTATGAGAATAAGATTATTTACAACTGTTTTGGCGGTTCTTTTTGTCGCATGTTCCGCTACAGCCCAAAAGGCAACGGTAAAGAGTTTTATCCAGACGACAGACCACATCCCAAGTGGTGATCGGCGCAACGACTTGAACGGAACGCCCTGCGCATTAGTAAAGATACAGGTTGTTGATAACATTGAACGCGTTGAGGGTAACATCATCGGTGATGTTGTGAACCGAGGTGTAGAGAAATGGGCCTACATGTGTAAAGGGTCAAGGAATATGAGAATACACTTGAAGAATTTCCTGCCCGTAATGGTTATGTTTCGCGACTATAGTATCAACGGGTTGGAAAGCAACCGTGTCTACGAGCTTGTTATTGAGGTACCAAAGTCGTTTAAACCAAATAATCAAACTAGCGATGCAAAGGGTAATAACCTTCAAATGCGGGTTAGCCCCAGTAATGCTACGCTGACGATATGGAGTGACGACATGCCTAAACAGGTTTATCGTCCTCAGGATGACGGCATATTGAATGTATTCCTGCCATACGGACGATATCACTACCAAGCTACAGCAACAGGATTCGAAGCTATGGAAGGTACGGTGTTCGTTAATGACGAATCTGCTATCCATAATATAGACTTGTCTGCCGTGAAGGGAACTCTGATTGTTCGCTGCCCTACCGAAAAAGCAGATTTCTATCTAAACAATGAGGTCCTGATGAAAAATGAAAAATCAACGGAATGGACAGGGCAAGTTGTTCCTGGAAACTATGAGGTCCGTGTGGTTCGAAAGGGATATATGCCACAGACAAAGACAGTGCGGATAGTCGCCCGTGAGAACACCTTTGTTCAATTTGACCGTCTTTTGTCAGAAGCCGAACAGAAGAAGATAGAAAGAGAAAAGGAAAAAGAAAGCGAAGCGGCCATTGCAAAAGCAAAGGAAGATTCATTGGCAAAAGTTAAAGCCCAGCAAAGGGAAGAAGAAGAACGTATTAAAGCTGAAGAAGCCAAAAAACGAGCAGAGATAAAGAAGCAAAAGAGCGAAGCCACAGCCAAGAAGATGGAAGAGTTTGGCAAAAAGCCGATCGTCTTTGGTGTTACTGCTGGTTACAACATGGCAACAGCACAATTTGCAGGAAACGGTAACGTGGGGTCGCAATCTGGTTTCCATGTGGGCGTGACTGCGGAATTCCGACTAACCAGCAGCTTCTATTTCAACACAGGACTACTCTATAGCGCCAAGGGCTACACTTATGAAGACAAGTCTAAACAGGTAGACGAAATCGGTAAGGGCAGCTTCGTTGACATTCCCTTACAGGGCTCCCTTCGACTCCCCTTAGGACCAACCATGAAACTGCAGATTAATGCAGGCCCCTATGCTGCCCTTTGTGTTGGAGGCAACGTGAAGGACAATCTGGAAGGCTTATATGACGAGTCTTTCTCTTCTGCCTATGGCGGTTTCGATTATGGAGTACAGGCTGGTTTGGGATTAGATATCTATCACTATTTCCACATAGGAGTAGCATATCAGCTCGGATTGGCCAGCAAATACCAGAACAGGAACCTGATGATTGGGTTAGGAGTTCGTTTCTAAATATTACATTTTCACTATCCTAAAAAGAACAAATATGAATAAGATTAAATCCATCATTTCATACGCCGTCTTCTTCCTCGGATTAGTATTCGTGGCTTGTCAAGATGTTGACCCTTATGGAGAAGGTATTGCAAACAGTTTGCAGCTTTCTGTAGGTCAGAGTGATGTCAGCTTCGACATGGAGCGCTCGTCATCGGTCAGTGTTAATGCGTCAGATAATTTCGGATGGTCGGCTTCAACCAGTGCCACGTGGGTCAGATTAAGTCCGAGCTCGGGTGTGGGAGTGGGAAATATCAACATTGGTGTTGAAGACAACCCTTCGACAGAAAAGCGTAACGCCATTGTCACCTTAAAAAGCAGCCGATACAACAAGACGGCTTCCTTCAATGTGGAACAGGCTGGAACATATCTGCGAATAGATACCACGTCTATCGGTTACTTCCCGTTGAGTGGCGACAAGCGAAGCGTCGCTGTAGTATCAAATGCCGCATGGGAAATCAGCAGTTGTCCGTCGTGGATTACCACTTCCGCTAAAAGTGGAAATGCGGGTAACACCAGCTTTGACATGGAAGTAAGCGAGAACAAGGACCTGTCTAGAGACGGTGTTATTGTTATTAAAAATTCGGCTTTATCATATCGCATCAATGTGACACAAGGTGGAGTCCAACTCGATTTAGGCAAACAAACCATGTCTTTCACCAATGCAAAGGGTAGCGATACGTTCACGATTAAGTCAAATTCATCATGGACAGTTACGAGCGATAAGCCCAGTTGGTGTACAGTAGATCAATCTTCCGGTTCCAATAATGCAACCATTAAGGTCAGCGTGACTGCAAACACAACAGAATCTTCGCGCGACGCCATCATTACCGTTAAGGCTGGCAATGTATCAAGGCAAGTGAAGGTTACACAGGCTGCCTTACAGCTTAAATTAAGTAAGGAAACTCTTTCGTTTACGCCCAATTCTGGTAATAACACGTTTACCATTACCTCAAATGTATCATGGACCGTTTCGAGCGATAAGACCAGCTGGTGCACAGTCGATAAATCTTCGGGCTCCAATAATGCAACTATCAAGGTCAGTGTGACTGACAACACTTCGGTATCTTCACGTGAAGCAACCATTACGGTTAAGTCTGGCGATGTATCAAAGCAAGTGAAGGTTACTCAGGATGGCGTAACACTTACAGTAAGTGAGAGTTCTCTTTCGTTTACATCCAGTGCTGGCAGTAAGACGTTTACGATTACCTCCAATTATGCGTCGTGGACTGTTTCAAGTAATCAGACCAGCTGGTGCACGGTCGACAAGTCTTCAGGCTCCACTACTTCCTCAACGATCAAGGTAACTGTGACAGCCAATACATCAAGTAATTCACGCAGTGCGACTATAACGGTCAAGAGCGGTAATGCTTCAAAGGCGGTGAGTGTCTATCAGTCTAAAAAGGAGTCGCAATATGTATCTTATTGCGATCTCAAGACCGATTATCCCTTTGCATTTAGCGACGGCTTTGTCACAGGTTGGTCTGTTGGCAGCAACGTAGCTTATTGTTACGTGAAGGTCTATAAGTCTTCGGAAATCAGTTCGCTGACTGAATCACAAATCATTACAAAACTGCAAGGTGACGTTACCCGAGAATCTGTTAGCAATATTACAGGTAAAATTAGGCGATACTCTGATTTGTATTCTAGTACGAACTACGTTCTCTGTACCTATTGCTTAGACAGTAACAACAATCATGGAAGCCTGGTAAAATATTCCTTCACGACGACATCCTCAACTGCTCCAAAAGCGGAGATAAGTGATGTTAGATACAATAATCAATATTGGTATTTCTATCTTACTAAACGATATGGTGCTTATTCATACTATCTCTATTACTGGGAAGGATATGATGATTATTATACCCATGAGCACTTCATGGCATACTATGCAAGGAAATCAATTTATCAGGGTTATGGAACGGCTTATTACACTTGGAATCCGGACTATCGATATAGCAACAGAACAAGCAACTATATAACAGTTGTCTCTTGGGCTAGAAATTCTTCTTCCACGATAGGTAACTATGATTATTTCCGTGGATACGCATCTTCATCAACTCCGGCGTTAATGCCCGCGAAAAGAGAGCCGACAAAGTCTTCAGGAAAGAATTATGAATCAATGCCCCGTATGGACCTTCCTCCCTACAAACCAGCTAAGGTTGTAATCGTTTCTCCCTTGGAATAAAAATCAGTTTGAAAAGTAATATTTAAGTTGTGTTTTTTTATTTTTTGCTGCCACGCTGCCACGAATTTTTCGGAATGCCTTTGTTTAAAGGGAACTCCGCGGTGGCAGGAGGCGTGGCGGTGTGGCAGCAAAATGCGGATTAGACCTTTTTTCGCTTCAAAAGGTAGTAATAAAAATCGGACTGACAAAATATCAGCCCGACTTTTTCACCCTTTTACTTTTTTACCTTTATACGACGCCCCATGACTGAAAATTACGGCAAAGCCCCGCGTGCCATTTTCTTTTAACGAGCATGACATGGGACTGGTACCTGTCATATCCTTTGGGGTTCACTTCATTACCTGTCCCTTGTCACCCTGGGCAGTATGCAAGGGCCTGCTTCGAGTGTGAAGCAGGCCCTTGATGTGAGGAATGTCGTCTAATCACTGACGCACAAACGCGTCGGGCATCTCGTCATTTGCCGAAGATCAGTTCCTGCATTTCGTCGAACTCGGGGGCGCGGCCGGGCTCGCTGCTGCCGGTGATGTCGCCGTCGAAGACGTTACCGTTGACGCTGGAGGTGCAGACGAAAATGGGTTCTGCGCTGTTCCTAATCCCCACCACCTCCATCGAGGGTTTCATATATTGCTTTTTCATATTCGTTGTTGTTTTTTCTGTTAGACCGCCTTTCGGCGGAGAAATTGTACAAAATTTAATCCAAAATTGTACAAAATGATTTTGTCATTCTTTTATTTCCCCCCTTCCCCCTCGGGAGGGGTCGGGGGTAGGCTTCCTATTTAACTACTACCTTTTTACCATTCACGATATACATTCCCTTCGTGGGCTGAGCCACGCGCTGACCAGCGAGGTTATAGTATTCACCATTAACCTTTAACTCTGAACCATTAACCGCATTGATTCCCGTTGTCTCATCGCCGAAGTTCAGCACGAACTCACTGGCTGATGCGCCGTCGCTCAGTTTGAAGTACGCGCGGCAGGCACCGAGGCTGGCGCCGTTCTGTGGCCAGTACAGGTTGCTGCCGCCCACCAGCAGGATGCTCTTGTCCTCGCTGTCGAAGGCCTGGTAGGCGTAGGTGCCCTTGAAGCTGACCTTGCCGTCGGTGCTGGTCACGTCGCGGTTGGCGTTGCTGATGGTGACTCCCATGAATACGGGGTTCACGAGGTTGTTGGAGCCGTCGCCGTCCCACTTGATGATAAACGGTGTTCCTGCGGGGATGGTGGTGTTGGTGGCGGTGGTGAAGTTCAGCGTCAGTGTCGAGCCGCTGAGTGCGCTGGTGCTGTTGTTCAGCGTCATGGCCTGTACGTTGTCGCCGTCGAGCACGCTGCCCGCAATCGTCACGTCGAACGGCAGGCACAGCGTGTTCCACTTGCCGTCCTTGTAGAGCGTGCGGCCCTGAAGGACGACGTTGCGTGTCATGCCGTTGTTGTCGGTGATGGTGGTGGCATTAGTGGTACCTTGGTTTGTAACAACCACGAGGTCGGGGTCGTAGACGTCGGGCGTCACGGTGGCTGCCGCGCCGGTCATGGTCAGCGTGTAGGTGCCGTCGCCGTTCTTAGCGAGCGCGTTGCCGTTGCCGTCGGTGAAGCCGTTGAGGGTGCAGCCGTCGGGCACGGTGTAGGCGATATTGAGCTTCACCGTCTCGCTATATCCAGCGTAGAATGTATTGTTGTATTTAATGCCGCTGTTGTCGGCGTAGGTAGTGATGCCGCTGACGTCGTAGGTCGTCGCCGTGCCCGTCGGGGTGACGGTCACGCCCGTGGCGGCGCCGATGGCCACGGCCTGGCGGGCGCCATTGGCGTCAGCACCCTGGCAGCCTACGTTGGCAGCATTCGCCACGCCGACCACGGTGCAGGCGGTGTAGTAGTTGTTGGTGAGGGTGCTACTATACCCAATGCCTACGATAGCGCCACGATCGCCGGTATTGGTTATAGTAGCACCGACCACGACACAATGGCTGACTGCGCTTGACTCAGCACAACCAGCAATGCCGCCGTAGCCGAAGTATTTACTGCTGGAGTATGCTGTCAGCGTGGCTTCACTGCGACAGCCGCTGATAGTACTCTCGAGAACTCGACCTGCTATGCCACCTATCTCATTTCTATTTCCAACATATACGTTGCTTTTCACCCAGCAGTTGGTAATTGTACTATAATTACATTTACCTGCGATTCCACCATTATATGTGTAACCAATGATGCGGGCGTCGCTAAGGATGACATTCTTCACCACGGCACCGTCATAGATGAAGCCGAACAGACCTTTATAACCATCTCCCGATTTGATGCGGATGCCGCTGACGGTCTTGCCATTGCCGTCGAAGATGCCTTTGAATGTATGGTAGACGTCGGTGCCGATGGACGTAAAGTTGTTCTCGGTGCTCGTGGCGTCATTCCAGTCGGTGGTGTGGCTGTAGGTGATGTCGTCGCCGAGTTTGAAGAACTTGTTCTTATAGGTCGTGCCGTCGTTCACGCGCTGCGCCAGCAGGTCGAGGTCGTCGGTGGTGCTGATGACGTAGGCGTCGGCCTCCGAGTCACCGCCGTTGTGCAGCGCCCAGTCGCGGCGGATAGTAAAGGTGGCATAGGCCGTGGTGAACTCGTTGCAGTTGCCGTCGGCAGCCACGGTGGCCTTCACGTAGTAGGTGCCGGCCGCGGTGGGCGCGGTCGTGGTGTAGGTGCCGTTCTGCGTCGTGCAGTATTTATAGGTGACCGCCCCCGTGCTCAGGTTCGTGCCGCCCAGTTGGGGGTTCAGTGCGTTGCCCTCGACGATGTCGGCGCACGACACGGTGACGCCGCTGTTGACCGACTTGCCGATGGACACGGTCGTCGAGTGGGTTGAAGAGGCGTTGCTGTAGCTGTTAGAACCGGCGTAGTAATAAACGGTGTAGCTGCCGGCGGCGGTAGCCTTCACGTCAGCCACGGTGGAAGTGAAATTGCCCGACGTGCCTATGCGGTAGTACATCGTGCCGCTTGCGAGGGTGGCAGCCGTCGCGATGAGTTGCTGCTCGCCGCCGTTATACGTCAGGCCGCTGGCCATCACGGGGTCGCTCGACGGGCGGTTGGTCTTCGTCGCGGTGGTGAGGTGCATGTAAACGTCGCTGCTGCCGCTAAGACCGCGGTTCAGGTCAATCTGGGTCTCATGGCTATTGCCATTGGTGTAATAGCAGTTGATTGCGCCGTCCTTGGTACTGTTGACGGTGATGCTGCTGACGGCCTGCATGCCGATGTTGGCCTTGGTGTAGTAGAGGTAGAGATTCCAGCCACTGCCGCAATTGCTGTTCAGGTTGCCCTTTACGTCCTCGAAATGGGAACCGCCGTCATAGGGGCAGAGGTAGTAGGTACGCCCGCTGTAGGTCACCGTCGAGGGAGGATTAGTGCCTTCGGCATCAATGACGATGATGTCGGTGATGTAGCCGCCGTTGACGTTGGCACGGTAGCCCGTCTTGTAGCCGAGGTTGATGTAGTCGCCGGCGGCCCCGTCGTTCAGGTCCATCGAGCACCACGAGTAGCCGCTGTTGGCACTCTTCGCCGTTTTTACCTCGTCCGAACTGCCGCCGACGAGGATGATGTCCGTGATGTACGCGGGCCATGTGTCTGCCCATGCCGTCTGTGCGGTCATGGTGAGCATCATTACAAGCAGCATTACGGCTGCACATCGTGCGCCTGACAACGTCATCGTCGCACGTGCAAGAAAAGATTTTCTCTTTGTTTCCATTTTTAAGATTTGATTATATTGTTAATGTTTAAGCGTATTTGGTCGAACGTGAGCAGACTCGCCCGCTTTCGCGTGTCAAGGCTCGTGCAAACCGAACGCAATGGAACTCGTTCCAATTGCTGAGGTGCCGCCGAGACTCGCCTGCTTTCAGGGGGCAAAGTTACGAAGAAAATTCAACAATAAGTGTAACCATACAATTAAATAGTGTTAAATCTCAAAAATTTTGATATATGCAAATATTTCAAGGATTATTTGCATAAAACAAGCTTTATCTCCTACTTTTTGCATTCCTACGATAGCATGCGATCTAGGATCGAGAGCATGACATGGGACTGGTACCTGTCACCACCTAGGTGGGAGTCGATTACATCAGATTTTTGTTGTACCTTTGCCATGTCATTGATGATTTTGCTTGTCTTGATTTGCAGCACTAAGGTAAGTGAAAAATCTGACATGGCCAAATCCTGAACAACAAAAAGTTGCTCAGGTACTTATAAAGAAAGTTAAATTAAAGTGCTGCGGAATTTGGGTGGAACCATAAAATAATAAGATAAATATGAAACAGACCATTATGCAATTTTTCTTGGCGCCGATGGCTTCGCGGCAGTGCAGCACAAGGCAGGTGGCGGTGATTCTGCTCGTGACAGTTCTGCTCACCCTGACCGCGCAGACGGCGTGGGCGACGATTACGGGCGACGGCTCGGCTGAGACCCCGTACATCATTAGCGATGCTTCGGACTGGAATACATTTGCCAGTAACGTATCCAATGGCACGGAGTCGTATGAGGGCAAGTACGTAAGACTCGCGGACACATTTGACAACAGCGCGAATCCCGTCACCGCTTCCACTATGGCTGGTACAAGCGATCATCCATTCAAAGGTACATTTGACGGCAACGGTAAGACATTGACGGTCAACATAGATGGAACCGAGGCCAAATGCGCTCCGTTCCACTTTATCAACGGCGCAACCATTAAATATCTGCGCGTTGAGGGAAGTGTAACTTCTACCCGATCTAATTCAGCCGGAATCATTGGTGAGATTCTGGGCGGTACCGTCAACATTGAGAATTGTGTGAGTAACGTTACCATTACGAACAATCAAGATGGCACTGACTATAGTAGGAATAACGCCGGTCTTGTCGGAAGAATGGCTGGTGGCACGGTCACTATCGAGAACTGCCTGTTCAGCGGCGACTTGCATCAAGGAAACAGTAATAATACCAATTCGGGTATAAATGCGGGTATGCTGGGATGGGCAGCGAGCGGAACCATCAATTTTGAAAATTGTCTTTTTGCTCCGTCGGGGACTACTATGAATCACGATGGCAGTAATGATGGCAATAGTCATACTTATATGCGCCGAAAGAGTGGGGTTAATTATACATTTACAAATTGTTACTATACTGTAACCTTTGGCATTACTGATGGCCAGGCTGTAGGAGAAAGAACCAATGAAGAACTTGCTGCAGTTCTTGGCTCCGGCTGGAAGGTGAAGAATGACAAGGTCGTACCAATCTTAGACATACATAACCTTTCAAACGCCACTGTCAACGGTATGCAGAACGTTTATTTATGGAAGGACGGTTCTGCCATCGACATTACCTATAGCGTGAAGGCTTTCGATGGTACTGACTTGACGAAAGACATTCACTATACAGCCACTATCAACGGTCAGGCGGTGACATCCGTTACGGCGATTGGCAACTACACGCTGACCATCACCGCCAAAGACGGCAGTGGTTACACAGGTTCTAAGACAATCAACTTCTCTGTCTCGGAGTCTCCTGAGGGATTGTCTGTTGATAATGATTATACCAAGGGTCAGGATGGTTACTTTTATGTGAACATCCCAGGGGGAAGTGGAACAAATACCATCACCCTGCCCGCAGGGTTGTCAAGCCTCAAGGTCTATGACGATGGAGGGAAAAATGGCAACTATAGCGCAAATTTAAATAGTACGCTCGTTTTGACAGCTCCCGCAGGCTATGTGCTACAACTGTCAGGCAGTATGATGACAGAAGCGACTTATGACTTTCTGACTGTCTATGACAACAATGAAGCCAGCGGCACGAAACTCCTTGACAGAGTGAGCAGTACTTCTGACTGCACCCCGACAGCCATCTCCACTGTAATCAGTTCGGGACAGAGCATGACGATCTATTTCGAATCAACACAAATGGGCTGCTGTGCTGGTCTTAATCTTACTGTGAGACTCCTTGTTACAACAGAGCATAGTATTACAGTTAATACCGTTACAGGCGGCAGCGTCACCAGCGACAATACTACGGCCAAGCCAGGCGAGGCAGTCACACTTACCGTCGGTACTCCGACAAGTGGTTACATGCTCAGCGATGTCAGCGTTGCGTATGGCAGCAGCGATAATGTTTCCATCAACTGGGACGGCATGAATGACAATACCATCACCTTCACAATGCCTGGCGGCGATGTTACCGTCACCCCGATCTTCACCACCTCGTTGACAGCCGCCAGCGGGCTCTTTATCAATATGCCTGCTACTGGCAATGTTTCCTACAGCATTCCGTCGGGTGTCACTTCTTTCAAGGTGTACGATAATGGTGGCAAGAATGGCAATTACAGCAGCAACTGCAATGGTACGCTCACACTGACCGCTCCCACCAATGAATATGTGCTGCAAGTATCGGGCAGCGTAGCGACAGAAAATGTCGATAATTATGATTATCTGATTGTGTATGACGGCACCAGTGCCAGCGGCACAGAACTTCTTCCACAGACGCACAGCAGTATGGATGGCGTGAAGAAGACCATCACTCCAGTTGTCAGTTCTGGTCAGAGCGTAACGCTCTATTTCAAAACGAACGATATGGCTAACTTCTCTGGTCTTGACCTGACCGTGACAGTCGGTAGCACCACTGCAAACAACACTATCACCGTCAATCCAGTTACAGGCGGCAGCATTACCAGCATCGACAAGACTTCTGCCAAAGTAAATGAGACCGTTAACCTGACAGCCACGCCATCTGATGATTATTTGCTCAAGGAAATCATCGTCAGTGATGGCAGCAGCACATATCCCGTGACGAATGGTAATTGGCATACCAGCAACACCGCATCATTCAAGATGCCTATCACTGCCGTTTCCGTCACGCCACAGTTTACAAACAATCTGACTGTAGATGGTGGACTGTATATCAATATGCCTGCTACAGGCGGCAAAACCGTCACCATTCCTTCGGGGGTAAGGTCTTTCAAGGTGTATGACGATGGTGGCGAGAATGAAATATACAGCAACAACTGCAACGGAACGCTCACGCTGACAGCCCCTGTGGGTTATGTGTTGCGGCTTTCGGGTAATGTGATGATAGATGACGATACTGGCCCTTATCACGACTATCTGAATGTTTATGACAACAGCAGTGCGAGCGGTACTATACTCATTGATAAGGCAGTTAGTTTGTATGAATCTGGCAAAGCGACGCCCATTACAACCGTCACAAGTTCTGGGCAGAGTATGACCCTCCAGTTTATATCAGACAATGATGCGTACACATATGCTGGTCTCGACCTTACAGTGACGCTTGTGCCTATTACCTATAACATCAACTACAACGGCGTAGATGGAGCCACCTTTGCGACTGCGAACCCCACGACATACACCATTGAGAGTGCAGCCATCACGCTGAACAACCCCAGCAAGGAGGGGTATGTGTTTGCAGGATGGTTTAGCGATGCAGAGTTTAATACTCCCGCTACGACCACCATTGCAAAGGGTTCGACGGGCGATAAGACGTTCTGGGCTAAGTGGAAGAAGTCTTTAGAAAACGGCGACATCACCATCGCAGCCATCGCCGATCAGGAATGGACGGGTAGCGAGATTAAGCCGACTGCGTTAGTCGTAGTGAAGGACGGCGAGACCGTCATCACCGACCAATGCGACATCTCTTTCTCGAACAATACGAACGTCGGCACGGCCACCGTCAACATCACTGCCAAGGCAAATAGTACGGGCTATGCTGGCACGAAGAATGACGTGACATTTAAGATCGTGCCAAAGCCTGTGACAATAGACGGAGTTAGTGGCGGTCCGCTGTCATTTACGCAAGACCAGAATGGATATACTGCTATATTTGACGGAACATCGGAAACCGATCTTAACATTACAGCGACAGTCGCAGTAAAGGATGTGAAGATAAACCGTGAATTCCACAGCGGACAGGCTTCGACGGTGATGCTGCCATTTGACTATACCTGCAATAACGGTGAGGGTGGTAAGTTCTACGCATTCGTGGGTGTGGCATGGAATGACTCAGAAAACAAATGGGAGGCAACAATGAAGGAACCTGGCAATACAGCAGTAACCTCGCTGACGGCAAACACCCCGTATCTGTTTATGCCAAGCGGGACAGAGATGACATTCCCGAACATTCCTAATATGACGGACGGTACTGTGACGCTGAAACCAGCAAGCGAAGGAGGTAATTGCAGCGGAACCTCTGGAGATGCTAATTGGGAGTTCCACGGCACATACACCAAAAAGACATGGACATCAAGTGATTCTGATAAAGACTATGGCTTTGCTGCCACAAGCGGGACAGCAACGGATGGCACCACGACGATTACGGCAGGTCAGTTTGTTCGCTTTGCCCCTGGAGCATGGATGAAACCCATGCGCTGCTATCTGTCGTATATCGGCACATCAGCCCCGGCTCCAGCCCGTGGCGTGACACGTGCTGCAGGTGACGGTCTGCCTCAGAGCATCACCGTGCGTCTTGTGAGCCGAGGCGGTGAGACTACCGCTATCGGTACTCTCGACACACAGACGGGCGAACTCTCGTTCGATGGCTGGTATGACATGAATGGTCGTAAACTCGACGGAAAGCCCACTAAGAAGGGATTGTATATCAATAATAGATATAAGGTTGTAATCAAATAAATGGAGGATAACACAATGAAGAAAGAATATAAGAAGCCCACAATGAGAATTTATCAAATTCAAGGAAAAGCACATATACTTGTTGGTAGCAGTGATCCAATTCCTGGATGGGGTGGCGAGGGCGATTAAGAATTGACAAAAATATTCTCCTAAATTAGAAAAGAAAGGACGAGACCCACGTGTGAGGGCTCGTCCTTTCTTGTTTATTCTACCTTCCAATGGCATGACATGGGACTGGTACCTGTCATATGGAAAGACATTGAGACGAATTCGGTAGTCGGAACTACCGAAATGTATGGCATGGGGACAGGAGAATGACATTAAGATGGATGATGGAAGAGGGATGAGGGCTGATGGCTGATGGCTGATGTAAGAAGGAAGATGTATGAGGGAAGAGGGATGAGGGATGAGGGCTGATGTATGATGTAAGAACGAAGATGTTAGAAGGAAGATGGGGCTATCGTAGAATATTTAGGAACTCGTCGATATCAACAACCTCGATTTTGGGAAATGGCGTGTGTGTCCAAAACTATGTTCATCATCGCTTGTATGGCGTGCGCATGTGTTCTTTTTTCCACTCCTCCATGACACCGTCGTTGAGTATACCTTCGTCCCAAAGGCGGTCAATGGCATCTTCTGCCTGCTTGGCAAAATACTGGCCAAGCATTCGTCGGATGTCACGCATCTCCGCCTCAGAAGTAACTCTTGAAATCAGTTCCAACATTTCAATCTGGAACGGGGTGAACGGCGTTGACTGTACAGTTGCTGCTTCCATGATTATTATTCTATTTAATTACGGCAGCAAAGATAGGTATTATTTTCTAGAAATGCAAACTTTTCGCGCAAAAAAGCAAAGATTGAGGAGGTGCATCATGCGAAAAGTATTTTTTCATTGCACAAAATTGGGGTTTTGAGCAGGTTTTGGGGGGCTTGATGGAAGGGGGATTTTTTTGTAAATTTGCTATCTGTCTGAGCATGACATGGGACTGGTACCTGTCATATGGAAAGACATTGAGACGAATTCGGTAGTCGGAACTACCGAAATTACAAATTTTAACAATTCCGAGCAAACCGCTAATTGGAAGTCACAAATTGTGACCTCCAATCCAAGCCATAATGATGGCGCAAAGATCTTGATGTCGCAAATTGCGACCGCAAAACAGACTGAAAATAAGACGATTACGCTTTTGCGGTCGCAATTTGCGACCACAAAAGACATATCGAAGATAAGAACCCTTCCCTATGCATTTACACGCGAAGGAATAGGAATGCTGAGTGTGGCCTTCTCTCTTTGAGAGTGTGGCGTTCTCTGCAAGCAGAGTGTGGCCATGCGAACGTGGTCCTTTTAAAATAATTGGTGGAAATATTTTGTGCTTTGCAAAATATTTACTACTTTTGCAACCATAAGACTGCTAAATATAGCTACACTAAAATGATGAAG
>CACWWZ010000003.1 GCA_902764705.1 uncultured Prevotellaceae bacterium | reverse complement strand
AGTCGCTGTACAAGGCCTCGGCCATGAAGCAGGGCACCACCCTGAGCACCAAGCTCTACTCGGAGCTGACGGGCGAGGATGAGAACAGCCTCACCCCCGCCCCCTCTCCAACGGGCGAGAACAGCCTCACCCCCGACCCCTCTCCAACGGGCGAGGGGAGTGGTAACACTGGTGGCAGCACTGGTGGCGAAAGCAACGGCGGCGGTTTCGAGTCGGGCGGCGATTAAAAGGTGCGCCAAGTTAAAAGGTTAGCGCCCCGCGTGGGCGTAACCTTTTAAAATGTAAAAATATAAAAATGTAACAATGTAAAAATTAAAGCGTATGAAAAAGAATAATTTTTGGGAGGTGGTGATTCGCGTGGCGATAGCGGCACTGACGGCGGCACTGACCGCACTGGGAACAACCTCGTGCATGGGCTACGGACCCTTTTAAATTAAGAATTAAGAAGGCTGCGATTAAACGAGAGAAGAACGGAACTTGTTCCAGTTTTTCCGAGCGAAAGCAGGCTCGAACGAAGTTCAATTAAGAATTAAGAGAAAAGGAGTCAGGAGTTGAGGATCATTCGCAAACTGAACAATAATCGGGAGGGCAATTAAGCTCTCCCGATTATTGTATCGATATAAATAATGACCGCCGGGGTCCCGTTTCCGTGGGTTCCGCCTTATTCTCACTTAATCACGACTTTATGTCTGCTGTTGATGTACAGTCCGGGTTTGGTGATTATAATTTTGGTTTTAGCTGTGACAAAATTAAGAAAAATAAATTGAAGTACAAAAATAAATGGCCATTAATTTTGCGTATTTTTTTGGTATTGTCCTCGCTTATTCGTAACTTTGCAGCATGAAACAATAATTTACCTATTAAATCTACAACATTATGAAGAAAACTTTTTTGTCGCTTTTCGCAGCCACGACGCTGATGCTGTCGAGCTGCATGACTCCGGGAATGGGAACAACGTCGACCCCTACGTCAAGTTCTGACGTGCTGAGCAGTGTGCTTGGCGCTGTATTGAGTAATGTGCTGTTCGGTGGCCAGTCGGGCATTCTCGGCAGCTGGAACTACACTGCTCCCAGTACTGCCTTTACTACCCAGCAGGCGCTGACAAATGCCGGAGGTACTGCTGCTGTTGCCAACATGAACTCGTCGCTGGCAAGCAGCTACAACAGCATCGGCATCAATAGCAGCAACACTTCTTTCTCGTTCCTTGACGGCAACAAGTTCTCGGCTAAGGTGAATGGCATCCCATTCAGCGGAACGTACGTCTATAATGCCCAGAACGGTGCCATATCGCTCAAGACGGCTACCGAGACCCTTAAGGGCAACGTCATTAAGACAGAGCGGGGAATGGGCCTGATGTTTGACGCCACGCAGATGGTGAACCTCCTTCAGAAAGAGGGTAAGGTCAGCAACGCTGCCGCCGTTCAGGCTGTCAGCAAGTTGGCCAAGAGTGCCAACGGTGCTCGTGTAGGCTTTGAGCTTACCAAATAAGAATGTTTACAGACTTGCGTCATGATCAATCGCGAATTACTAAAACCCAAAAGCATTGTCGTCATCGGTGGCTCTAACAATGTGCACAAACCCGGTGGCGCCGTCGTGCGTAATATTTTGCAGGGTGGCTATGAGGGCACGCTGCGTGTGGTGAATCCCAAGGAGGACGAAATACAAGGCATCAAGGCGTTCCACGATGCCCGTGAACTGCCCCCCACGGAGCTGGCTATCCTCGTGGTGGCGGCCAAGATGTGCCCAGACTATGTAGAGCTGTTGGCGAAGGAGAAGGGAACCAAAGCCTTCATCATCATTTCGGCGGGCTTTGGCGAAGAGACCCATGCGGGTGCCGTCTTGGAACAGCGCATTCTGGATACCTGCGAGCAGTATGGCGCCTCGCTGATCGGGCCGAACTGCATCGGATTGCTGAACCGCAACCACCATAGCGTGTTCACCAAGCCCATCCCCACGCTGAATCCCAAGGGCGTCGACTTCGTGTCGGGGTCGGGAGCCACAGCGGTATTCATTCTCGAAAGTGCCGTCATCAAGGGTCTGCAGTTCAACAGCGTGTGGAGCATCGGCAACGGCAAACAGATCGGTATCGAAGACGTGCTGCAATACATGGACGAGAACTTCAATGCCGAGACTGACTCGCTGGTGAAGCTGCTTTATATCGAGAATATCTCGAACCCCGACAAGCTGCTGTTCCACGCCAGTTCGCTGATTCGCAAGGGCTGTCGCATTGCAGCCATCAAGGCAGGATCGTCGGAGAGCGGCTCGCGTGCGGCATCGAGTCATACGGGAGCCATCGCCTCGTCCGACAGCGCCGTCGAGGCGTTGTTCCGCAAGGCGGGCATCGTGCGTTGCTTCTCGCGTGAGGAGCTGACCACGGTGGGGTGTATCTTCACCCTGCCACCGTTGAACGGCCGTAATTTCGCCATTGTCACCCATGCCGGCGGTCCTGGTGTGATGTTGACTGACGCGCTGTCGAAAGGCGGACTGAACGTGCCCAAGATTGAAGGCCCGCTGGCCGATGAGCTGAAGGAACAGCTGTTTCCCGGTTCTGCCGTTGCCAACCCCATCGACATCCTGGCCACAGGAACGGCCAAGGAACTGGGTCTGGCCATCGACTACTGCGAACAGAAGTTCGACGATATCGACGCCATTGCTGTCATCTATGGCACGCCGGGTCTCACCACGCTCTACGAGGCCTACGAGACGCTGCACCAGAAGATTCAGGAATGCAAGAAGCCGATTTTCCCCATTCTGCCCAGCCTGCATACCGCAGGCCCTGAGGTGGCGGAATTCCTGCAGAAGGGCCATGTGAACTTCTCGGACGAGGTGACGCTGGCCACAGCGCTCTCGCAGATTATGAACACCCCGGCACCGGCACCCCCCGAGGTACAGCTTTACGGCATTGACATCCCCAGGCTGCACAAGATTATCTTCCGCGAAATGAACCGTATGGAAGCTGAAGGTACGAAGGGTGGCTATCTGGCTCCAGATACCGTACACGAAATACTGGAGTGTGCAGGCATTCCGATGGTGCCCGAACTGGTGGCGTCGGATAAGGACGAGCTGATCAGCTTTGCCACTCGCGTGGGATATCCCGTGGTGGCCAAGGTGGTAGGTCCCGTCCATAAGAGCGACGTAGGCGGCGTCACGCTGAACATCCGCACACCCGAGCATCTGGCACTGGAATTCGAGCGCATGATGAAAATCGAGGGTGCCACAGGCGTGATGGTACAGAAGATGTTGAAAGGCACGGAACTGTTTATCGGAGCGAAATACGAAGAGCGCTTCGGACATGTGGTGCTCTGCGGACTGGGCGGCATCTTCGTCGAAGTGCTGAAGGACGTCAGCTCGGGTCTGGCACCGCTGTCGTATGACGAGGCATACTCCATGATCCGCTCGCTGCGCGGCTATAAGATTCTGAAAGGCACCCGCGGACAGGCAGGCATCAACGAACAGAAATATGCTGAAATCATTGTCCGACTCTCCACGCTGCTGCGTTTCGCGACGGAAATCAAAGAGATGGACATCAATCCGCTGCTTGCCGACGAGCACGATGTGGTTGCCGTAGACGCCCGAATACTGATTGAAAGAAGTTAAAGTAGTTAGGGGAGTTAAAGAAGTTATGAAGTTCAGAAAAAAGTCTGGAGACAAAAAACAATCGAAAAAAGTAATGGGCTCGTTTGCCGTCCGGCTGTCGCGTTGGGTCATGTTGGTGATGCTCGTGATGATGACCGGACTGGCCTTCTTGCTTTTCGACAATGTCAAGACTGTGCTTGCCGAAGTTACCGGCACTAATTTCCACAGCAGCATGCTGTCGTCCGACAGAGCCATCCGCGACGTGATGTCGGATGTCAGCGTGGCCGTGCGGAACAACATCTACGACATCGAGTCGCAGCTTGACCAGCCCGACCGTTTGCAGGACGTCGTTCGACGCATCGTCAGCGAGAATCCGCGCATCCGCAGTTGTGGCATCAGCTTCATCGAAAGCTATTACCCGAAGAAAGGACGCTGGTTCTGTCCCTACGCCATGCGGAGCGACAGCACCATGCAGGTCGAGAGCCGCATGCTGGGCAGCGCCGACAACGACTATCTGAAGAACGAATGGTTCCAGGAGGCGGTGGCCAAGGATTCCGCAGCTTGGTCGAAGCCCTTCTTCGACGGTGAGGACGCTACGACTCCCCTGGTGGCCTACATGCACCCTGTGCACGACAGGAAAGGCCGCGTGGTAGCCGTCGTGGGGGCAGACTTGTCGCTGGACTTCATGACGCGCATTCTGCTCGAACAGGACAGCATCTTCAACCATGAGGCGTGGCTGTTGTCGACTTACGAGAATTTCTGCAGCTACGTGCTGTCGAGCGACGGCACCTACATCACACATCCCGACGAGCGTCGCATACAGAAGGGAAACTTCTATGTCCACATCAAGGATGACGAAGAGCCCGGACAGGCCGCAGAGGTGATTGCCAACATGCGGAAAGGCGAGAAAAGCTCTGAAGAGACGGCGCACGTGCTGATGGTGAACCGTAGAAAGACCTGTCTATACTATTCGCCCGTGACGGGAACAGACTGGATGCTGGCCGTTCCTGTACCGAAGTCGTTGCTGGACTCATTTGGTGTCGTAACCGGCATAGGCATTGTGATTGTCATCCTCTTTGTGCTCGTGGTGACCTACCTGGCCTGCTACATCACCATCCGGCGGACGACGAAGCCGCTGAAGTTATTGGCTGCGACTGCCGACAGCGTAGCACAGGGACGTTTCGACACCCCGCTGCCCCACATCAAGCACCGCGATGAAATCTGCCAGCTGCGCGACTCGTTCGAGAACATGCAGCAGTCGCTGACAAACTACGTGGAGGAACTGAAGAGCACGACAATGGCCAAAGCGTCGATAGAGAATGAGCTGAAAATCGCCCACGACATACAGATGAGCATGTTGCCGAAGACGTACCCGGCTTTCCCCGAACGGCACGACATCGACATCTACGGTCAGGTGATGCCGGCCAAGGCCGTTGGCGGCGACCTGTACGATTTCCTTATCCGCGACGAGAAACTGTTCTTCTGCATCGGCGACGTCAGCGGCAAAGGCGTTCCCGCTTCATTGGTCATGGCGGTCAGCCGCTCGCTGTTCCGCAACATTGCAGCACACACCGCCGAACCCCAGCTGATGGTGAAGGGCATCAACGAGTCGCTGAGCGAACGAAATGAGACGAACATGTTCGTCACCCTCTTCGTCGGCGTGCTCAACCTGCAGACCTTCACACTCGACTACTGCAATGCCGGACACGACAGCCCCGTGATGATTGCCGACGGCGAGGCTACCATGCTGCCCTGCGACTCGAACATCCCCGCAGGTGTCATGAGCGGATGGGAATTCACCCGCCAGCAGACGCAAATGACGGCGGGCAGCACGATATTCCTCTATACCGACGGACTGAACGAGGCAGAGGACAGCCGCCACCAGCAATTTGGAATGACACGCGTGGTGCAAACCGCCAAGACGGCAGAGGACGCCCCACGGCAGCTCATCGACAGCATGACCGAGGCTGTCAGACAGTTTGTCGGCCAGGCCGAGCAGAGCGACGACCTGACGATGCTGGCCATTCAGGTGAAACAGAAAATAGAAACTAACGAAGACGCATAAGATATGTTTATAGATAGAGACTACACCACAATACTCTGGATAGCATTCATCATACTACTCATCGTCGTGGCATCGGTGGTGATTCCCATTTACGGATACAAGTGGAAACGATGGAAGGGATTGGCACTGGGCTGCCTTGCACAGCCTGTCGCCTGCGCCATCGTTATTTTCAGCGTACTCATAGGTATCTTCATCTACGAACGCTGGGATTTCAAAAAGGAGAAAGACAAGGCTATGGTGACTGTCAGGAGCATTGAGAAGAATGGCGACCGGGTCGACACCCTCATCTGGTATGTGAAAGCTGACGAAGAGTGCATCATGGAGCGAAAGAAACAGGCGCCCAGTGACGAAGAGGAAGAGCGTGACAGTACGGATGAAGCCAAAGATATCGAGTGGTTCGACGTCATACCCATCGAAAACTTCGCTCACGGCGTCAACATCGAGGACAGAATCATGGTGCGCTTCGACCTGAAGAACCACAGCGTCGTGGCCACTGACTACGACGACCGTGCGGAAGTGACAAAGGTCGACTGGGACATTGTCAGAGACTTTTTTGCTGGGAAATAATATTATTTTTAGTTTTCTTTTTGCGGTTTGTTCGCTTTTTCGTACCTTTGCACAGTTTAAAACGCACCCACTTATATAATAAGGAACGTGCGCGAATGGAACACTAATAAACTACAATTGATAAATGATGTCTACATTAACAATTTGCATTGTCACCCTCTTCGTCATCGGTTATCTGTGCATAGCCCTCGAGAGTCTGACGCGAGTGAACAAGGCCGCTATCGCCCTGCTCATGTGTGTGGGATGCTGGACACTGCTGATGCTAGGTCCTGCGTCCTACTATCCGGAGATTGCTTCGGAGGGAGTTATTCATCACATTGCCGAGGTGATAGAACACCATCTTGGCGATGCCGCAGGTACGCTGTTCTTCCTGATGGGGGCGATGACCATCGTAGAAATCGTCGACACGAACGGCGGTTTCAACTTTGTGCGCGATTCCATCAAGACACGTTCGAAACGTAAACTGCTGTGGCGTGTGGCCTTTATGACGTTCTTCCTGTCGGCCATCCTCGACAACCTTACCACGAGCATCGTGATGATTATGGTGTTGCGCAAGCTGGTACAAAGCCGAGGCGACCGCATGATCTATGCCGCATTGGTTATCATTGCTGCCAATTCTGGCGGTGCCTTTTCGCCCATTGGCGATGTGACCACCATTATGCTTTGGATTAAGGGAGTTATCACCACACAAGGCGTCATCAGCGAGATTTTCATTCCTTCGCTGGTATCTATGCTCATTCCTGCTTTTATCCTCAGCCTGCATCTCGAAGGCAAGTTCGACAAGGAACAGAACCTGCCTAAAGCTGATGTCAGCCAGTTTACGAAAGCACAGCGAGACATCATCTTCTGGCTGGGCGTGGGAGGCCTCGTCTTTGTACCCATCTTCAAAACGCTGACTCACCTGCCGCCGTTCATGGGTATCCTGCTCGTGTTGGGCATTCTGTGGACTACGACGGAGATTTTCCACTACAACACCTCTGAGGACGACACAATGGCCAAGCGCGTGAGTGACATCATGACTAAGATTGACTTGTCGACCATCATGTTCTTCCTGGGCATCCTTATGGCTGTTGCCGTGCTGCAGGAAGTCGGTGTGCTCACCATGCTGGGCAAGGGACTTGATGCAACGTTCGAGGGTAACCACTATCTTGTGACAGGTATCATCGGTGTGCTGTCGAGCATCGTCGACAACGTGCCTCTCGTGGCGGGCTGTATGGGAATGTATCCCGTCCAGGCTGCTGGCGACTTGGCTGTCGACGGCATCTTCTGGCAGTTGCTGGCCTATTGTGCCGGCGTCGGAGGTTCGATGCTCATCATCGGTTCTGCCGCTGGTGTGGTAGTGATGGGACTGGAGAAAATTACCTTCGGATGGTATATGAAGAAGATTACATGGATTGTTTTCGTGGGCTATCTGGCAGGTATCCTGACATACTGGCTTGAGAAAACATTTTTGTTCTGATACAGAAAAATAGAAATGCTCCCACTCGGATTTTTTTTCTCCAGAGTGGGAGTTTTTTATTATTTGTAATGTTGATACAAATGAAAAAGTTTATGAAACGAAAAATAATGTATATATAAAAAATACTATCTATCTTTGCATCGTCAAAAAACTAAAAACGATATTAACAGACATGCAGAGATTTGTTTTAGTAATATTATCATTAGTAGTTTGTTTTGTAACCTCAGAGGCTGCTGGAAAGCGTTCCAGCAGCACTGATGGTGCTTTTGTGAAAAACCCGATGCTTTGGGCAGATGTGCCTGATCCCGATATTATACGCGTGGGCGATACTTATTATTTGGTGAGTACCACGATGCATCTGATGCCTGGCGCACCTATCATGCGCTCGAAAGACCTGATGAACTGGGAGACGGTAGGTTATGTCTTTGATCGACTGACCGATTCTCCTAAGTACGACTTGCTTGAGGGTACGGCCTACGGACGCGGACAATGGGCCACCTCGCTGAAATACCACAACGGACGCTTCTATGCCCTGCTGGCACCCAACGAGGCGGGTCCGATGGGTGATACCTATATCTTCACTGCTGAAAAAGCTGAAGGCCCTTGGACGCTGCTGTCGCGTATGCGCCATTTCCATGACTGTTCACTGTTTTTCGACGACGATAACCGCGTGTACGTAATATATGGTACGGGTGAACTAATGGAATTGAAGCCTGATCTCTCGGATGTCATCGAGGGAACCCATCAGAAGATTTTTGAGCGTGAAGCCGACGAGACAGGACTCTTGGAGGGCTCACGCGTCATCAAATATCATGGCAAGTACTATTTGCTTATGATTTCCCACGTCTATGCACCGGGACGCCATCGTCGTGAGGTTTGTTATCGTGCTGACGACATTCACGGACCCTATGAGAAAAAGACGATTCTCGAGTCGCCTTTCGGCGGATTCTCCTATCTCGCACAGGGTACCATTGTGGATTCAGAATATGGCGATTGGTATGGTGTGATGTTCCAGGACCGTGGCGGTGTGGGACGTGTATTGACACTGAGTCCCTGCCGATGGATTGATGGTTGGCCCATGCTGGGCGACGAGGAAGGTCTGGTGCCGACGCTGATGCGTCCCCTCAAAAGCGGTGAACCTGAGCGACACATCGTGTGCAGTGATGAGTTCGCTGACGCCAAACTTGGCTTGCATTGGCAGTGGAACCACAATCCTGTGGACAAGGCCTGGAGTCTGACGGAACGTGCTGGTTTCCTGCGTCTGAAGACCAACCGTGTGGTGCCCAATATCTATCTGGCACCCAACACCATTACCCAGCGTATGGAAGGTCCTACATGTAGCGGTGTGGTAAAAATGGATATCTCGAAGATGAAAGACGGCGATTGTGCCGGTTTTGCTGCCTTTAACGACGGAACCGGTGCCTTGGCCATCAGGAAGCAGGGGAGCAAGTTGGTATTGCAGTTTGAAGAGTGGACAGTCAAACTGACTCCCAAAGATAAGACCGTAGAGAAAGAAAACGTCAGTGAAAAGGTCGTTGAGAGCGTGAATCTGAATAAGAAACAGTCCCAAGTATGGCTTCGCATTGACGCAGACTTCCGTCCAGGAGAGCGTGGCGGAAAGGATGCTGCAAACTTCTACTACAGCCTTGATGGTGAGCAGTGGACAAAGATAGGAACGAACGACTACAGAATGCGTTTTAACTGGCAACAGTTTTTCATGGGATCCAAGTTTGCCATATTCTGCTATGCCACCAAAAAATCCGGTGGTTGGGTAGATGTTGACAGCTTTACATATCATGTAGACGAGAAGTAAATTCTGCGTCTTTTACGGCCTAAGCTTTATTCCATGTAACATTTTTTGGTGTTACATGGAATAAAGTTTGTGTTTTTTTTGGTAGTTACTGTAAAATTGTTTACCTTTGCAGGCGGTTATAAAACTGACTAACAAACTGACTAACTGAATGAATATTCTATGAAACGTAAAGTTCTAAGGCTTAAAGCGTTTATGCGACTACGTTTGTGGCTTATTTCTGGAATAACTTTTTGCTGTTTGAGCGCTCACGCCCAGATGGGTAAATTGTTTGACGCTGACAAACAGATGTCAAGCAGTTTTACCACACAGATATATTTGGACAACGATGGGTTCATATGGGTTGCCACTCGTAACGGACTGAACCGTTATGACGGTTACCAGTTCCGTATCATCAAGAAGGAGATGTCGCAGAATCCAGGTATGGCCAGTAACTACGTAAATGCTATCATGCAGGACCGCCACGGACTGTTTTATATTGGCATGTATGGAGCCTTGCAGACTTACAACGGCCATCAATTCCAAGATGTGACAACGTACGATTTGGACGGTCACTCCCAGCCTAACTATATCACCTGTCTGTTTGAACGCTCGAACGGAGATGTGCTGGTGGGAACCTCAGGACATGGTCTGCTGAAGATGGATAAGAGTAAGCGTGAGGCGCGCCAGATTGGCGGCGTGCTGACTGGTCTTCTTTCCGTCCACCGCATTTTGGAGGACAGTAAAGGATATCTGTGGCTTGTGACGGAGAGTCAGGGACTGTGGTGCTATGACGGTAAGACGATCAGACGATTCTTTCAGGGCGAGCAGGAGATGTCGTCAGTACTTGACATTTGCGAAGACAAACAAGGTCACATCTATATAGCTACGTCCAATGCCGGCATGTTTAAGCTCGACGATAACTGGAATCCCAAGCATATTGATGCGACAGGCAGCAAACATATCTCCACGCTCTTTACCAGTAAAGACAACCATATCATGATTGGTTATGATGGACTGGGCCTGGCCATTTACGACCCTAAGACAGGTAGTCTGACGGACAACCCGTACTATAGTCGTGAGGTCGACCTCAGTACGGCTAAAGTCTATTCTATCTGTGAGGACCACAATGGTAACATTTGGCTGGGACTGTTGCAGAAAGGAATCTATATGCACCCAGCCAAAACCACTGGTTTCAACTACATGGGTTACAAACTGGGAGCACGCAACAAGATCGGCAGTGCCTGTGTCACCAGTGTTTTGACCAGTAAAAACCGTAATTTGTGGATTGGTACCGATAAAGACGGCTTGTATTGTATGGACGACAACAGACAAGTTGTACGTCATTTCAAAGATCATTTCCCTTCCACCATATTGGGCATGACGGAAGACCATGACGGTAGAATCTGGATTGGTACGTACAAAGAGGGAATCGGATGGGTTGACAGCCGTACGCTAACCTATCATCCCTTCTCGTTGCCGCAAGGTCCGGCTGTGAGTGTGTTCTCCATGAAAACAGATCCGCAGGGACAATTGTGGCTGGCCACGATGGGTGAGGGCTTGCTGCGCCTGGATCCCAAGACAGGCGACATCAAATCCTATCTGCAACAAGAGACAGCAAACAGAGACCGCAAGATAAACAGTCTGGTCAACAACTATATTTCGCAGGTGTCTCTGTCGCCGGACGGACAGCGTATTTATGTGTCTACGACGTTGGGCGTCTGTGCCATGAACCTGAAAACGGAAAGTTGGCTGACAACCTTCAATGGTCAGAACTGCATCAACTACGGTACACCAACCCGTGTGGCTCGTGAGTTCGGCGGCTTACTCTATGTGGGTACCAACGACGGCCTGCTCTGTTACGATTTGAAGACACATAAGAAACGCCTCTACTCTATTGAGAGCGGACTGGCTGACAATGGTATTTCGAGCATTGAGCAAGACAATCAGGGCTGTCTGTGGATATCGACAGACCATGGTCTCTGCCGTTTGGATCCCAAGACCCAAAAGACTAACAACTACTTTGTAGACAATGGCCTTCAGTCGAACGAATTCAGCGACGGAGCTTCATGGAAATCCTATAGCGGTTTGCTGATCTTTGGCGGACTGGGAGGTATCACGTGGTTCCAGCCAAAAGAAATCAAGGAACGAGAGTGGAAGGCCGAAGTTCGTCTGACTGGATTCGCGGTCAATGGTGAACCAGTTACCCCAGCCACTATGTCGGGCTTCTGGCACGTAGTCGACACGACTGTGATTGCCGCTGACCGCTTTGTGCTGAGTCCTGGCGACAACACCTTCGCCCTGCAGTTGTCAACGCTGACTTACGACAACCCAGAGCACATCGTATACAAATATCGCATCAACCAGGAGGACTGGGTGCGCATGAAGCCTGGTGTCAACGAAATTACTTTCTCGCATCTCCCGCCGGGTGACTATCGTTTCTGTGTCGTGGCCGAGCAAAACGGCATCGATACCCCAGAGCGTTGTTTCACTGTTGTCATCCATGCTCCCTGGTATCGCACACCATTGGCATACGTCATCTACATCCTTGCATTGGCTTACTTGTTCTGGTTGTATCGCCGCCAGCACCGTCGCAAGGAACAGGACAATCTGCGTTTGCAGGAGCATATCCATGCTGAAGAGATGGCCGATGCCAAGCTGAAGTTCTTTATGAACATCTCGCATGAGATTCGTACTCCTATGACACTCATCGTCACCCCGTTGCTGTCGCTCATCAAGCAGGATTTGGATCCACATCGACGCAGCACTTACGAAATTATCCGACGGAATGCAGAGCGTATTCTCGGACTCATCAACCAGATGATGGACCTCCGTAAGATTGACAAAGGACAGATGCAGATGCACATGTGCGAAACGGAGCTTATTTCCTTCGTAGGCGACATTCATACGTTGTTTACCCAGCAGGCTAAGTCGAAAAACGTGACTTTCACTTATGAGCACGACACACAGGAACTACCCGTATGGATTGATCGTGACAACTTTGATAAGGTTATCGTCAATCTGTTGTCGAATGCCTTTAAGTTCACACCGGCAGGAGGGGAGATTAAGATTTCTATTACCCACGACAAGGAACATGTCAGACTGGCTATCAAGGATACAGGAGAGGGTATTCCTGAAGACAAACTCGACCGTATTTTTGAACGTTTCTACCAGTCGCCCTCTCACGTGAATGACCGCAAGACGGGCACAGGCATCGGTCTCGACCTGACCCGTTCGCTTGTTGAATTGCATCATGGTACCATTGAGGCCCATAACAATGTCAACGAGAAAGGATGTGAATTTGTGGTGACTATTCCTTTGGGTTCAGCTCATCTGAAACCCGAGGAAATAATTGAGGAGGAGCTGTCTCAGCCGGACGAAGCCGTTACCAGCCTGATAGAAGAAGTCCCTGTTGAAGAGAATGTTGAAGTGCCTGCAGAGCCACTCAAGGCAAGTCGTCGACAGCAGATCATCATTGTCGAAGACGACGCAGAGATTCTCAGCTTCTTGGAAAGCGAATTGTCACACGACTATGACATCACCGCTTGCGAGAACGGCAAGGCTGGCCTCAGTGAGGTGTTCAAGATGATTCCTGACTTGGTGATTTCCGATGTCATGATGCCTGAAATGGATGGTAACACCATGTGCTCGAAGATTAAGAGCAGTCCTACGACGAGTCATATTCCTGTCATTCTGCTTACTGCAAAGAGCCGTGACGAGGATCGCCTAGAGGGCCTTGAGACAGGAGCCGACGCTTATCTTTTGAAACCCTTCAACATGGATATTCTGCGACGCACCATCATCAACCTCATCCATACTCATCAGATGCTGCGTCTGAAGTATGGCCGTAACGATCTTTTGGAGGAGCAGGTAGAACAGGTTAAGATGAAGTCACCTGACGAACAGCTGCTTGATCGTGTCATGAAGGTCATCAACAAAAACATCAGCAACTCCGACCTTAGCGTTGATAGTATTGCAGATGAGGTTGGCATCAGCCGTGTTCACCTGCATCGAAAGATGAAGGAGCTGACAGGTCAGACGCCCCACGATTTCATTCGTAACATTCGTCTTAAACAGGCCGCACATCTGTTGTCGTCGCAGAACATGAATATCACCGAAGTGATGTATGCCTGTGGATTCAACAATGCCGCATCCTTCTCCACAATCTTCAAGAAATTCTATGGCATGTCGCCACGTGAATACATGAACGAGAACAAGTCCAAGTGACAGTAGGGCACCATCACTGATATCATGCCCAAGATATTGAAAATTAAGAGAATTCCTTTTGGGAAGGATTTCCTGGCGTTGACGCTGGGCGAGTTCATTTTGGCCAAAGAACCGTTGAGCCCCACTGCCGTAAATCATGAGCTCATTCATGTGGCTCAGCAGAGGGAACTGCTCTACATTCCCTTCTTCATCTGGTACGGCATCGAATGGCTGGTGCTCTGTGTCAGATACAGGGACAGAATCAAGGCTTATTACAATATCCGCTTTGAGAAGGAGGCATATCGCCACCAAGGAGACCTGTCCTATTTAAAGTACAGGAAACATTACCATTATCAATAGCAAACTGGATTGCCCTAATGGACAATCCAGAATATCCAGACGTAATATCAGTCTTGGAAATAAACCTTCTTTACGCGTGAACTGATGCTGGTTAGCACCTCGTAAGGGATAGTCTGAAGAACGTCGGATAGTACAGTAACTGGCAGGTGTTCACCAAAGATTTCCACCATGTCGCCTTCCCGACAGTCGATGTCTGTTACGTCTATCATGGCCACATCCATACAGATGTTACCAATATAGGGAGCCTTCTTGCCGTTTACCAGACAGTAGCAGGCACCGCGTCCCAGATGGCGGTTCAGTCCATCGGCATAACCAATAGGAATGGCCGCTATGACGGAGTCGCGTGTCAGAATTCCCTTACGACTGTAGCCTACCGTCTCCTCCTTGGGCACATGGCGCAACTGCAGGATGGTAGTCTTCAGCGTACTCACAGTATGTAGGATACTGTTGTCGCGAGGATCGACACCATAGAGCCCGAGTCCCAGACGGCACATATCCATTTGTCGCTCAGGAAAATGCTCGATAGCTGCCGAATTGTCCATGTGACGCAAAATCTTGTGTGTGAATGCACGCTGCAATTTCTTGCTGCCCTCATCGAACTTACGGAACTGCTCTGCCGAGAAATTATCGAAATCGTCGCTGTCAGAACCTACGAAATGCGAGAATACCGAACGCGGAATGATGGCATTCTGCCCCTTTAGTCTGCTAATCACCTCGTCGATGTCTTTCTCTGGATCGAATCCCAAACGGTGCATGCCTGTATCGAGCTTGATATGTACAGGCCATCCCGTGATTCCTTGCTTTTCTGCAGCATGAATCAGGGCATCCATCAGTCGGAACGAATACACCTCCGGCTCCAAGTCGTAGTCGAACATGGTCTTGAAGGCGGTCATCTCCGGATTCATAATCATGATGTTCTGGGTGATGCCGTTGTGACGCAGCGTGACACCCTCGTCAGCCACAGCCACAGCCAGATAGTCCACGCGGTGGTCCTGCAGTGTTTTGGCCACTTCTACAGCTCCTGCGCCATAAGCGTCGGCCTTCACCATGCACACCAGCTTTGTCTCAGGTTTCAAGAAAGAACGGTAGTAGTTCAGGTTGTCGACCACCGCATTCAGATTCACCTCCAGAATAGTCTCGTGCACCTTCTGTTCCAGCTGTTCCGTAATATGATCAAAGCCAAAGACACGTGCTCCCTTAACGAGCACTACCTCATCTTGAAGCGAGAAGAAAACTTTACTTTGCAGAAAAGCCTCCGTAGTAGCAAAAAACTGCTTCTCTGGCAAGGAGAATAGTGCCGCTTGGGCAGAAATATCTGGTCCTATACCAATGAGTTTGCTAACTCCACGCTCTACACAGAGGGCATTCACTTCACGATAGAGGTTAGCAGGGGTCATACCACTTTGGAAAATATCACTCAGAATCAGTGTACGCCGACGCTCGTCGTTTACACGACGCGACATGAAGTCGAGTGCAATATCCAGGGAGTTGATATCCGAATTATACGAGTCGTTGATGAGCGTGCAGCCATGCTGCCCTTCTTTCACCTCCAGTCGCATGGCAACAGGTTCGAGCTGTGCCATACGCTCGCTAAGCTGTTCTGGGGTAACGCCCAAATACAAGGCTGTGGCTGCAACAGCCAACGAACACTCTACCGAAGCCTCGTCGATGAAGGGCAACTGGTACATTCCCAGCAGCTCTTTACGTCGCCAGCCAATCTTCTTACCCTTAAAGCCCGAACGTCGCACACAACGGCTCACCAGGTCGTCGTCAGCACTATAGATAATGGCCTGCGCATCGTGAAATAGTTGCAGTTTTTCCATACACTTCTCCTCCATCGAACGGAAATTTTCCTGGTGGGGGGCACCTATGGATGTCAGCACTCCTATGGTCGGTTGGATGATGTCTGCCAGAGCTTCCATCTCGCCAGGCTGACTAATACCCGCCTCAAAGAGTCCTACCTCGGTCTGTTCGTTCAACAGCCATACACTCAGCGGCACACCAATCTGCGAATTGAAGCTCTTAGGCGAACGCGTCACATGATGGTCGAGTGATAACACCTGATAGAGCCACTCCTTGACCATTGTCTTACCGTTCGAGCCGGTAATGCCCACCACAGGACAGTTGAACTCGTCGCGATGGCGCTCGGCCAGTCGCTGCAAAGCTTCCAAGGGCGAAGGAACCACCAGAAAGTTGGCATCGGTATAGTCCACTTCGCCACCCATTCTGATGGGATTCAGCACGGGTTCCACAACGAAGTTCCTCACGCCCCGTCGATACAGGTCGGCAATATAATGATGTCCGTCGTTACGCTGGGTTTTTAGGGCAAAAAATAGTGTCTCCTCTGGGAAACACAGTGAGCGGCTATCTGTCAATAGCCACCCTATATGTGCATCGGCAGTACCTATGCGACGTGCTCCTATGAGCGTCGCGATTTTTTCTATTGTGTAATTCATATGACTTAAAAAGCTTCGCGATATTTGTTCTCGTCCTTGTCGTCGAGCATGGAGAGGTAGGACTGATAGCGGCTTTGGGCGATGTAGTGGTCTTCGACAGCTTTGAGGACGGCACAGCCAGGTTCGTGGGTATGGGTGCAGTCGGAAAAGCGGCACTGCTTGGAGAATTCGAAGATCTCCTTGAAATAGCTGGTGAGCTCTTCACGCTCCATGTCAAAGGTGCCAAAGCCCTTGATGCCAGGAGTATCGATGAGCCAGGAAGGGGTGCCGACGGGTGAACCGTCGACAGCGAGGTTTATCATCTCACTAAAGGTGGTGGTGTGCATACCCGTCTGGTGTGCATCACTGATATCAGCTGTTCGCAGGTTGGCATCAGGCACGAGACGATTGATGAGTGTCGACTTGCCTACGCCGGAATTGCCGCTAAACAGGGTGATCTTTCCCTGTAGTATGCTATGCAGTGCATCGACTCCGTCGCCCGTTTGGGCCGAAATAGCATGGCACTCGTAGCCGATGGTTTCGTAGAGCTGAATCATCATCTGCTGGTAGCGGCGCTCATCGTCGTTGAGCAGATCGGTCTTGTTAAAGATAAGTATTACAGGCACGCGGTATGCTTCGGCAGAAGCCAGAAAACGGTCGATGAACGTGGTGCTGGTCTCGGGCTTGCAGACGGTGATAACCAAAAATGCCTGGTCGACGTTCGCTGCCAAGATGTGGCTCTGCTTCGAGAGATTGATGCTCTTGCGGATGATATAGTTGCGACGATCGGCAATCTCCGTAATCCAATTGCCTTCTCCCACGGTGACACGGTCGCCAACGGCCACAGGATTAGTAGAGCGGATTCCCTTAATGCGGAAATTGCCCTTCACCTTACAATCAAGTAGCTGGTCATCGTCCGTCAGAACGGTGTACCAGCTTCCTGTGTTCTTTATTACTAAACCTTTCAATCTTCAGTTTTTAGACCGTCATGATCTCCTTGTTCTTGGCCTCCATGAGTTCGTCAAGCTTCTTGATGTACTTGTCGTGAATCTTCTGGAGTTCCAACTCGGCGTCCTTTTCGTTGTCCTCGGAAAGACCGTCCTTGATGGCTTTCTTCAACTTGTCCTTGATGTCTCCACGCACGTTGCGCACCTCGACTTTGGCTTTCTCGGCAATCTTGTTGCACTGCTTTACCAAGTCGCGACGGCGCTCCTCAGTAGGCTGCGGGATACCCAGACGGATAATCTCACCATTGTTTTCAGGCGTGATACCAACGTCGCTGTCCATAATGGCCTTCTCGATGTCACGAATCTGCTTGCGGTCCCAAGGCTTAATGGCAATGGTACGTGCATCGGGCGTCGAAATGTTGGCAACTTGGTTCAGGGGAACCTTCTGTCCGTAAGACTCTACTCTCACACCGCTGAGGATGGCCACGTTGGCACGTCCTGCGCGAACTCTGTTCAACTCTTCTTCTAAGTACATGGCAGCCATTTCCATGCGCTCTTCAGCTGATGCTAATGTTGCTTTAACGTCTATCATAATCCTTATCGTTTTGAGTTTTATGGGGTCAAAGGTACGAATAAGCGAGCAAAACACCAAAGAAAAATAAGATTTTTTTTGAGAGTTTTCGAGCGAAAGTGCCTTTGCCGAAGGTGAAAGGTACGAATAAGCAAGGAAAAACCATAGGAAAAGTCATTTTTCTTTGAATTAATTTGGTGATTGTCTTATTTTTGTCTATCTTTGTGGGCAATAAGGTCGACAGTATGTCAGAACTGGTACTACAAACGATTGGTAGACTGTTTGATTTTGAGCATATGACAGTCTATGTGATGGCCGCATTTCTCATCGGCTTCTTTGTTCTGCTGTTCTACAATTTTGTCTATCACTACCGTGAAAAGGATGCCAAGACACAAGGCTTGAGCCAGTATGCCCGACTATCGTTGGTGCTGCAGACCAGTAACCTGAGGTTGTGTTTCTATAACGTACAAAAGCGCCATTACGTATTTGTCAACGAAAACGGGGAATTTTCCAAGGGATATAACCCTATTGAGTTCGCGGAATTATTCAACCGTGACGACTTTGAACAGCTTCGCCGTTGTATTTTTAGTATTTGCGAGAACAAAACCAGAACAGCCAATGCCAGGATACGAGGTGCCAAAAAGGCGGACGGTACCTGTGACGTGTATGACTTTTCCGTCAGTGTTGCCCGCCGTAAGGACCAGAGTGAGATAGAAAGTCTGCTTTGTATCATGCACGACGTGACGGACGAGGTGAGACGCAGGGATACGGTAAAACAGCTGTTGTTGCGTTATCATACCGTGTTCAATTCGTCGTTGTTAGATATGGTCTTCTTTGACAAGTATGGCGTATTGACTGACATCAACGAAAAGGCCTGTGAGCAATTCGGGGTCAAGAACCGCGACGATGTAATCAAAGGACATTATCTGCTTCAGAACAATCCTTTCTTCTCAGGGGTGAATATCTATCAGATGGAAAACACCCGCAGTACCTCGTTGCTTGACTATGCCAGCCACCAGGATCCGATGTTCCATATTGACAATTTAGGATCGAATGGGATTGTGTATTACGAGTCTACCATTAATCCCATTCACAACGCCAAGGGCGAGTTGGAGGGCATCTACATGGCTGGCCGTAATGTAACGGAGATGGTGGAGTCGTTCCACCATCAGCAGGAAGGCTTCAAAAAGCTGCGTCAGGCGACCAGGTCTATCAAGACCTATATTGATAATGTGAACTATGCACTCCAGGTGAGTGATGTCCGTCTGGTGAACTACTATCCGTCGACGCATACGATGGAAATTTCCGTTAATATCAACGAAACCCAGTTGAGGTTTTCGCAATTGCGCTGCATCCGACTGGGTGCACCTCGCTTCCGCCGTGCTATCTCCAGCGCGTTGAACCGAATGGATCATCGGACGGAAATCCCTTTGCAGACAGTTATTGAGACTGAGATTCCTGACAAGCAGCGCCGTCATGTCTGGCTTCAGTTCAGCATGGTGCCCATGAAGGATGAAGAGGGTAGGGTGGAGCGCTATTTTGGCATGTGCCGTAATATGACGCAGATGGTGGAAACGGAACTTCAGCTAGCGATTGAGACTCAGAAGGCCCAAGAGACGGAACTGTTGAAGCAAGCCTTCCTGACCAATATGAGTTACGAGATTCGTACGCCGTTGAATACGGTGGTGGGGTTTGCAGAACTCTTTGAGTCAGAACATGATGTTGCCGACGAGCCGCTGTTCGTCGAGGAGATTCGCCGTAATTCCAATTCCCTGCTGTCGCTGGTCAATGACATTCTGTTCCTGTCACGCCTCGATGCCAATATGATTGAGTATAAGAAAGAAGAGTGCGATTTTGCAATGCTCTTTGACAGTTGGTGTCAGCTGGGACTTTCGAATGTATCCCCAGAGGTGAAGGTCTTGGTAGAGAATCCCTTCTCGCGACTTTTAGTCGATATTGATATTGAGCATGTCGGTAAGGTGATAGAAAAACTGTGTTCCGTCGCCGTCGATTTCACCCAGAAAGGCTCTATACTTGCCAAGTGCGAATATATACAAGGGCAATTGTCGGTTGTCATTGAGGATACAGGTCGTGGAATAGATCCACAGACGCTACCCCACGTGTTCGAACGCTTCGTACGTGATGAAGGCGAGATGCTCTGTGGAACGGGTCTCGATTTTCCTATTGTGCAGGCCCTTGTCGAACAGATGGGAGGTAGCATAGAATTGCAGTCGGAAACGGGCAAGGGTACTACCGTCTTGGTAATTATCCCTTGCGAGGCTTCGGTGATAGAAAGACGTCGTGAATTAATTGAATAACCCACATCATCCTATTCTATATATATGACTACGTACGCATACCTATTAATAATATCAGCCGTTTGGACGTTCCAATTCATCCCCACTCTGCTATGTGTGTTGATAGCGCTGGCCTTTCTGGGAATGCTCGTCCAAAACCGCATTGTAGTACGGCGTGTGCGTAAACGCTTGGACGAGACTAATTTCACGGGCAAGATGATGGAACAGGCTGTGCAGATCAGTGCCAGCAATGTGGTACGCTTTTCCATTCGCGACGGATATATCGAGCAACTCTATGGCGATATCTTCCCGGAGAGAATCATGAGCTCCGAAGAATGGAAAGCACACCTTCATCCTGATGAAAGTGAAGAAGTGATCCGTCGCTTTCGTAGGATGATTGCAGGTAAGGTCATGCGCGACGAATTCTTCTACCGCTGGAACTTCGATTTCAACGGCGAGCAACCCTTGTGGGGCTATATGCACAATGTCAGTGTCGTGGAACTTCAGCCTGGCACGAATGTTCCTCAGAGTATCATCAGTACGTTGCGCGATGAGACAGAACTGCGTGAACAGGAACTCAGGGAGGAAGAACTGACGGATAAATACAAGCAGGTCTTTGAACATTCCATTATTGGCCTGTCGTTCTATAGTTCTGACGGCTTGCTGTTGGATGCCAATAAGGAGATGCGCGACATCTGTCATTTTGATAGTGATACTTGGGACGAATACTTCTCGACAATGAATTTGTTTGATGCCATGCCTTTCAACGAGCTTCTTGACAGGAGCAATGTCGAAGAGTTTTGGTGCTGTGCGCAGAGTATCGTCCCTGAACGAGGCCTTCACGACTATCTTGAGATTCACCTGCATCCCATTCGTGACGACGAGGGCGAGTTGGCATATATTGCCCTTGCCGTGCGTAATGTGACCGAGGAACGCCAGATGTATTTGCAGGCCAAACTGAACGATATCCAGATTCAGAAGGTCAACGAGGAAATCATGCATTACGAGGAGGAGTTGCATTATATGATGGATACCTGCGATATGCGAGCCTGGCGTGCGTCATTCAAAGATCGTAAACTCAGGTTCTTCAAGGGCTTGGATACATTGGAAAAAGAGGTGTCCTTCGAGGAAATAGTCACCCATTTCGTCAATCCGCCTGAGGACCTGGTAAACATTTTTGCAGATCCCTACACTTACTATACACATCCTACGAGCCATGTGGTTGAAGCCATTCCCGTGTTCCACCAGAGTGATGGAATGGTATGGGATCAGATTAACAGCATTCCTGTCTATGACGACAACGGGCAATTGACAGGCGCGTTTGGTCTGATTCGTAACATTTCGAGCATGATGGAGAAACAGGAACAGTTGAAGCGCGAAACTGAGCGCGCCAACGACTCCGGACGTCAGAAATCGGTCTTCCTGGCTAATATGACGCACGAGATTCGTACCCCGCTGAATGCCATTGTCGGATTCACCGACCTGCTTCAGGCCATCGATTCTCCTGACGATAAACGTGAGATGATTCGTGTAATCCATAACAACTGCGACATGCTGCTGCGACTTATCAACGACATCCTCGTAATCAGTAATATGGATGCCAACGCGATGGAAATCATTCCTCACGACATCGACGTGTCACAATCCTTCGAAGAGTTGGCCAAGACGCTGGCACAGCGCGTACAGGAGCCGGGAGTGGAATTCCAGAAGGACAATCCATACGAGGTGCTGTTGACGCGACTCGACAGCGACCGCATTAATCAGGTAATCACTAATTTCGTGACCAATGCCGTCAAGTATACCCATCAGGGACACATCCGTGTCGGATACCGCCTCGAGGAGCGTCATGACCAGCAGGGGCTGTATGCCTATTGCGAGGATACGGGTGCGGGTATTCCCAAAGACAAGCATACTGCCATCTTTGAACGCTTTGTCAAGCTTAACGACTATGTGCAGGGCACAGGTTTGGGACTCCCCATCTGTAAGGCTATCGTCGAGAAATGTGGCGGTGAGATTGGTTTGGAGAGTGAGGTCGGACAAGGTTCTACCTTCTGGTTCTGGATACCTGTCGATGTTCGTGAAGTAAAAGAAAAACCTGTTGCCTCATGAAACAGATATGGAGTGTCCTCGTCAATTGGGGAAACGGCTTCCGCAATGGGGCAATGCTGCTGGTGCTTTTCGCATGCTCCTGCCTGTCGCTTTCCGCTGAAGAAAAAGATTCTGTCAGGGTGTATACCGAGGAACACCCTCTCATCTACGAAGATGCTTGGGACTTGTGGCCCTATGTCTTTCTAAACGAAAATGGCGAGGCCGTGGGTTACAATGTCGACCTGTTGAAGATGATTTTCCAGGAACTTGACATTCCGTATGTCATTAAGTTGAAACCTACCAAGGTGGCGTTGGAGGACTTGAAGGCTGGCCGTTGCGACCTGAAGATTGGTATGGAGGATCACTTGCACGACGATTATGCCACCTACGGCAAGTCGGTGATTCAGATTTTTACCCATAGCGTGCTCCGCAGGAAGGGCGATCCCAGAATTATTAATACCTATGAGGATTTGGCCCATAATCGCGTCATCGTCCATACTGGCAGTTTCAGTCACATGTTTATGGTGCAGCGCGGATGGGGCGACAATGCCATTGCCTACGACGATATGCGCGAAGCCGTACAATTTATCCATAACAATCCCGATAATCGCATCGTCTGGAACACCATCTGCCTGAAATGGCTCCTCGAAAAGTTCCAGTTCGACGATTTGGAATTGAAGCCCGTCAACGTGCCTCACGGAGAATACAAATTCATGATGCACGACCTCAACTTGCTTCACAAGATGGACAGCGTATACTCCAATCTGAACGCTTCGGGACGTCTGCAGGCCATTCAGAACAAGTGGTTCTATCCTGAGCGTTCGGAATCCGGTGTGCCGGCTTGGATTTGGCAGGCTGTCGTCGCCATGCTGTTGCTGACGCTGTTCCTGATGGGTTATTACCTATTCTATCACAGATACGAGAAGAGGATGACCAAGGACATCCGACAGAGTAACGACCGGTTGTCGCTCATTCTGAAGACCAGTCATGTGCGCATCTTCCTATATGTATTGAAGAACAAGACCATCACCCGTTTCGATGTGGACGGAAATTGGGAAGCTGAGGGCATCTCTCCTTTCGTCTTCTTCCAACCCCTGATAGCAGAGGATAATAAGCGAATGGGCGAAGCCCTGCAACAAGTGGCCAACAGACAGCAGGAGAAGGTAACTCTTGAAATTCAGACCAGAGCAGACGCCTCTATGGGACATCGGCATCTCACTGCCGAGATTTCCGTGCTGCATAGCGATAAGAATGGCCGTCCGGAGGTTCTGATTGGAACCATGTGCGACGTCACTGACGAGAAGCACCGTCAGCAACGGGTCAAGGACACCATGCTGCGCTATCAGTCCATCTTCGAATCGTCGATGGTCGATACAGTGGCTTTCGACGAGCATGGCGTCATCATCGGCATGAACCAGAAAGCCATCTCTGCTTTCGAGGGCCGTATCGACGACGTCCTGATGTCGAAGATCACCCTCCAGCAGGTGCTAGGAATGGACGATGTGACCCTCGAGCATCTCGACTATACTTATCTGACTCAGATTTTCAAGGGGCCCGACGACCGTGCGCTGAACAAATTCCTGAAACGTCCTGAACTGCTTTATGAACTTCAGCTCGTTCCCGTGCGTGATGACGACGGCAAGTTGCTGGCAGTCTATGGCACTGGGCGCGATGTGACGGAAACATCCAAAGCCTACAATCAGCTGCGCCAGAATGTGGCACAGCTCGAAAAGGCTAACAACGAGTTGCGGACCTATATCCGTAACATCGACTTCGTCTTGCAGAATGGCGGCTTGCGCATGACCGACTATTCGCCTGATACGCATACAATAGTGATTTACAGTCAAATCGGTCGCGTGCAGTATCGTTTCACTCAGGCACGTTGCCTTACCCTGCTCGACGACGAGTCGAAGCGTAAGGCCCAGCGAGGATTTAACGCGATGGACAACCGTTCGCGCCAGCCAATTGACACAACGCTCAAGACCATCTTGCACGTCAAGGGCGGAAATACGCTCTGTCTCCATCTCACGTTCTATCCCACGATAGATGCCAACGGCGAGGTGGTCGGCTATTTCGGCATGTGTAGTGACAATAGTGATATGAAGGCGATGGAGGAAGCCCTGGCTCTCGAGGCCAGCAAAGCCCAGGAGGTGGAGTTGGTGAAGAATGCCTTCCTTCACAATATGAGCTACGAGATTCGTACACCACTCCATTCTGTGGTAGGATTTGCCGATCTCTTCGAACAGAGCCACACTGTTGAGGATGAACAACTGTTTATCCGCGAAATACGTGATAATTCCGAATACCTGCTGGCACTTATCAACGACATTCTCTTCCTGTCGCGCCTCGATGCACAGATGATAGAATTGAAGCCGCAGATGACAGACATCTGTCCGATTTTCGAGGCACACTGTCAGACGGCCTGGACTCGCCATCAGCAACCTGGGGTTACTCTTTCTGTCGAGAATCCATATGAGCATCTCATGCTCGAGGTCGACGAGCAGAATTTGGGTAATGTGATAGAGCAGATTGTGTCCAATGCGGCATACTTTACGCACGAAGGCCAGATTCGCGTGCGTTGCGACTATACTGGCGAAGACCTGATTATCGCCGTTCACGCCACCGATGGAGGTATCCCAGAGGATTCGCTCTCGCATGTCTTCGACCGTTTCATTCATACGCACAATCTCGGTACTGGTCTTGAGATGAGCATCTGTTACGAACTGGTCCGTCTGATGGGAGGCAAGATTCTCATCAAGTCCGATGCCACAAGGGGTACCAACGTCTGGATATCCGTTCCCTGCAAGTGCGGCGAGTTAGTGAGAAAAACTATAATGTAACCACGCAATGAACAAACGACTCTACGACATACTGATTACCCTCCTGTTCCTCTGCCTGGTTTCTCGTGCTGAGGGTAAGGAGTTCGATGGTTACACCGAGAATCACCCGCTGACCATCGTCTGCGACTGGGACTTCCAGCCTTTTGAGTTTCTAGATTCCGACGGTAAGCCGTCAGGATATAATGTTGACGTCCTCGACCTGATTCTCAACCGACTGGACATTCCCCACAAGTTTGTGATGCAGGAGTGGCACGAGGCCACCATGATGTTCGAACACCACGACGCCGACCTGATTCACGCCTTGTCCTATCTCTACAACCGCCGTCCCTTTGTCGCGACGCAGAAATACATCAATTACTATAATTTACGTACCGTTCGCCATATCGACACACCACCCTTGAAGCATATTTCTGACTTAGTCAAGGAAGATACCATACTGGTCAAGCGTTCCGACTATGCGGCATGGCAGGTGCAGGAACGTTGTGATTCGTCGTTCGACATTAAGTATTGCTCTCCGAAGGAGGCTCTTGTGGCTGTTCGCAACAAGCGCTACAATTACTTCATCTGGGGAGAGGAACCGCTCAAGCGCAAGTTGCAGGAGTTCCATCTTGACAGTCTCGTGCTCGACAGAATCGACATTCCTGCCGGAGAGTTGCGAATCATCGGCTACGACGAGGCCATTGTCGATATTATCGATGACGAGTATACCCGTTTGGAACAGGCTGGCGATTTGCAGCCCATTTACGACAAATGGTTCCATCCTGAGCGCATACACGACGACGAGTCACCTGTCGCCATCTTTATCCTCGTAGGGTTGGCCATTGCCGGCGTTGTCGTATTCCTGCTGAGCCGCTTTACGGCAACTCGTGTCAAGAAAGCCGTCCGTAGGAATAACGACCTTCATCAAATGATGGACAAAGCGCTCGACATGGGAGAATACTATGTCATCGAACTTGATCTCAGCAACTATATGCTGCACAACCGCTATGGCCATCTGCTGCCCTTCCCGATGACTGGACAGGATTTCCTGAAGCGTATGGCTGGCAATCAGGACATGCAACTTCACAATCTGAACGAAAGCATGAAGGCTGGCGAGATAGACCACTGCGAATACCAGTACCATGTGAATCTGGGTACTGACGAGGAGCCTAATTGGCTCGATGTTCTGGGTGGCGCGATGATTGAACGCGAGGACGGCAAACCCACGCACATCGTTTACAGTGGCCGCGACATTACCCGCGAACTGGAGGAAGAACAGCATAACCGCCTGATGGCCAGCCGTTACCAGAAGATCTTCGACACAAACCTCCTCGCCATGTCGTTCTACGATTCCACAGGCCGTTTCCTGGATTGCAACAAGAAGATGCGCGAACTGGTTCATATGGACGAGAAAACGGAACAGTATTTCCGCAAGACATCGTTTTTCGACGATCCTGGTCATAGGGGCGAATACCTCCCCGGCACCCGCGAACCGCTTCACATTTGCCGGCGCGTTCACTATCCTGCGTTGGGAATCGACACGTATGTCGAGACGCGCATACGCCCCGTCATTGATGACGACGACCGTCTCGTTTACTACATCGTTTCATGTCGCGACGTGTCTGCTGATCGTGATATGTATTTGGAGCAGCGTGAGCACGACCGCCAGTTGCATGCTGTCAACGAGCAAATCAAACGCTATGAAAAGCAGCTGGGTTACCTTCTGGAGGAGGGAAAGATGTACATCTGGCGCTTCCGCATATCTACGAACCTCATTACCATGACGCGCACCCCAGGAGAGGTAGAGTACAGCGAGACACTGGAGGACTACGTACAAACCATCAATGCCGATGCCCGCCAGAAGGCCTTAGTCGAGTTACAGGGCGCCATGCAGCAGAGCCAGGTTTACAGCACGATACTTCCCTTCGACCGCACACCACTCGATGACCAGCCGACGTGGTACGCTGTTTCGGGTGTTCCGTTTTTTAGCGAAGAGGGGCAACTCACTGAGTATTTCGGCATTGCCCGCAACGTTACCGACCTCATGCAGGCTCAGCAGCAGTTGCGCAAGGAGCGTTCCCGTGCCGAGGATTCCGGCCGCATGAAAGCCGCCTTCCTGGCCAATATGACGCACGAGATTCGCACCCCGCTGAATGCCATTGTGGGCTTCAGCAGTCTGCTCCAGGTAGTCGAGGACAGCAAGGAACGCCATGAGTTCATCCGTATCATCCGCAACAACTGCGACATGTTGCTGCGACTCATCAACGACATTCTCGAAGCCTCCAGCATGGGACAGTCGCTGGCCATAGAACCTGAGATGCTCGATGTGTCGAGTGTCTTCGACGACATCTGTCAGACGCTGGCACAGCGCGTGCAGGAACCGGGCGTGGAGTTCCTAAAAGACAATCCATACACGACGTGCATGGCGCTCATCGACAAGGGACGACTGCAGCAATTGCTTACCAATTTCGTGACTAATGCCGTCAAGTACACCAAACAGGGACACATCAAGGTCGGCTATTGCCAGCAAATGATGAATGAGAGAGGTGAAATGAGTAATGACGGCAATGGACGGAAAGGACTCTATTTCTATTGCGAAGACACAGGAACGGGTATTCCCAAAGACAAGCAGGAGTCTGTGTTCCAGCGTTTCGTCAAGCTCAACGACTTTGTGCAGGGTACAGGTCTCGGACTATCCATCTGTAAGGCTATCGTCGAAAGGTGTGGCGGACAAATTGGCGTCACGGGCGACGAGGGCATCGGCTCCACCTTCTGGTTCTGGATTCCCCTCGAAATGAAAGACCTCGAAGGGTAAGGATTTACTGCTATCATTGCCTTGGATTTATCAATCATTGCCTTAGATTTATCAATCATTGGCAATGATTTAACAAACGATGTCGCAGATTTAACTTTGCACGTAGTCTTACTACCTTTTATCCGACACCTGACAACCTTTTAGCAGGCACCTCTCTTTATTCCTGCCGGAGCCTGCACGTGTTGCCTCGGGAGTCTGCATGTGTTGCCTCGAGAGTCTGCACGTGTTACCTCGGGGGGATAGAAACCCCATCATTTTTGTGCAATAGAACAAAAATCTGCTCTATAATTTGGAACTTCCGATAAATATTCGTATCTTTGCTACCGCGTAATCACAACGTAAATGGCATAATGAAACGCGTAGCCTTATGACATACGACCTGCAAACATAACTGAAGATTGAAGTCGACACGATGTCCGTGCTGGCAAGTCTGGTTTGTGGCGTGCTCATCTGGCGCAGCCGTCGTGAGGTGCCCGACCGTTCAATATCAGTTATACCAGCAATTACTCCAGAACTTATTACCGTGCCTTTGCCCAGTTCTTGACAGTAAACTTCTCCGCTCAAGATGTTGAACTGTCTGACGATAGCGGCTATTCAATTACCGAGAACACTGAAGTAGCTTCGGCAACCTATAAGAAGACGCTTGGAGAAGAGCGCGTGGGTAAGTATCAGGCTTGGTTCGTTCCATTCGACTATACTATTACGGCTGCTGACCTCGCGAAGTTCGACTTCTTCAAGATCAACATGATTGCCAATGCTGCACAGCCAGGCGAGAATCCGGCAAGTGATGATGTGTATATCTTCCTGAACCCGATGGCTGCTGGTGATGTACTCTATGGCAATAAGCCATATGTCTATCGTCCAAAGGGGGCCGTGACAGATTATGAATTCACTACAGAACTCGCTACCTTGCTGGCGAAGACCGATGCTTCCGTGCTTCAGACATCGACCACAACGGCTACCTACGATTTCTATGGAACGTATGCCAACACGACGGCAACGACAGAGAATCCGTTCTACTATGTCAGCGTGAATGGCAATATTTGTAAGGGAACTACGGTCACCGTAGGCCCATATCGCTGGATACTGCGTGCTACCGCAAAGGACGGCATCAGCTACGCTCCGAACTTCTCGTTCATGGAAAATGGAACAACGGGCATCAATGATGTAAGAAGCCAGATGGAAGACGGAAGAGGTGAGGTCTATAACCTCGCTGGACAGCGTGTTAGCCAGCCCACGAAGGGTCTGTACATCGTGAATGGTAAAAAGGTCGTTATAAAGTAAGGAGGAACGTGCTATGAAAAAGAAAATGTATGAACTCCCTCGTATGGATGTCGTTTTCATCCATGACACGACGCCGCTGTTGGCAGGCAGTGTGATGACCCCAGGTGGAGACAACGATCCTCCCGGAGCTCCCGAATTCAACGGGAACTCAGAAGACTTTGAAGAAATGAGAAGGTTACTGTTTTAGTAACAAATTAAAGGCTCGCTGAAAAGCGAGCCTTTATTTGTAAGTCCTACTACTGGCGAATTACTTACGCAGACCGAGAGCCTTGATCAGTTCACGATAGCGGTTGATGTCCTTGTTGTAGAGGTACTTCAGGAGCTTACGACGGCGACCTACCATCTTGGTCAGTGCACGTGCTGTACCGAAGTCCTTGTGATTCTTCTTCAGGTGCTCGGTGAGGTGCTTGATGCGGAAGGTGAACAGGGCAACCTGGCTCTCTACTGAACCAGTGTCCTGGGCGTTCTTGCCATACTGGCCGAAGATCTCAGTCTTCTTAGCTTGATCTAAATACATAATGTTTAATTGTGATTATAACTTTTGCAATAACATCTTTCGGACGCTTTCCCTGCCTAATCACGGGCGGTTTACGTCGTCAAATGCTCCGGATTTTCCGAAATGCGGCTGCAAAGGTACAACTTTTTTATGATTCCCGCAAATAATTCGCAGAAAATGTGTACCTTTGCAGCCGAAAAAGAGAAGAATTACGTAATTTAGTTATGCAGGATATCAGAAATATTGCAATTATTGCACATGTAGACCACGGCAAGACTACGCTTGTGGACAAGATGATGCTGGCAGGAAATCTTTTCCGTGAGGGACAGAACCTGTCGAGCCAAGTGTTGGATGCCAACGACTTGGAGCGCGAACGAGGCATCACGATTCTTTCGAAGAATGTAAGTATTAACTGGAAAGGAACGAAAATCAATATCATTGACACTCCGGGCCACAGCGATTTCGGTGGCGAAGTGGAGCGCGTGCTGAACATGGCCGACGGCTGTCTGTTGCTTGTCGACGCCTTCGAGGGTCCGATGCCCCAGACGCGTTTTGTGTTGCAGAAAGCCCTTCAGATCGGTCTGAAACCCATCGTTGTTGTCAACAAGGTCGACAAACCTAACTGCCGCCCTGAGGAGGTTTATGAGATGGTCTTTGACCTGATGTTCTCACTGAACGCTACTGAGGACCAGCTTGATTTCCCTGTAGTGTATGGCTCGGCCAAGAACGGCTGGATGGGTGAGGACTACAACAAGCCCACAACGGATATTACCTATCTGTTAGATAAGATTATCGAGGTGATTCCCGCTCCCAAGCAGATTGAGGGTACGCCCCAGATGCTCATCACGTCGTTGGACTACAGCTCGTACACGGGACGTATCGCCGTGGGTCGTGTACATCGCGGCCAACTGAAGGACGGTATGCAGGTCACCATTGCCCACCGCGACGGTTCGATGGAGAAGACGAAGATCAAGGAGCTGCACACCTTCGACGGTATGGGTCACAGCCGTATCGACCAGGTCGATTGCGGTGATATCTGTGCAGTCATCGGACTCGAGAAGTTCGAGATTGGTGACACCATCTGCGACCTGGAAAATCCCGATCCCCTGCCGCCCATTGCCATCGACGAGCCAACGATGTCGATGCTGTTCTGCATCAACGACTCGCCGTTCTTTGGCAAGGAGGGTAAGTTCGTCACCTCGCGTCACATCAACGACCGACTGGAGAAGGAGTTAGAGAAGAATCTCGCCCTGCATGTGGCGCCCTTCAAGGACTCTACCGACAAGTGGATTGTCTCTGGTCGTGGCGTGCTGCACCTCTCCGTGCTCATCGAAACCATGCGTCGCGAGGGTTACGAGTTACAGGTAGGCCAGCCACAGGTAATATATAAGGAGATTGACGGGCAGAAGTGCGAACCCATTGAGGAACTCACTATTAATGTTCCCGAGGAGTTTGCATCAAAGATGATCGATATGGTTACGCGCCGTAAGGGTGAAATGACGTCGATGGAGAGTCAGGGCGAACGTACGAATATCGAGTTCGACATCCCCTCCCGCGGCATCATCGGTCTGCGCACCAACGTGCTTACCGCCTCACAAGGTGAGGCTATCATGGCCCATCGCTTCAAGGAGTATCAGCCTTACAAGGGCGAAATTGAGCGTCGCGTCAACGGCTCTATGATTTCGATGGATACGGGTAACGCCTTTGCCTATGCTATCGACAAACTTCAGGATCGCGGCAAGTTCTTCATTGATCCGGGCGAGGACGTCTATATGGGTCAGGTGGTTGGTGAACACGTCCACGATAACGACCTCGTCATAAACGTCTGCAAGGCCAAGCAGTTGACCAACGTCCGTGCCTCCGGTACCGACGATAAGGCACGTATCATTCCTAAGGTCGTTATGTCGTTGGAGGAGTGTCTCGAATATATCAAGGAAGACGAACTCGTCGAGGTTACTCCCAAATCTATGCGCATGCGCAAGATTATCCTCGACCACGACCAGCGCAAAAAGGCTGCGAAACAATAATAATTCGGACTGACCAATCGTCAGTCCGATTTTTTTCTGAATATTAGCTCATCCCTTTGTTACTAGAATCTTACGCCCATGGATAAGCGGGCATAAGCATCGAAGATGCGGATTTGGCAGTCGTCCTTCTTGTAGGAGAAATTGTTGTATTGTGCCTGCAAACCGATGAAGTAACGGCTCCAGTTGTAGGCTATGCCGAGTCGCAGGTCGAGGTTCAGGCGCAACCAGGTGTAGGTGGTTTCAGGATCCACCTCCCAGCAACCCAGTAAATCGCCTTCCTTATACATGTAGAATGGCTTGTGGGTCTTTCCGTTGGCCCATGTCTTGGTCTCCGAATCGAATTCCCCGTAGTCGTCCACCTCGGTTACAGGGGAGGTTACGTCGAAGTTGAAGTCGTACTTGTAGACTTTGACGCGGTTATATACGCTGACTGTAGGCATGGCCATAGCGTTAATGACTAGTCCGCGGAAAGGTACGAAGTTGTAGCCGTAGCCGAATCCGATGTTGGCCTGGTGTACCTTGATGCGGTGTACGCCGTGACCAACCATCATGAAAAGGAAGTTGCTGATGTCAGAATAGTCGAACGATGACTGATACCACGTGGCGCCAAGGAGGAACGAGCCTGCCGAGCGGCGCTGAATGACGGACTGGTTGTAGGCTGCTGCCTGTGAGTAACGTCGTCCGTTGAAAACATAGTATCCGTTTACATATACTGAACTGATCCATACCGGAGCCGCCAGTTCCTGCTCATCATGATAGCCGTCTCCGTTTCTGATCCCGTCTTTATAGTCGGTTGCACTGAGTGTTGCCGAGCTTGTGTTGAAGCGCCTCAGGCGGAAGTTGAAGCCATATTTGGCTCCTGTACTGCTGATAGAGAAGTAGCGTCCTGCATTCTTGGTGAGCGGCAGGGAGAAGGATAATCCCGTACCGCGATAACCAGCCCAGAAGCCTATGGATGTTGCCACAGGCGGTTCGAAGTGCAGATTCCACTCCGAATATTCATTTGTCGCAGGAAAATCTATGGAGTTGTCGTAATCTACATTGACCATGTTCGCCTTGTAGCGCAGAATCACTCTCCAAGGTTTTTCGGGCACTTCGATGTATCGCGGGTCCACCTTCTTCTTGGCTTTATCGTCTAAAAACTGTTGCAGCTGATGAATCCGGTCCATGAAGGTAGTCTTGGTACTATCCTGTAAAGACACGCTGGCAATGGAATCCTGGTCCTGTGCTGCTACGTTCAGGGAAAAGAGCAGACAGCATACGATTATTATCCCAATCATAGTTATTTGTAAGTTATTATTTGGTGCAAAGATACAAATAAATTAAGAATTAAGAATTAAGAATTAAGAATTTTTTCGTAATTTTGCAGCACGAATGAATTAACGACTAGATAGTTATGGAAGTCATACAGAGTTTTACCATTGACCATACCCAGCTGAAACCGGGTATCTATGTGTCGCGCCAAGACAAGGGGTTTTCTACTTACGACCTGCGCATTACCGAACCCAATAAGGAGCCTGCTGTCGCGCCAGCGGCCATGCACAGCATGGAGCACTTGATGGCAACGTGGTTCCGCAATTCACGGGTGAAGGACGACGTTGTGTATGTGGGCCCGATGGGTTGTCTGACGGGCATGTACATCATCATGACAGGGACGTATAGCGTGGAGGATATGCGCCAGCTTACCATCGAGTGTCTAGAGTGGGTGCTGACGCAGACGGAGGTGCCTGCCACGACGCCTGAGACGTGTGGCAACTATCTGTTGCACGACCTGCCCATGTGTCATTGGGAGAGCCGCCGTTATCTGGACCGCCTGAAGAATGACTTCCATTCGGAGTATACGAAGCTGCAGGTGGTGTTGGCCGACGGAAGGCAGTTTGCTGACGCCTAGAGACTCTCGACGAAGGTGCGTGTGACCTGGAACGAGTTCTCGGCGATGGTGTCCCAGAAGTTGTGATACTGCGAGGCGTCGGTGTCGCGCAGGGGAATGTCGCTGATGACGCGGAACGAGATGAAGGGCACGTGGTTGAGGTAACAGGTCTGGGCAATGGCGCACGATTCCATGTCGACAGCCTTGGCGTCAGGGAAGTGACTGATGATGTCGCGCATTTTTTCGCGGGAGTCGACAAACCAGTCGCCAGTGACGATCAGGCCCGAATGGACCTGAAATGAGGAACGAGGAATGAGTAATGAGGAATGCATTTGCTGCGCTTTGCTCAGTAAATACGGGTCGGCGGGATAGCGTGCGGGGAGGCCCTGTACCTGTCCGTACTGGGTGCAGTTGTCGATGGCGGTGCCGCAGTAGACATCATGATAGCATAATTCGTTACTGACAATGACGTCCTGGATGTTGATGTCGTCACCATTGCCTCCGGCACAGCCGCTGCTGATGATACAGTCGGGGTGGAACTCGTTGATCATGCGCTGGGCACCGAGAGCGGCATTCACCTTACCGATGCCGCACTTCTGAACCAACACATCACTACTGCTGAAGAGCTGCTGTAATTGGCGCAACTCCTTGTCCATTGCTACTATAATACCTGTTTTCATATAACTTTCTTTGATTATTTTTGCAAAGTTACGATTTTTTTCGTAATTTCGCACGCAAAAATAGAGAAAACATGAAAAAATGGAAACTATGGCTGCCCGACGTGCTGGCAGTAGTGTTATTTGCAGTAATATCGTTTGCCTATTTCTTCCCTGCTGATATCGAGGGACGTATTCTTTTCCGTCACGATTCGTCGGCAGGACGAGGCGCAGGCGAGGAGGTGTCGCAGTATCACCAGCGTACTGGTGAGCAATCGCGCTGGACGAACGCGCTGTTTGGAGGTATGCCGACTTACCAGATTGCACCCTCGTACGATAGTACGCAGCCGTTGGCCAAGGTGGAGAAGGCCTACCATTTGTGGCTGCCCGAGAATGTATGGTATGTGTTCGTCTACCTGTTGGGATTCTACATTCTGCTCAGAGCTTTCGACTTCCGCTGGTATCTGGCCATGCTGGGCGGCATTGTATGGGCTTTCTCCAGCTATTTCTTTATCATTATTGCTGCCGGACACATCTGGAAGGTTATAGCTCTGGCCTACCTGCCTCCGATGATTGCCGGTGTTGTGTTGGCCTATCGGGGGAAATACCTGTGGGGCTTGATAGTGACGGCCCTGTTTGGCGCACTGGAGGTGATGGCTAACCACGTGCAGATGACATATTACTATCTGTTCATTGTGCTGGCGATGATTATTGCCTTTATGATTGACGGCATCCGTCGGAAGGAGTATATGCACCTGCTGAAAGCCACTGGCGTTTGTGTGGTGGCAGCCATGATAGCCATCAGCCTGAACCTGTCGAACCTCTACCACACCTGGTCGTACGGCCAGGAGACGATGCGTGGCAAGAGCGAGCTGGTGAAGAAGAATACCGCCAACCAGACTCAAAGCGGACTGGACCGCGACTATATTACCCAATGGAGTTATGGCGTCGATGAAACATGGACGCTGCTGGTGCCTAACACGAAGGGCGGTGCCTCGGTACCCATGTCAAGGAGTAAGACGGCTATGCAGCATGCAGCTCCCGAATTTGAGGCCGTCTACCAGCAAATAGGACAATACTGGGGTGAACAGCCCATGACGATGGGCCCTGTTTATGTGGGTGCCTTCGTGCTGATGTTGTTCATCCTTGGCCTGTTTATCGTGAAGGGTCCCCTGAAGTGGGCTCTCCTGGTGGTGACCATCCTGTCCGTCCTGTTGTCGTGGGGACACAACTTCATGCCCTTTACCGATTTCTTCATCGACTATATACCGATGTATGCGAAGTTCAGAACGGTGTCTTCGATTCTTGTCATTGCCGAATTCACCATTCCCCTGCTGGCTATGATGGCCTTGCAGAAACTGTTCGACGAGCCGGAACAGATGAAGCCGAGAATGAAGTATGTAGGCATCTCGTTCCTGTTGACGGGTGGTGTGGCTTTGTTGTTCTCACTGATGCCCTCAGTATTCTTCGACAATTTCATATCGTCGACGGAAATGCGGAGCATTCAGAGCCTGCCCGCAGAGTATATCCAGCCATTGGTAGCAAACCTGACAGAGATGCGACAGGCGGTGTTTACTGCCGACAGCCTACGCTCGTTCTATATTATTCTGGTAGGTACAGGCGTGTTGCTGTCCGTAGCATTCGGCAAGTTGAAGAATGAGTATGCCGTTGGTATCATTATGGTGCTCTGCCTTGTTGACATGTGGACGGTGAACAAGCGCTACCTGAACGATGAGTTGTTTGTGCCCAAGTCAGAACGCGAGGCTCCTATCCAGAAGTCGGCAGCTATTGACCATATTCTGCAGGACAAGTCGCTCGACTATCGTGTGCTGAATCTGGCCACGTCGACTTTCAACGAGAACGAGACGTCGTTCTACCTGAAGAGTATTGGCGGATACCATGCTGCCAAGTTGCGTCGCTATCAGGAATTGATCGATGCCTATATCGATAAGGAAATCAATGGTGTGTATAGTGCAGTGAGCAAAGCTGGTGGCGATATGACCCAGGTGAATGGAGACAGCATTTATCCTGTGCTGAACATGCTGAATACGAAATACTTCATCCTGCCGTTGCAAGGCGGACAGACTGTACCCTTGGAAAATCCCTATACTTATGGTAATGCGTGGTTCGTGGACAAGGTGAACTATGTGGACAATGCCAACGAGGAACTGGACATGACGGGACATCTGTCCTTGCGCCATGAGGCTGTTGCCGACAAGAAGTTCCGCGAACAACTGGGCGACGGTGTTGCCCAGGATACGCTGAGCGTGGTGAACATCAAGGCTTATGAACCCAACCAGTTGACCTACGAGGTGAATTCCGACAAGGGTGGCGTTATTGTATTCTCTGAGATTTACTATCCTGGCTGGACGGCTACCGTCGACGGCGAGGAGCAGGAACTGGGCCGTGTCAACTATGTGTTGCGCGCTTTACGGGTGAAGCCCGGTAAGCACGAAGTGGTGCTCGGCTTCTTCCCCAAGAGCATCGATCGCACTGAGACCATAGCCTGGTCGGCTTATGTCGTGCTGTTGCTGATTCTTCTGTATCTCGGATGGAGTACTTACCGTAGAAAGGTAAAAAAGTAAAAAGGTAAAACAGTATGATGAAAAAGCTGCTTTCTTTACCCCCGAATCTGGTTGAAAGTTTCCATGAGGTAACGGGTCTTTCTTGCGACGAATATTTCTGCACCTGCGATCCTATTGGCCATCGGCTGGGGTCGGGTGGGGGTACCACGTGGGTGCTTCAACAAGCTGCCGATTGGCTGCAGGGCGATCGGTGCATCATTCTGCATGCCGGTGGACAGAGCAAGCGCCTGCCAGCCTACGCTGTCAGCGGAAAGGTGTTGACGCCCATCCCTGTGTTTCGCTGGGAACGAGGTCAGCGCCTGTCGCAGACGCTGATGGATTTGCAGTTGCCGCTCTATGAGCGTATGATGCAGCAGGCTCCAGCGCGACTGACCACGATGGTTGTCAGTGGCGACGTATATATTCGTGCCGCCGAGCGTCTGGGCGAGATTCCCGATGCCGACGTGGTGTGTTATGGCTTGTGGCTCGACGCTTTTGTGGCCAAGAACCACGGGGTATTCGTCAGCGACCGCCGTACACCCAACGTTTTAAAGCAGATGTTGCAAAAACCGTCGACAGAGAAACTCTCCGAATTGTTGAAGGACCACTTCTATCTGACGGATATCGGTATCTGGATGCTCAGCGACAAGGCAGTGAAACTGCTGGAGAAACGCAGTACTGTCCCCTGCGGTTCTGCCGCAGGGACCTCCCTCAAAGAGTATGACCTCTACTCGGAGTTTGGCTGTGCGCTGGGTACAGACCCCATCATTGACGACCCGGAATTGCAGCAGCTCAGCGTGGCTGTCATTCCGTTGCCAGGTGGCGAGTTCTATCATTTCGGCACTTCGCGCGAGATGATTTCCTCGACTGTCGCCATTCAGAATATCGTCAACGACCAGCGCGACATCATGCACAACGACCGTAAGCCTCATCCCAGCATTTTTACGCAAAACACCGTCACCCACTATCAGTTTACCGATGAGAATTACAACATCTGGATTGAGAACAGTTTCGTGGGTCCGCGCTGGACGCTTACTCACGACAACGTAGTGACGGGCGTGCCTGAGAATGATTGGGACATCACGCTGGAACCAGGGGAGTGCATCGACGTGGTACCTGTGGGTGAGAACGACTACGAGGTTCGTCGCTATCGTATTGACGAGGCGGTGAACAGCAACGAGCTGGCCGAACGGGCCAACCTGCGGAGGCTTTTTGACCAGCGTCGTGCGTTCAGAAAGCAGAATTGGACGGCATTGGCCCGCAACTGGCAGCACTCGGTGTTCTATCAACTAGACCTTGACGATGCAGTACGCGAGTTCAGCCAGTTACAAATTCCTATGCCTGCACCCGTTGCCGACACGGCTCCGCTCATGACACGCATTCACGATGCCATGTTTCGTGGCGACAGCGACAAGGCATTTTCACTCTTGCGCGACGGACTGGTCACCGGAAATACCGGATTATCCGCCTCGCCCCACCTCTCCGTCTTCCCCGACCAGATTGTATGGGGACGCTCGCCTGTGCGCATCGATTTGGCAGGAGGCTGGACAGACACTCCGCCCTATTGTCTGATTGAAGGCGGCTCAGTGGTGAATATCGCCATTGAACTGAACGGGCAACCGCCCTTGCAGGCATATGTCAAATCTTGTCGCGAACCGCATATTGTTTTGCGCAGCATCGACCTGGGCGCTATCGAGGTAGTCGAGACCTACGAACAGTTGGCCGCCTATAACAAGGTGGGTTCTCCGTTCTCGATTCCCAAAGCGGCATTGGTGTTGGCGGGCTTCCTACCTGGCTTCTCGCAACAGATCTATGCCTCGCTACGCGAACAACTCGAGGACTTTGGTGCCGGCATCGAACTGACGTTGCTCTCAGCTGTTCCTGCAGGAAGCGGACTGGGCACCAGCAGCATTCTCGCATCTACCGTATTGGGAGCCGTCAGCGACTTCTGCGGACTGGGATGGGACAAGAACGAAATTGGCAAGCGTACCCTTGTACTCGAACAGTTGTTGACGACTGGAGGCGGCTGGCAAGACCAATTCGGTGGTGTATTAGGAGGTGTGAAACTGTTGGAGACACAACGTGGCTTCGACCAGAACCCCGTGGTGCGCTGGTTGCCTGATGACATCTATACCCAGCCGGAATACCAGCAGTGTCATCTGTTGTATTATACGGGCATTACGCGTACGGCGAAGAAGATCTTGGCAGAGATCGTGCGTCGTATGTTCCTCAACCACGGTGGCGAGATTCATCAGCTGCGCGCCATGAAGGCCCATGCACAGGATATGTTTGAGGCTATCCAGCGTCAGGACTTCCAGCTGATGGGACAGCTTATCCGCAAGACATGGCAACAGAACCAGCTCATCGACAGCGGTACCAACCCTGACAGCGTGCGTCGCATTACTGACCTCGTCGACGACCTCTGCCTGGGCTATAAACTGCCTGGTGCGGGAGGTGGCGGCTATCTCTATATGGTGGCGAAAGACCCTGAGGCTGCTGCCCGCATCAAACAGACGCTCAATAGCCAGCAACCCAACCCCAATGCGCGTTTCGTCGAGATGACGCTTTCGAAGAAGGGCCTGCAGGTTAGTAGGAGCTAAGCATTTTCCATTTCTTTTTGAATGCCGACAAGCGTTCGTGCGTCTGTTGCATGAAACGCAGATATTCTTCTGATTCCGGGTTGAAGGGACGATGTGTGAGCGCTTGTCTGATGGGACGCCATTCGTCCATAAAGGCAATGGCCTCGTCGCTGAAACACCACGCAACGAGCCGTTCCCAGATGTAGTCTACCGCCTGTTCCGACAGGTGCAGCATGTCGGCAGCATAGAACCGGTAGTCGCGCAGCTCGTCCATCACAATTTCGTAGGCGGGGTAATAGTTGACTTTACTAGTAGTACTAGTTCTAATAGCCTTTTCAAGGCCCAGCAGTAGCGTAGCTTTCGACAACTGGCTCTCGTGGTATCCGTATTTACGATAGCGGATGGGGCTTACCGTCATTATAATTTGTACCTTTGGTTGGTGGGCTTTCAGCAGTTCAACGGACTTCCGCAGATATTCAGTACACTCGTCTATAGTCAGTACCTCTTCCTCGAACAAAGCGGCAGGACGCTTCTCGCAGTTGTCTACTATCTCGCCAGTTTCCTTCAGCCGGTACACATGGTTGGTACCCAGTGTCAGAAATACGGTGCGTGGTATCTGTCGCCCTTCGTCCAAGAGCCGTTCCAGCGTATGCAAGATGCTCGCTGGATTATACATCGTGCCATAGGGATTAACCGTCGCAGGGAAACCATTGTCCCTGAACCGCTGTCCCATCTCGCCAGCGAAGCACGACCCCACCAGCAATATCTCCTCGCAGGCCCCAATCTGGATTCCAGCCTTGCCCGTTTCTACTTTTGTTCTAAACTCCATCGCTGCAAAGGTAGTGCAAAACGAGCGAAATGCAAAATAAATATGGTTTTATTTTGTATTTAACATTCTATTTCGTACCTTTGTCGAGGTAATTACTAAAATGAATCGTATGATGCTTATGGAGAAATATGTAGCTGAAGAGAGCCGTTACGACGGCATGGTTTACAACCGATGCGGACGCTCGGGCGTCCTGTTGCCTAAGGTGAGCTTGGGCATGTGGCATAATTTCGGTGGAGTGGACGACTATCAGCGTTCGCGCAAGATCCTGTGCTATGCTTTCGATAAGGGTATCACCCATTTGGATTTAGCCAACAACTACGGACCGCCTTACGGTTCGGCAGAAGAAACGTTGGGACGTGTGATGGACGACGACCTGCGATCTTATCGCGACGAGTTGTTCATTTCGACGAAAGCCGGCTATGACATGTGGGTTGGCCCTTATGGCAATTGGGGGTCAAGGAAATACCTGATGGCCTCGCTCGACCAGAGCCTGAAGCGTATGCGCTTGGACTATGTCGACTTGTTCTATTCCCACCGCTACGACCCCGAGACCCCACTGGAGGAAACCCTGCAGGCACTGGTAGATATCGTCCGTGCGGGCAAGGCATTGTATGTGGGAATATCCAATTGGCCCTTGGAACCCCTGCGTTTCGCCATCGACTACTTGAAGCAGCGCGACACACCCCTGCTCATCTATCAGGGCAAGCTGAACATGTTGAACCGCGGACCGTTAGACGAGGGTATTCTCGAGCTCTGCCATCAGGCGGGCGTAGGATTCATCGCTTTCTCGCCACTGGCACAGGGGCTGCTGACGGACCGCTACTTGAACGGCATCCCTGATGACTCGCGCATGGCCAGAGGAAAATTTCTGCGGCAGGAGATGCTAACCCTAGAATTGCTGGCACAGTTGCGCCAATGGAACAGCGAGGCACAAGCCCAGGGCCGGACACTGGCCGAACAGGCTCTGCGATGGATTCTGGACCAGCAGGGCGTCACCTCCGTCCTTGTTGGAGCCAGTAGCACAGAACAACTGGACAAAAACCTTAGATGCATCAAGTAAAAGGTAAAAAAGTAAAAAGGTAAAAGATGAAATACCGATTACTTCCCATTCTGTTGGGAGTGTTGCTCCCCTTGGCACTATTCGCGCAGGTTCGTACGATGACATCGCTGAACGACGGATGGGAGTTTTCACGCGACTCACTATTCAAGAGCGTAAAAGTCATCAACGTACCCCACGATTTTCAGATAGAGCAACCCTGGATACCACCCTTGGCCGAGGAAAAGGGGGATAACAAAGATGTGGCTGCCAATATCAAGAGCCGTCTTTCGGCCCGTGGATTCAAGGAGATGGGAAAAGGCTGGTACAGAAGATGGATAACGATGAAAGGTGAATGGCTAAAGGACAGGCGGGTGTTATTGGATTTCGAGGGCATCATGCTGGTTGGCGATGTATGGCTGAATGGCCAGTACATCGGCGGAACGGACTACGGCTATGTGGGCTTCGAACTGGACGTCACCCGACTGTTGCATGCAGGCAATAACGAACTTGTGGTGTGTGCCTCGACGATGACGGAGCAAAACTCACGCTGGTATACGGGTGGAGGGCTGTTTCGTAACGTCACTTTGGTGAGTACGCCCGCCGACCTGTATTTCGAACGCCATCCGTTGTACATTACCACACATGCCAACCGCTTTGTCTCCCTCACGGCAGAGTACACCAACCGCACCAAGGCTAAAGAGGTGCGAATAGCAGTAAAGATTTACGACCCCGACGGACAACTGGTGGCTGAGACCACGGCAAGTCAGAAACGCAACCCCCCAGGGCGGACGCAGGAGATAACCACTCAGAAAATGGAGATTGCCAATGCCCAATTGTGGGACACTGAGTCGCCTAAGCTATATAAAGCCGTTGTTCAATTGTTGTATGAAGACGGAAGCGTGGCCGACGAATACAAGGAGGAGTTCGGCATCCGTACCATCGAGATTGGTCCGCAATATGGCCTGAAGGTGAACGGCAGGAAGGTGTTGCTAAAGGGCTATGCCAATCACCACACGCTGGGTGCACTGGGTGCTGCCACCTACCCACGGGCCATCGAGAAACGACTGCTGCTGATGAAACAATTTGGCATCAACCACGTGCGTACCAGTCACAACCCCTACAGCCGCGACTTCATCAAACTGTGCGATAAACTGGGCATTCTGGTGGTTGACGAGCTATACGACAAATGGACCGTGCAACATACTGGCGGCCGCGTGCCGCTGATGAACCACTGGGCACAGGATGTGACGGAATGGGTGAAACGAGATCGCAACTCACCATCTGTCGTGCTGTGGAGTCTGGGCAACGAATTGCAACAAGACCCCAACCAGCCGTTCAACGATTTCGGCGTGACGTGCTATAAGATGATGAAACCTGTGTTGCAGCGCTACGACTCGACACGATTGGTGACCGTGGCCATGCACCCACGATACCGTAACTGGGAGACGGATTCGCTGCCCTGCAATCTGGCTATGCTGACCGATGTCCAGGCGTATAATTACAGGTATATGTATTTCCCTGGTGATGGCAGACGCTTCCCTTGGATGACGTTCTACCAAAGCGAGGCTTCGACTGCCGCCATGGGACAGAATTTCTTCGAGATGGACCTCGACAAGGTTATCGGACTGGCCTACTGGGGAACCATCGATTATCTGGGCGAATCGCAGGGCTGGCCCGCAAAGGGTTGGGCACAGGGAGTGTTTTGTATCGACTTGCAACCCAAACCGAAGGCCTACTTCATGAAGTCGTTCTTCTCGGACGAGCCCATGGTGAGGCTCTCGGTGATGGAGGACAAGAATGCCGGCATGAAGTGGAACGGCATCATTACAGGCACCGACCGCCAGTCGGAACTGTGGAACCGTCCTGAAGGGTCGAAAGCAAACCTGGTTGTCTATACCAACTGCGACGAGGTGGAACTGACGTTGAACGGCAAGAGTTTGGGACGCAAGGCAAACCCCAAGGAACCAAAGCTACGCAATCAGATACACTGGACAGGAATCGACTACCGAAAAGGTTGTTTGGAAGCCGTAGCCTACAAGCAAGGTAAGCCGACAGCCCGTCATGCCTTGGAAACGACGGGTAAAGCCGTCAAGCTGCTGATAGAGCCCGACAACAACCAATGGAAGGCCGACGGCATGGACCTGCAACACGTCAAGGTGACAGCTGTCGATTCCAAAGGACGTAGGGTTTTGACCTGTCAGGATGAGTTGGTCTTTGACGTCGAAGGCGACGCCACCATTGTGGCGGTAACCAGTGGCGACATTACTAGCGACGAACTGAACGCTACCAACCACCGACGGTTGTGGCAAGGCTCAGCGATGGTCATCCTGCGTGCAGGAAAGGCTCCTTCGAAAGTTACCCTAAAGACAACCTCAAATACATTTAAATCTACAATTACAAAACTCGAAACGAAATTATGAGGATAAAACGATTCATTTTCCTTTGTCTGGTATGCTGTGTTTTTGCCACAGCCTTTGCCCAACAGGACGTGCTGCAGACTGCCTGCCAAACCAACGACTATTTCATGCTGAGGTATGGCGACCCTACGTTACCCACCCACGTCGGGCGGATACGCGAGAGCAATCTGTGGACAAGGGCCGTGTATTACGAGGGACTGATGGCTCTCTACTCCATCAATCCGCAACAACGCTATTTGGATTATGCGGAGCGCTGGTGTGACCATCACCAGTGGCAGCCACGCGGCGGTATCAAGGCTACCAATGCCGACAACCAGTGCTGCGCGCAAACCTACATAGAACTGCACCAGCTGACGGGAAAGGGTACGCTCGAGCCCACGAAGGAGAATCTGCAGGAGCAGATGGCCACTGGTCGCGTGGACTACTGGACGTGGATTGACGCCATTCAGATGGCAATGCCTGTATATATTAAGATGTACGCGATAACGAATGATCATCGCTACTTGAACTATGGTATGAAGAGCTACCGCTGGACGCGTAACGAGTGTGGCGGTGGTTGCTTCAACACCAAGGAAGGTCTCTGGTGGCGCGACAAGGACTACGTGCCGCCCTACAAGGAGAAGGACGGCAAAAACTGCTACTGGAGCCGAGGTAACGGATGGGTGTATGCCGCACTGGTGCGCTGCATGAATGAGCTGTCGCCCAAGAGTAAGGAATACAAGGAACTGCGCAAGGACTTCCTGCTGATGAGCAAGGCTCTGCTGCAGTGTCAGCATGAGGACGGCTTCTGGCATGCCAGTCTGGTGTCGGATGCAGATTACCCTACCCCTGAAATGACGGGTACGGCACTCTTCCTCTACGGTATGAGCTGGGGTATCCGCAACGGGTTGCTAAAAGACAAAGACTATCATCCTGCCTGCGACAAGGCTTGGACAGCGCTGCAGTCGTGTATCCACAAAGACGGTTTTCTGGGTTGGTGTCAAGGCACGGGGAAAGACCCCTCCGCCGGGCAGCCCGTCACCTTTACCAGCATTCCCGATTTCGAGGACTATGGTACGGGCTGCTATCTGCTTGGATTATCCGAGTACTATAAAATGCTGACGAAATGAAACGAATACTTTTCCTTCTTTGTTTCGCATGTTGCAACATTGTCGCAACTAAGGCTCAGCAGTGGCCTGTGCCGCGCCCTGAGGCGAAGCCTGGCACGCGCTGGTGGTGGCTGGGCTCTGCCGTCGACGAGGAGAACCTGCGGTGGAATCTCAGCGAATATGCCCGTGTCGGTATCGGGGCGGTGGAAATCACCCCGCTCTACGGCGTGCAGGGCAACGATAGTAAAAATATTCCCTTCCTGTCGCCCAAATGGATGCAGGCTCTGAAGAGGGTAGAGGACATAGCCCGTTCATTGGGCATTGAAGTCGACATGAACTGTGGCACGGGCTGGCCGTTTGGCGGACCGCACGTCCCCCTGAAACAGGCAGCCTGCAAAGCCATCTTCAAAGACTCGCTGGTAAACGGTTCCCCCGTTTACACCGTCGAAATCGGCCGTACAAAACAGAAGGTGAAGCGCGCTGCGCCTGGTGGCGAAGGCTTTGTCGTGGACCACTTCGACCGCGAGGCCGTCCGCCATTACCTGGACCATTTTGAACAGGCTTTCGCCACGTCGGGCGTCCCTTATCCTCACACGTTCTTCAACGACAGCTACGAGGTATACAAGGCCAACTGGACGCCCACACTCATCGATGAATTCCAGAAACGGCGCGGCTACGACCTACGCCAGCATCTGCCCGAATTGCTGGGAGTGGTGGACGATGGCAATCAGGTGCTTTGTGACTACCGTGAGACGCTCTCCGACCTGCTCTTAGAGAACTTTACCCAGCAATGGGTAGCATGGGCCCACCAGCATGGCGTCAAGGTGCGCAACCAGGCACATGGATCGCCTGCTAACCTGCTAGACCTCTATGCCGCGGTCGACATTCCGGAAATCGAAGGCTTTGGACTTTCTGATTTCGGCATCAAGGGACTGCGTACAGACCCAGGCAAGACAAGGAAGAACTTCAGCGATGTGTCGATGCTGAAGTATGCCCCGTCGGCAGCCCATGTGACGGGGAAACCATTGACGAGTAGTGAGACATTCACCTGGTTGACGGAGCACTTCCGTACTTCGCTGTCGCAGATGAAGCCCGACCTCGACCTGATGTTCACCTGCGGCGTCAATCACGTCTACTTCCACGGTTCGTGCTACACGCCAAAGGACGACCCGTGGCCCGGTTGGAAGTTCTATGCCAGCATAGATATGTCGCCCACGAACAGCATCTGGCGCGACGCACCCTGGCTGATGCAGTATATAGAGCGCTGTCAGAGTTTCCTGCAACTGGGACAGCCTGACAACGACTTCTTGGTCTATCTGCCCGTTCGTGATATGTGGCACCAGCGCGGACCTCGCAACGACGATGACAAGAAGGCCAGCAAGGACCGTCGCGGCGGCGAGGACCTGTTGATGCAGTTCGACATCCATACGATGGACGAGAAGGCACCGCAGTTCATCCGCAGCATTCTCACCATCGACAGCCTGGGCTACGACTGCGACTATATCAGTGATTGCCAACTGGCTAAGGTGTGCGTGGAGAATGGTATGCTTGTCACGGAGGGCGGTACCCGCTATCGTGCCCTCATCATTCCCAGTGGCACCACCATTGATGCCCGTCTGCAGGCCTTGTTGGATCCCATTGCAGCGTATGTCATCAAAGGCGAGCGTCCTGAGATGATGGTTCGTTTTGCCAAGGCAGAGCCGATGAAAGCGGAACTCGGTCTACGCGCCATCCGTCGCAAGACGGCTAAGGGCTGGCACTACTTCATAGTCAACCTTACGCCACGCGACATAGAGGGTGACGTCGCACTGGCCGTGCCCTTTGAGGGTGTCACGTGGTTCAATCCCATGAATGGTGACATCTGTCCCGCCAGCGTCCGCAACGGCAAGATACACGTCGTCCTGCGCTCGGGCGAAAGCCGCATCCTCCAGACATCAGCACAGCCAGGCCCGTGTGTTGCGACTGAGTCGCAGCAGTCCCAAGAGCTGCCTCTGGGCGGCCCGTGGACGCTAGTGTTTACCGAAGAGGCACCCCGCGTGGCAGGAACCTTCACGCTTGACAAGCCTCAGACGTGGGAGACACTTAGCGACAGTGCTGCTGTCACGATGGGTACTGGCATCTATACCACCACCTTCCGACTCACCAAACAACAGGCCCGTCAGCAGTGGATGATTGACTTAGGCGATGTCCGTGAGTCGGCCCGCGTCTATCTGAATGGACAGTTCCTGGGGTGTGCGTGGGCTGTGCCCTTTGTGCTCGACTGCCGTAATGCCTTGCGGAAAGGCAAGAACGAACTGCGTATCGAAGTCACCAACCTACCGGCAAACCGCATCAGGGATTTAGACCACAAAGGCTACCCATGGCGTAAGTTCAACGAAATCAATGTCGTCGACATCAACTACCACCACACCACTTATGAGAATTGGGAACCCGTCAAGAGCGGCCTCAATTCCGAAGTGAAACTGATAAAAAAGTAAATAAACGAGACCGACAAAACGGCAGAATAATATGCCTTTTTGTCGGTTCGCTTCCTTCGGCACGTTCTTTGTCCGCCTAAGAGCAGAAATCATTAATTAAAATTAGGAGGACAAAACTATGACATTAGACAAGTTTACCATCAAAGCGCAAGAGGCCGTACAGCAGGCAGTGAACACGGCGCAGCTGAACGGTCAACAGGTCATCGAACCTGTACACATACTGAAAGGTATATTGGAGAAGGCGAAGGACGTCACGACCTTCATTTTCCAGAAACTCGGCGTGAATGCCCAGCAGATTGAAATGCTTGTAGATCAGGAAATCAAGCACCTGCCGAAGGTACAGGGCGGACAGCCGTATCTCTCAAGTGATAGTAATAATGTATTGCTGCGCGCCCAGGAGGAGGCCCAAAAGCAAGGTGACGAGTTCGTCTCTTGCGAGCCCATTCTATGGGCCCTGCTTAATGTGAACTCGACGGCTTCACGTATTCTGAAAGATGCCGGCTGTACTGAGAAGGATCTGCTCCATGCCATCCAGGAGCTTCGCCAGGGCCAGAAGGTGCAGTCACAATCGGCTGACGACAACTATCAGTCGCTGGAGAAATACGCCAAGAACCTGGTCGACATGGCCCGTCAGGGCAAGCTCGACCCCGTCATTGGCCGTGACGACGAGATTCGCCGACTGTTGCAGATTCTCTCCCGTCGAACAAAGAACAACCCCATTCTAATTGGTGAACCGGGTACGGGTAAGACGGCCATCGTCGAGGGCCTTGCAGGGCGTATCGTCCGTGGCGACGTGCCCGAGAACCTGAAGGACAAGCAAGTCTATTCGCTCGACATGGGTGCACTGGTAGCTGGTGCGAAGTATAAGGGTGAATTCGAGGAACGCCTGAAGAGCGTCATCAACGAGGTAACGAAAGCCGAAGGCCGCATCATCCTGTTCATCGACGAGATCCACACGCTGGTAGGTGCCGGTGGTGGCGAGGGGGCCATGGATGCTGCCAACATTCTGAAGCCTGCCCTAGCCCGTGGTGAACTGCGTGCCATCGGTGCCACCACGCTGAACGAGTATCAGAAATACTTCGAGAAGGATAAGGCCCTGGAACGTCGTTTCCAGACGGTGATGGTCGACGAACCAGATGAGTTATCAGCCATCTCCATTCTTCGTGGTCTGAAGGAGCGTTATGAGAACCACCACAAGGTGCGTATCCAGGACGATGCCTGTATCGCTGCCGTTCAGCTCTCCGAACGTTATATCTCCGAGCGATTCCTGCCCGACAAGGCCATCGACCTGATGGACGAGGCTGCCGCCAAGCTGCGCATGGAGCGCGACAGCGTCCCCGAGGAACTCGACGAGATTACACGTCGTCTGGCTCAGCTCGAAATCGAGCGCGAGGCCATTTCCAGAGAGACTAGTAATACTAGTGATACTAGTAGTAAACTCACTCAGCTCGACCGCGACATCGCCGAACTCCGCGAACAGGAAGCCCAGTTCCGTGCCAAGTGGGAAGGCGAGCGCCAGCTGGTGAACCGCATCCAGCAGGACAAGCAGGAGATGGAGAACCTGAAGTACGAGGCCGAACGTGCAGAACGCGAGGGCGACTACGGTAAGGTGGCCGAGATTCGCTATTCGAAGCTCAAGGCCCTCGAGGACGACATCAAGTCCATCCAGGCTCAGTTGGATGGTGCAGTGTCCAGCGGTTCTGCCGCTGGAAGGTTGGTCCGCGAGGAAGTCACTGCCGACGATATCGCCGAAGTCGTATCCCGCTGGACGGGCATCCCCGTCACCCGCATGATGCAGAGTGAACGCGAAAAGCTGCTCCATCTGGAGGATGAACTGCATAAGCGTGTCATTGGTCAGGGCGAAGCCATCACGGCTGTCTCGGATGCCGTACGCCGTTCGCGTGCCGGTCTGCAAGACCCCAAGCGTCCTATTGCCTCGTTCATCTTCCTCGGAACCACGGGTGTCGGTAAGACGGAACTTGCTAAGACGCTGGCAGAATATCTGTTCAACGACGAGACCATGATGACGCGTATCGATATGAGTGAGTATCAGGAAAAGCATACCGTCTCACGTCTGGTTGGTGCCCCTCCGGGCTATGTAGGCTACGATGAGGGGGGGCAACTGACGGAGGCCGTACGCCGCAAGCCGTACTCCGTGGTGCTGTTCGACGAAATCGAGAAGGCACATCCTGATGTATTCAACATCCTCTTGCAGGTGTTGGATGACGGACGTCTGACGGACAACAAGGGCCGTACTGCCAACTTTAAGAACACCATCATCATCATGACGTCGAATGCTACCCGCGAACAGCTGCGTCTGACCATGCGGCCCGAGTTCCTGAACCGTATCGATGAGATTATCACCTTTACGCCACTAACTAAGGAACAGATTGCCGACGTCGTTCGTCTGCAGATGAAGAAGGTCACCGACATGCTCGAACCGCAGGGCATCCGTTTGGAGACCACCGAGGCTGCTATCAGCTATCTGGCTCAAGAGGGCTACGACCCCGACTTCGGAGCACGTCCTGTCAAGCGTGCCATTCAGCAGCTGGTGCTCAACGACCTGTCGCGCAAGATTTTGGCCGATGAGTTAAACCGCGACAAACCCATCATCATCGACGAGTTCGGCGACGGCCTGGTATTCAGGAACTAAACGCTTCCTTGGAATTACTGAATGTTAAAATAAGAAAGTGATGAGGCGTTAGTGCTTCATCACTTTTTTGATTTCTCCGTTGGCAAACCTGATGATGTGGATGGGACCGAGGTCGTAAAGCACCTTGGGCTTGGTGTTGACCTGACGTTCAGTGACTGCCGTGGGGTCTTTCATGACTTCGAACGAGGCCAGTCCATCGGTGAGCGTCATACCCGTAACCGGTTTCGACAGTAGTTTCATGCCGTCGCTGTTGGGATGATTCAGCGTGGCAGCAGGCTTCGAGGTGTTCGTCAACTCATTGTTACTCTCGAAAGGGTAGGGCCATTTTGCTGCTGTATAAGTAGAAGAGTTGTTGTTGGCAGGAACGATGGTGTAGCGCTTCAGAGAACCGCCGTTGGGCCACTCGGTGATCCCCTCCCAAACCTCTTTGTCGTAGTCGATGTGGAAAACGACGATGCCACTGCCTGGTAGTGCGGCGTCCCAACCCCGTTGTTGACGATTCTCCAGAATATAGTATTCGTTGTCGTATGCGTCGTTGCGCAGCAGATAGGCCTGCGGCTCGTCGCAGAGTGCCGGCATGTCAGACACCGTCATGTTTTCGGCGCATTCAATGGGTGTGAGCCATCCCATCAGCCAGCGCTCATGGGCTGAATAGCCACAAGGGCGGAAACCGTCTTCATTATAGTTTCCAGAGTCCATCAGGTCCCAGTTTTTCAGTACAGAAACACTTCCATAGTAGAAGTCGGGGAGTCCGAAGCAATGGCTGTATTCGTGACAGATGGTGCCAAAGGTGCCATAGCCACCATTACCAGCCAACTCATTCACGGCACAGTAGCTGTCTACAGCAAAAGTCTTCCCGTCATATTCTACCATGCGCGGTTCACAATAGACACCCTCCTGACGGTCTTTTAGGTGCCAACTTAACCGTAACTGATGAGGCCAGATGCTGTTAGTACCACCACCATCGTTCTGTCCCTTTCCTGGGAACAAAATCAACAACTGATTGACATATCCATCACCATTCCAGTCGTACTGACTCCAATCGATGTCATACTGTTCCAGAACATCCATGATGTCGTAGACTAAATACTGTGAATTCTCATCATCGCCATATGCCCCTGTGCTGCGATACTTGACAATGGAGTTGTTGAGAGAGACATATTTAAGGTCGAAGGTGAGATGGAACTGTCCGTAACTCTGGTCGTAGAAATAATCGTGAATAGACCCCGCGAAAGGCTCTTCAGCAAGATTTTCGGTATTGAAGATCTTGTTCCATAGCTCCAAAGTCTCTGCCTCATCGCCGGCAAACGTGCAGTCCTGGAATGCTGCAAGCACCACCAACTGGCGCTGATCGCCTAAATAATTGGATGCTTCTTCGCTTCGCTTCTGAAACAGAGAACGGTGGTGCACCGCTTTTGACGGGATTATGCCTCTTCGACACCCCGTCCGAATAACGTCTTCTGCCGCCAAATCTAAAGGTAAAAAGGTAAAAAGGTAAAAGAGTAAGAAACATTTTACCAGACAACTAACACTCTTGTTATTACCCCAATTCATACGCCTTTACCTTTTACCTTTTTACTTTTTACCCTTTACAAGGTGTCCAGGGCTTCAGCTGTTTGAAGAAGTCGTTGCCCTTATCATCGACGAGGATGAATGCGGGGAAGTCCTCGACATCAATCTTCCATACAGCCTCCATACCCAGCTCAGGATATTCTACGCACTCGATGCTCTTGATAGAGCTCTGCGAGAGAACGGCAGCTACACCACCGATAGTACCCAGATAGAAACCACCGTGCTTCTTACAAGCCTCAGTAACTACGTCTGAACGGTTACCCTTGGCAATCATCACCAGTGATGCACCATTAGCCTGGAACTCATCCACGTATGGGTCCATACGGTTAGCAGTGGTCGGGCCCATCGAACCGCAGGGATAGCCTTCCGGTGTCTTGGCAGGTCCGGCATAGAGCACGGGGTACTTCTTGAAGTAGTCGGGCATGCCCTCGCCGGCATCGAGACGAGCCTTGAGCTTAGCGTGAGCAATGTCGCGAGCCACGATGATGGTTCCCTTCAGGTTGACACGGGTAGAAACAGGATACTTACTGAGTTCCTTGCGAACGGCGTCGATACCCTCGTTCAGGTCGATCTCGATACCCTTACCACCCTCACCGGGCTTACGGAGCTCCTCAGGAATCAGCTCTGTGGGGTTGCTGTCCATCTTCTCCAACCAGATACCATCGGCATTGATCTTAGCCTTGATATTTCTATCAGCAGAGCAGCTAACACCCATACCGATAGGACAGCTGGCACCATGACGAGGCAGACGAATGACACGGATGTCGTGAGCCAGATACTTACCACCAAACTGAGCGCCGAGGCCAATCTTCTGAGCTTCCTTGATGAGCTTCTGCTCCAGATCAACATCGCGGAAAGCACGACCAGTCTCATCGCCAGTAGTGGGCAGACCATCGTAGAACTTGATAGAAGCGAGCTTCACAGTCAGCAGGTTCTTCTCAGCTGAGGTGCCACCAATCACAAAGGCGATGTGATATGGAGGACAGGCTGCTGTACCCAAGCTCTTCATCTTCTCTACAAGGAATGGGATGAGTGTACCCTCGTTCTGGATAGTTGCCTTGGTCATGGGGTAGAAATAGGTCTTGTTGGCAGAGCCACCACCCTTAGCTACTATCACAAACTTATACTCGGCACCCTCGGTAGCCTCGATGTCAATCTGTGCAGGCAGGTTGCAACGGGTGTTCACCTCGTCGTACATGTTCAGAGGTGCATTCTGCGAATAGCGCAGATTGTCCTGAGTAAAGGTGTTGAACACACCCAGGCTCAGAGCCTCTTCGTCCTCGAAACCAGTCCAGATCTGCTGGCCCTTCTCACCATGGATAATGGCGGTACCGGTGTCCTGACAGAAAGGCAGGATACCCTTGCAAGCCACCTCGGCATTGCGCAGGAACTGCAGGGCTACATATTTATCATTCTCCGAGGCCTCAGGGTCGGTCAATATCTTAGCCACCTGCTCATTATGTTCGCGACGCAGCATGAACTCCACATCGTGGAAAGCCTGCTGGGCCAAGAGTGTCAGGGCCTCCTTAGAGACCTTCACGATCTGCTTTCCTTCAAATTCGGCGGTTGTTACGCCGTCCTTACTTAACAGGCGGTACTCCGTCTTGTCCTCGCCCACCTGAAACATGGGGGCATACTTGAATTCTACTGATTTTGCCATATTCTTCTAAGTATTTGTTTTTAGTTTATATTTTGCAAAGGTACAAATAAATGAGCAAAGAATCCAATAATTTATTGTTAATCTAATTAAAAAACTCAGAAATATGATTCTTTTTCTATATCTTTGTCCCACAAATACTCACAAAACAACAATGAGAAAGCTACTATTAACATCCCTGCTGTTTGTTACAGTACCACTGGCCATAACGGCCCAGAACGTCATGAACATCAATACCAAGAAACTGGGAGCCCCCATCCAGTCGACCATGTACGGTATTTTCTTCGAAGACATTAACTATGCTGCCGATGGTGGACTCTATGGTGAAATGGTCAAGAACCGCTCGTTCGAATTCCCCCAGCATCTGATGGGTTGGCAGACCTTCGGATGCGTCGATGTAATGAGCGACGGACCCTTTCCGCGTTGTCCCTATTATGTGGTTTTGAGTGCCGCCGGCCACAACGACCGCCGCACGGGTCTGACCAATGAGGGATTCTTCGGCATTGGCGTAAAGCAAGGCGAGCAGTATCGCTTCTCTGTCTGGGCCAAGGCCCCCAAGGGCAATGGCACCATCCGCGTACAACTGATAAACGAGAACTCAATGGACGAGCGTCAGGAATTGACCGAACAGTCGCTCGACATCACCTCGTCAGACTGGAAGAAGTATACGCTGACACTGACGTCGCCACTGACATTGAAGCATGCCAAACTGCGCATTTTCCTGAAGGGAGCCAACAGTGTTGCCCTGGAACATGTATCGCTGTTCCCCGTCAACACTTTCAAGAACCGCGAGAACGGTATGCGTCGCGACTTGGCACAGGCCCTGGCCGACCTGCATCCGGGAGTGTTCCGCTTCCCTGGCGGATGCATTGTCGAAGGCACAGATCTCGATACACGCTATCAGTGGAAGAATACGGTGGGCCCCGTTGAGAACCGTCCGTTGAACCAGAATCGTTGGGAACACACCTTCGACTATCGTTATTTCCCCGACTACTATCAGTCGGATGGTCTGGGGTTCTTCGAGTTTTTCCAGCTCGCTGAAGATATCGCTGCTGAGCCGTTGCCCATCCTCAGTGTCGGACTCGCCTGTCAGTTCCAGAATTGGAATCAGGAGAGTGCCCACGTTCCTTTGAACGAGTTGCAGCCCTACATCGACGACTGCCTCGACCTCATCGAGTTTGCCAACGGCCCCGCTGACTCGAAGTGGGGTGGGGTGCGTGCCAGCATGGGACATCCCGAGCCCTTCCACATGAAATATATCGGTCTGGGTAACGAGCAGTGGGGCGAATTCTACTACGAACGTCTCAAGCCCTTCGTCAAGGCCATCCGCGAGAAATATCCAGATATCAAGATTGTAGGCTCCAGCGGTCCCATGCCCGACGATGACGCCAATGCCACCTATCGCTTTGCTGACGGCTGGAAAGCCATGCGGGAGCTGAAGGCCGACCTGGTCGACGAGCATTTCTACCGCGACGAAGAGTGGTTCCTGACTCATGGTTTGCGTTACGATAGCTACGACCGCAAGGGCCCGAAAGTCTTTGCCGGCGAGTATGCCTGTCACGGAAAGGGGAAAAAATGGAACCACTATGAGGCCGCGCTTATGGAAGCCGCCTTTATGACCAGTTTCGAGCGTAATGCCGATGTGGTTCACATGACCAGTCCTGCTCCTCTCTTCGCCCACGTCGACGGCTGGCAGTGGCGTCCCGACCAGATATGGTACGACCAGACGCAGATGTTCAAGACAGTCAGCTACTACGTCCAGCAGATGTATGCTACCAATGCCGGCACCAACGTGTTACCGCTGACCATGCCGGCTGCCGGCAAAAAAAACAAACCTCAGCCTGTGGCCAATCTGGAAGGACAAAACGGACTTTTTGCTTCCGCTGCTTTCGACAGCAATGCGGATGAAGTGATTGTCAAAGTTGCCAACACGTCGCGCATCGTTCAGCCCGTGCAGTTGAACTTTGCCGCGATAACAGGAGCCACTTCGGCCCGTACCATCACCCTGAGTCACGACGGCATGGACGACGAGAATAGCATCCAGCGCCCCGAACTCATCATGCCGAAAGAGGGTCGTATTCCCTGTACCAGCAAAAAGAAGCAGTTGGTCATTTCCGACCAACTGCCTCCTATGTCGTTCCGCATCTATCGCGTGAAGAAGTAATTCTTTGGGGCAGAACCCAAAGGACAGTCAGAAGTCTTCGGCTAATATCCGAAGACTTCTTCTTGTGTCAGGCGCTTGATGGGACCAATTTTCTCCAACGCCTGCATGTCGAGTTCCTTTTCGTCGCCGAGAATGATGTAGCGATAAGCCTTGTTGGCCATTCGCTGCTTCTCGAAGTCTACGATGTCCTGCAATTTCATGCCGGGCAGGGCATTGTATACCTTCTCGTCCAGGTCATAGTCAATACCTTTGCGCTTAGCCACCAGGTAAGCATTGATAACTCCAAACTTCGTGGTACGCTGACTGGCCAGTTGCTTAGTCAGTGCATCCTTAGCAATCTGGAAAGCAGCATCGCTGGCAGGCATCTCGTTCAGAATGCTATGGAACTGGTTCACAGCATCCATCATCTTGTCGTTCTGTGTGATGATATAAGTCTGGTAGAATTCCTTTTCATTCTTCTTGCTTGGTGTCACGTAGTAGGCCGCAGCGCTGTATGCCAGTCCGCGGGCTTCACGCATCTCCTGGAACACGATACCATTCATGCCGCCACCATAATACTCGTTGAAGATGTCAGTAACACCCTCCAGCTCGGGATTCCAGTCACGACCTTCGTTGTGATACATCATCAGGTAGATGTTCTTGGCATCGTAAGGCGCTATCAGTACCTCATTTTCTGTTGCCAACTGGCGTTCGTAGGCCTTGCCATGAGGCACGTCGGCCAGCGTTTTGCCCGTCTGGTGCTTGGCATCCAACACCTTCGACAGCTCCTCGGGAGTTAACTTACCGTAATACAGCACGCTGTGCTTGTAGTTCTTCAGTCCGGCAATTAGCGACAGCAACTGCTGGGGATTGGCCTGACGAAGCTGCTCTTCGCTCATCTCGTCGCGCATGGCATTATGAGTACCATAGATGGCATAGTTTACCAAGTATTGGAAGTTGGTTCTCTGATCTTTCTTCGCATCGTCGCGGCCTTTCAGCACCAAGTCCACATACTGATTGTACGATTCCTGATCGCCCTTAGCCTGGTTCAGCACCTCTTCCAGCAATGTCAGCGCTTGCGGCATCTGCGACTGCAGACCCGAGAGTGTGATGTTGATATTGTCGGCATTCACATTTACAGAATAGTTGCAGGCCATCTTGTAGAACTCCTGCTGAATCTGGGCAAGTGTGTGCTTCTTGGTACCCACGTAGCTCAGATAATCGGCAGCAATGTCGTAACGGTTGTCGTCCTGCTGTCCGAACTCATAGCGGAACATCAGTGTAAAGAGGTCGTTTTCTACGTTCTGCTTGTAGATCAAAGGCAGATGACGCTTCGTCTCAGTCACCGTCAGGTCCTTCTTGAAATCCACAAACACGGGCTGAATGGGTTCCACCTTCGACTCCTGAATGTCCTGCACGAAGCGGCTCACCATGTCGCGGTTGGTGGGAATAGGTGTGATGGCAGGCTTGTCAATCTTCTTCTGCAACGTGTCTGTACCCTGCGTTTTGAATACGGTGGCATAGCCGTCGGTGAAGAAACGGTTGGCAAAGCTTACAATCTGTTGCTTGGTGATCTTCGAGATGCGGTCCATCTTGCTGACGTGCTGCTCCCATGTCTCTCCGTTGATAAAGGCTTTCATGTGCTGTCTGACGCGCCACTGGTTGCTCTCCAGTCCGCGCTGGTAGCTCAGTTTCTGGTTGTTGATGACCGATGGCAACAGGTCGTCCGAGAACTGTCCTTTCTTCAGCTTTTCGATTTCACCCAGCATCAGCGAGCGTACCTCCTCCAGCTTCTGGCCTGGCATGGGCATACCCACCAGAATGAAACAGGAATAGTCCTGCTGTTGCTGCATTCCGGCACCGGCCATCTGCACCTTCATGGTCTGATTCAGGTTCAGGTCCATGAGTCCGGCCTTGTCGTTGCTGAGCATGTCGGAGATGACGTCGAGCGTGTCACACTGCAGGTCGCTGGCCTTCTTGGCCAACCAGCCTACCAGCACCTGTTCGGCCTGCTGGCCAATAACGGTGGTGTCGGCAGGAGCCGTCAACGGACGCTGTACGGGGAATACGGGCTGACTGACGTCAGCACCGGGCTTCCACAAACCGAAGTAACGGTCAATGATGGCAATGGTCTTGTCGGGGTCAAAGTCGCCGGCCATACAGATAGCCACGTTATTGGGTACATACCACTTGTTGAAGTAGTTTTTGATGTTGGTGATGGAAGGATTCTTCAGGTGTTCCTGCGTACCGATGGTGGTCTGCGTGCCGTAAGGATGGGTAGGCGTCAACTTCTTACCCATCGCACTCCATATCTTGTCACCGTCGTCAGTCAGATACATGTTGTATTCCTCGTAGACGGCTTCCAACTCGGTATGGAAACCGCGAATCACCATGTGCTGGAAACGGTCGGACTGAATCTTCGCCCAGTTCTCAATCTCGTTCGAAGGGATGTCCTCTACGTAGCACGTCACATCGTTCGACGTGAAGGCATTCGTACCCTCGGCACCGATAGCTGCCATCAACTTGTCGTACTCGTTGGGAATGAAGTACTGTGCTGCCACCTGACTCACCGAGTCAATCTCGTGATAGGCCTGCTTACGGGCCTCAGGATCGGTCAGTTTACGATATGCCTCGTAACGCTGCTCAATATCCGCCAGCAACGGAGCCTCTGCCGTGGGGTTCGAGGTGCCAAACTGCTTGGTACCCTTGAACATCAGGTGCTCCAGATAGTGAGCCAGACCGGTTGTCTCGGCAGGGTCGTTCTTAGAACCTGTCCTCACGGCGATATAGGTTTGAATGCGGGGCTTTTCCTTGTTCACACTCAGATACACCTTCAGTCCGTTGTCCAGCGTATAGATGCGCGTCTTGCTCTGATCAGCCTCCAACGTCTGATACTTGTAGTCCTTTGCCTGCGCAGTCAGTCCTGCCAACAGGCCAATTGCCAATAATAATCTTAGTTTCATTTTTTTCTAAATAACTATATGCTCACAAATCTGTGTGAGATTTAATTCTCATAGTCAATTTCGTGATCGAGCTTGCTCAGGAAATCGTCGTACACCTCCTGCTCGACGTCACCCATGTCGAATTCCTTCTGAGCGTCCTTACGAATCTCGGCAATCCACGCACGACGGGCTTTGACGTAATCTTCACGGATGCGCTGCATGGCCTGCTCCGTCAACTCGTCAATGCCGTAGTAGTCGAGAATCAGCTTGTAGGTCCATGCCCACTGGTATTTGCGGTAGTTCGCATCAATGTCGTAGAAGCGCTGCAGCACGTCGCGGATGCTCTCCAGTGCACCGCTCTTCACATCCTCGATGAGTCGTTGCTCCTCGCTGGCAGGCAACAGCAAACCGCTCAGATCAATCCAGTCGCCTTCACCTACTGTCGACGTGGGCTTGCCCAGCCAACCACCTTTCACTGCACGCTTCAGCACAGCACCCATGTAGATGCGCAGGGCTATGTCGTAATACTTGATGCCCTTGCGCAACGACGACGCGTTGATGATGTATTCGTGATAGTTATACGACGACACGTTGTCGCCACCGGCCTGCCGCAGCGCCTCCAGAATCTTCTTGCCCTGCACGATTTCTCCAACGGTAAACGGTGACAGCCAGTCGAAGTTGATGACGCTCTTACGGCACGATGGGGCACGCTTGTCGCGCTTCTCCCATTTCTTGATGTCGCGGTACAGCCCCACCGTCGTGATGTTTCTTCCCGGCACGATATACATCGTCTCGCCGTATGCCATCAGGTATGCGAAGGGCAGACAGCGCATGTCGGGATGGTTCATCAGCTTACCGAAACAGACGCTGAAGGCACCGATCTTGGCAGGCATCAGGATGTAGGCTCCCGAGGCCGTCTTCGTACCGCGCTCCAATGTACCGTAGTGCAACGGTCCCATCTTGTAGGCATGGTTTGAGAAGTTGGTGTTCGAACCGGCATTGTAGAACGAGAACTCACCACCGATCAACAGCGAGCTCTTATGATGTGATGCCGAGAACGGGCCGCAGAACGCGGCACACGCCTCGCCGTTAGCCATATACGAGTTGGCAAAGAATACGCTGGCCTCGGCCGTGAAACCGTTGGTAATCTGACAGGCCTCACCCACAAAGCAGTCCTGCATCTTTACCGAATTGGTAATCGAACAGCCGTTCGAAATGATGCTGTTCTCACAGATGACCCCCGTACCGATATATACCGAGGCGTCCTTCGTCGACAGAATGGTACAGTCCGACAGACGCGCTGCACCGTTGATTTCGCAGTCGTCCTTCACCACCGTATTGGTAATCTCCTTTGAATTGATGATCTTCACGCCATTGCCCAGCGTACTCTGCTCTGGACACGAGAAGCGGATTTCTTCGTTGATGAGCCGCGTGATGGAGTCCTTCAGCTGCTTGTCCTTGAAGTGCTTTACCATGAATGCTGCCAGCTGCGAGTTCAGGTCGTGGAACAACATCACGTTGCCATCGCCCATCTCGTTAAGCACACTCACCATATGGCCCTCACCGTATGTAGCACCTTCGGTAGTCTCCATTGTCGACACATTCGAAATATAGCAGTCGTCACCAATAACGTAGTTGTTGATGAAATTACCGATTTTCTCTATCAGACAGTCGTTACCCACCGTCACGTTACGCAGTGTGGCGTCGTTGATGCCCGAATGCTTCGTAAAGCCCTTGGCCACTTCGACCATCTTTTCGAATTTACCCAGGCGAATATCGCCATAGAATACCACACGGTGGAAATTATAGGGGCGGAAGTCCTCGGCCACCTTTACTCTGTTCCAGTCCTCGGCCCAACAGCTATTGCCTTCAAGCACCTGAATTTCCTCTTGTGTCAGTTGTCTGTAATCTCTCATAAGTGTATATTTTTTGGTTCAAAAATCTTATTACTTCTCTTCTTACTCCTTCTCTCCTTACTCCTCAACTACTTCGTAAAGGAAATCATTATACGGATACTTCTGCACATGAAGCTCGCGCACCTTCTTATACAGCACCTCGCGCAGCTCGTCGATGTTCTCCTTTTTCTTCGCCGAAATGAATAGTGGGGCAGTAGCAAATTCTTCATTCTTCATTCTTAATTCTTCATTTACTTTTGCCATCCAGGTCCGCTTCAGTTCGTCCAGCGAGATGTTTTCGCGCGTAGGTTCTGTCAGGTCGTCCTCGTCCTGCGGAGTCCATGTGTACGCATCAATCTTGTTGAACACCAGCATCGACGGCTTGTCGGCACAGCCCAAATCGGCCAGCGTCTTCTCCACCACTTGAATCTGCTCCTCAAAGTCAGGGTGCGATATGTCCACCACGTGCACCAGCATATCGGCCTCGCGCACCTCGTCGAGTGTCGATTTGAACGACTCTACCAGGTCGCTGGGCAACTTGCGGATGAATCCTACGGTGTCGGCCAACAGGAAGGGCAGGTTATCGATGGTCATCTTGCGCACCGTCGTATCCAGCGTGGCAAATAGCTTGTTCTCGGCAAATACGTCGCTCTTGGCAAGCAGGTTCATCATCGTCGACTTACCCACATTCGTATAGCCCACCAGTGCCACACGGATCAGTCGGCCGCGGTTCTTGCGCTGCGTTGTCTTTTGCTTGTCGATATCCACAAGGCGTTCTTTCAGCAGTGAGATGCGCTGGCGGATGATGCGCTGGTCCATCTCCAACTGCGTCTCACCGGGACCACGCAGTCCTACCGAGCCTTTTCCACCGCCTGAACCGGAACCGCCGCCCTGGCGTTCCAGGTGCGTCCACAGACGCTGTAGTCGGGGCAGCATGTAGCGATACTGTGCCAGTTCCACCTGCGTCTTCGCTTCGGCAGTCTGGGCACGCATGGCGAAGATGTCGAGAATCAGACTCGTCCTGTCCAGAATCTTCACCTTCAGCTCAGCCTCGATATTACGGATCTGCTTGGCGCTCAGTTCGTCGTCGAAAATCACCATGCCTACAGGCTGAGGGCATTCTTCGTTCCCTAGCATTACTACCGTACCGTCTATGCCCCGATGATCATCCATCCACTCATCGTAAGCATCTTCTTGTTGCTTGATATATTGCTTAATCTCTTCGAGCTTACCCTTGCCCACATAGGTGACCTGACTGGGGCCCTGCACCTTCTGCGTAAAACGCTTCACAATGACAGCACCAGCGGTGTCGGCCAAGAATTCCAGCTCGTCCAGATATTCTTTCGTCTTGGCCTCGTCCTGCTGCTGGGTAATCAGTCCCACCAGCACCGCAGTCTCGGCCTTAACCTCAGAAATTACAAATTCCTTCATACATATTTATAAATATGGCGGCAAAGATAGTAAAAAAACGAGAAAAATGCAAAGAAAATACATTTTTTTTACGAAACAGCCCCCGTCATCCAGACGAGGGCTATTCAATTTATGGCAACTAGTTTATAATCAAAGGCTAGATTATTTCTCGGCCAGAAGCAGCGACTGATGAGCGATGGTCGTCTCGCTGACAATCTGGTAAGGTGCCGTGGGCAGCTCGCGATGGTAACAGCCGACATAGTCCACGCCGTCGTTGGGAGCCAGCATGTAAACCATCTTCTCCACGGGTTCGTCGAAGCTGTTGGTGGAACGGTTGTAACGGCTGTATTCTGCAAAGTACAGGCCGTTGTCCAGTGTGTAGTCGTGGCGACCGGTGCACATCCAGTCCTGACTGTCGCTTTGGCGATAAGCCACGCGCGAGGTTAGCGTGCCGTCGGCAGCATAGGCATATTCATACTTCAGATGTGGCTTCAGCATCAGGATGCCGTTGCGGTCGGAGACCTTCTTGTAGATATACATGGTAGTGATATCGTTAGCAGTCCATTCGGCATTGAAGACGAAGTCGCTCTTTTGCTGGTGTGACACTGTCTCATAGACGTTTTTAATGGTCTCCGAGGTGAGAACCTGTGCGTTGCTGCTCATTGCTGAGGCGATGGCGATGATGATTGCAATAATGATCTTTTTCATTGTCGTGAAGTTTTAAAAATTAATGTTTTTTTATTCCTTAGACGCAATGTAGTGTCGACTTGCTACAGATTTACGCCATTTTTTTTGTTTTTTCATTCGTTAGACGTAAAATGACTGCCCAAAAGTTGCAACGAAAACAAAAAAATGCATTTCCCCTTTGCGCTTTGCTCACTTTTTTGTACCTTCGCAGGCGAATAGAAAACAAACTACGATCATGAAACATTTAATATGTATAATTCTGACTCTGCTTGCTATGGGCTTCCCCGTCAATGCCTCCCCGACCAAGAACGTGTGGCCTGACGGAACAGAGATGGATGCCTGGTTTCAGAATACGAAAAAGGTGGATGTCACTACGCTGGGACGTCGCTATGTCATTACCGACTACGGCGTCACGATGGATAGTGCCGAAGTGCAGACACCGCAAATCCAGGCTGTCATCGACCGTGCAGCACGCGAGGGTGGGGGCGTCGTGGTCGTTCCCCAGGGGACCTTTTTGACCGGAGCGCTGTTCTTCCGTCAGGGCACTCACTTGGAAGTCAGCGAGGGCGCCGTACTGAAAGGCTCAGAGCGCATTGCCGACTATCCGGTACTCGTGACGCGCATCGAGGGCGAGACGTGCAAGTATTTCTCCGCCCTCATCAATGCCGACAGTCTCGACGGCTTCACCGTTTGCGGGCGGGGCACCATCGACGGCAACGGCCTGCACTATTGGCAGGAGTTCTGGATTCGCCGTCAGTGGAATCCGCAGTGTACGAACAAGGATGCCCAGCGCCCGCGCCTCACCTATGTGTCCAACTCGCGCAACGTCACCATTCAGGACGTTCACCTTGTCAATTCGCCGTTCTGGACCAACCATATTTATAAGAGCCACCATGTGCGCTATCTCGACTGCTATATCTTCGCACCCACCGAGAACATTTTTCCGCCAGACCCCAGGCGTGGCGCACCCTCGTCGGATGCCATCGACATCGACGCCTGCACCGATGTACTCATCGACGGCTGTTTCATGCATGTCAACGACGATGCCGTTGTGCTGAAGGGTGGTAAGGGTACGTGGGCCGACAAGGACGAAACGAATGGCCCGTGCGAGCGAATCCTTGTCCAGAACTGCCGTTACGGGCGCGTTCACGGTTGTCTCACGCTGGGCTCCGAGTCGTTGCACGACTGCAACATCATTCTGCGCAACTGCTACAGCGAGCGCGCCGACCGTGTGCTGTGGCTGAAGATGCGCCCCGACACTCCCCAGCATTATGAATACGTGCTCGTCGAGAACATCACCGGCCATTGTGGACGCTTCCTGTTCATCCACCCCTGGACGCAGTTCTTCAAGCCCGGCGACCGCAACGACATGCCGCTCTCACGTTGCAACAACATCGAGTTTCGTCATATACAGGTTGAGGCAAAAACCATGTGGGACGTAAAGACCTCCGATAAGTACGAGCTCCGCGACTTCTTCCTCGACGGTCACCCGTTGGAACTCTCGCAATTTTCGAAAGCCACACCCGACACCGCCCCGAAGGTTTACTTGTAAACAATAAAAAAAACCCGATTTCTCGGGCTTGTTAGTTGCGGAGGCAGGACTCGAACATGCGACCTCCAGGTTATGAGCCTGGCGAGCTACCAACTGCTCCACTCCGCGATGTTTTCTGGGCTTTTCTTGAAAAGCGCTGCAAAGGTACGACTATTTTTCGAAACTACCAAATATTTCCTTCATTTTTAACTAAAAACGACCGTTTTTGAACATTTTGTGCCGAAAAATTTGGTGATTTGCGAAGTATTTTCTAATTTTGCACACGCTATCGGCGCTGTGCAGTTTTTTTAAGGTGTCGGTATGCTGAGAATTATGTCTATATCGAAAACAAGACAGAAACTGGTTGACGTTGCCAGGCAGTTGTTTGCAAAAAACGGACTTGAAAACACGACGATGAACGATATTGCTCAGGCGTCGGGCAAGGGGCGTCGGACGCTCTATACCTATTTCAAGTCGAAGGACGACATTTATTATGCTGTGATTGAGAGCGAGCTGGAGCGCCTGTCGGACATGTTGGACGACGTGGCCGCTAAGCGTATTCCCCCTCAGGAGAAGATTATCGAACTGATCTATATGCACCTGAGCATGATTCGTGAGACGGTGGTGCGCAATGGTAATCTGCGAGCTGAATTCTTCCGTAACATCTGGATGGTCGAGAAAATCCGTAAGAATTTCGATGATGCAGAGATAGAACTGTTCCGTCGTGTGTTCCGCGAAGGCAAGGAGGAGGGTGAGTTCGATATCGACAATGTCGATCTGGTGGCCGACATCACACACTATTGTATCAAGGGTCTGGAAGTGCCGTACATCTACGGGCGCATTGCGCACGGTATGACTGCCGAGGCCACGAAACCCCAGGTGGCGAAAATCGTCTATAGCGCATTGGGAAAGAGGAAGATCTGAGGAGAGAATTAAGAATTAAGAGAAATAAGAATTAATAAATTATTAAAGAATTATGGGATTATTAGAAGGTAAGACAGCGCTGATTACTGGTGCTGCACGCGGTATCGGAAAGGCTATCGCACTGAAGTATGCCTCTGAGGGCGCAAACATCGCATTCACTGATCTGGAGGTGAACCTCGAGACCGAGAAGGAAATTGCCGCCCTGGGTGTGAAGGCCAAGAGTTACGCATCGAATGCTGCCGACTTTGCTCAGACTGAGGAGGTCGTGAAGGCTGTGAAGGAAGAATTCGGTTCAATTGATATCCTGGTGAACAACGCCGGTATTACGAAGGACGGTCTGATGCTGCGTATGACTGAGCAGCAGTGGGACGCAGTGATTGCCGTGAACCTGAAGTCGGCATTTAACTTCGTTCATGCCTGTGTACCCATCATGATGCGTCAGCGCGGCGGCAGCATCATCAACATGGCTTCTGTCGTCGGTGTTCATGGTAACGCCGGTCAGGCTAACTATGCAGCCTCGAAGGCTGGCCTGATTGCACTGGCTAAGTCGATTGCTCAGGAGATGGGTCCGAAGGGCATCCGTGCCAACGCCATTGCCCCTGGCTTCATCGAGACGGCCATGACCGCTGCCCTGCCCGAGGAAGTTCGCAAGGAGTGGTGCAACAAGATTCCTCTGCGCCGTGGTGGTCAGGTCGAGGATATCGCCAATGTGGCAACCTTCCTGGCTTCCGACATGTCGAGCTATGTCAGCGGACAGGTCATCCAGGTCGACGGTGGTATGAACATGTAATAACGTATGAAAGATTCAGTATTGATATTAAGTGGTGGGGTCGACTCCACCACTTTATTATATGACGAGCAGGATCGCATTGCGCTGGCTGTGTCGTTCGACTACGGCTCGAAGCACAATGCCCGCGAGATATCCTTCGCCCGTCTGCATTGCCAGCGGTTGGGCATCAAGCATGTGGTGATTCCCCTCGACTTCATGACGCGCTACTTCAAGAGCTCGCTACTCGAGGGTGGCGAGGAAATCCCTGAGGGCCACTATGCCGACGAGAACATGAAGTCGACCGTGGTACCCTTCCGTAATGGCATCATGCTGTCCATTGCTGTCGGTATTGCCGAGTCCAACGGACTGAAGTATGTCATGATGGCCAATCACGGTGGCGACCATACCATCTACCCCGACTGCCGCCCCGAGTTCGTCGATGCCTTCGACCAGGCCGCTGCCGCAGGAACCTTTGTCAACGTGCACCTGCGCTCCCCTTACACCAACATCACCAAGGGCGACATAGCCCGTCGCGGCAAGGCATTGGGCATCGACTACAGCGAGACGTGGTCGTGCTATAAGGGTGGCGAGCACCATTGCGGCCGTTGCGGCACCTGTGTCGAGCGCCGCGAGGCCTTCGCAGAGGCCGGCATCGACGATACTACGGTTTACGATGTCTGACCTGCGTCACGCCTACCCTCGCAAGAACGCGACCTGAGTACGTTAGCCGAAGAGCGCTCTGAGGGCCTCTTCCACTTTGCGGACGGGGACGAGTTCGATGTTGAACTTCTTGCGGTTCAGCGAGGAGAGGTTGTACTTCGGAATGATGATATGACTGAAGCCCAGCTTCTCGGCCTCGGAGATGCGCTGCTCGATGCGGGCGATGGGGCGTACCTCGCCGCTGAGACCGACTTCGCCGGCCATGCACCAGCCGCTCTCGATGGGGGTGTCGACATTGGAAGAGAGTACGGCGGCAATGACGCTGAGGTCCATGGCCATATCGGTGACACGCAGTCCGCCGGCAATGTTGAGGAAGACGTCTTTCTGCATGAGTTTGAAGCCGACGCGTTTCTCGAGCACTGCCAGCAGCATGTTCAGACGGCGCTGGTCGAAGCCGGTGGCGGTGCGCTGCGGTGTGCCGTAGGCGGCAGAGGAAACGAGTGCCTGTGTCTCGACGAGGAAGGGACGGACGCCCTCGATGGCCGATGATATGGCGACGCCCGACAGTCCGTCGTGCTCTTCGGTGAGGAGCAGTTCGGAGGGATTGCTGACCTGTCGGAGTCCGGTTTGCTGCATTTCGTAGATGCCCAGCTCGGAGGTGGAGCCGAAGCGGTTCTTGATGCTGCGCAGGATGCGGTACATGTAGTGCTGGTCGCCTTCGAACTGTATGACGGTGTCGACGATGTGCTCGAGGATTTTCGGACCTGCCAGTGTGCCTTCCTTCGTGATGTGGCCGATGAGGATGACGGGCACGCCGCTGGTCTTGGCAAAGCGGAGCAGGGCAGAGGCGCACTCACGCACCTGTGCGATGGAGCCGGCAGAGGACTCGACATCCTCGGTGGAGATGGTCTGTATGGAGTCGACAACGACGAGTTCGGGCTGGACGTCCTTGATATGCTCGAAGATGGCTTCGAGGGAATTCTCGCAGAGGATCATTAAATTGTCTGTGTCAGTGGGTGAACTGCTGACCACAGAGAGGCGCTGGGCGCGCATCTTCAGCTGGTGGGCACTCTCCTCGCCGCTGACGTAGAGAATGCGCTTGTCGGTGAGGTTGAGCATGGTTTGCAGGCTGAGCGTCGACTTGCCGATGCCGGGCTCTCCGCCCAGCAGGACGATGGAGCCTGGCACGAGTCCGCCGCCCAGCACGCGGTTCAACTCTGCGTCATGCATGTCGATGCGCGGGTCGTCGTGGGCCGAGATGTCCTTCAGGCGCAATACCTTTGCAGCATTGCTTCCACGGTCGGAAATCCCACCGCTGTTGCCCAAAGCCCCTTGCCCTTTGGAGAGGGGTTGCGGTGAGGCTTTAACCTTGATTTCCTTGTAGGTGTTCCACTGTCCGCAAGCCGGGCATTTACCAATCCATTTCGCTGACTCCTGTCCGCAGTTGTCGCAGACGTACATGATTTTATCTTTTGCCATATCGGATGCAAAGATAATAAAAATAAATGAAGAATGAAGAATGAAGAATGAAGAATTTGCTTCTGCAATATGAAAAAACTCTAAACTCTAAACTCTAAACTCTAAACTTTTTCGTATCTTTGCAGCGAATTATGAAACAATTGGTAATAATGATAGCTGGCTTATTGCTGATGGTAGCATGTGGCCAGTCGTACGAGGAGACGAAAACCCAGAAACGCCTGAGTCGTCGGGAGGCTCTGAAGAAGGATTCTGCCGCGCTGAAGGTGGCCGTGATGCCCACGCTGGACTGTCTGCCGCTGTATGTGGCTGAGCACTACCAGCTATACGACACGCTGCATGGTGGCGTGCGTCTGAAGTTCTATATGGCTCAGATGGACTGCGACACTGCCTTGGAGCGTGGCAGGGTAGAGGGCATGGTGACGGACCTGGTGCGTGCCAAGCGGATGGAGATGCGTGGCATGAAGTTGCGCTATCCGACGGTGACCAATGCCCATTGGCAACTCGTGGCTAACCGTAACGCCCGTATCCGCCAGTTGAAACAGCTGGACGACAAAATGGTGGCTATGACGCGCTTCTCGGCAACGGATTTGCTCACGGACCGTGTGACAGACTCGGTGAAGTTGGACAAGGACCGTGTGTTTAAGGTGCAGATCAACGACCTGAGCGTGCGCCTGTTGATGTTGCAGAACAACGAGATGGACGCGTTGTGGCTGATGGAACCGCAGGCCACTGCCGCGCGGATGATGAAGCATGGCGTGGTATACGACACTCGGAAGGAGGACCTGCAGCTGGGTGTGCTGGCATTCAATGAGAAGGAGATGCGCCACCAGGAGCGCGCCCAACAGTTGGAACTTTTTATGAAGGCCTACAACCAGGCTTGTGACTCGATTAATAAGTATGGTGTGCTGCACTATCGCGACCTCATCGTGAAACGTTGCAAGATGAAGGCAAACGTGGTGGACTCGTTGCCCAACGGTATTAAATATGTACGCGCCAGGGGACCCCGTGAAACGGATATCGCACTGGTGGAGACGTGGCTGGGTATCAAAAAGAAGGAGAAATGAAATCAATAGATCACTCGCTGGAACCCGTCTTCAAGCAACTCAGTGATGGCAACTGTGGAAAGGCTATTTCAGAGTTGGAGGTCTATCTGTCGGCATGGCCTGACGGACAGAGCATTGAGCGTCTGCAGGTGTTGAGAGAAGAGTACGACCTGATGACGGGCTACTGGCGTAAAGGCATGGAAGACCCGCAGCGCCAGGAGCAGTACCAGCGTCTGTTGCAACAGGTGTATCTGATTTTCGCCAATCTGGCCGTTCACCGTCGTATTAAGGCATCATCCTTTATGACTTCCCTGTTTCAGGGCACGCGCCAGCAACAACGCGACTGGTCGTTGACGGCCATTCGCCAAGAGATGGAGAATTTCGTCACCGAGACGGCGATGCTTGAGTTGGAGGCAGAAAACAAGCGCGAAGAGAAGCGCCGTGCACTCTACAAGGACCATCAGGAGCAGATGAATGCGCTGTTCAACTATATCGTCACGTCGCGCATGTGGACAGAAAGCGTGGGGAAGGGCTTCACTGACTTGTTGCTGTCGCCCACCGTCGACAATATCGACCAGCAGCTCATCGTATCGGCCGTCATGCTGTCGCTGATGAATCAGTTCGACATCGTGAAATTCCGCCTGCTGACGGACGTCTATCGCCAGTCGCAGGACGAGCATGTGCGCCAGCGGGCACTGGTGGGCTGGGTGTTCTCGATTGACATCATGATCAGTGGGGTCTATCCTGAACAGAAGGTCATCATTGACAACCTGCTGAAGTCGGAGAAGGTGTGTCAGGAACTTACCGAGTTGCAGATGCAGTTGTTGCTGACGCTGAATGCCGAGAAGGACAACGACATCATAAGGAAAGAGATTATGCCCGACCTGATGAAGAACGACGCGTTTCAGATTACGCGCAATGGTATTGAGGAGGTCGAGGACGATCCGTTGGAGGACGTGTTGCATCCCGATGCGTCGGAGCGCAGAATGGAACAGCTGGAGTCGACGATGCAGCGTATGATTGATATGCAAAAACAGGGCTCGGACATCTATTTCGGAGGGTTCTCGCAGATGAAGCGATATCCTTTCTTCTACGACATGTCGAACTGGTTGGTGCCGTTCTATATTCATCATCCCGACATCGCCCAATTCGTGGAACGCATGGAGTTCCGGCATTTTGTGATGTCGATACTCGATAAAGGGCCTTTCTGCAATAGCGACAAGTATTCGTTCGTCATTGCCTCGATGGAGGTGCTGGGGCGGTTGCCAGCCTCCGTACAGGAAATGCTGAAGCATAACGAAGCCTCGCTGGGTGAGCTGGAACTGGGAGAGAACCAGACCGCAGCCTACCTGCGACGCATCTATCTGATGGACCTCTACCGGTTCTTCCGCCTGTTTCCCAACCGTGCGGCATTGAACAATCCCTATGAAGACAGCAAACAACATTATGAAACGCTGAATTTCTTCGGATCGGTAATGTTCCTTTTTTCACCTCTTGACCGCTACAAGAAGAGCGTGGTACGCATGATGAAAAAGTACCATTTTGATGATATGGCCAAGATGGTGTTACTTTTAACGCCAGATGAATATAAAGATGTACAGTGCCTGATATGGTTGGAATTATGGGATCAGGCCGTCGAAATGGACCCCACGAACGAGCAAGCCTTGAGCGGTGCAGCGCGTCATGCCTTCAAAAATAGGGATTATGAACAGGCAAACGACTATTACGACCGTTTGCTGTTGCTGTTTCCGGGCAAGAAGAACTACATGCTGAACAAGGCTGTCTGTCTGGTGCAACTGGAGGATTACGAGGAAGCGCTGAAGTTGCTCTATCAGCTTGACTACGAATATGCTGACGACGTAAACGTGCAGCGTGTGCTGGCGTGGACGCTGACTTGCGACAACAGGCTGGAGCAGGCTGCTGCGATGTATGAGCAGACGATGAAAGGAGAGAAGGTGATTGCCGAGGACCATCTGAACTACGGCTACTGTCTGTGGCTGATGGGACGTGTCGACGATGCCGCAGCGCATTTCCGGAAGTCCAATATTCCCGAAGACTTCCCTGATATTCCTTGGCTGTCGAAACGGGGCATTGACATCCTACAGGTCAGGATGATGACGGCCTTGATACACTCTTAGAGGAAGGGTTGCAGCAAGTGTGCAAACCATCCGCGGAATTTCTGCCAGCCAGTACGGAACTCATCCCACGTCTCGTCGGTCAGTTGGAAGCTTTTCTGCTTGTCGTGCCAAAACATGTCGTCCAGCTCCTTGGTGGTCGCCTTGTCGACGATGACGGCATTCTCTTCGAAGTCGCACTTCAAACTGCGGGCATCCAGATTGGTGCTGCCCACGGTGCAGTACAGCCCGTCGACCATCATGATCTTCGAATGGTGGAAGCCTGGCTTGTAAAGCCATACCGTAGCGCCGCGCTTCATCAGCTTGCGGGCCTGATAGAGGGCACAGTCAGGTGTCAGGGGAATGTCGCTCTTCGACGACAGCATGATTTCCACCTTCACACCCCTCTTGATGGCATGTGTCAGGGCGCGGGTAACGCTGGGGATGAGAGTGAAGTAGGGATTGATGATGTGGATGGAGTCGCGAGCCTGGTTGATGGCATTGATGTAGAACGTCCGCATAATCTTGGGTGTTACACCCGGCTCGCGGTTGATGATGCCTACCATCTTATGGCCTTTCGTACTTGTGGTGTCGGGTTTCAGACCTTCGAACACGGTTGGCGTACCGCCCCGATAGTATTTCATGCCTGAGGCATTCTCGCCCGTCGTACGGTTCCAGATGCGGAAGAAGATGCGTTGCAGCTCGTTGACGGCATCGCCCTCAATGCGACAGTGCATATCTCGCCATTCGCCCACCTGTTCCGTGCCTTTGATGTAATAGTCGGCCACATTCATACCGCCGGTATAGGCTATCTTACCGTCAATGACCACAATCTTGCGGTGGTCGCGTCCATAGATGTGGTTTACCCAAGGGAAGCGGATAGGGGAATACTCTACGATGTCGATGGAGTCTTCCCGTAGTGACTCCAAATGATATTTCTTCAGCGGCTGGTTGTTCGAGTCGTTGCCGAACCCGTCGAACATGGCCCTCACCTCGACGCCCTCCTTGCGTTTCTCACGTAACAGGTCGAACAGCAGAGAAGCGATGGAGTCGTTGCGGAAGTTGAAGTACTCCAGGTGTATGCTGCTTTTGGCCTGACGGATGGCTTGGAACATGTCGTCGAATTTCTCCTGCCCCGACAGCAACAGGGTCACGCTGTTGTCATTACTGAAACGGATGTCGCTCTGGCGCAGGGTCTGAACAATCAGCGAGTCGCTCGTCTGAGCACCCGCCGACAGGCAAAGCGTAGCAAGAAGAATACTGAAAACCGTACGAAGCATTGACTATTTCTTGTATTTCATACGATACTCTAGCGGCGTCATTCCAAACTTGTCCTTGAAGATGTTGGCAAAGTTCTCGGCAGTCATGAATCCGACGTTGATGGCCAGCTCGCTCATGTTGATATTGGTGTTGACCAACAGGGTGCAGGCATGTTTCAGTCGCAAGTCGCGCACAATCTCGGCAGGGGTCTTCGTCGTGATGGCACGCACCTTGTGATAGAACGGCACGCGGCCCATGCCCATGGCTGAGGCCATCTCCTCGAGACTGATCTGGCCACGACTCATGTTCTGCAGCACGAACTGTTCGATGTTACGCATCAGCTGCTGGTCCATGGCGTCGCTCATCGAGTAGTCGCCGATGGTGTTGCCGCCATAGTACTGTCGCATCAACTCGCCGCCAGTGTTCTGGGAATCGCTCTGCTTGGGCTGAACCTCTTCCTGCTCGTGGGGTGCGATGGTCTCTGCATCCTCGCCGTCAGCACGCTGTTCGTTACCTTCATCGTCATAGTTGAAGGTAGCGGTGGTCATACTGGCGTTATGGCTCTCCAGGCGGCGCGTCTCTTCACCCTCGATGGCGTTGCTCTCCATTTCAATAGGTGCGAGACCCATCAGTTTGTTGAAACGCAGGACAGCTTCCTGAATGTTAAACGGCTTGGCCAGATAGTCGTCGGCTGCCAGGGTGATGCTCTGGTCGACCATATCCTGTTGCGACAGCACACCGTCGGTCAACAGCACGAACTTGGTCTTTCTTCTGCGTGGATCGGTTTTGAAGCGAGTACACAGCTCACTACCGGTCATCACGTCCATATCCTGCTTACAAACGACGAGGTCGGCATTAAGCATTTCGATGTCGGGCAGGGCATCCTTGATATTGTCGTAGACGTGGAAATCGTAGACGTCGCGCAGATGGGCGTTGACGAAACTCAGGAATTCGTGGTTTGAATCGATGAATACCACGATGAACTTCTTCGCCTGTGAATCGACCTTGAAGGTTCTGATTTCTGCGGTAAGTTCCTTTGCGGTAGAATTCGATATCATAGCCACCTCGCCTCTTTCGTTGAGCTCCATGCGGTCCTTGGCGGTAGATTCGGCTTTCTTCTCCGGATTTTCCAGCGTCTGCTGCATCTCCGAAATACGGGTAATGACTTGCAGCAGCTGGAAGTGCAGTGAGTTGAGCTGTTCGCGGCCCTCCATCGTCTGTTCCTTCTCGGCCAGCGAGCCGATGATGGTTGTCATGCGAGCCATAGGCTGGCGCAGGTCCTCACTGGTATTCTTGATTTCCTCGCGCTGACGTTTCAATTCGTCGATAACGGTACGCTTGCTTCTCCATATTTTCCTGATTTTCTTGAAACCATAGCGCCAGATGGCCAGTACGAGGATGGCTATGATGACATATACCGTCAGAGCCCACCATGATATCCACCAGGGACGGTCGATGGTGATTTCCAGCGTACGTTCCTGATTGCTCACTGCACCATCGGCACTGACGGCCTTGACGTGCAGCGTGTAGGTGCCACTGCCCAGATTGCGGAATTTAACGCCATGCAGCAGTGCGTCACCGTTGCGCCAGTCGTTCTCCAGACCTTCCATCCAATACATGAACTGCAGGCGTTCGCCCTGGTTGTAGTTTCCTGCTGCAAACTTGATAGTCAACGTGTTCTGGCTATTGGCCAGTTCTATCTTATTGGTTTCGTTCAGGGCTGATGCCAGAATGATGCGTCCGCCATATTCATGACCTGTCAGAATCTCTTCCTCGCCGATAAACAGCTGCGTCAGCATGACACGCGGCAATGACTCCTGGTCGTCTTTCGCAGAATGGCGAATCCTGTTGACACCATACAATCCTCCAAACAGCACTTCACCATTCGTTGTTGCCAAGATGGCACCCATATTGAACTCGTTGCTTTGCAGGCCGTCGTAAATGCTGTAGTTGTAGAGTCCGTAGTTGAACGAGCCGTCCTCGTAGTCGCGTTGAGTCACTACGCGGCTCACACCGTTGCTGGTCGAAACCCAGATATTATGGTTCTTGTCCTCGGCGATACCACAGATGGAGTTGTTGCAAAGGCCGTTCTTTTCCGTCAGGTGGCTCACCTCGTCCTTCACCGTGTTGAGAATATTCAAACCTTCACGTGTTCCAATCCAGATGAGTCCGCGGGAATCCTCGTAAATCTGGGTGATATAGTTGTTCGTGAACGTCTGGATATTGGTCGAGTTACCCGTCAGCACCGTTTTCTCACGTGTCGAGAGGTCCAGAATGACCATTCCTTCCGACGTACCGATTAACATGCGGTTGTTCTGCCCGTAAAAAAGCGCGGTGATGTTGTTCGTATTCAGCATACCGTTCTCGCGGGTGTATGCCGAGAAGGTGTCCATCTTCGGGTTATACACCTGCAAACCTCCGTTGGTGGCAATCCACAGGTTGCCCGACTTATCGCTACACAGGGCGTTGACGTGGTCGTCGATAAGAGTCTTCAAACTGTCGCGTGCCGCAGAGTAGATTTTCCCCGTTCCGTTCTGGATGCGTGTTAGTCCGTTCTGTCTCGAACCTACCCACAGGCTACCGTCAGGGGTGGTGGCCATGCAAGACACCTTCGTACTGGCCAATGGCCCGTCGTAACCAATAACACCACGATTGCCCGTACCATACCAGATGGTACTATCGTTGGTTTGGGCTATGGCGGTGATGTCACCGATGAGGTCGCTGGAGAACTTGTAGATATTTCCACCGTAATATGCCACACCGGATTTCTCGGTACCTACCCACAGCAAGTCTGTGTCATCGACGTAGACGCTTTGTATGGGCATAATTTCGCTGTCAATGCGCCGCGGGTTAACGCCACGCGGCTGGACCGCTTCTATCTCGTGGGTGTTCACATTGATGCGGATAAGGCCTGAGCGGTCCGTACCTACCCAGATATTGCCGTTGCTGTCGCCGGTCATACCGTTCACGCTATGGTCGACGGCCACACTCGTCAGTCCCAGCTGATCTCCAATGGTGGTATTCCACGTGTTGGTGTTCTTGTTGTAAACCATCAGTGTTCCCTGTCCGTAGAGCCAGATGTTGTCCAGCTGGTCGGCAAAGGCCTTCAGCGACTTGCTCTTGCGCAGGTGTTGCTGAGCAATGTAGTCTGTCTGCCACACGGTGTTCTGCTGGCGCATGATGTCGCAGCACACCATTCGTCCGTCCTCATAGACGGCAATGGCTCCGTCGCGGCACTCACTGAGTGAGCAGATGAGGCCCTGCGGTATGCCATGTGCGTCATTCGTATATCCGAATTCGTAACTGGTCTGCTGTTGCATGTTATAGGCCACAACACCCTTGTTTGGAATTGAGGCCCAGAAGTTCTTGTGTCTGTCAATGAACACGACGTTGGGTTTTCCCTCAATACCCATGCTGGCATAAATCTGCTTCATGTCGCGCTCGAAACTCTCTGTCTGCGGGTGGTACACGCAGAAACCTGCCGAAGTCTCGATCCACAGGTTGCCGTCCAACATCTCCTGAATACTGATGATGTAGCTGTCAGGGAGCGACGAGCCGTCCTGCGAGTTGCTTTGGAAGTTCTTGAACGTGTAACCGTCAAAGCGGTACAGTCCGGAAGGGGTTCCAAACCACATATATCCTCGCTGGTCTTTCAGCACGCAGTTAATCTGACTGCTAATAAGTCCGTTACGGGCGTCGAGGGTTTTAAACAAATAGACGCCTGCTGCTGTCAACGGTAGTGCCAGCATGATGACTAACAATATTTTTTTCAGTCTGTTCATATCTTCTTCTTCTTAACTTGAACTTCGTTCGAGCCTGCTTTCGCAGCCTTCCTTAACTTCTTTAACTCCTTACAGTACACATGCATATCTGTCGACGATTCCGAGCAGTCGGTTTTCGCTGTCGACAACCAGCACGTTGTGGATTTTATGTTCGTTCATTGTCTTTTGTATCTCGGCAATCTTGGCCTGTGGACTCACCTTCTTCGGGTTACGGGTCATGATGTCGGCCACGGTTCTGTCGAAGAACTCTGCCTGCCATTTTTCCATCGCCCTACGGATGTCGCCGTCGGTGATGAGTCCGCTGATTTGTCCGTCCTTGATAGCCACGCCCAGTCCCAATTTGCCTTTGCTCACCAGGATGATGGCCTCGCCCAAATGCATCTCTTCCGTCAGCAACGGCAGGTTCTCCGTCAGCATCACGTCCTGGGCGGTAGTGAGCAGTCGCTTGCCCAATTCGCCTCCCGGGTGGAACTGTGCGAAGTCCTGAGGCTGGAAGTTGCGGCGTTCCATCAGTGCTATGGCCAGTGCATCGCCCATGACTAGCGTTGCTGTCGTTGAACTGGTGGGTGCGAGGTTCAGCGGACAGGCCTCTTTTTCTACGCTCACATTCAGGTGACAGGTCGAGTATTTGGCCAGCAGCGATTCCGGATTGCCGCTCATGGCGATGATGGGAATCTCCATGTGGAGCACCATCGGTATGAATCTGAGCAGCTCGTCAGTCTGTCCGGAGTTCGAGATGGCCACTACCACGTCGCCTCTCGACATGACGCCGAGGTCGCCATGATAGACGTCCAGCGGATTGATGAAGAACGACGGGGTGCCTGTCGAGGCCAGTGTCGCTGCAATCTTCGCTCCGATGTGTCCACTCTTACCGACGCCAGTGACAATGACCTTCCCCTGACACTGCATAATCAGTTCCACAGCGCGGTCGAAGTCTTCGTCCATCTTCGGTATCAGGTCAAGCACTGCCTGTGCCTCGTCCTTGATACATTGTATAGCGTATTCTCTTACTGTCATTTTATGTCGAAATATCGAAATATCGTTATGTCGAAATAATTTTTTTTATCAATCCTTCCAGTTTCTCCAGCTCCAGCATGTTTGCTGCGTCGCTCAAGCCCAGATCCGGGGTGGGGTGCACCTCGAAGAACCATCCTGTGGCTCCGAAGGCTTTCGCGGCCAGTGCCATCTGGGGCACGAATCGTCTGTCGCCTCCTGTCTTGCCGTCCGCTCCTCCTGGCCGTTGTACACTATGGGTACAGTCCATAATCACTGTATCGCAGATGTCCAGCATGTCGGGAATGTTACGGAAGTCCACCACCAGGTTGTTGTATCCCATCATATTACCGCGCTCAGTCAACCACACGTCCTGTGCGCCAGCGTCGCGGGCTTTCTCTACGGGGTATCGCATATCCTGGCCACTCAGAAACTGCGCTTTCTTGATGTTCACCGTGCGACCCGTCTTGGCAGCGGACAGCAACAAGTCGGTCTGACGGCACAGGAAGGCCGGAATCTGCAATACGTCAACTACCTGCCCTGCAGGTCCAGCTTGCCAGGCTTCGTGGATGTCCGTCAACAGGCGGAGCCCGTATTTTTCCTTCACGTCGTTTAGCATCTGCAGCCCTCTGTCGATGCCGGGCCCGCGGAACGAGCTTATCGATGTGCGGTTGGCCTTGTCGAACGAGGCCTTGAATATGATGTCAATGCCCAGTTTTCCGTTGATTTCCACCAGTTTAGCTGCTACGGTTTCTAACAGCTCGGCTGATTCTATCACGCAGGGACCGGCAATGAATATCTTTTGCTTCATCAGTTACAATTGTCTTTAACCTTGCAAAGATACGAATAAGTGAGTAAACAACAAAGAAAAAAACTATTTTTCTTTATTTTTCATACGAAAAAGTATCTCGACCAAAGGTCAAGTACGATTAATCGGGCAAAAAACAAAGGATTTTTATAGGAACAAAGACGCTCCGTAGACGAGGATGACGTAACGCAGGAATTTGCCTATGGCGATGCTGGTGAGTGAGATGGGAATGTTGGCACGCATGAGTCCGAGCACGATGGTGATGGCCGAACCAAGGATAGGTACAAAGGCAAAGAATCCCATCCATGCACCACGCCCAGCCATGAAACGTGTGGCACGGTCGAGGTCTTTTTGTTTGACGTGCAGGTAGCGTTCAATCCATTCGAGACGTCCCATTCGACCGACGAAATAATTGAACATTCCTCCCGCCACGTTTCCGATGGTTCCATAGATGATGAGTAGCCACGGGTCGAGCCCTGCGGCGAGTAGTCCCGTCATCACCGCTTCGCTGGAGAACGGAAAGAAGGAGCCTGCAACGAATGCCGTGATGAGCATGCCCCAATAGCCATAGCTGATGAGCAGGGAGATGATCACATCCATATGTTATAGCCGGTAATCAGAAGGGTGACAGCAATGATGATGAAAAAGGCGATGTTGGTCAGACGGGTATGTGTAAGTGCCAGAAAATGCCCCAACAGCGGTGCGGTATTGATGATAAGGATACGGATGAGCATATCGTAGTGTTGCGGTTGCAGGAGTATGAATGTGGCGGTTGTCAGGCACATCCACATAAATCCTCCATAAAGCAGTCGGATGCGGATCTTGTCGTCGTGGTGTTTGCGCACGTAGTGTGTGATGCCGATGATGACTAGCAGTATGACGTAAAATAGGGTAATCTTGTGATGGTTGTTAATCATGGAAAGGTTGAAGGGCTGACTGAAATCGCCCAAGGGCAGGAAATGGTCGAAGAGTGGTGTGAAATCTACGTTCCATCCCAGCCAGCAACACCAGAACCAGTAGGGCGTGATGATGGCGAGAAGTGATGCCGTCCATGTACGCCATGATAATGATTGCAGTTGGAAGAGCATGATGAACCACAGAATGGGCAGGTAGAACAAAATATGGACAAAGGTTAGAGAGGCAATCCCCAGCATCAGAAAACTGTAGAAGGTCCACCCAGTCGATGTTTTGTCCTGATAGCCGTTAAATAGCAAGATGGTAGCAGCGATGACGCAGATCTGTGTAATGGCACCTGGAATTGACGAAAATAGGAAACAGATCATGCATAAAAGTATGATGAATACACAACTGACCATGCGTGAGTAGATGCGGATGAGGGCATGGATAGTGTTCAACTCCATCATTAGGAATGCCGCAAGGAAAAAACAAAAGAACTGTATCCACCACTCTCCACCAAAGAGCCCGCTGGCCAGCCAGACGATGACGGCATAGACCATCGTCAGGGGCAAAGCCAGCTTGCTTTCGGCAATTTTGTTCTGTAAGTATTTCTTCACTTTTTTCTTACAAATCTGCGCCTATGTCGCGACGGAAGTATTTGTCGGTAAACTGTATCTTCTGAGCTTCCTCGAATGACTTCTGCAGGGCCTCGGCTTTGTCTTTGCCATACGACGATACGGCAATGACACGTCCGCCGTTTGTGACAACCTCGCCATCTTTGAGGGCAGTGCCGGCGTGAAAGACGATAGAACCTTCGACATTTTCAATGCCGCTGATGGGATATCCCTTCTTGTATTCCTGCGGATAGCCACCGCTGACCAGCATGACGCAGACGGCAGCACGCTCGTCGAATGCAATGTTGTGCAGGTCGAGGTTGCCCTCAGCGACACCCTCAAAGAGGTCTACGATATCACTCTTCAGACGCAGCATGACGCTCTCCGTCTCGGGGTCACCCATGCGGCAGTTGTATTCAATGACGTAGGGCTCGGGCTCGCCAGTCGGCGTGTTGGTGCGGTTGATGAGTCCGAAGAAGATAAAGCCTTTGTAGTCAATGCCGTCGGCTGCCAGCCCTTCTACCGTCGGACGGATGATGCGGTCTTCCACCTTCTGCATCCATTCCTTCGTGGCGAAGGGGACGGGTGACACGCTGCCCATACCGCCAGTATTCAGGCCTGTGTCGTGCTCACCAATGCGTTTGTAGTCCTTGGCTTCGGGCAGAATCTTGTAGTTCTTGCCGTCAGTCAGTACGAAGACGCTGCACTCGATGCCGCTCATGAACTCCTCGATGACCACGCGGCTCGAAGCATTGCCAAACATGCCGCCCAGCATCTCCTTCAGTTCCCGCTTGGCTTCCTCGAGGGTAGGGAGGATGAGCACACCCTTGCCGGCACAGAGACCGTCGGCCTTCAGCACGTAGGGGGCTTCTAACGTCTCCAGGAAAGCCAAACCTTCCTGAAGATGCTCACCATCGAACGTCTCGTAGCGGGCAGTGGGGATGTCGTGGCGCTGCATAAACGCCTTGGCAAAATCCTTCGAGCCTTCCAGCACGGCACCGGCCTTCGAGGGCCCGATAACCGGCACATGCTTCGTGCGCTCGTCAGCCTTCAGGTCGTCGTAGATACCTTTTACCAACGGGTCTTCCGGACCAACGACCACCATGTTGATATCCTCAGCTACCACGAATTGCTTGATGACCTCGAAGTCGTCAGCCTTCATGGGGATATTGATGCCACAATTTGCCGTACCCGCATTGCCTGGGGCAATATACAGTTTCTCACATTTCTCACTTTGAGCAATCTTCCAAGCCAGTGCGTGCTCACGTCCGCCACTGCCTAACAATAGAATTTTCATATCTTCTTAACTCTTAATTCTTAATTCTCTCACAGTTTCCCCTGCTCTCCTAAATACGAGTCCTTGAAGCCGAGGAAGTAAAGCACACCGTCAAGTCCGATGGTATTGATGCTTTGCTTGGCGTTGGCCACCACACGGGGCTTAGCGTGGAAGGCAATACCCAAGCCCGCCTCAGAAATCATGGGCAGGTCGTTGGCGCCATCACCGACGGCAATGGTTTGTGCCAGATTCACTTTCTCCACCTGTGCGATGAGTTTCAGGAGCTCCGCCTTACGGTGTCCGTCGACGATCTCACCCACATAACGGCCTGTCAGCTTGCCGTCCTCGCCGATTTCCAGTTCGTTGGCATAGACATAGTCGATGCCGTAGCGGCGTTGCAGATATTCTCCGAAATAGGTAAATCCGCCACTCAGAATGGCAATCTTATAACCACAGGTCTTGAGGATGTTCATCAGGCGGTCGACGCCCTCTGTGATGGGCAGATGTTCGGCAATGTCCTGCATAACGCTGACGTCGAGTCCCTTCAGCAGGGCAACGCGACGGGTGAAACTCTCCTTGAAGTCTATCTCGCCACGCATGGCACTCTCCGTGATGGCACGCACCTCGGCTCCCACACCGTTGCGCTCGGCCAACTCGTCGATACACTCCGTCTGGATGAGCGTCGAGTCCATATCGAAACAGATCAGGCGGCGCATGCGACGGAACATGTCGTCTTTCTGGAACGAGAAGTCAATCTCCATCTCCTGCGACAGTTTCATCAGTTTCGACTGCATCTCCTGGCGGTCGATGGGTTCGCCACGCAGCGAGAACTGTATGCAGGCCCGCACATGTTTTGTGGGATTCATAATGCTTTTACGACCTGTCAGGCGAAGAATGGAGTCGATGTTCAGTCCTTGGTCTGCCAGGATACGTGTTGCCGCCTCAATCTGACGGGCTTCCAACTGTCGGCCCAGCACCATGAGAATGTAGCGGTTCTTGCCCTGGTGGCTCACCCAGTCTTCGTATTCCTCGTCGCTGATGGGCGAGAAACCGATGTTGACACCCAGTTCCGTGGCCTTGAACAGCAGTTCCTTCATGGCCAGACCCGATTTCATCTCATCCATACGAATCAGGATGCCCAGGGATAACGTGCTGTGGATGTCGGCCTGACCAATGTCCAGCACCTGAGCGTCATACTTGGCTAGGATGCCCATCACGCTGGCTGTCAGTCCTGGGCGATCTTGGCCTGTAATGCGGACTAATATCTGCTCTTCTTTCATAGCGTTCTATATTTTTAGGATATCCTAGGCTTTCCTAGGCTATTTCAGGTAATCTTCGAAATACTGTGTAATACGTTCGTGCAGATGCACGCTGGCGTGACCTCGCATGTTGTGCTCTTCGCCAGGATAGGCAAAGAAGTCGGGCTGTGTGCCCGCCTTGATACAGGCATCGATAAACGACAGACAGTGTTGAGGCACAACAGTATTGTCATTATATCCCGTGATGATCTGAAGCTTGCCTTTCAGGTTGCCGGCCTTGTTGATAAGGCTCGTCTTCTTGTACCCTTCAGGGTTGTTCTGTGGCGTGCCCATATAGCGCTCGCCATACATCACCTCATACCATTTCCAGTCGATGACAGGACCTCCGGCGACGCCAACCTTGAAGACATCGGGATAGTTCAGCATGAGCGAAATGGTCATGAATCCGCCGAACGACCAGCCGTGGACGCCCATTCTGTCGGCATCCACATAAGGTTGCTTCTTCAGATACTCCACACCCTTCATCTGGTCCTTCATCTCAATCTGTCCCAATTGGTGGAAAGTGACCTGCTCGAAGTCACAACCTCGGTTCTCTGAGCCGCGGTTGTCGAGAATAAATACGATGTAGCCCTTCTGAGCCATGTAGGTTTCCCATGTACGGCTGTACCAGTGCCATGAGGCCTCGACGTTGTGGGCGTGAGGTCCGCCGTAGACATAGACGACGGTGGGATATTTCTTTGCAGGGTCGAAGTCGTGCGGCTTCACCATGCGGTAATAGAGGGTGGTCACACCGTCAGCAGCCTTGATGCTGCCGCTCTCGAAAATGGGCTGCTGGTAGTCTTTCCAAGGATCTGAGGCGGTGAGCAGACGCATTGCTTTCTCGGCTTTTTCCTTGCTTGACACACTGACTACATCAATATTGCGGGGCACGTCGGGTTCTGAGTAGCGGTCAAATAGATATTGTCCGCTTTCCGACAATTCTGCACGATGTACGCCGCGACCGTTGTCCAGCAATGTGCGCTTGCCAGTCTTGATGTTTACACTATAGATGTTGCGCTGAATGGCGTTCTTCTCGTTCGAGGCAATAATGATGCTCTTGTCCTTTTGGTTGAAACCCAGCATCTGTTGCACTACCCAAGGTCCGCTAGTCAACTGGCTCAGCAGTTTCCCCTGCTTGTCATACAAATAGAGATGGTTATATCCGTCGCGCTGGCTCTGCATAACAAACTTGTCGCTGTCCCAAGGCAAGAACTCGATGGGGTGCATGGGCTCGACGTATTTGTCGCTGGTCTCACGGTAGAGCTCGGCAATCTTTGCGCCAGAGACGGCATCGTAACTCACCAGGCGGCAGTCGTTCTGTCCGCGGTTCAATTCGAACATATAGACGGTTTTTGCGTCAGGACTCCAGGCGATGTTGGTGAAATAACGGTCCGTGGGGTCGCCGGCCTGCAAATAAACGGTCTTGCCTGTAGCGAGGTCATAAACACCCACTGTCACTTTGTGCGACGTCATGCCTGCCATGGGATATTTGTCAGGCTCGTAAGTGGCCTCGCGGGGGAAGATATCCACCTGCGGGTAGTCGGCCACCATCGACTGGTCCATGCGGTAGAACGCCAGACGCTGTCCGTCAGGACTCCAGAAGGTTCCTTTGTCTATGCCGAACTCGTTGCGATGTACGCTCTGTCCGTATACTATCTCGCGGCTGCCGTCCGTAGACAGTTGGTGCTTCTTGCCCTCACTGTCTACTACAAACAACTGATGGTTTTCCACATAGGCTGTTGCCTTCGATACATTATTCCAGTCGTTGGCCTCCTGTCCGGAGATGCTGTCCTGCCACACAATCTCGTGGGTCATGAAGTTCAGCAAAAGGAACGACTTTTTGTTGCCTACAGCTACGAGGGGCTGGTCGGGGTAGGGGAAGGTGGCGTTCATCAGGTGGCGCACGTAGCGGTTTGCCTCTTCATCGCTCTTTGCCCATTTGTTGATGTCGTCGAGGGTAAAGAGCTTTTTCTTCTTGCCCGTCTTAACGTCAATGAGCTTGCACTCCTCGACATCCGTCTCCACCAGCTGGTCGCCCCACCATGTGAGGAACATGTTCTTGGGTTGCAGCTTGTGGTAGTTCGTCCCTCCGAAATTCAGGTCCTCAAGAGTGAAGAGTTTTTGGGCTGCCATAGGGAGTGATAGTGTGAGACATGCCAAAATGAGCAGGTGCTTAATCTTCATCATCGTCGAATCGTCTGTCGTTGTTTTTCTTGAACGACTTCTTAAAGTCCTTCGAATTACGGAAGTCTTTCTTGAAATCTCTGGAATTTCTAGTATTCCTAGCGTCCCTGGAATCCCTAGAACCTCTGAAACCTCTGGAATCTCTGTCATCTCTGGGCTCGCGGGCCTTGCGGGGCTCTTTGCGCTCCAGCGAGTGGAACTTAAACGAACGGATGTCGGCACCCTCGTTCTCCTCCTGTTCGTTCAGACGCTTCTTGAATTCACGCTCCTTCTTGAAACGGTGCTTCTCAGCCATCTGACGCTTCTCGTCGTCGGTCTTGACGATGCCACCGTCGGCACGGTAGTCGCGCATCTTGCCGTCGAACATCTGGTATTTGCGGAACTCACACTCCAGCGAACCGTTGTAGAGTGGTATCTTGATGCTGGGCTTCAGGCCAATCTGGTCGAAGCATTCCTCGCGATAGGACAGAATCCACGCGTCGTTACCCGTGAATTCGTGCTTCAGTCGCTCGCCAATCATCTTATAGGTTCCCAGCAGGTCGGGTGTCGAGATGCGCTCGCCATAGGGAGGATTGGTCACCATGATGCTCTTCTCCTTGGGTTGCGTGAACACCTTGAAGTCCTGCTCGCTGACGGTGATGTCGCTGGTCTGACCAGCTGCCTTCACATTCATGCGGGCTGTGTTGACGGCCTTGATGTCGACGTCGTAGCCGTAGATGTGGTGATGGAACTCGCGCTCCTTCGAGTCGTCATTGTAAATCTCGTCGAAGAGGTCGGCATCGAAATCGGGCCATTTTTCGAAGGCAAACTCTTTGCGGAACAGACCTGGGGCCATGTTGCGGGCTATGAGGGCTGCCTCGATGAGTAGCGTACCGCTTCCACACATGGGGTCGATGAAGTCCGTCTCGCCCGTCCAGCCCGTCATCAGGATCATACCCGCTGCAAGCACTTCGTTCAGCGGGGCCTCGACACTTTCCTGGCGATAGCCGCGACGATGCAGCGACTCACCGCTCGAGTCGAGACAAAGCGTACATTCGCTCTGTCCGGGAGCCACGTCGGCAATATGGATGTGCAGACGCATGTCAGGATTGCTCACGCTGATGTTCGGTCGGTTGCCCGTCTTCTCGCGGAACTGGTCGACAATGGCGTCCTTCACCTTGTAAGCCACGAATTTCGAGTGACGGAATTCTTCGGAGAACACCACCGAGTCGACGGCAAAAGTCTTGTCCAAGGCCAGATATTGTGTCCAGTCGACCTCCTTTACGCCTTCGTAGACGTCGTCTGCCGACAGGGCCTTGAAGTGTTTGATGGGTTTCAAAATACGGATGGCCGTATGCAGTTGGAAATTAGCGCGATACATCATCTCCTTGTCGCCCGTAAAGGACACCATTCTGCGTCCTATCGTTACATTTTCAGCGCCCAACTGCGTCAGTTCGTTCGCCAAGACAGGTTCCAGTCCCATAAAGGTCTTGGCGATCATTTCAAATTCTTGTGTCATGATGTCATTCTATAAATATGGTGCAAAAGTACGAAAAAATAATTAATTTTTGCAGTTTAATTCAGAAAAATTATGTAATTTTGCACAATAAATAGAATATTACAGCGATGACCGTAACCCCAATGACAGTGCTTTTAGCGATTGAGTCGTGGTTTCAACTCGATATTCTCGCATGGATTATCGGCATTCCGGTACTGATGGCATTGATAGTTGTCCTATACCATCAGTATCGCCACTCACGGCAACTGAAAGGCGAACTCGACCAGCTGGCCAGCGTAAAGACGCTCTCTGTGGAGAATGAATTGGTGCTGAAGACCATGCGCCTGTGTGTATGGCGTGTCAATGTGAAGACCCGTGTTGTATCTTTCGACAGCGACTATCGCGATTACAGCGATCTTCTGTATTTCCCGCCCGACACAAAGGTGGAGGATGTCTTCAGCCACGTGCTCCCAGAATATCGGGAAGCCTTTAAGAAGGCGTGGGACAACCTGCTGTCGGGTGCAATCGACCAGTTCCATATTCAGTATCAGATGGAGTCGTCGCACAGCACCAAGCCATATTGGAGCGAGAGCTATGTGACCGTCGAGACACGCGACCTGAACGGGCATCCGGAGACCCTTGTCGGTACCAGCATGCGCATCGACCAGCAGAAGGAGATTGAGTCGTCCATGAAGGAGGCTCTCTTCCATGCTGAGGAGAGCGACCGTCTGAAGTCGGCCTTCCTCACCAATATCAGTCACGAGATTCGTACACCGCTAAATGCCATCGTTGGTTTCAGCGAAGTCCTTGGTATGGCCGAAAGCGAGGATGAACGCCAGCATTTGCTCAGTCTTATTCAGAAGAACAACACGCAGTTGCTGACACTGTTCGATGATATTGTCAATATGTCGAAACTCGAGGCCCGAGGCGGAGGCAATATCACCCTAAAGACCTTTGAACTGAAGGAAGTCGTCGACGAACTGTTCGACAAATACGACAGCACGGCGAAGGAAGTCCATGTGCGTCTGACGGTGGACGATGCCGGGCCGTTGCCGACATTGCTTACCGACCGTGACCGCATTCGCGAAATCCTGAACCAGTATCTGTCTAATGCCCTGAAGTTTACCAGCGAGGGTCAGGTCACGGTGGGCTGCAGCGAGTTGGAAGACACCGTTCGCATCTGGGTTCGCGACACCGGAAGGGGCATCCCCGCTGACAAGTGCAACGACCAGCTTTTCGACCGTTTCATCAAGGTCGACGAGTTTGTGCATGGTTCAGGTCTGGGCCTAAGTATCTGTCGCAGCATGGCATCCTCACTCGGTGGCAGCGTCGGGGTGGAGTCGGAATTAGGTAAGGGTTCCACTTTCTGGGTGGAACTGAAAAAAGAATCAGTAGTATATGCATCACGTTAGTATTGTCCGAGAGGACAAAGTTTCTTCAAAGATAATGTTCGCGCGTACGTATAGGATTGTCCTGTTGTTGATGATGATGGCTTTCTCCCTGCCGTCACATACGCAGGAGATGATTACCGGTTATGTCATTGACGACCAGGCGGGCGACAGCATTGGTTTCATCACCGTTCAGTATAAAGGTCAGAAGATTACGACGATGGCCGACCATCGCGGCTATTTCTCCATTCCCAAGCATGTCGGATGGAAGCTGACATTCAGTGGAGTGGGGTATAAGACGCGTACCGTTGCCATCGGTCCCAACAGCCATCGCCTGCTGGTGGCCCTCAAGCCCGATATGAAGACGCTGGGCGAAGTCACCGTACGTTCCAAACGCGGAAAGTACCGTCGTAAGGGCAATCCTGCCGTCGAACTGATGCAGAAGGTCATTGCCAACAAGAAAAAGACCAATCTTTCCAACCGCGACTACTATCAGTACACGAAATACCAGAAGCTGACCCTGGCGCTGAACGACGTCAAGCCCGACATGCTCACCAATCCGAAGTTCAAGAAGTTCCCCTGGCTCACCGATCAGGTCGAGAAGTGCCAGCAGACGGGAAAACTCATTCTCCCTGCCAGCATCGACGAGACGGTGACGCAGAAAATCTACCGCCGCAGCCCGCACAGCGAGAAAGACATCATCAAGGGACAGCGTTCCGTGGGCATCACCAATTTCTTCCAGACGGGCGACATCATCAATACCGCCTCGAAGGACGTCTTCACCGATGTCAACATCTACGACAACCAGGTGCGCGTCCTCCAGCATCCCTTCACCTCGCCCATTGCCGACGGCGCCATATCCTTCTACCGCTATTACATCGAGGACACGCTGGCCGTGGGGCGCGATTCGTGCATCCACGTGCATTTCCTGCCCAACAACCAGCAGGACTTCGGATTCCGCGGCGACCTGTATATCCTGAAGGATTCCAGCTATCAGGTCAAGCGCTGCGAGATCATCCTCCCCAACCAGAGCGACGTCAATTTCGTCGAGGACCTGAAAATCATTCAGGAGTTCACCCAGCTGCCCTCGGGCGAATGGGTGCTCTCCATCGACGACATGGTGGTCGAACTGGTGCTCTTCGACTTCATCCAGAAGGGCGTCGCCATCCGCACGACGCGACTCACCGACTATCAGTTCTCTGAGATTCCCGACCAGCTCTTCAAGGGCCTCGACAAGACCATCGTCGAACCCGATGCGGAGTTGCAGGACGCAGCCTTCTGGCAACAGCAGCGACAGGTGCAGCTGACGACCAGCGAGGCAAAGATGGACGACTTCCTGAAAGGCATCAAGACCATGGGCGGCTTCGGCTACATCCTCATGGGACTGAAGATTCTCAGCGAGAATTTCATCGAGACCAGCGAACACAGCAAGGTCGACATTGGACCCATCGTCTCCATGATCAGCTCCAACTTCATCGACGGCCTGCGTACCCGATTCGGTGCCCAGACCACCGGCAACCTCTCGCCCCACCTGTTCCTGAAAGGCTATGTGGCGCGTGGCTGGAAGAGCAAGAACTGGTACTACAACGGTCAGATTCTCTGGGCGCTGAATCGCAAGAAATACCTGCCCGAGGAGTTCCCCAAGCGCAACATCTCGTTCCAGTCCACCTACGACGTCATGACGCCTTCCGACAAGTTCCTGCCCACCGACAAGGACAACATGTTTGCGGGCTTCCGTTGGATGAAGGTCGACAAGATGATGTTCTACAACCGCCAGCTGCTTACCTTCGAATACGAGCAGCGCTGGGGTCTGCGCACCCTGCTCAGTCTGAAGACCGAGAAGAACGATGCGGCAGGAAATATGCAGTTCGCACCTCTGTCAGCTCTCACCTCTCAAACCTCCAACCTCCAACCTCAAACCTCCATCGGTATCCGCACGACGGAAGTGAAGGCCGAAATCGAATACTCCCCCGGTGCCCTCTATACCAATTCCAAGATTCGCCGTCTGAAGGTCAACCGCGAGGCACCCATCCTCACGCTCAGCCATACCATGGGCATCAAGGGCTTCCTCGGGGGCGACTATCACTATAATTACACCGAGTTCAGCCTCTTCAAGCGCATCTGGCTGAACAGCTGGGGACGCATCGACCTCTTGACAAAGGTCGGAAAACAGTGGAACCAGGTGCCCTTCCCGTTGCTCTGCATGCCCGCTGCCAACCTGTCGTACTTCAGCCGCAAGCAGATGTTCAACCAGATTGCCAACATGGAGTTCCTCAACGACCGCTTCTGGAGTGTCGACCTCAACTGGGACATGCAGGGCAAGATCCTCAACCGCATTCCCCTCATCCAGAAAGCCCGTCTGCGTGAATACATTGGCGTCAAGATGCTCTGGGGCGCACTGTCCGACAAGAACAATCCCTTCCTCGAGCAGAATGCCGGCAGCGACGTGCTCATGGTGTTCCCCGAAGACTCCCGTATCATGAATCCCCGCGTGCCCTATTGGGAAATCTCCGCCGGCGTCCGCGGCATACTCCGCTTCTTCCAGATCGAGTACGTCCGCCGCATGAACTACAACCCCGCCGCCTACGGCGCCAAGAACAGTATCCGCCTCGGCTTCACGATGATGTTCTGACGGACATTTTGATAGATTTTGAAGTGTTTAGGTGTACAAATTCTCACAATTTGTACACCTGATTCTTAATTTTTGAACACCTTTTCGCACATGATACAAAACTCTCCCCGAAAAACACGAAAACAGGGTAAAAAGAGCAGAACTCCCACCAAAACTCTCCCAAACTCCCGTCCGACGGATAATTTCATCCGCCGGGCTTTTTTTTGTGCGTAACTTTGCGTTTGAAATCGCGAGAAAACAGACTATACAATCCCTAATTAATGATCACTTCTTTCCGTTATATCTAAGGCAAAAATGAAGAAAAAGAAGCCGATTGCGGACGGCGCGGAGAAATTCTTAGGACGGCGCAGAGAAATTCTCAGGACGGAGCGGAGAATATCTCCGGACGGCGCAAGAACGAGGCCGGCGAGGGGCATGACGGGGGAGTACGAGTACGTAGTGAACCCATACGGACTGCGGATCAAGGTGTGTTGCGCGTCGTGTCATTGGAAACAGTTGACGGAGAGCCTCGTCACACGCAAGTGCAGACGACTGAAGAA
>CACWWZ010000002.1 GCA_902764705.1 uncultured Prevotellaceae bacterium | reverse complement strand
AAAAATTGATATTTCTACTGACGAGCATATCCGAAATTACCAGAATTGGCTAATTGTCGCACGTGCGAGCAGGGTGACGCATCGCCGAAGTCAGGAAAAAAAATAAAAAAGGGTATTTTGGCTATATACCCTTTTTTAATCAATCTATGGAAACAGATGTCTGCTTGGCTGCAATGTCAGCGTTTAGAAGATTTCCGGATGGCGCATTTGGTCGATTTCAGACTGCAAATGTTAGTGCACTGGGGGACAGGCACGCTGTGAGGTCGGGGCAAAGAAAATAGAGGCTGTAGCAATACAACCTCTATTTAATATTTCACTGTTTCAGGGATGGAACCTCACAGCGTGCTCCCCGTGTGACCAATACAGAAGAGTTAACTTAACACCCTAGGTTTGTCCCCGTGATATACGACCCTTGCACCCTAGGGCTTCAAGGCTTGAACCCTAACCCTTCGTGGCTTGAAGGGTAAGGGTGTAAAAGATTTTTTCCTACGATACGATGGAGAAAAAACTGCGACGCGACAGAAAAATTTCTCCATCGCGTCGCAGATATAATCAATCAAAAACCTATTCTAGTCTATCAGGGGGTCTATTCCCATGATATAGAAGAATCAACTACCAGCTTGAGTGAGAGTAATTGTCGTTGTTGTAGGTGCATTTGAGTCTGTAACAGTAATAGTAATCGTCCTATCAGCACCTGTTGTGTTTTCAGGAGCAGTTAAGCTAAACGAGAATGTGCCATCGGTTCCAGCAGTACCAGAAGTAGGTGTTACCGTAGTACCTTCAGTTGTAGTTACACCCGAAATTGTTTCACCACTTGTAAGTCCAGTAATCGTAAATGTATAATAACCAGCTGCCTTAACGATGTTTCCTGTATAAGAAGCACCTTGTGCATAAACCATGTTGCCAACAGTATAATTAGCTTCATCCCAACCATCTACGGTTACAGTAACGAACTTAATTTCCGATCCTTCAAGTATTGGATCTAGACCTGGATCATCATCATGATTTACCTCGTAATAACCGCCACCAGCTAAATCAACAGTATAGATGTAGTGATAACCAGGATTCCAAGTAATAGCCTGCAAAGGCCACAAAGCTGTTTCATAATTACCATCAGCATCACCATCAGAGCCGACAATATATGTTTCAGTTGCTCCTACATTCTTAATCTTTATCTGTGCCTTAATATATGCACCGTTAAAAGCAGTGCCTGAAGCTCCAGAATATCTAGTTGCTGTAGTCAATGCCTGAGGAATCAAGATAAATGGTGTGGGCAAAGGTGTTGCATCAGTTGCACTTGTATAGGCTGTCGTTGAGGCTAGTTGAGTGTACGAGCCTGTTCCAGATTTAGAACCCCAGTCTTCAAATTTCAAATTCTGAGCATCCTTAGTATCTGTACTTCCCTGACCACCAGTAGAACCGCTATACGTATATGTTCCAACCGTATTCAGATATCCTATTGTAACATTTTTAACAATAACTTTAAGATTTGAATTGGAGTTCTTCAATTTAACAGTTACCTTAGACAAAGCATGACGGAAATTGAGAGGTACACCATTCGTACCATAATTACTTGTTTTTGACCCAGATTCATCATTGTACGGATCTGTAGGATCATACGTTCCTGTCTTCGTTTTCCCATTGGTGTTAGCAAACACAAAATCACACTGGTCTGCTGCAGCTGCGGCTGGAGTAATGGTAAAAGCCTTCGTAAGTGCCTCATGAGAAATCGTACTGGAGCCATTATATGCATAAGCATAGAAATCAAGACCACCTGTAGAAGGCCAGTAATATTTGTTTGATGAGGTATAACTGCTAGTGCCATCCCATGTAAAATCCGTTTCAGGGAAATACATAGAAGAAAAATCAGCAGTTAAAGTAGCAAACACCTTAAAACCAGAGCCTTGAAGCGTTGTTGCATCAATATCAGTCGCACGGGTTACATTTTTTACAAGCGGCCTAAAACTGATGGTGTTCGACTCACTGGTAGCCTGGCTAGCAATGGTCTCATCGCTACTGCAGGAAGCAAGCCCAATAGCTGCTATCGCTGCAAAAAAGAAAAACTTTTTCATAATCGTTTTGTTATTTGTTAATACTTTATTTTATTGTTCTCGTTATTGTCTTACATATCCACATTGATCTCGATGCCCTGCCAGCCGTCGATGGTGGGTTGGAAACCGGAGCCGTTGACGATAGGCTTTGGAATGGGCAGCTCGTCAATGTCTATCGTGATGACGTCGTCCCCTGGAGCACTTCCGCCGCCGTGCATCTGATCCGTGACGTCTGTCGTGTAATACCACTTCGAGCCGTCAGCGAGTGTGACGTAGACGGTGAGCAGATGGGCATTCACATTTCCGTGGTCGCCGTCAGGACAGTGTCCGAAGATGCGGACGCGGAACTCGAGGGTGGTATCGTCGATGGCGCGACCCGGAAAGGCCTCGGTGACTTGGCCCTCACTGGCGATGCCCGACTCGATGAATACAGAGGGTGCCAGTCCCGACAATGCACCGCCGAAACCCGTGCAATACTGCAGGTTCGGCACGTCGTGGATGGTGATGACCACCTCCTCAGTGCGCATCTGCGGAGCAATGGTGACGTTCTCGCCCTGACCCATCACCAGCTGGAAGGCGCTGCCGGCAGCAGCACACAGTGGATCGGGTTCCAGAATCACCGGCTCTTCCTCGGTACCCACAGCACGCGGCATACCGGCACGGGTCAGCTGCGTGCCCTCCTCGATAGACGAGTATCGCGTGTAGGCCTCCAGCGTGGCTAACGACTCCATGCCCCGATAGAGGATGGTTTCCGTGTCGTAGTTGTAAGCCACCGCCTGCCACGTGCCCGACTGCAAACGGGCTTTTCCGCCCTGACGACCTGCGAAGTCGTAACGCTCGGGGGTTCCCATGCCTTCGCGATAGAAGAGCACCGTCATTCCCCCCGGCTCCATGTCCGGCGCGTGTTGCCAGTCGAAGGCCACCGTGACGTCCGCCCAGTCGTCTTGCTCGTAGTATAGCTCCTTATACTGGCAGCTGCAGAGCAGGATGAGCAACATGTAACATAATGTCAATCGGGTGATGTGATGTTTCACTTGTCACCCCCTTTCTTGCTGCGGCCACTGCCGCCAAGGAGCCATACCAACGACACTTCTGCCTTGGTGGGCCCGAACCAGTGGCGTTGGCGCGTTGCCAGCCACACGTATCGGTCGCCCTGCGGCTCATATTCTTTGTACTCGCCCCCCTGATAGCCAATGCCTAAGGAGAAGTCGAGGTTCAGTCTGCTTCCCACGGCCATCGAATAGCCGTATTCCAAGCCTCCGCCGAAGCCTAGCGTCGAAGCCTGATAGCCACGTCCCCCCCACTCTACGTCGTAGGTGAGAGCCAGCGCGTAGGCTCCGACATGGTGACCGGTGAATGGTTGTGGGTGAGTGTTGAGGTAGCGTCTCACGGTGAGATAGCCACCATAGGTCTGCCAGTAACGGTTGTTGCGGTCCGACGACCACCACGCCAGCATGCCCTCGCCGGCCACCGTCCACTGCTTACCCAGCGAAACCTCTATGCCTATATTCGGCACCAGAAGCGCGTCGTAGAGCAGGTTGGTCTTTAGGGCCACGAGGCTAGGCTTGCTCTCCGTCTGTGCCTTCATGCTGACGGGAATCAGTAGCAGCAGCCATACGACAAACTGGGTGACACGGGCCATTGTCTCAACATTATTATGGGGCCAAAGATAGAGAGAAAAATCGACATTTCCAAATATTTTGCTTAAAAAATGCTAATTTGTGGCGTATTTTTAACGATTCAGCATGAAAAAACACGTTTTTTATGTAAAAAGTTTGGTGTATTCAATAAAAAACCGTAAATTCGCAGCCAAAATGTAAGGAGATGAGGAGTAAGGAGATGAGGAGTTAAAGTAATAACTAAAATACTAAAAAACTGACAAACTAAATAACTAACAAACTATGGACAAAGAGTTTTTAATTCACCTTTGCGGCTGGGTAGCCAGCATCGGTCTGATTCTGGGTTATCTGCCCCAGGCTATTCAAACGATTCGTACACGTAACACCGACGGCATCTCGCTGCCCGGCTTTATCATGATGGCCATCGGCTGCTTTGCCTTCGTGGTCCAGGGGTTGTTGATCGAGAACTACTATCTGCTGCTCACCAACCTCATCACCTTCACCTGCAGCGTCATCATCTTCGTCATCAAAATGCAAAATGACTTTAAGAAGAGGTAAGAAGTAAGAGGTAAGAGGAAGGCGGCTTTCGCCAAAAAAGAGGCAAAAAAGGCGATAAATGTCACTTTTACACCTCTATATTACGTCCACTATTTTGGGGGACGTAATTTTTTGATGCCTGCTGATTATCAGTGGGTTACGTTTTTCGACACAGGCAAGCCGTCCACTTTTTCGGCTTACCTGTTAGATTCGTGTTATTTTTTTGTCTACCTTTGCACCGCAAACCTTTGCTAGGTTTATGACTATCAATTAAACATATTAATAATTAAAAACAAAGTATGAAAAAAAGCAGGTTTATCTTGATGTTGTTGGCATTATTGCTGTCAATAGCGTCGTACGCCCAAGGAATCTTGGGTACTGTGACAGACGACCAGGGAGAGCCCGTCATCGGAGCTTCCGTCGTCGAGAAAGGCAACCCCCAGAATGGCACCATCACCGATTTGGATGGCCATTTCACGATGAAGGTGAGTGAGGGTACACCGATTACCATCAGTTTTATCGGCTATGTCACCCTGGAGGTGAAGGCCAAGCAAGGCATGACCGTTACGATGAAGGAAGACTCGCAGATGTTGAACGATGTCGTCGTCATCGGTTACGGTGTTCAGAAGAAGAGCGTGGTGACCGCCTCGATTGCGAAGGTCAGTGCCGACGACTTGGACGGTAAGACCCGTCTGCGTGCCGAGGATGCCCTGAAAGGTATGGCTGCCGGCGTAAACGTCACCTCAGCCTCTGGTCAGCCCGGCTCGAAGTCGATGATCCGTATCCGTGGTATCGGAACCATCAACGACTCGAATCCTCTTTATATTATCGACGGCATGCCCACCGACCAGGATGGTATGGAAAGCGTGAACCCCAGCGATATCGAGAGTATCGAAGTGCTGAAGGACGCTGCCTCTGGCGCCATCTACGGTGCCCGTGCTGCCAATGGTGTCATTCTGGTGACCACGAAGAAGGGTAAGCTGGGTAAGGCCCAGATTAACTACAACTTCTCGTACGGCTGGCAGTCGGCGTGGAAGAAGCGCGACGTGACAGGAGCTACCGACTATGCTATCTTGCAGAACGAGCGCCGTGTGCAGAACGGCATGGCTCCCCTCTATGCAGACCCCTACAACCTGGTGGATGCCAACGGTGAAAAGATTACCGGTTTCGGCACCAACTGGCAGGACCTGCTGTTTAACGACAATGCCCCCATCCAGCAGCACGACTTGAGCGTGAGCGGAGCTTCGGAGAAGGTGAACTACTACCTGTCGCTGGGTTACTTCTCTCAGGAGGGTATCGTGGGCGGCAACTACGGCCAGTCGAACTACGACCGTCTGACCATCCGCTCGAACAACCAGTACAATGTGTTTGACGCCTCGAAGGAGCGTTCGTTCCTGAACAAGCTGGACATCGGTGCTAACATCTCGTACATGCGCGTACATAATACGGGTATTGACGCCAACTCCACCTGGGGTTCTCCCCTCGGTTCGGCACTCTATCTGGCTCCCACGTTGCCCGTCACGCTAAAGGGTGCTGTGGGTCAGGAAATGATAGACCATTATGCCGCCTACGACCTGTATTGCGACGCCAATGGCAACCCCTATACCATTCCCGGCTACATCGGCAGCTACCAGGAGCAGAACAACCCCATCGCCATGATGCAGGGCAATCCCAACAAGAACTGGAGCCATAAGTTCATGCCGAAGTTCTCGATCGACCTGCAGTTGTGGGACGAACTGAAATACCACTTCACCTACAGCGCCGAACTCTCGTTCTGGGGCTACGACGGCGCCACGAAGCAGAAGTACTACCTGTCGGGCAACAACAATTCCGACCACACCTCTGCATCAGCCTATAAGGGTAACAACACCACATGGCAGATTGAGAACACGCTGACCTACGACAAGACCTTCGGTAAGCACACCATCGGCGTGGTGCTCGGACAGTCGGCCATGAAGTTCAAGGGCGACGAGCTGGGTGGCTCGCACTGGAATCTGGTGAACGTCGACAAGCCCAGCATCAACTATACCACTGGCGGCATGTATGAGACCGTTCTCGATGCCGACGGCAAGATTACCGGTGTTAAGACCCTTGCCGGCGTATGGGGTGGTCCCTATACCGAGCACAGGGTGTCGTCACTCTTTGCCCGTATGAGCTATAACTACGACGAGCGCTACATGGTGCAGGCCACCATCCGCCGCGACGGCTCGAGCCGCTTCGGTACGAACAACAAATATGGTACGTTCCCCTCATTCTCAGTGGGTTGGAACGTCATGAACGAAGACTTCATGAAGGATACCAAAGACTGGCTCACCAACCTGAAGTTGCGTGCCAGCTGGGGTAAGAACGGTAACGACAACATCGGTGACTTCGCATACACTACGCTGACCGCCACAGGTGGTACCAGCAACTACTACTTCGGACAGAACGCCACGATGGTCTACGGTTCGAAAGCCAACCGTCTGGCCAACGAGGACCTGAAATGGGAAGAGAGCGAGCAGACCAACATCGGTCTCGACCTCGGCCTGTGGAACAACAAGCTGACCTTCTCGGTGGACTACTACGTCAAGAAGACCAACGGCATGATTATCGAGATGCCTATCCCCAGCTATGTCGGCGAGGCCCGTCCGTTGGCCAACGTCGGCGATATGGAGAACAGCGGTTGGGAGTTTGAGCTTGGCTACAAGTGGAACATCAGTGACGCCACCTTCGCCGTCAAGGGTAATGCCGCCTATCTGAAGAACGAACTGAAGAACCTGGGTAACTCTGACGGTTTCCTGAACTATGGCATCAGTCAGTTCTCAGACGGAGGTACTCGTGCCGAGAACGGCCAGCCCTTCCCCTTCTTCTACGGCTACAAGACCAACGGCATCCTGCAGAACCAGGCCGAGGCTGACGCCTATAACGCACAGTACGGCACCTCGTCGAAGCCTGGCGACTTCCGCTTCGTCGATACGAATGGCGACAACAAGATTAACAGCGACGACCGTACCAATATCGGTAACGGTGTGCCCGACTGGACCTTCGGTCTTACCTTCGATGCCGCTTGGAAGGGCTTCGACCTGAGCGTATTCTTCCAGGGTGTCAGCGGTGCCGACGTGTTCGACGCCACCTACCGTCAGGACATCGCCTCAGGTAACTATCCCACCTGGGTGCTGCAGCGCTGGACGGGCGAGGGCACCTCGAATACCGTGCCAACCTTAGGCGACTCAAAGAACTGGGTATGCAGCGACATGTATATTCAGGACGGCAGCTATCTGCGTCTGAAGAACATCACACTGGGCTATACCCTGCCCCGCCAACTGACCAACCGCATCGGCATCAGCCGCTTCCGTGTCTATGCCCGTGCAGAGAACCTCTTCACCTGGACCAAGTACTGGGGCTTCGATCCTGAAATCGGTTCCGGCTCCACCAGCCTTGGCGTAGACTATGGCGTCTATCCCCAGGCCCGCACGTACACTATTGGATTCAATGTATCACTTTAAAGCCTACCCCCGACCCCTCCCAAAGGGAGGGGAGGTTGGATAGACTTGAAAATAGAATATTACAATAAAAGAATAAATGATATGAAAACAAATATAAGTAAGAAAATAAGTACTGCCCTTGTAGGACTCAGTACTATCTTAATGCCCCTCCCTTGGGGAGGGGTTGGGGTAGGCTTTCTCACCTCTTGCACCAAGGACTTTCTGGAGGTGAAGAACCCCACGGGTGAGCCTCTTGAAGAATACTATACCACCGAGGAGACCTTGAACGAGGCCCTCGCCTCGGCCTATGCTCCCCTGCACTGGCCCGACTGGGACGGTACGGCATACAACGACCTGACGGTCGACGCAGAGATTATGGGTGACGACTTCTGGGTTGGCGGCTCCGACAATACCGACAACCAGCACTGGCACCGTCTGTTTAATTTCGAGGGCGACGCCAACAATACGCTGGCTACGCTGTGGGGCGACTTCTACAGTGGCATCAAGCGCTGTAACGACGCCATCAAGTATGCCGGTTGGAACCGCGGCAAGCGCCTCTCGGCCCAGTTCATTGACCAGATGGATGCTCAGGCCCGTCTGCTCCGCGTGTACTACTACAATATCCTGTGGCACTACTACGGCAATGTGCCTTTCTATCTGGAGAACCTCTCGCTGCCCTATACCGCTCCGCAGCTGACGGCCGACGAGATTTACAACCAGCTGGTACCCGAATTGGAGGAAATTATTACTTCGAATGTGCTGCCTATGCGCTGGAGCAATGCCGAAGCCGGTCACGTGAGCCAGGCCTTCGCCATGATGCTCTATGCCGAAATGGTGATGTACCAGAACGACAGCGCCCGTTATCAGAAAGCCCTCGACTATATGAAGCAGATTATCAGCGACGGCAGCTACGCGCTGAACCCCAGTTTCGACAACCTGTGGGACGAGAGTGGCGAGTGGTGCGCAGAGAGCATCTTCGAGATCAACTACAACGACGACCAGGCCCAGCGCGACTGGGGTGATGCTGCCAAGAATGCCGGCGGCACCGTATTCCCCACACTCTGCTCGCCCAACAGCTGGAAGGGCGGCGACGGCTGGGACGGTGGTAACGACGGTTGGGGCTTCCTGCCCATGCGCTTAGAGGCTTACAATATGTATGCCGAGAACGACCTGCGTCGCAATGCTACCTGTTGGGATGTGCGCGGCTACACCTATACCGAGCGTTATCAGGACACCCATATCTGGCACGGCAAGTATCGTCCGCAGAGTAAGAACAATCAGGACTGTCCGACTTCGAAGAACCTGAACTACAACAACAACAAGCGTATCTATCGCTATGCAGAGACCTTGCTGAATGCCGCTGAGTTGCTGTTGCAGACGGGTGGTAGCGTGTCGGAAGCTGCCGGCTATGTGAACGAGGTGCGTGCCCGTGCAGGACTGCCTGCGCTGAACGGTGTCACCATCGACGACATCCTGACCGAGCGTCATCTGGAGTTCTGCGGCGAGGGCAAGCGTTACTTCGACCTCGTACGTGCCGAGGGTATCAGCGGTGCCACGCAGAAGGCAACCACCGTACTCGTTCCCGATAGCTACGGCTACCGCACCAACTCGTGGACTCCTTCGAAGAAGCATATTCCACTGTCGCAGAGCGAGCTCGATGCCGACCACACGCTCAAACCGAACAACTATTAAAGCCTACCCCCAACCCCTCCCAAAGGGAAGGGGGGAGGGGGAAGATAGACTTGTAAAGAGAATAAATACTAAAGAAAGAGAAATATATGAAAACAAATATCAGAAAGAAAATCGGTACTGTACTTGTTGCTTCCAGTACTTTCTTAATGTCCCTCCCTTTGGGAGGGCTTGGGGTGGGCCTTCTCACCTCCTGCTCGCCCGACAGTTTCGAGGGAGCAGATCCCCACGGCATTCCTTCAATTGACGGTGTCGACTTCCAGATCAGCGTCGATCAGGAGACGAACCAGATGATAGCCAGTTATTCTCCAAAGGCAGGTACGTATCCCATATGGATTCTCGACGGCACACAATATTCCACCTTGCAGGAAGTCGGTTATAAAAACACCGAGGCTGGTACACATACCGTAGAGTTGAAGCTGGCCAACCGCAACGGCTTCAGCCAGGGTAGCGTAAAGAAAGATTATACTTTCAACAATACCATCATCAATTATTCTGGCGAACTGCGTCGCATCAAAGACAAGCAGTGGCGCTTCGCCAATAAGGAGGCCGGTCACCTGGCCTGCGGTCCTTCGGGAACAGCCGGTACAGAGTGGTGGTCTGCAGCCCCTGACGAGAAGAAGGCTACAGGTATGTATGACGACCGCATTATCTTCTTTGAGGACAATGCCAAGGGCGGTAGCTTCACCTACGATGCCGGTGCCGATGGTCTGACCTATATCAATAAAGGTGTAACCAAATGGAACACTCAGAATGATGTAGAGGACGTGGATGTTGCCATTGGCAACCAGACATCCACATGGAGCTTTGAGGCAGGTGTCGATGCCGATGGTAACAGCTGCACCTATATTGTGCTGGCACCCAATACCGAGTTTCCCTACATCAGCGACGACAAGCAGTACGAGAATCCCCGTTTCCGCATAGAGACACTGACGACCACCAAGCTCGTGCTGGTCTACGACAATCCCGGTGCCATTGCCTGGCACTTCATCTTCACCTCACAGGAGGCTGAGAAGGAGTTTACCGGCTTCGACCCCAACAGCGACTTCAATATGTGGAAGGGCATCACTCCCACGATGTCGTTCTACTATAATCCCGATCCGAGTTGGGGTAACGAGCAGACCGACCTCTTCGCTTCGCTCTTCGAGATGGGCAATAACGACTATACTGTCAACATCCCAGAGGCATGCTATTCAGAGTGGCAGGCACAGGTACACTTCCATACCAATCTCGTCGCCACGTCCAGCATCAACTACGACTTCTCGTGCATCTTCAACAGCGACCGCGACATCGACGGCGTTGTGGTGAAGCTGACCAACGAGGACGACTCGGAAGTCATTATCGACGAGCACCAGGTGAACCTGAAGGCTGGCGAGGACTACATCTTCTGGAAGAGCGACGTGCCAGGTAAGGACCTGAGCCCCGTCAAGCTTGTGTTCGACTTCGGCCACGCCACAGGCGAGACACATGTCAACATCAGCAACATCGTGCTGAAAGACCATGCCAATGACGACGGTACCAAGCTGCCCGATAATCCCGACAATCCTGACAATCCCGACAAGCCCACAATGGACTGGGATGTCAACTCTCCCGCTAACCTCTGGAAGGCCGTAGAAAGCGGCGATGCCTTTATCAGTGTCACTCCTTGGTTTGCTGATAACAGCTGGAGCCAGATTGGTGATCCTACATGGAAACACGAAAATGGCGAGTGGACACTCACTCTTCCTGAAGGTATGGGTGGCAGCCAGTGGCAGGGACAGTTCCCTATCAATACTTCGCTGACAGCAAGTATGAGTAAGAAGTACAACTTCTATCTTGTACTGGAGGCTGATCAGGATTGCAATGGTGTGACTATCAAGCTGACGCAAACAGACGAGGCTAACGGTACCAAGCACGACGATAATTTCTTCTTCGCAGACCGTCACGACATCAAGGCTGACGAACCGTTTATTTACAAAGCTACAGCTGTCACGCTACCCAAAAACGATGCTCACGCCCTGTCGCTGTTCTTCGATTTCGGCGGTTCACCCATCGGCACGAATATCAAGATTAGCAAGATTTACTTTGAGGAGGCTGTGGTGCTCTCTTACGACGATGCAAACAACCTGTGGAAGGGTGTTGACAATGGTACAGACTTTATCAGCGTCACCCCATGGTTTGCAAACGACAGCTGGTCGCAGATTGGCGATCCCACATGGAAGCACGACGGCAACAAATGGAGTCTGACCATCCCAGAGGGTATGGGCGGCAGCCAGTGGCAGGGACAGTTCCCCATCAATACCAAGTTGTCTACTGCTCAGAACGATGCCTATAACTTCCAGTGCACCATCCTGGCTGATCAGGATTGCAATGGTGTGACAATCAAGCTGACGCAAACGGACGAGGCCAATGGTACCAAGCACGACGACAACTTCTACTTTGCCGACCGTCACGATGTGAAAGCCGACGAGCCATTCGTCTACACGATGAAGGGTGTCACGCTGCCCAAGAACGATGCCCACGCCCTGTCGCTGTTCTTCGACTTTGGCGGTTCACCCATCGGCACCAACATTGTCATTAGTGATATCATTTTTGAGAAAGCAGAATAAAACAATTTAATCTATGAAAAAGAATATGATCAATACATTATTGCTCTCAGCAGCTGTAGCCCTCATGGGCTGCAGCGAGAGCGACAAGTACACGTATTACGAGGGCAACGCAGCTCCCGATGCCACCATCACTGCCTCTCAGGAAAGTCTGAGTTTCTCGGAGGTTGGAGGTACTGCTACCTTCAATGTCGGCACCACAGCCAAGGAATGGGGTGTCTACGCTACGGAAAGCTTCATCAAGGTAAGCTATGAGAACACCAATAGCCCGTCGGGTACGGTGACGGTCAAGGTAGAAGAGAATCCCACGGCCTACGTGCGTACCGGCGCAGTAGTCCTCATGTCGGGGACTGCCCGAAAGAGCATCGCTGTGACCCAGGAGGCATCCCTTAATTCGAATGCTCCTGAAGGCTATAAGCTGGTTTGGAACGATGAGTTCAACAGCGGCTCGGAGCTGAATGCCACCGACTGGACCCATGAAGTGTGGGGCAAAGGGCGCGTCAACAACGAGTTGCAGGAATATGTAAACCACAAGACTCCCGAGGGTAACCTCGTGACGGAGGTGCGGGATGGCAAGCTGCGCATCACGGCGCTGAAGGAGAACGGCAAGATCTATTCCGGCCGCGTCTATGCAAAGGTAAAAGAAGGATGGAGCTATGGCTACATCGAGGCCTCGATCAAATTGCCGAAGGGTAAGGGCACGTGGCCCGCATTCTGGATGATGCCCGTCAACTTCACCTCGTGGCCCGCTGACGGCGAGATCGACATCATGGAGGAAGTGGGAGGACATGCCAACTATGTGTCCAGCAGCCTGCATGCCAACGCCCACGTACACACACAGGGCACACAGGTGACCCACGAGATGTATTGTGGCGGTGCCGAGGACGAGTTCCACACCTATGCCATCCTGTGGACGCACGAGAACATCACGACCTATGTCGACGGCAAAATACAGCTGTCTTACGACAATCGCGGTCTGGGTCGCGACGACTGGCCCTACGACGACCCGTTCTATGTCATTCTGAACCTGGCATGGGGTGGCGACTGGGGCGGTGCCTACGGCATTGACGAGGGTGCCCTGCCTGCTACGATGGAAGTAGACTACGTCCGCGTATTTCAGAAAAAGTGAAGAGTGAAGAGTGAAAAGTGAAAAATTTGCTACCGCTATATGTTTAAAGTTCAAAGTATATTATTGTCGCTTATGATGACTGCCAGTGCTCAGGCTCAGACATTACCTAAGTATCTCGACGAGACGGTGCCCGTGGAGCAGCGTATCGACGATGCCTTGGCCCGCATGACACTCGACGAGAAGATTGCTGTTATCCATGCGCAGTCGAAGTTCTCGAGTCCTGGAGTGAAGCGGCTGGGATTCCCCGACTTCTGGACGGACGACGGACCTCACGGAGTGCGCCCCGACGTGCTGTGGGACGAATGGGAACAGGCCGGACAGTCGAACGACTCATGTGTGGCATTCCCCGCACTGACCTGTCTGGCAGCAACATGGAACCCGCAGATGGCCCGACTCTATGGTGAGAGTCTGGGCGAAGAGGCCCTCTATCGCGGCAAGTCGATGATTCTGGGGCCTGGCGTGAATATCAACCGCACCCCGCTCGGAGGCCGCAACTTCGAGTATATGGGTGAAGACCCCTGGCTGGCATCGCGCATGGTGGTGCCCTACATTCAGGGGCTACAGTCGAAGGGGGTGGCAGCCTGTGTGAAGCACTATGCCCTGAACAACGATGAAGAATATCGCCATCAGGTAAATGTCGTGGTCAGCGACCGTGCCCTGCACGAGATCTATCTGCCCGCTTTCAAGGCCGCTGTCACCGAAGCTGGTACATGGGGCATTATGGGAGCATATAACCTCTATCGCGACCAACACAACTGTCACAATAACATCATGCTGAACCAGATTCTTAAGGGCGACTGGAAGTACGATGGCGTCGTCGTTTCAGACTGGGGCGGCTGCCACGACACCGACCAGGCCATCCGTAACGGTCTCGACATGGAGTTTGGCACTTGGACCGACGGTCTGACCATGGGTGCCACCAATGCCTACGACAACTACCACCTGGCACTGGCTTATAAGCGTATGATTCAGGAAGGCAAATACACCACCAAGGAGCTCGACGACAAGGTGCGCCGCGTGCTGCGACTGTTCTATCGCACTACGATGCAGCGTCAGAAGCCCTATGGTTTCCTTTGCTCTGACAGCCACTACGAGGCAGCGCTAAGGATTGCCCAGGAAGGAATTGTGCTGTTGAAGAATAGCCCCCTCCGGGAAGGGGCTCTGTTGCCGTTGGATATGAAGAATGCCAAGAGGATATTGGTGGTCGGTGAGAACGCCATCAAGATGATGACTGTTGGCGGCGGCTCCTCGTCGCTGAAGGTCCAGCGCGAAATCCTCCCCCTCGACGGTCTCACCTCTAAACTTTCTTCGCAACGCCACACTCTCGAAGAGAGAACTCTCAACTCTCAACTTTCAATTGACTACGCCCGCGGCTACGTCGGCGATACCGTTCAAAGCTACAATGGCGTCACAGTGGGCCGTAGCATTGCCGAAAGCCGCAGTGCCGACGAGCTGCTGGCGGAGGCTGTAGAGAAGGCCAAGGGTGCCGACTATGTCATCGTATTCGGTGGTTTGAACAAGAGCGACTATCAGGACTGTGAGGGTCATGACCGCAAGGAGTATAGACTGCCATACGGTCAGGACGCATTGGTTGAAGCCCTTGTCAAAGTAAACAAAAACATTGTTTTTGTGAACATCTCCGGTAATGCTGTGGCTATGCCTTGGGCCGACAAGGTGCCTGCCATCGTGCAGGGATGGTTCATCGGTTCTGAGGCCGGTGAAGCGTTGGCCAGCGTGCTTTGTGGCGATGTGAATCCCTCGGGTAAACTGCCCTTCACATGGTATCAGCGTCTCGACGACTGTGGTGCCCACGCCCTCGGAGCCTTCCCCGGTACGTGGCGCGATGACTATAAGATTATCGACGAGGAATACAAAGAGGGTATCTATGTGGGCTATCGCTGGGCTGACCTACCTGATAAAGTTAAAAGGTCAAAGGTCAAAGGTCTCTCAGGGAGAGTGTGGCGTTGCGAGCAAAGTTCAAAGCCGCTGTTCGCCTTCGGTCACGGTATGAGTTATACCACGTTTAAGTTGGACAAACCCCAAGCCAACAGCAAACAGCTAACAACTGACGACCAGATTTCCTTTACCGTCAACGTCACCAACACGGGTAGCCGTGCCGGAGCAGAGACGGTCCAGCTCTACATCAGCGACAAAAAGGCCAGCGTCGACCGCCCCGTTAAGGAACTGAAAGCATTCCAGAAGGTGTTCCTCGAGCCTGGCGAGAGCCGCGAGGTGACGCTGACCGTCGGTCGTGAGGCACTGAGCTTCTACGATGAGGGCACTCATCAGTGGAAAGCAGAGCCGGGTAAGTTCGAAGCGCTCGTCGGTACAGCCTCCGACCAAATCGTAGGAAAATGCGAATTCGAATTGAAATAATCATTTTGGTTCATAGATAAATAGAATAGTTATTTAGTGGATTGTTTTTTAGGTTAGGTAGGGAAAAGCCAGATTTTTTTTGGCTTTCCCTTTTTTTTTCGTAACTTTGACTTCCAGTCGAAGGTACTTTCGTTCGGAAATGAAAAGAAAAATGCATTTTTCTTTTGCATTTCGCTCACTTATTCGTACCTTTGACCCCATAAAACTAGGCAGCGATGAAAAAGATACTACTAATGACCCTATTGCTCCACATGGTGAGCTTCGCTCAGGCAGTTCCGCAAAAAGACCTGAAAGAGTATTGCCAACTCATTGACGATGCCATAGCGCACTCGTCAGACTATATAGCAGCCCACGAACAGCGTATCGGTGAGGCACGTCGTGCATTGGCACTGGAGACTACGCCAACGGGCAAGTACCAGCGTAACTTCCGGCTCTATGAGCTCTATAAGCCGTTCGTCAGCGATTCGGCCATGTATTTTCTGCACCAGTGCATCGCGCTGGCCGACGAAACGGGCGATGCCTCTGCTGCCGTGCGTTGCCGCTCGCTACTGGCCATTCGCTGTGCCAATACCGGCATGTATGACGAGGCTCTGAACATTCTCGACTCCATTGCCACACGCCCCTCACCGCTCACCATCGACACGCTGGCGCTGGGCACTTACTACGAGGCCTATAACAACGTGTATAGCGAACTGGCCTATTATACCCATCTGGACGACATGCGCCAAAATTACCAAGAGCGCGCTGACCATTACGAGCAATTGATGCTGCAGACCATGCCACGAACGTATGAGACGTGTTTCCTGCGCCGTGAACAGCGTGCACAGGGCGAGGGACGACTCGACGAGTCGATGGCTATCAACGACGAGTGGTTGCATACCGTCCAACCGGGCTCGCACCCCTATGCGCTGGTAGCGCTGTACCGTTACATCGAATACAAGATGCTGGGCGACAACGACCAGATGATACACTGGCTGGTGGAGTCGGTGCTGGCTGACATTCGCAATGGAGTCATGGACCAGGGTTCGATGTGGGAGATGGCCAACGAACTGATGTTGCGGGGCGAGATTGACAAGGCGTCAAGCTACATTAGTTTTACCAGTGACTGTGCCAACCGCTACGGCTCGCGACAGCGCAACTGGCAGATAGCCCCCCTGCTGACCACTATTGCCAAAAACTACAAGGCGCAGAGTGAGCGCAATACGGCACAGCTGCGCACAGCACTCGTGGTCATCAGTGTGCTGGCCCTGTTGCTGTTGGGCGTGCTGCTATTCCTGCACCGCCGCAACCGTCAGCTTGACACTGCCCGTCAGGCACTGAAAACGTCGAACGATGAACTGGCCACAGCCAACGGCCAGCTGGCCGAGCAGACCCAGGAACTTTCGACGCTCAACGCTCAACTGTCAACGCTCAACTCCCAACTCTCCGAGAGCAACCGCGTGAAGGAGGAATACATCGGGCGATTCATGAGTCTCTGTTCGCAGTATATCGACAAGCTGGACAATTATCGGAAGATGGTCAATAAGAAGATGAAGAACAAGGAACTGGAGGAACTGTTCCAACTCTCGAAGTCGACGGAACTGAAGGAAAAAGAACTGGAGGAACTCTATCAGAATTTCGATTCGGTATTCCTCCACTTGTTCCCCAACTTCGTAAATGATTTCAATGCCCTATTACAGCCCGAGATGCAGGTCAGTCCGAGGGAAGACAACCGACTGACCACTGAGATCCGCATCTTCGCACTTATCAGGCTGGGCATCGAGGACTCGTCGAAGATTGCCGAATTCCTGCACTACTCGGTCAACACCATCTACAACTACCGGGCGCGCATCAAGAATGGCGCTATCGATAATCGCGGTCGCTTCGAGGCTCGTGTGAAGGAATTGGGTTCATGGGGACGATTCTGATGATCCACAAAAGCCCCTTTGGCGGAAGCCGTTTCCCCGATTAACGGGGACACTCCGCCTCCAAAACTTTCTCTACGACAGCGGGGAAATGCTCCATTTCGAGGATGTGCTCCTTGGCGGCGATGTCGTCGGGGGTGTCGTCGGGTGAGAGTGGCGTGCGGAACTGAGCGATAATCTCACCAGAATCACAGACGGGTGTGACGTAATGCACGGTCATGCCCGTTTCTGTTTCACCGGCAGCCTTGACGGCTTCGTGGACGTGATGGCCCCACATGCCCTTGCCACCGAACTTGGGCAGCAGCGCGGGATGGATATTGATGATGCGACGCGGGAAGGCCTCGATGAGGAAATCGGGTACCAAAGGCAGGAAGCCTGCCAGCACAATGAAATCGATGTGGTGCTCGCTGAGCAGGGGCATCATGAAATCGGGATCGTTCAGCTGGGGCTTAGGAGCCACAGCGGTCTCGACGCCTAGTCGCTGGGCACGCGTCAAGGCAAAGGCATCGGGTTTGTTGCTGAGGACCAAAGCGCAGTTGACGCGCTCGGAGTCGGCGAAATACTTGATAAGGTTCTCGCAGTTGGTACCACTGCCGGAAACGAAAATGGCGATGTTGATCATAATGAGTTTAGAGATGAGAGTTTAGAGTTTAGAGACGAGAGTTTAGAGATTCGAAGAGTAATTCTATCAGGCGGGGGACGGCGTAGCGGTCAAGGTCGGCCTCGGGCACCCAAAAGTAACCTTCTGGGAGTTGTGGGCGCTCGGTGGGTTCCCAAAGCCAGAAGTCGGCATAGAGCACGCGGTGGGTGAGAACGTGCTTGACGTTTTGGCGCAGCAAAACTGCGCCACACAGAACACTTTCAGCGAGGTGAGAGGTGGGGGGTGAGCTCACCTCAAGGGGGTCGTAGAGGCCCTGCCAGATGTCGCCGGCAGGACGACGGCGGAGGGCCGTCTCGCCCTTATACCTAATATATACATATGTAAGGTGGCGCTCCTTGACTTTCAGCGTGCGCTGTTTGACGGGGAGCTCGCTGATGCGGCCCTCGCGGAAAGCCACGCACGTTTCCTGCAAAGGGCAGGATGGGCATTGAGGAGCCTGCGGGGTACAATGAGTGGCGCCGAAGTCCATGAGGGCCTGGTTGTAAAGTGAAGAATGAAGAGTGAAGAGTGAAGAATTTGCTACCGCAACACACTTTGAAATGGAATTTGTAGCAGTAGGAGAGTCTAAACTTTCCAACAAACTTTGTGCCAAGGCAGCGAAGAGGTGTTTGCCCTCGGTGGTGTTGATGGGTGTGGCGATGCCGAAGTGGCGCGCGAGGACGCGATAGACGTTGCCATCGACCACGGCGGCGGGCAATCCGAAGGCAAACGAGCCTATGGCGGCTGCCGTGTAGTCCCCTACCCCTTTCAGGGCACGGATACCCTCGAGCGTAGTGGGGAAACCACCCTGGGCGACAATTTGCTTGGCGGCAGTATGCAGATTACGGGCCCGACTGTAATAGCCCAGTCCCTGCCATTCGCGCAACACCTCATCCTCAGAGGCCTCAGCCAATGATTCAACGGTGGGCCAGCGCCGCATAAAACGTTCCCAGTAAGGCCGTCCCTGCTCGATGCGCGTCTGTTGCAGGATGATTTCCGAGAGCCAAATGGCATACGGATCCTGCGTTTCCCGCCAGGGAAGCGCCCGTCCGTTCTCACGAAACCACTGCAATATTGTCGTCGTAAAACTCATATTGCGTGCAAAGGTACGACTTTTTTTCGGAATCTCGTCGAAAGACAGAGGTAATTTCGTCGAAAGTAACTTTTAGCGTATCGCTGTTTATTATAATTTTGCACCCAGAAAGATAAAAACGCAAAAGACATGAAACAGAACATTCCATTCAAATCAATTCTCGTGACAATGATGCTGACTCTCTCAGCAGTAGTAATGGCCCAGACCAACAATCACGACGATGTGGAAGTCGTGTACGCCACCGACAGCCTGCATCAGGACTCTGTCACCTGGTCGAAGGAACTGGACGGCGTGGAGGTCGTCCACCAGAAGCGACTGGTGAAGATGGAGGTCGACAAGATGACTTATAAGGTGAGCGAAGACGAGGACTCGAAGTCGTATACCGTGCTCGACATGCTGCGCAAGGTGCCTATGGTGACTGTCGACGGCCAGGATAACATCACCGTCAACGGCTCGTCATCCTTTAAGGTGTATGTCGACGGCATGCCCAACGTGATGTTCTCCAGTAACCCTTCCATGATTTTCAAGAGCATGCCCGCCAGTGCCGTGAAGAGCATTGAGGTGATGACCAATCCAGGTGCCAAGTACGATGCCGAGGGTGCTGCCGGTATACTTAACATCGTAATGAACAGGCAGGATGCGAAGGGTGCCCAAAGCATGAACGGCTACAACGGTACGGTCCGTGCCACTGCCGGCAACCGTCAACTGGGTGGCAGCGTCTTCTTGAGTGGCCAGCAGGGTAAGCTGTCGTACAGCGCCAACGTGATGACCAGCTATAACACCCCTGGCAACACGACTACCGAGACGGAACAGATTCAAGACGGCGGCATCTCGCAATTGTTGACCTCGGAGAACAAAATCAAGACCCCGTTCACCATGGGGAGTCTGACCCTTGGCTACCAACTCGATTCCGTGAGTGCCCTAAACCTTACCGCTCAGGTAAACAACATGCGCATCAAGACCAACGGCACCTCGTCGACCACGCTCTTAGATCCTTATTCTTCAAATCCTTTTAGCTACACCAGCAACACGGATATGAAGAACACCCGTACCTCATTCAACGGAAGCCTCGACTACCAGCGTTTCTTCAACAAGGAACGCACCAAGTCGCTCGTTCTTACCTACCAGCTGAGCTACAATCCAGCCACCACCGAGATGACCAACAACTTCAACAACTCTTCCAACTACATCGACCTTACCGACCGTTACTCGGAGAATAAGGACAAGACCATCAGCCACATTTTCCAGCTGGACTACACCATGCCCCTCGGCACAGGCCAGACACTGGGTTTCGGCAGCAAGTTCCAACTCCACGATGCCACCGCAGACTCAAAGTACTACCTCACAGGAATCTACGACCCCAGCAGCAGTTCGGAATATGAGTACAAGAACTCCATCCTCGCAGGCTATGGCGAGTATGCCGGCAACTTCAACAAGTTCGGTGTAAAGGCAGGTCTGCGCTACGAGTACACCTGGCAAGATGTAGAGTACCACCTGGGTAACGGTCAGGACTTCAGCACCAGTTACGGCTCACTCGTTCCCACCGCCAGCCTGCAATATACGCTGGGCGCAGGCAGTAACTTCGGTCTGACCTACAACATGCGTATCTCGCGTCCTGGTATCAGCTACCTGAATCCCTACGTCGACAAGACCAACCCCATCGCACTGACTTATGGTAACCCCGACCTCGATGTAGAGAAAGCCCACAATATATCGCTCGTCTACAACATGTTCACCCCAAAGCTGATGCTGAACCTCAACTTGCACCACAATTTCACTGACAACGGCATCTCGCAGTATAGCTTCTACGACAGCGACAACCTCCTGAACACCACCTACGGTAATGTGGTGAAGAGCCACCAGACGGGCATGAACGCCTACGTGAACTACTTGTTGACCAAGAACACGCGCATCTTCTTCAATGGTGGTTTGAACTATATCGACCTGCGCAGCGATGCCCTCGGACAGAGCAACAACGGTTGGACCGCCAACATCATGGCTGGCGTGCAGCAGACACTGCCTTGGGACCTGAAGCTCAGTGCCTTTGCCATCGCCTCTACCAAGAGTTACACCCTACAGGGATGGAGCGGCGGTTTCAACCTACTCACCGCCAGTCTGTCGAAGTCGTTGCTGAAGGACAAGCTGAACCTGAGCGTATCGGCACTCACAGGTCTCAACGACGGTGGCAGCATCATGATTGAAAGCAATAGTCGCGGCAAGGACTTCACCAGCCATAACAAGGTCAAGGTACCCATCTATGGTGTGTCGTTCACTGTCAGCTACACCTTCGGCAACTCGAAGATGCAGAACCGCCAGCAGCATCAGACCCGCGTACAGAACGACTTCATCGAACAGCAGTCGCAGGGTGAGATGATCAACAGTGTAGGCTCGGGCAATACAAGTAATGGTAACATGCCTCAATAATAGGATTCATAGATAAGTTTTCTCTCCTGCGTTGAGATAATGCAGGAGAGATTTTGTAGTTTCAAAAATAATATATATCTTTGCAGCGATGAAGCAAATAGAAAAGAAAGACCTCTGGCTGTTTGCCGTGCAAGTAGCCGTCTGGGCGGTGGTATTGTTCGTTATGCCACTGGCCACCTATCTTAGTACACAGGACACCCACGCCACCCGCACGTCGTTCTACGTGACGTGGGGACTCTTCCAGGCACCCCTCGTCGTTTACTTCGCCAACTTCTATCTGCTGGGCCCTTATCTCTTCTTCAAGCGCCGCTACTGGCTGTTTGTGCTGATTAACCTTGTGCTGATTCTCGGACTCAACTCCCAGTTCTTCCTAGTCTATTACCACAGGAATACTATCCCCAACATGCCTGCAATGGATGCTAACATGTGGATAGGTTTCTTTTCGGGATTCCTCATGTTCCTGGTGCTCAACTGTGTGATAGTCGCTGTTGCCATCGGTATACGCCACTTCATCCGCACCCGTCAGATTCGTCAGCAACTGAAAGAAGAGAAAGCCAAGAACACCGAGGCCGAACTGGCGTGGCTGAAAAACCAGATCAATCCCCACTTCCTGTTCAACACGCTCAACAACATCTCCAGCCTGACGCAGATTGACCCCGATGCCGCCCAGGATGCCATCGCCCAGCTCTCAGACCTGTTGCGCTATGCCATGTATGAGACCAACAAGAATACGGTACCCATCAGCGGCGAGGTGGAATTCATGAGGAATTATATTTCGCTGATGAAGCTGCGTTGCAACGAGAAGACGGAAGTGAAGACCACCTTCGACATCCAACAAGATGTGGAGATAGCGCCTCTGCTTTTCATCTCACTCATTGAAAATGCTTTCAAACATGGCGTGAGCAGCAACAGGAGTTCGATGATTGACATCCATCTGGAGCAAAAAGGCAACAATATCGTCTTCACCTGTGACAACACGAATTATCCCAAAGACGATGGAGACCGCAGCGGGTCGGGCATAGGTATTGAGAACACCAAACGCAGATTAGAACTCATCTACCACGACCGCTATACATGGGAACAATCTATCAGCACTGACAACATCTATTCCGTACTTATCACCATTCGCATATGAACCCCATCACTTGTATCATTGTCGACGACGAGCCACTGGCTGTCAAACTATTGGAATCCTTCGTGGCCAAGACAGCTAATCTTGAGTTATTGGGTTCGTTTACAGACTCAGTAGAGGCCATCAATGCCATCAGGGAGCAACGCCCCCAACTGCTTTTCCTCGACATTCAGATGCCTGACCTCAACGGTATGGAGTTGGCTCACATGGTGCCCGAGGGCACTAAGGTCATCTTTACGACAGCCTTCAAGGAGTATGCCTTCGAGAGCTATGAGGTCAGTGCCCTCGACTTCCTGCTGAAGCCCATCCGTTATAATAAGTTCATTGCTGCCGTCGAGAAGGCACAAGAATGGTTTATGCATAGCCAGCCTCAGCCAGCCAACATTACTCCACTCAGCAGTCACCCTTCACCACTCACCAAAACATCCATGTTTATCAGAGTGGATGGCGAACTGCGCCAGATCAGCTTCAATCACATCCTCTATGTCGAGGGTATGAAGGACTACGTGCGCTTCCATCTGGAGAACGAGCGCCTGCCGCTGACCACCCACATGACGATGAAAACCGTCGAGGATGCCCTGCCCACGGATGCCTTTATGCGAATCAACCGCTCGTACATTGTCCGACTGGACAAGATACGAACGGTCGACCGTAATCTTTGTGTATATATCGGCGAGGAGATTATCCGCGTTACCGACGCTTACCGCGAGGCTTTTGAGCGTTACGTGCAGACTGTCTAGACTTTGTCCGCTGCACAGTCTTCTTAACAGCTTTCTTGGCCCCTTTAACTTCCTTTACTGCCTGATTCTTCGATTCCCCGCACAGTACTTGGCACACGCGGTCCTGGAAGGCCTTGCCCGACGTCTTGTCCAGAATGCCCTGATTAATGATGGCGAAAGCCAGTTCATGGCCATTGGGCGCCGTACAGTAGCCTGCCAGCGACGAGATGCCCGTCAGGGTACCCGTCTTAGCACGGACATTCCCCTGGGCAAGGGTCTTCTGCATACGACTCTTCAACGTGCCGTCCACACCCGCTACGGGCAATGCGGGCATGAGTGCCTTGCTAACCGATGGCGTGCGCCAGGCATGACGCAACAGCGTGACGAGCAGTTCGACAGTGACATAGTTGTATAGCGAAAGACCTGAACCGTCAGCTATGCGATACTTGTTGGCATCGAGCCCCAGGCGGTTGATGAGTTTCTTAGTGACATTACGCGCATCGACGGCAGTGGCAGGATGGTGTCCCACGGAGGCTGCCGTCTGGTAGAACATGGACTCGGCATAGAAATTGTCGCTGTCCTTCATCATGCGTTGCAGCACCTGTGTGATGCTGTGGCAACAGACATCGATGAGCCGGGCCTCGGCAGGTTTGCGCCCCTGCATAAGCTGTACCCCTTCGAGATTGATGCCCATACGGGAAATCTCCTCCGCCAGTGTCGAGGTGAAGTTATCCTTACGGCCAATGGTCAGCGGAATCAGGTAGGGGTTGTCGTCGTCCCAGCACCAGCCTTCGCCATGGTCGAGTGACTCCTTGAACGAGCGGTCGGCAATGATCTGTCCGCGGATGCTGTCGATGCCCAGATTGCGGATGCTTGCCGCCAGCGAAACGACATCGTCCTGTGTCAGCATGGGGTCGAAACCACCCACACAGTAGATATTGCCCACCAGCGTGCGACCGCGCACCTCGCCGGTATAGAAGAGGCGCGTCTGGTACTCGTACTGCGGTCCCAGCGCGTCGAGAGCCGTGATGCTTGTAACAAGCTTCATGCACGATGCCGGGCGCAGCATCTGACGATGGTTATAACAATAGATTGCCGAGTCGGCCGTGAGGTCGTAGACCATCAGGCCCACCTGCGATGTTTCGAACAGCGGGTCGCTGAGCAGCGAGTCGAGTCGGTAACGGAGCGTATCCTGGGCCCATGAAGCCACGGATAAGCAAAATATCAGGGTAAAAAGACAATATTTCTTCATAATCGCATGCAAAGTTACGAAAAAAATTCGTAACTTTGCCCTCAAATACTAAAAAACTATGGTTTACAAGTACGATTTCCTGATTATCGGAGCTGGCGTGGCCGGTATGAGTTACGCCCTGAAAGTAGCCCGTGCAAACAAAGGCACGGTGTGCATGATCTGTAAGGCCGGACTCGACGAGGCCAATACGTCGTTCGCCCAGGGCGGCGTGGCCAGTGTGACCAATCTGGCTGTCGACAACTTCGACAAGCACATCGAAGACACGATGATTGCCGGCGACTACATCAGCGACCGCCAGGCCGTGGAGCAGGTGGTTCGCAATGCCCCTGAGCAGATTCAGGAACTCGTCCAGTGGGGTGTCAATTTCGACCGCAAGGAAGACGGACAGTTCGACCTGCACCGCGAGGGCGGCCACTCGGAGTTCCGCATTCTGCACCATGCCGACGACACCGGTGCCGAGATACAGCGCGGACTGATGGAGGCCGTGCGCAACCATCCCAACATCGAAGTCAAGGAGAACCACTTCGCCGTGGAAATCATTACCCAGCACCATCTAGGCGTCCGCATCACGCGCCGTTCGCCCGACATCCAGTGCTATGGCGCCTACGTGCTGAATCCCAACACGCAGAAGGTTGACACCTATCTGGCGAAGGTCACCGTCATGTGTACCGGTGGCTGCGGGGCAGTCTATCTGACCACCTCGAACCCCGTCATCGCCACAGGCGACGGCATCGCCATGGTGTATCGCGCCAAGGGAACGGTGGCCGACATGGAATTCGTACAGTTCCACCCCACCGTGCTGCATAACCCCAAGGAGACGCACCCCGCGTACCTCATCACCGAGGCCATGCGCGGCTATGGCGGCATCCTGAAACTGCCCAATGGCGAGACGTTCATGGAGAAATACGACGAACGCCTGTCGCTGGCACCCCGCGACATTGTGGCCCGTGCCATCGATAAGGAGATGAAGATTCACGGTCTGGACCACGTCTGTCTGGACGTTACCCATAAGGATCCTGCCGAGACGAAGAAGCACTTCCCCAACATCTACCAGAAGTGCCTCTCGATCGGTATCGACATCACCACCGACTACATCCCCGTGCGTCCCGCTGCCCACTATATGTGCGGCGGCATCAAGGTCGACCTCAACGGACAGTCGAGTATCGACCGGCTCTATGCCCTCGGGGAATGCTCTTGCACCGGTCTGCATGGCGGCAACCGACTGGCGTCGAACTCACTGATCGAAGCGGTGGTCTATGCCGATGCAGCTGCCAAGGACTCGCTGAAGCATATTGACCTGTACTACTGGAACGACCATGTGCCCGAATGGAACGACGAGGGTACCATGACCAACGAGGAGAAGGTGCTTATCACGCAGTCGGTGCGCGAGGTCAACCAGATCATGTCCAACTATGTCGGCATCGTACGCAGCGATCTGCGCCTGCACCGTGCCTGGGACCGTCTGGATATGTTGTATGAAGAGACCGAACGCCTCTTTAAGCGCGTGAAGGCCTCGCGCGACATCTGTGAGCTGCGCAACATGATTAATGTGGGCTATCTCATCACCCGTTGGGCCCTGGAGCGCAAAGAGTGCCGCGGACTGCACTTCACGACCGACTATCCGCTGCATGCGTATGATAAGTAAGGAGTTATCTCGTCAGGGAGAACTTCATGGATAGGCCGAAGTCGCGTGTCGTGGTGGGATAGCTGCTGCTGGAGAGCAACGGGGTGTTGGTCTGACGGTCATAGTAGAACGACATGGTAAGCAGTCGCGACAGCGTATAGTCGGCCATAAAGGAAATCTTCAAGGCGGAGTTACCACTGGATGCGGCAGAGGTGCGCGAAGCAATGTCGCGGGTGATGGCGGCCTGGTCGCGCAACGTGATGTCGAGACGCAAATTGAGGTCGTGGTTGACGCCACCTTTCTTACTAGTAGAACTAGTCTGACTAGTATTACTAGAATTCTTGCCGCCCTGGGCCTTCTTGATTTTCCGTGAGGTCCCACCACCGAAGAGTTTGAAATCACTGATCTTATAACCCATGCCGAGAACCCAGTCGTTCGAGCGGCCTTCGTTGATCTGTACGCTGGTAGTCGACAGCGACAGCGTGCGCGTCTTGCGGTATTCAGCCTTGAGGGTGATGCCGGAATTCAGCGTGGCATCGACACCGAAGAGCGGTGCGAACGACTCGTTGATGCTCACCGTAGGCACGCTCCAGCCCAACATCGAAGAGCCAGAAGAGTCGCTGGTGTAGGAGCCGACGGAATAGACGGACTTATAGGAGTGGTTGAGATTGAACGACTTGAAATGATCGCTGAACCAATGCAGTTTAGAGAGTCCGCTGTAGCGCAGCGTCCAGTTGGGCAACAGGCGCGTCAGTGCGGGGAAGAAGTCGAGATGGCCGCCACCGCTCATCGTATAGGCATCGAGGAAGGCGGGAATCATGACGGCAGCACTATACTGTCCGACCTCTTCGCCATAGGCAGCAGCAGCACGAGCCTGGTATTCGGGCAGGGCATTGCAGAAACGCTCGAAGACACTTGACGGGTAGCCGTTGTTGGCGTCGCCGATGCCCTCGAAGGCGGAGCTGAGCGAGAGCGTCGTCATGGTGAACGTACCGCTCTGTGTGGTGGGCATGCTGGCATACTGATACTGGATGCTGCGGGCACGCGACTCAGTGCGCGAGGCATTGAGGTCGATCTTCATATCACGAAGGGGTTCCAGCGTGGCTCGCAGCTGCAGGTCGGTAGTCAGATTGGTGGCAGCAGGCGTCGAGATGCTGTCGTTGAGCCAGCCGTTGTTGCGAGCTTTGTCGAGGAACGAATCGTCGGTCAGACCGAAGGCGAAGTCGAGACCCGGTGCCATAACACCTCCCGTGCGCTGTCCGAAGGCGTCGCCCACCTTGGGCATAAAGCCCGAAAGGGACATAGAATACTGGTTGCGATAGGAGATGCCGATGCTGCGTACCATCATGAGCAGACGGGCGGCAGACTGTGCCGGCTTGTACCACCACTGGCTCTCGGCCGACGGCTTGGGCGTCACAGAGACGCTGATAGTGACAGAGTCGAGGTTCTTTACCAGAATGGTGTTCTGGTCGACCACCTTATATTTAATAGGATAGGAACGGCCCTCCTTGGTCTTGGCGGTGACAATGAGACGCTTCGACTTCTTGTTGTGCGTCACCTTAAACGTGGTGTCGGGACGCAGCGTCAGTTCCTTCTGGAAGGTATTCTTGTTCTTGGGAAGGGATTTTTCTTCCTTGGAGTTGCCAGGTTTACTTGTATCGCTAGTATCACTAGCCTTACTGGTATCACTAGATTTACTAGTATCACTAGACTTACTAGACTTACTAGACTTTGTGGTCTTCTTCGTGTCTTTGGCGATGGCCTTCTTGAAACGGTCGTTAGCCTTCTTCAGGAAGGGGGAGTGATTGTAGAGTGTCTCCATGTTCAGCGTTCCGTTGATGTTCAGCTGACGGCTGTTGGAGATGGTATTACCCAGATCGAGACCGGACTCCGTCACCGTACCGCGTTGCCAGTTGTAGGAGGCATTGTAGCTGGCATCTGAATTGATCCAGTCGAAGATGGGCAGTTTGTTCAACGGCAGCTGATAAGATGCCGTGAAGGTCTGGCGGTAGTTCAGAGGCGAACCGAAGTGCATAATGCTATGTATAACGGAATCTTTCCAGTGCTCATAACGAGAAGGATAGAGATCCTTGTTGATGGGCAACTCACTGTCGGGTTCCTCGATTTCGGCCTGTGTGCCCGACTGGAAATTCATGTGCAGGTTCTTGGTAAAGTCCCAGCGCAAAGAGAAGTCACGGTTCCACAGGAACGACTCAGCCCACGAGACAGGGATTTGCGAACCTCCGAGGTTATCCATGTCGCGTTCCTGCAGTTCATAGTAGTTACGATGAATCTCGGTATTGAACGTGACATTCTGCGGCAGATAGTTGATGCCGAAAGCCTTCGGGAATGCCATCCACTTCGATTTCGACTTCGCGTTCTTGAAAGGCTCCCACGTCTTATAGACAGGCGTATAGGTGTAATTGAACGAGCCGTGCCATTCGGTGTCGTGCTCATAGACCGTCGTCTCGCCCGAGTTCTGCACATGGCGATGGCTGTAGGAGAACGAGAAGTTGGCCGGATCGTAAGGCATGGGATGGCGCTTGGTCTTCACACCGATGCGGACATTCGACAGCGAGAAATTGGTAGTCGTCGACTTCTTGACGGCAATCGACTCGATGGAGTCGCGCTCGTGGCTGTCCATGGCATCCAGCGCCTCGTCGAGTTCCATATCGGTGTCCAGCGGGTTATACTTCGGACGGCTTTCCTCCTGAGTGACACTGTAATAGATGGGAGCCGAGACGTTCATCTTATCGGGGAAGAACTTGCCCAGTTCGAAATTCGTAGTCAACGAGTAGGTCTTGTAGTCGTCCTTACGCCGCTGGCTGACACCCTCCTCCAGGCCACCGAAGCCTTCGGTGGCAATGCGTCCCGTAAGATTCACATTACCGACATCCGACAGTTGTACGTTCAGGTTGCCCGATGCCGCCCAACCGCCATTGGTATTAACCTCCTGCAGGCGCAGCTCGTTGACCCACACCTCGCCCGACTTGACGCTGCCCGACAGGTTGCGGACACCAATCATCATCGTTTTCACTTCACCCAGCGACGGGTTACCGAGGATGGTCATACGGTTGCGGTTATTCTCGTCATACTCACTGAACTCGGTGGTATAGCTGGCAGTACCCAACGCACGGGCCTTGTTGCGGGCCTTCTTCAGCTGGGTCAGCTTAGAAAGGTCGATGTCGAGCATGTTTTCCTCAGGCCAGACGGCACGACAATCGTCAATATTATACTTATTATAATCGTTACGGTCGGGCGTCAGTTTCAGGGGGATGAGATATTCGTAGTAGTTGTTACGATAGTCACTGCCCAGACGGATGAACACCGCCAGCTGGTCGTCCTGGAGATTCGTCACGTCGTCGATGAGGTGGTTGGCATGGACGAACATCTGAAGATGCTTGTAGCGACGCAGGTCGAGGGTGGTGTTATGATAGACGGCCTTCGACTCACCCTGCGACACGTTCTTGACTATCATGCACAACGACTGCTCGTTGGCCTCGGTGAGCTGGGGCTGTGAGGGGTCGGTGACGCGCGAGATGCCCGGGGGCAGCACATAGTTGACAGGACGACGGTCGTTGTTCTCTTCGATATTCACAGCGCAGACCTCCAGTGTACCGCCATTGCTCGTTCCCGTCAGTTGCTGGTCGTAGATGCGCCAGTCGCCACGTACGAGGTCGAGTGAACCGAAACGCAACACCACAGGTTTTTTGAAGTTGGTGAGGAACATACGCATGAAACGGATGCTGGTAAAGTCGGTGATACCGCCTACCCGCTGGTCATACTGCCTCAGCGGAACGCGGAACTGATACCACTTAACCCGCTCCTTGTTGCCATTACGCAACGAGGCAGTATATTCGCGGACATCGGTAATGAAATTATGGCCCAGACGCATATCCTCAGGACGGAGACTGACCTTATACTCATAGTAGCGCTCGTATTCGTTGAGCGTATAGTCCTGGTTGATATCCTCGACATCGGGATAAGTCTTGTACGACGTGTCGTAGCCTTCCGTCTGCTGGTCGCTGTCGGGTGAGTTGCCCTGCGGCATGGTGATACGCTTATAGCGATCGAGGATGCTGGCATGTCGTTCGTCCAGGTCACTGCCACGGAAGTAGTGGTAGTTGTCGTTGGCAGGGTCCTGGTTCCATGCCGCCCGCACGCTGTCGTTGACGGTAACATGGCTCAGAAAGTCGGCATAGGCGGGGTGCGAACGTTCCTGCTCGTCGTTCAGACCGTTCAGTCCCACGTCCTGAAGGGCTCGCGAACCTGAGGTCGTGGCAAAGGCATAGGTCTGGGTGGCCTGAACGGGGATGCGTCCCCACTGCGTCGTGGTAAACGAGCTGCTTCCGTCGACGGGCATACCGCTCTCGTAGAATTTCTTGCCGTCGCGCAGAATGTCCTCGCTGACCTCACCGAGGTCGATATAAAGGTCACCGCCATAATCGGCAGCATCCTGCTCCTGTGACGAATAGATGAAGGGGTCGAGCAGCCAGAACTCGATATACTCGATATTGGCCGTCTCGAAGTCGTTAGTGTCGAGTTTACGCATCATGCCGCCCCAATTATCACTGGGTAACGTCAGCGTACCGTCCATATTGACTCTGGTACTGAGGTTATACGGACCACGCTCCGTAGGATAGTACGCCAGATTAAGGATAGGCAATGTCGATGTCGCTCCGCTATAAGTCGACTGGTCGCGGTTGGGATAGAGTTCGCTGACGTAGACGGCACGAACATAGTGGTTCGAGAGCTGGTCAAGATCGCTCTTGATGTGGCTTGGCGTCAGTGAGGAGGAGCGATAGGTGAACAGCGGGTCGATGTTGTACCACGACAACAGGGCACGACGGTAACCGCTGGAGACAGAGTCCTTGTCGGCATATTCAGAGAACAGCGTCGGCACGCTGGATATGGTCCAAGCCTTGGGTTCGCTGACATCGATGGCATTCTTTGCATTCTCGAAGTCGTCGATATACGAGGCATTGTCCTGAGTACCACTGGCCGTACCGGCAATGAGTTGGGCAAATTCGCCCGTAAAGGTAATTTGCGAGGGTTGCGTACAGTGCAACAAGGGAATCTTATCGAGCATGCGAGTGAGCCACTGGCTCTCCGTCTTCCAGTTGATGTTGGCCCCCCACAGGGTATTCTTTAGTGGTTCGGAGCCCATGGAAACCTTCGACGTAAGAGCCTGTTCCGACAGGTGTTGCAGCGTACCGCCAATCTGCAGGTTTTTCGAGAAGTCGTACTCCCAGTTGAAACCTAACATCGTCTTGCGTTGCATGCCGTATTCCGTGTTCGACTCCAAGGATACGTTGACACTGGTTCCGGCATCAATAATGCTCTGGTTCAAGATGGTCACCTCACCGGCAGAATAATCGACGCTATAGTCGGAGCCTTCCGTCAGGACAACACCACCAGCCGTTACGACGACAGAACCCTGTGGCACATTATAGGCTCCCAGCGAGATGACGTTGGCCGAGGTGCCCTTAAACTGACCTACCAGCAGGAATTTGTCCTTGTTGGTCATCTGGCGGGCGGCAGTACGTGTGGTGTCGTAGAGTTCCTGGAAGGCATATTTCTCTGCCACAGCCTCTGACACGCCATAGCGCAGGAGGAAGTTCTTCAGCGTCGTGCCAAAAGGCTCTGCCGAGGGGAAGAACACACGACCATTGGAGACAGTATAGCCTTCGACAAAATCGAAATAACCGTTGGGATGCACCTTATTATTATTATCGAGGCGGTCGCAGCCCAATCCCCGTAACAGAGTGACATCCTTCACCTCTGGTATATAAGTAAGGTACACGCCCGCGGTATCGCTCTGGAACTTGATATCGAGACGGAACTTAGTCTTCTCGACATTCGATGCCAGATAGTAGACGTTTTTCATCATCAACGGCCAGTTGGCCTGCTGGGGATTGTTCGACGTGTTCTTTAATGCCCTGACAAAGAGCGTTTCGCCGGCATTATTATTATCGGTAGCGAACTCACCGACCTGATATTCCCGTCCGCCATAGGTGTATCGGAAGGCAACAGCAAGTACCTGGTCAGTCTGTAGAGCCGTCTTCAGCGAGATATATCCCAATGCACTGTTCAGCGTGTATTCCGATGAATTGAGCAGTCGGGCTGAAGCCAGTTTTTCATAGTCCTCACCACCCTTCCACCTTCCGTCGAGGGCGGCAGAGGCCTGGTCGATGTCACGGGCTGCTTCAGGTATGCTGGCATAGAGCGGTGATGCGCCATTGTCAGGCAGTGCCGACGGTGTCTTGCTCTTTTTAGGCTGACTCTCGCCCAATTCCGAGAAAGCTAACAGGTTACGGGTGTTCGACGTCGTTGCCGACTTGTTAGTGACCCAAACTTCAATGCGTGTGATATTGATGCCCGACAAAATATTAGGCAGTTGGGCCATCGAGGCATCATAGTGTTCACGGAAGTATTTTGCCAGGAAGAAGTGACGGTTTTCCTCGTAATTGGCGACATCAATCTCGAAGGGTGTCAGTTGCGTGCCTCCCTGCGACGCCACGCTCTTCGTCGTGGAGTTCTTTCGCGACAAGACAGTCTGCAGTTTCAACTTACCGAACTGCATGTCGGTACGGACACCAAAGAGGCTGGAGGCTCCTTTGACCAGTGAGTTATTACTGGGGAAGGTGACGTTGCCGGCCTCAACGAGTTTAATGATTTCATCCTCCTTGCCGTCGTAGTGCAGCTTCAAGTTCTTTGTGTCGAAGTCGAAGGTAGCATCGGTGTTGTAATTCAGGCTCATGTTCACCTTATCACCAACCTTACCCGTTACGTTGAGGTTGATTTTCTCATCAAAGTCAACAGCCGACGTTTTACGGTTACGTTCAGGCAACGAGGGATTGTCGATGTTCTTCAGCGTGGCACCCAACTTTAACTCGGCGGTACCTTGTGTTTTGATACGTACACCACCGGGACCGAAAATCTTCTCGGCAGGACCCAAATCGAAATGCATATCGGCAAACGAGAATTTCTCCTCGCCCTTGGCAGCCACATTTTCGGCTTCTTTCTTGCGGAAGAAGGCCTCGCGCTCACGACGCTCGCTCCAGCGCAGATATTCCTCGGGGGTCATCAAAATAGGAGCATTCAGATACGAATCACCAATCTTCGAGCCAATACGATATACGTTCAGTGAGTCATCATACTCCACCTGTTGCTTGATATTTTCGGGCAGACGGAGATCGAGGGCCGACGAGTCGAGGTCGGCCACAAGGACGGGAGCTGTCTTCTGGATCTTCCAACGGGCATGTAACAGCGAATCGGGAATGGTATCCTCTTCCACCTGGAACACAGGCTGCGCCTTGGCCGCAGTTTTTTGTTTCTGCGTCTTGTCATCCTGTGGAGGCATTGCCAGTGCGGTAATGCTCAAAAGGATTGTTCCGATATATGCAATTCGCTTAAAGTTCAAAGCTACTTAATTTGCTTTAACGCTAATTTCACCACTTGCTCTACGGGTAAGTCGGGCTGGTCCTGAAGGATGACCATGACGACTTTCTGCGTCGGAGCAGGGGCAAAGCCCAGCATGGTCAGTGCCGATACCGCCTCGTCGCGAACCTCGTTATTGACGGGTGCTGAGACTGTGCCGCCGGCAGGAATCTCGTCGGCAATACCCAATGCGACAATCTTGTCACGCAGGTCGACGATGATTCGCTGGGCCGTCATCTTACCAATACCCTTGATACCTTTAATAAGGCGTTCGTCACCACGCGAAATGGCATTACACAATTCGCTGACACTCATCGATGAGAGCATCATGCGTGCCGTGTTGGGGCCCACACCATTAACGGTAATGAGCAGTTCGAACATCTCACGTTCCTTCTTCGACACGAAGCCATACAGCACATGGGCATCTTCGCGAATCGACTCAAAGACGTACAATTTGACGTCTTTTTTGCCTTGTATGGCACTGTAGGTGGTCAACGAAATGTTGAGACCGTAGCCCACGCCTGCGGCTTCTACCGTAGCTAATGCGGGGGTAAGCTCCGTCAGCTCACCCTTGATATATTCTATCATACGCTTACAATAATGTTTGTATATACAATTCTATAAACGCGTAAAGCTTACAATTTATTGTATAAAAGGGCAAAAAGATGATAAACCATAACAAAATGAAGGAATTTAATATTTTTTTCTGTCCATTTGTTAGATAATTCAAAGAAAAAGTGTAATTTTGCAACCCGAATAAAAGAAATGACCAACATATAATTATAATTATGAAGAAAATCAGAGCCGCCGTAGTAGGTTACGGCAACATTGGAAAGTACACTATTCAGGCTCTTGAGGCCGCTCCCGACTTCGAGATTGCGGGTGTAGTACGTAGAAACGGAGCCGCTGACAAGCCCGCAGAGCTTGCTCCGTATGCCGTCGTGAAGGACATCAAAGAGTTGCAAGATGTCGACGTCGCCATTCTAGCCACCCCCACCCGTTCCTGTGAGGAGTATGCCAAGCAGATTCTGCCGTTGGGCATCAATACCGTCGATTCGTTCGATATCCACACCAACATCCGCGGTTATCGTGAGCGTCTGATGGCCATCAACAAGGATACCAACACCGTCAGTGTCATTGCTGCCGGCTGGGATCCGGGTTCCGACAGTATTGTCCGCACGCTGATGCAGAGTCTGGCCCCCAAGGGACTGTCGTATACGAACTTTGGCCCGGGCATGTCGATGGGTCACTCGGTTTGCGTACGTTCAAAGGCTGGTGTCAAGAATGCTCTGTCGATGACTATCCCCTTGGGCGAAGGCATCCACCGCCGCATGGTCTATGTCGAGCTCGAGGACGGTTACACCTTGGAGCAGGTGACGAAGGACATCAAGGCCGACCCCTATTTTGTTAACGATGAGACACATGTTTTCCAAGTAGAGAGCGTTGACGACGTACGTGATATGGGACACGGTGTGAACCTCGTCCGCAAGGGCGTCAGCGGTCAGACGCAGAACCAGCGTCTAGAATTCAACATGCAGATTAACAACCCTGCTCTGACAGGTCAGGTGCTTGTCAACGTGGCTCGCGCCTCTATGCGCCTGCAGCCAGGCTGCTACACGATGATTGAGATTCCCGTCATCGACATGCTGCCAGGCGACCGTGCAGACCTCATCGAGCATCTGGTATAAAGAAAATAAAGTTTCTTTAGAAAAGTGTCTTTGTTTCCCGTTTTTTTCGTAAATTTGCAGCCAATAACGGAAACAAAGACACTTTACTTATGAAACGACTGACCAACATTCTCCTGGCCCTCGTCCTAACGACGGCCTTGTCTGCCCAGACGGCCCGCGACGAGATTCGCGCCAACAAGTATCTGGCTGGCAGTAACTATCTGGACTATAATCGCCAGCTGTCCACCCAACCACTGACACCTGCCCCTAAAGGCTATGTACCTTTCTACCTATCGCATTACGGGCGTCATGGTTCGCGCTGGCTCATCAGTGAAAACAGCTACACCAGTGTCATCAAACCCCTAAAGAAGGCCCGCGAGGCAGGCAAACTGACTGCCAAAGGCGAGGAGACGCTGCGGCTGGTAGAGCAATTTGCCGCCCTGCCTGAGCCTGACTTCCCCACCCTCGACGGGAAATATGCTGGAGCACAACTCCGTCTGGGTGACCTGAGCACTGTGGGTGAACGTCAGCATCACGGCATCGGACGCCGCATGGCCCAGAACTTCCCTGAGATCTTCAAGAGCCCGGGGGTGCCCATCGATGCCCGCTCCACCACCGTCAACCGCTGTATTCTGTCGATGATGGCCGAGTGTGAGGAGTTCGCTGCCGCCAATCCCACGGCACGTATCCACAACGACGTCAGCGAGGCGTTGCAATACTACTTGAATGCACCTCGCAGTAATTTTCTCCGGTCGAAAGGCCGCTTGGGACGCCAGATTCGTCGCGGCTCTTCCGACCGCATCAAGCCAGACCGCCTGATGGATGTGCTTTTCAACGATGCCCAGTGGGTCAAGGACAACATTCAGGCGCAGGCACTGATGTACAACCTCTTTGAGGTTACTACCAACATGCAAAGCCACGACACCGACATTGACCTTTATTCGCTGTTTACCGACGATGAAATCTACGAACAGTGGCGCACACGGAACATCGGCTGGTATCTGGACTATGGTCCTGCTCCCCAGACGGGCGGTATGATGCCGTTCACACAGCGCAACCTGCTGTACAACATCATTGAGACTGCTGATACCATTCATATGACGCAGGCTACCCTACGCTTCGGCCATGAGGTTTGCGTCATGCCACTGGCCTGTCTGCTTGAGCTCGACTCGTGTGGCGCACAGGTCAACGACCTCGACCGTTTGGACGAGGTATGGCGCAACTACCGCATCTACCCCATGGGCTGTAACATCCAGCTCATCTTCTACGCCCCCAAGAAATCTCTCACCACTCACCACTCACCTCTCACCACTAAAGATGACATCCTCGTCAAGGCTCTGCTGAACGAACGCGAGGTATCGATGCCCGTCCCCACTACGCAGTATCCTTACTATAAGTGGTCTGACTTGCGCCGTTACTACCTCGACAAGCTCGCCCGCTATGATGCTGCTGAGGCAGAATACGATGCTAACACGCTGCAACCCGCCAAAGACTATACCCGTTACTATGAGCGCCTGGACGTTGACATCAAACCCGTACAGGACATCCTGATTCCCGACAATCAGGTGAACTTGAAAGAGTTTGGAGGCATTGGCGACGGTGTGACACTGAATACCGAAGCCTTCCAGAAAGCCATCAGCCGTCTCACCGCACAAGGCGGAGGACGTCTTGTCGTGCCACAGGGTATGTGGCTCACAGGCCCCATCCGTCTGGAGAGTAACATCGAGCTGCATCTCGACCGCAATGCCATCATCTATATGTCGCCCGACAAGCGGCTCTATCTCGACCCCGACAACCGTCAGGGCCGCTGCAAACCAGGCATCTTTGCTGAGCACTGCAAGAATATCGCCATCACGGGCAATGGTATCATCGACGGCAATGGAGCCGATTGGTACTACGTCAAGCGAAACAAGCTGAGCGACTACGAATGGAAGGCGCGCATGGACCGCGGTGGAAAGCTTGAAGAGAAAGGTTCTATGTGGTTCCCCTGGCAGATGCGCTCCGGCTATCCCGATATTGCCGAATCGGCTATGAAACAAGAACGTATGCGTAACGACCTCGTGCGCCTGGAGGACTGCGAGAACGTGCTGCTCAAAGATGTCACGTTCCAGAATTCGCCCCGTTTCCACGTCCATCCGTTCTACTGCCGTAACATGATTATCGACGGCATCAAGATCCGCTGTCCGTGGAATGCCCAGAACGGCGACGGCATCGATATCACCGACTGCCATCAGGTACTCCTCGTACGCTCTACGATTGACGTGGGCGACGACGGCATGTGTTTCAAGAGCGACCCGCCCAAGCCCGGACTCATCAGCGGTAACGAGGACATCGTCGTCGAGGACAACCTCGTGCGCCATGCCCACGGCGGCTTCGTCATGGGCAGTAACACGTCCAGCGGCATGCGACGTATCGTCGTACGCAACAACACATTCTGCGAGACCGACACTGGCCTGCGCTTCAAGAGCGGTGTCGGACGCGGCGGCAAGACCGAGGCCATCTACATCCACGACATTCTTATGACCGATATTGCCCACGAGGCTATCGTCTTCCAGTGCGACTATGCCGATAAGGCTCCCGGTGAGACCACCGACCTCTATCTGCAGAAGGACTATATGAAGCAGTTCACTCCTGAACAGCTCAAGTGGATGCCCGACTTCCAGGACATGAAGATCAGCCGCATCACCTGCCGCGGCACGCAGACCGCCATCAAGGCTGCCGGACTGTCCGGAGCCAATTGTGTACACGACATCACCGTCAGCGATTCGCGCTTCATCTATAACAAGACGGGCAATGCCATCGACACCAATACTGCAGACATCCTGCTCGACAACGTAGAATTCATCCCCAACGTTAATAAGGAATAATTTCAAATTACAAAGTAATCATACAATTCAAAATTTAAACATCAAACCTCAAAGTTCAATGAAAAAATTGTTTTTCGTCAGCGTGTTGCTGACCATTGCATTTGCCGCACAGGCACAGTTGAAAATCGCCCCCAAAATGGAGAAGGGCACTGTCAAGACCTACGTCAACACCGTTACCACCAGCATCCCCATGCAGGGTGATGTCACCGTAACCTCAGAGACCAATTACAGCGTGGTTGACGCCACCGCTGACGGCTATCTCATCGACGCCGAAACCATCAACGTCAAGGTTGATGCCGATGCTGACAACATTACCGGCAAACTGCTTGCTGCCACTGAGGAACTGCAGAAGGGCACCGTCATCCACCTTTCCACCGACAAGGATGGCAAACCCGTCAGAGTACTCAATGCCGACGAGCTGAAGAAAATCATCGAACAGAATGCTAATGCGCTCATTGACAAGCTCATGGCCGACATTCCCCAGTTAGCCGAATCAGCCCCCAAAGATGTACTGAAAAACCAGATGCTGTCGTCGTTCACCGAAGAAACCATTCTCCGCGGTCTGGAGGAGTCGCCCCTGGCACTCAATGGCAAAAGCATCATCACCGGCGCCCAGGAAGAGTATGTCACTAAGGACGGTCTGAAGATGAAGCGCATGTATTTTGTCAACGGCCAGAACATCATCGCCAACTCTACCCTTAATATGGACAAGGACGAGATGAAGGCCCTCATCATCAAGCAGATTGAGGAGCGCGCCCCCGAGCAGGCAGAGATGGTCAAGGAGAACATCGATCAGATTTTGTCTAGTGGTATGCTGAAGATCGATATGAAACAAAAAGATACCTACGATCTGCAGGCCGACGGATGGATCAAGAGCATGACCACCGAAGCCACCACCGAAACCATGGGACAAAAGATTGAAGTGAAAGGCACGCTCACCATGAAGTAATTCTGCGTGAGAAATATGATAACAAAAAAAGAGTCGCAAAATTTTGCGACTCTTTTAGTTGGGGTACCCGGACTCGAACCAGGAAAGGCAGGACCAGAATCTGCAGTGTTACCATTACACCATACCCCAAACTTGCGGATGCATTTCTCGAAATGCGGGTGCAAAGGTACAGCTTTTTTTGTAATCTGCAAAAAAAATCGCAGGTTTTTTATAAAAAAACGCAAATTTTTATGGAAAGTGTCTTGTTTTGGGGATATTTGGTGTATCTTTGTAGCTCGAAACATACATATTTATATTTAATGGAACAAACATCACAGTTAGTAGATACTATTACAAAAGGAATACAAGAGAAGAAAGGCCAGCACATTGTGGTGGCAGACCTGAAGGGCATCGAGGGTGCCATCTGTAACTATTTCATTATTTGTCAGGGCAATTCGCCCTCACAGGTGGAGGCTATCACGGAGTCGGTGAGCGACATGGCCCGCGAGCAGTTGGGCGAGAAGCCTTCGACAGTGGTGGGTCTGGAGAATGCCCAGTGGGTAGCTATGGACTATGGCGACGTGCTGGTACATATCTTCGTACCCGACATGCGTGACTTTTACGACTTGGAGCACCTGTGGGACGATGCGGAACTGACACAGATTCCAGATCTGGACTGATCATTAATCTTTGAACATTATACTTTGAATGGACAACAAGAAACCCAATAATAAGCCCCAGATGAACATGCCGAGATTCAATATGAACTGGATCTACGGTTTGGTTATCATTGCGTTGATTACACTTTATCTGACGCAGGGCAACGAGAAATCGAGCGTAAGGACAGAAACCACCTACTCAGACTTCAAGACAATGGTCATGAAAGGATACGCAGACAAGATTGTGGTCAACAAATACGAGAACATCCTGCAGATGTACGTAAAACCCGAGCACATCCGTGACGTATTCCACCAAGGTGTTGAGCAGACGGGCAAAAGCCCCTATGTCACTGTGGCCATCGGTTCTGTGGATCAGGTGGAGCAGTTCTTGAACGAGGCCCGCGAACAGGGTAAATTCAGTGGGAAGTTTTCGTACGACAACTCGAAGGATAGCGAATTCTTCAGTTCGCTGCTGATGAACATTCTGTTCTTTGGCGGCATCATCTTCATTTGGATATTCATCATGCGCCGTATGGGTGGAGGAGCTGGCGGCGGCATGGGTGGAGGCATATTCAACGTCGGCAAGTCGAAAGCCCAAATGTACGAGAAGGGCGGCGACTTGGGCATCACGTTTAAGGATGTGGCCGGACAAGCTGGTGCCAAGCAGGAGATGCAGGAGATTGTAGACTTCCTGAAGAATCCCCAGAAATATACCAATCTGGGCGGTAAGATTCCTAAGGGCGCCCTGCTGGTAGGTCCTCCGGGAACGGGTAAGACGCTACTGGCTAAGGCCGTGGCCGGTGAGGCTGGCGTGCCGTTCTTCTCGATGTCGGGTTCCGACTTTGTCGAGATGTTCGTCGGTGTCGGTGCCAGTCGTGTGCGCGACCTCTTTGAGAAGGCTAAAACAAAAGCACCGTGCATCATCTTTATCGACGAGATTGACGCTGTGGGCCGTGCCCGCTCGAAGAACCCAGCCATGGGTGGCAACGACGAGCGCGAGAACACACTGAATGCCCTATTGACAGAGATGGACGGTTTCGGTACTAACAGTGGTATCATTACACTGGCCGCTACGAACCGTGCCGACATGTTGGACTCGGCATTGTTGCGTGCAGGGCGCTTCGACCGACAGATACACGTCGACCTGCCCGACCTGAACGAGCGCAAGGAAGTGTTTATGGTGCACCTGAAGCCTTTGAAGCTGGACGAAAGCGTAGACGTGGACTTCCTGGCCCGTCAGACACCAGGTTTCTCGGGCGCCGACATTGCCAATGTGTGTAACGAAGCGGCCCTCATTGCCGCCCGTTTCAATCGTGAGAAGGTAGGCAAGCAGGACTTCCTCGACGCCGTAGACCGTATCATCGGTGGTCTGGAGAAAAAGACCAAGGTGATGACGGAGGCCGAAAAAAAGTCGATAGCCATCCACGAGGCCGGACACGCCACCATTTCGTGGTTCACGGAGTTTGCCAATCCGTTAGTGAAGGTAAGCATCGTACCCCGTGGACGAGCCCTTGGTGCCGCATGGTATCTGCCTGAGGAGCGTGTATTACAAACTAAGGAGGCCATGCTCGACGAGATGTGTTCGCTATTGGGTGGACGTGCTGCCGAAGAATTGTTCATCGGACATATCTCAACAGGAGCCATGAACGACTTGGAGCGTACCACGAAGCAGGCCTATGGTATGGTGGCCTACGCAGGAATGAGCGACAAGCTGCCCAACCTGTGCTACTACAACCAACAAGAATATACTTTCCAGAAACCATACTCGGAAACCACAGCCAAGCTGATGGACGAGGAGGTGTTGAAGATGGTGAACGAGCAGTACGAGCGAGCCAAGCAGATACTTACGGAACACAAAGACGGTCACGCCCAGCTGGCACAATTGCTGGTAGAACGCGAGGTCATCTTTGCCGACGACGTAGAAAAGATCTTTGGTAAACGTCCCTGGACCAGCCGTTCGGAGGAGTTGCTCGAAGCTCAGATGCGTGCCGATGCCGAGCGCATGGCCGAGGAACGTGCCAAGGAATTGGGCTTAACCTCCCAGACTGCCCCCGAGGGGGCCTCAAATGACCAAGATGGTGAAAACATACAAGATAATCATTCAAAAGTAGCCCCCTCGGGGGCAGAAGGAGGGGTCTCATGAAGAACTTTATTGTCAGAACGATTACAGGCATTATCTTTGTCGCGGCGATTGTGGCCAGTTTCCTGCGCCCAGAGGCTATGGTGTTGCTGTTTAGCATTGTGACAGGTATGACCGTATGGGAGTTCACCGGACTGGTTAATGAGCGCGAGCACGTTACCGTGAACCGTTTCATCTCGACGATAGCAGCCGTATATTTCTTCTATGCAATGACCTATTTCTGCAGCGATCTGTACGGCGGAGCAGCCAAGAGCGTGGTGTTCATCCCCTATCTGGTAACTATCATCTACATGCTGATTGCTGAACTCTATCTGCGACAGGATGACCCCGTCCAGGACTGGGCATACACCATGCTGGCACAAATGTATATCGCCTTACCCTTCTCGTTGTTGAACGTGCTGGCATTTACCGCCACGCCTAACGGACAAGTGGCCTTCAACACACTGTTGCCGCTGAGCGTCTTTATTTTCCTGTGGGTAAACGACACTGGCGCTTACTGCGTGGGCTCATTGTTGGGACGCCATAAGCTGTTTCCACGCATCTCACCAGGCAAGTCGTGGGAGGGAAGCATCGGCGGAGCCGTCTTCGTGCTTCTGGCCGCATGGGGCATCGGTTGGCTCGACAACATGCAGGTACTCGACATGGACCACCCTTCAGCGCTGTTCACAGGGATGCTCTCCATTCCTGAATGGCTCGGACTAGGTCTTGTGGTAGTCGTTTTCGGCACGTGGGGCGATCTGGTGGAAAGCCTTTTCAAGCGTACATTGGGCATCAAAGATAGTGGAAACATCCTGCCTGGACATGGAGGCATGCTCGACCGTTTCGACTCGTCACTGCTGGCTATCCCTGCCGCAGTAGTGTACCTGTATACGCTATCGCTTTTTTAAATGAAGAATGAAGAATGAAGAGTGAAAAATTTGCTACCGCACTGAAAGTGTGTAAAGTAATCACGAAAGGATTTGAGGAAGGAAGAATCAGCAGAATGGGGCGGATGTTGCTTTGCGCAGCATTCTTCATTCTTCATTCTTCATTCTTCATTCCAAGTATACACGCCATTGACCCCGTCAAGCAGTACGGACAACTGCAAGTTAAGGGTTCGCAGCTTTGCGACAAGCGAGGTAATCCCGTCATTCTGCGTGGTGTCAGTCTGGGTTGGCACAACCTGTGGCCACGTTTCTATAACAGGGAGATTGTACAAACGCTGAAACAGGACTGGCACTGTTCGGTCATCCGTGCCGCCATGGGTATCATGATTGAGGACAACTATCTGGAAAATCCCGAGTATGCCCTGCAGTGTATGACGAATGTCATTGAGTCGGCCATCAAGCAGAACGTCTACGTTATTATCGACTGGCACTCGCACGTCACCAAGACAGAAGAGGCCAAGGCTTTCTTTGGTCAGATGGCCAAGAAATACGGCAAAAATCCCCATATCATCTATGAGATCTATAACGAACCCGTAGAGGACACATGGACCGACCTGAAGAAATATGCCGCCGAGGTGATTGGCGAGATTCGCAAATACGACAAGGACAATGTCGTGCTGGTTGGCTGTCCCCATTGGGACCAGGACATCCACCTGGTGGCTGAAAGTCCGTTGGGGGGTTTCCAGAACGTGATGTATACCGTTCACTTCTATGCTGCCACTCATGGCGACGACCTGCGCCAGCGCACGGAAGATGCAGTCAAGAAGGGTGTTCCCGTGTTTATCTCGGAGAGCGGAGCGACAGAAGCCTCTGGTGACGGCAAGATAGACGCCGAGAGCGAAGAGCAGTGGATTGCCATGTGCGAACGTCTGGGCATCAGTTGGATCTGCTGGAGCATCAGTGACAAGAACGAGTCGTGTTCTATGCTGTTACCACGAGCTACAGCGACGGGTCCGTGGGCCGGCGACGTCATCAAAGTCTACGGAAAGCTGGTAAAGGGGCTGTTAGAGAAATACAATAAATAGGAGTTGAGGAGAGAAGGAGTAAGGAGTTGAGGAGAGAAGGAGTATGACAAAAGAACAGGAAAAACTGGTAACAAACAACATGGGCTATGTCATCACGCTGGCCCGACAGTACAAAAGTGACGTTCTGAGCACAGACGACCTTATCAGCGAGGGTAGCATCGGAATGATGAAAGCCGCTGCGAAGTACGACTCATCCCGCGGAAAGCCCTTCGTCACCTTCGCCGCACCCTATATCCGTCGCAGCATCGAGGCGGCCATCAGTCGCCTGGAAACAACCACTGACGTCCGCTCTACGGACGAGTCGCTGCCCGTAGGCAGTCGCAACAACTACACCCTGCTCAACGTGCTGGAGGACGTCAACGCCGAGAAAGCCGATGCCATTGTTGAAGAGAACTCCTTGAACGACGACCTGCTGGCATGCATCGACGTACTCAACGATCGTGAACAGGAGGTGGTAAGCCGTTACTATGGACTGAAGGGTTGGCGACAGACGATGGCCGAGATTGCCGAAGATATGGGATTGAAGCGTGAGCGTGTTCGGCAGGAACGCGACAAGGCTGTGCGCAAGTTACGCCGTGCGGCAAGAAGTAAGATGTAATAGGTTAGAGGTAAGAGGAAAGATGAAAAAGTTTTTCATTCTCTCATTTTTTTATTTTCTCATTTTTTCATTTTCGCCCCTACAGGCGAAACTTATCAAGGTATTGGCCATCGGCAACAGTTTTTCACAGGACGCCATCGAACAGTACCTCTACGAACTGGCTCATGCCCAAGGCGACTCACTGGTCATTGGCAATGCCTATATTGGTGGCTGTTCCATCGACCGCCACTACACCAACCTGATTAAAGACAGCGCCCTCTATGCCTACCGGAAAGTTGTGGGTGGCGTACGTTCAGAGCAAAAGAAGGTGACGCTGAAACATATTATCCGCGACGAGCAGTGGGACATCATCTCACTCCAGCAAGCCAGCCAACATTCAGGCATCCCCACCAGTTTCCAGAAGCTGTCCCAGCTGAAAAATCTCGTACAAAGCTATACCACCAACCTGCATGTGGAATTCGTGTGGCACATGACCTGGGCCTATGCTGAAGACTGCCAATCGAAGAAATTTGCACCCTACGATTACAAGCAACGCCAAATGTACAGTGCCATTGTCAGTACCATGCTTGGTATTTTGCCTGTCATCGGGCAACCTCGCATCATACCCTCAGGTACTGCTATCCAACTGGTTCGCCACCGCCTTGGCGACATCCTATGTCGCGACGGCATGCACCTCAGCTACACGCTGGGTCGCTATACCGCTGCCTGTACCTGGTGTGAGTTCCTAACAGGGAAGATTGTTGACGGCAACCCCTATTATCCCAATACCATCTCGGAAACAGAGGCGCAGATATGTCAAGAAGAAGCCCACGAGGCTGTCTTCATGCAGGAGCGTGGGCGTTTTGCCGTTTTCTAAAGGATTCCGAACTGCTTAGAAATTCCACTTCACACCCACCGTAGGATTCCAGAAGAAGGTCTTCGTACTCTCGGGGTCTGTGTTATAGATGAAATTGTTTGAGAACTCCCACTCTGTTCCCACACTGAAATGTTCTGTGAAGTTATACCACAACTGTGGTTCCGACAAAATCACCAGGCAACCATGATTATCAGCCTTCTCGCTGCGCCAGAAATCAATAAAGCCCGAGAACGTCAGTTTCTTGTTCAGAAAGTTCAGTCCCCAGACACCCGTCAGCTGGGCGCTGGCATAAGAGTGCGTGTCGTCATAGCTCTTAAAAAACTGCTTGTATAACAGCTGCACAGACCACGTCTTCGAGAAGTCGGCAGTATGGCCGTTATATGCAAATCCTGCAAGAGCTGCCTGTTGGAAACTCATCGTGCGGCTCAGTCCGCCATCATATTCCACATGAGCGGCAAACGGCGACTGCTTGCCCAGATTGAACTCACGCGAAATCTCCGTATAGGCACTCTCCGTAAAATGATTCGACAGGTCGACATCGACGAAATAATACCACGACCCCCATTTGTCGGCCTTGAACTGCTCCACAGTGACGGTCACCTTCTGTCGTCCGGCTTCCTCGCCAGTGTAAATGTTACGACCGAAATCGTAATGCAACTGAATGTCTTGTGCTTGCATCGTGCAGGCTGCCAGAGCCGTCAGCACAAAGAAAAATAGCTTTTTCATTTTTAGATTTTTAAATTTTTACATTTTTACATTTTAATAGCTCTATCATGATCCGTGCAGCCTCGTCAGGGGCATGACTCTCGCCCAAGCGCTGATGGACGTCCTCATAGTCGCTGAGCATCTGCTGACGTTTGTCGCCTCCCGGCAGAACGGCTTCCAGTTCCTGACGGATATTGTCTGCGCTGAAAGTCTCGGCCACCAGTTCGCGCACCACCTCGCGGTCGGCTATCAGATTCACCAGCGACACGTACTTCACCTTCAACACATGCCGTTTCAGGAAACCTACCAGCTTGGCGAGCGGCGTCTTGTAACACACCACCTGCGGCACACGGAACATGCAGGCCTCCAGCGTTGCCGTACCACTGGTCACCAGCGCTGCAGTTGCCTTTGCCAGGAGGGAATACGTTTCGTTAGAAACCAGACGCACAGTGCTTCCCTTTAGGAACGGCTCGTAGTAGGCGGTCTCTATCGAGGGAGCTCCGGCCAGCACGATATCATAGCGGTCGGCCAGATGTCGCGTGGCCTCAATCATCGCCGGCAGGTTATCCTTGATTTCCTGTTTCCTACTGCCCGCCAGCAGAGCGATGACAGGACCCCTCTCCGGCTCCCCCGAGGGGGAGTGACCTAAAGCCTCCCCTCGGGGAGGTTTGGAGGGGGTCTTCAAGTACTCCCTCACTTCTTGAGCGGTGGGGTTCCCCACATAGTGAATGGGATAGTGGTGCTTCTCCTCGAAGAAAGGCACCTCGAAAGGCAAAATGGAGAACAACTCGTCCACGTCACGTTTGATGTTCTTGATGCGGTACTCCTTCCATGCCCAGATCTTCGGTGAAATATAGTAATAAACTTTGAACTTTAATTGATGCACGAATTTCGCAATCTTCAGGTTAAAGCCCGGATAGTCCACCAAGATCACCACATCGGGGTTCCACTGGGTAACATCCTGCTTACACATCTGCATGTTCTTCAGAATTGTTCTCAGATGCAGCAGAACAGGGATGAAGCCCATATAGGCCAGTTCACGGTAATGTTTTACACGCGTCCCACCCACAGCAGTCATCAGGTCGCCCCCGAAGAAGCGGAACTCCGCCTCCTTATCGCGACATTTCAGTGCCTGCATCAAATGCGACGCATGCAAATCGCCACTGGCCTCGCCGACTATCAGGTAGTATCGCATCTCTTCTCTAACTTCTTTAACTCCTTAATTCCTCTAACTTCTTTAACTCCTTAATTCCTCTAACTTCTTTAACTCCTTAAAACTATCGTATGCCGTCACATCAATCCGCGTGGGCGTTATGGCCACATAGCCGTGATCCAGCGCCCAACGGTCCGTATCCTCAGCCTGCGGCTCGTCATTTGTATAATGACCCACCATCCACCAGTAGTCATAACCCCGTGGGTGGTGACACTTTGTCACCTCGTTGCTCCATGTGCCATGAGCCATTCGACAAACTTTCACCCCTTGAAAACTTTCCGCCAACGGAAAATTCACATTCAGACAGACGCCCTCCGTCAGGCCTTCTTCCAACACCCATTGCGTTATCCGGCGCACATAAGGCCGCAGCGGTTCGAAGTCGGCGTCCGCGCGATGGTCACACAACGAGTAGGCCACCGAGGGGATATACTTCATACACCCTTCCATCACCACGCCCATCGTACCGGAATAGTGGGTATTCACCGAGGCGTTGTCGCCATGGTTGATACCACCCAGCACCAAGTCGGGCTTTCTCGGGCACAGCTCAGCCAACGCCATCTTCACACAGTCCGTCGGTGTGCCGTTACACGACCATACCTCCACGCCAGCCTCTTTTCTACGCTGCGTCAACAACAACGGTGTCGTCGCCGAGAAAGCACACGCCATGCCGCTCCGCGCCCCGTCAGGTGCACAAACCAGCACATCGCCCAAGTCGCGGACCATGTCTATCAGTTCATTGATTCCCTTGGCCCCATAGCCATCATCGTTCGATATCAATATCAGCGGTCTCATCTGTTCGTCCTAATTTTTCTGCAAAGATACGAAAAATCCACGAAACATGTTGCTGTTTCGCGGATTTTTTTATTGTCAACCCTTTAAAGCGTTGGTGCATTTGCTCACCTCCGAACAGCAGGTTCTTCATACCTTCTTTCTTCAGACATCAGTATGCCAGCCTCCCGTCCCTATGGCATCGCCCACTCCCGCAAGCCGACATGGGCGGGGATATGCAAGTCGGTGCATCCCTGCCTTTTTCGTGACGATTTGTTAATTTTTGGAGGGGAATGGAATTTATTTCCAAAAACTTTCGTATCTTTGCAACCGTAATAACATTCTAAATCAATATAATTATGGTATCAGCAGCATACAAGAACCGTACCCGCGACGAGATTATCGCCGCCTTCCGCGAGTCCATCCGTCGCAAGCACGAGTGGCAGCAGCGGGCCGAAGAAGAGATTAAAAAGATTCGCCAGGAACGTCTCCAACTTAGCATCTAACCGATGAATCCGCTCGACCTGACCCGTATTTGCCGCCTCGCGCCCTATAAGGATTGGACGGAGGACGGGCGTGACTACTATGTGGAAACCAGCCGAGGACAAATCTTCGACATCGGTGACGCTCTCCGGCATGGGCGACCTGGACTTTGACGATGGCCAGCTTGATGCAAATGGCTCAGGTCTTACCTTTACCGCCCCGACAGGCAAGCATTTCAAGAGCATCGTCATTACCGCTACCATGCATGCTGATATCAGTGGCTGGACGAACGATCATGATTATGGAACCTACACCTCCACTTGGACTGGCGACGCATCGAGCGTCAGCTTCACTGGTTCGGCCAATGGGGTAACGTCGATTGTCTTCACATTAGAGTAATGACCAACGGCGTGCTCACCCCGCGTGAGGCGCGACATACACCAAGGAGGGCGGCCCCTACGCCACGGCGGACGGCACCGCCCTCCATCTTTTGCCCCAACTGCGCGGACGCAGAAGAGCCTCTGAGACCTCAGCGACGCTACTGTGCGGACGCAAGGAATCCTCCGAGACCTCAGCGGTGCTACTGCGCGGCGACGTACCGCCATCATGTTTATCTTACTCTTTTACTTTTTTAAACGGTACATTTTTGCAAAAGCATCATATTTTGCTTTAACTTATTTAATATCAGGCTATTAACCTATATGACCCTTTTGTGAAAAGCATCATATACCATCATAACAGCAAAACAAGTTGTTTTGGTGTGATTAACCTGCCTTTAAGCCATGAAAAGGATGCCTTCTACGATACCAAAACAACTTGTTTTACTTTCAGAGGATTATCTCCTTCAACCTGTATGCGGCTCTGTTATTTAGCTTGTGGCGCTTATATCCCATGGTTGCCAACAATTTGATACTGACAGAATAGCAATTTATGCTGGAAATAACGTTAAACTTGAACAAATGGACAGTTATTTGCCAAAAAAGTTGTAATTTTGTGGCCAAAAAACAGCAAAAGATAAAAATGACGAAGATGACAAGACTATTAGTTATGTTTGCTGCCGTAGTGCTGAGTCTGTCGGCAGCAGCCATTCCCGTCAAGCCCAGACAGTGGAGAACACCGACGCTGGCGGACAGTACAACAGTAAGGGCTGAGGCCCGCAGTAGCGAAGACCCCACCAAGTATTTCACCAGGCAGGTGCCCGTGAACCGCGGCGGAGAGGACGGCGGCAACGTCACGCTGCGATTCTACGACGACATGCCCTCGGTGGCATACATCTCCGCGGCCGATTTCCAGGAGCTGGTGCTCCCCGGCACTACCATCACCGTCATCAAGAACGGCGAGGGCGACTACACGCTGAAGAATCCGTTCGCCGAGGCTACGGTGAACACCACCGACGAACAGTTCACGTCTGCCAACTACATGTCATTCACCAACCTGATGGGTTTGATACAGCCGGGTATGGACAACGCCTACCTGGACGGCGCCCCTTACGTGCGCTACAAGAGCCAGGAACTGACACCGGCACAGGTCACCGTCACCTTCGACTTCAAGAAGTACGGCATCGACCTGCGCGGCGACGACAATGCCGTCTACTTCCCGCTGGCCACCATCGCCGACATGTACAGCGACCTGTACTACCACATTGCCGGCTATAACGGCGAAACAGTCGTCGTGGCGACCGACAACGACAATTCCAATATCTGCATGATGACTCCCCAGCGCAGTGAAGAGCTGATATCCCAAACGACACGCTCTGCCGACATGGCCGAATTCTGCTACAAGGAGCTGTGCTTCACCGTCGACCATTTCTACGGCATGCCCGGACGCTCACCGCTCGAGGCAGCCATCAAGAAGGACGGCCTGGACAAGGCCCTCGACGGCATTGAAGACGGAGCCACCATCAAAAAGCTGCTGAAGAGCACCAAGATGCAGGAGTATATTTTCGGAATGAACTGTATGAATGCGCTGCTCAACGACGGCGGACATACCGCCATGTATGTCGATCTCAAAGTCAATCTGACATTGGGATCCAGCACTGCCGTCAGCGACTGGCTATCGGGTATTACGGCCATGAAGGACCCCTATCCGTCCCTGTACACGATGGTGACACAATACGTCAGCAGTTTGTTGAGCTATCCCAAGAGAAATGCGGTGACCAAGGCCCGCCAAGACAAAGGAATAGCTTCCGTGACCTATTACAAGGAAGGCGACACGGCCTATCTGCTGTTCCCGCACTTCGGTCCCGCCAACTACGCTGCCTGGAAGGACTACTACGATGGTGGCTGCCAGGGCGGTACGCCTGCCGTCGACGAGGACTTCCTGGGCGACATCAGCGTAGTGCTCGACGCCATGAAGCAGGCCAACGACGACCCGGAGGTGAAGAACCTCGTGGTCGACATAGCCCTCAACTCCGGCGGTTCGCTCGACGTCGTCATGGCCATGACGGCACTCATGGGCGGACAGGGCCATTTCTACAGCGAAAACGTGCTGACCGGTCAGAAGCAGAAGATATACTACGATGTCGACTGCAACTTCGACGGCGTGTTCGACGACAAGGACAAGGAAGTGTGGAAGGGCTACCAGCTGAAATACGCCGTGATGACCACCGACAACTCCTTCTCGTGCGGCAACCTGTTACCCTCGCTCATGAAGGACATGGGATTCCCCGTCGTCGGCGAGACGAGCGGCGGCGGCGCCTGTGCCGTACAGCAGTTCATCACCCCCGAGGGCCTGCAGTTCCAGCTGTCGTCAGCGCGTTCCCGTCTGACTGACATGAACTGGGTGAACATCGATCCGGGTGTGGCACCCACCATCCCCATCGCATACACGAAGGACGACGGCACTACGCTTGACTACTCGAAGTTCTACGACGTGCCCTACGTCAGCAGCCTCCTTCAGAACGCCACAGGCATCGGTATAGCCGGGCGTTCCAGATTTAGCGTTGAGCGTGGTGCTGCGTGGTACACGCTGGATGGTCGCCGTCTGAGCACCCAGCCCACCCAGAAGGGCATTTACATCACCAATGGACACAAGGTCGTGATTAAATGAGAGAGTTCGCGGGGGATGAAGCTGAATTTTAAACCATTTACAGTGTAAAGTCAGTGCGATTCTCTAAAAAAGATAAAAAGGTGTAAAAGAACGGACTGAGTTTTGGTCAGTCCGTTTTTTATTCGTACCTTTGCAGTCTATTATGTACATAAGTCAAGATAGATTATGGGAAAGATTATTGCATTAGCAAACCAGAAGGGTGGCGTGGGTAAGACGACCACGACCATCAATTTGGCTGCTTCACTGGCTACTCTGGAGAAGAACGTGCTTGTGATAGACGCTGACCCTCAGGCCAATGCCTCGAGTGGTTTGGGTGTCAATATCCAGGACGTGGAATGTTCGCTCTATGAGTGCATCATCAACAAGACTGACGTTCGTGACGCCATCTATACAACAGACATTGAACGGCTGGACATCATCCCCAGCCACATCGATCTGGTGGGTGCTGAAATCGAGATGCTCGGCATGCCCGACCGCGAGCGGGTGATTGCCAACATGTTGCAACCTATCGTGAAGGACTACGACTTCATTCTGATTGACTGTTCGCCGTCGCTGGGTCTCATCACGGTGAATGCGCTGACAGCAGCCAACTCGATTATGATTCCCGTGCAGTGCGAATACTTTGCACTGGAAGGTATCACGAAGTTGCTGAACACCATCAAGATTGTGAAGAAGCGCCTGAATCCGAAGTTGGAGATTGAAGGTTTCCTGCTGACGATGTATGACTCACGCCTGCGTCTGGCCAACCAGATTTACGACGAGGTGAAGCGCCACTTCCAGGAACTGGTGTTCAAGACCGTCATCCAGCGTAACGTAAAGTTGTCGGAGAGTCCGTCGCACGGACTGCCCGTCATTCTGTACGACGCAGAGTCGGCAGGTGCCAAGAACCATCTGGCACTGGCGAAGGAGATCATTTCTAAGAATAGTTGAGAGTTGAGAGTTTAGAGTTGAGAGAAGTATGGCTGTAAAGAAGAAATACGACAGGAGTGTGCTGGGACGCGGGTTGGACGACATTGATGCCGGACGCGGACTGGACGCACTGATAGATACACATAGCGAGGTACATACCGAGGGGTCGTCGAATCTGAATGAGGTGGAAATCAGTCAGATAGAGCCCAACCCCAACCAGCCGCGCCGCGAGTTTGACGAAGACGCCCTGCAGGAGCTGGCCACCAGCATCCGCGAGTTGGGCATCATCCAGCCCATCACCATTCGTAAGATAGAGGGTGCTAAGTACCAGATTATTGCCGGCGAGCGTCGCTGGCGCGCCTCACAGCTGGCCGGACTGACTACCATTCCCGCCTACATCGTGACGGTAGAGGACCAGAACGCGATGGAGATGGCACTTGTCGAGAACATCCAGCGCGAGGATCTGAACGCCATCGAGATTGCATTGGCCTACCAGCATCTGGCTGAGACCACAGGCATGACGCAGGCCAAGATTTCGGAGCGTGTGGGCAAGAGCCGTGCCGCCGTCACCAACTATATGCGACTGCTGAAACTGCCCGCACAGGTGCAGATGGCGCTGAAGAACCATGAGATAGAGATGGGACATGCGCGCGCATTGTTAGCCATCGAAAGCCCCTCGCAGCAGATTAAACTCTTCAAGGAGGTGCAGCAGCAACAGTACTCCGTACGCAAAGTGGAGGAACTGATTCAGAGTCTGAAAAGCGGCAACGACGTCAAGACCGCCAAAGGAAAAATTGCCGCCAGTGCAAAGCTGCCCGAGGAGTTCAATATCCTGAAAGAGCGTCTGGCGCAATTCTTCCAGACCAAGGTACAGATGACCTACTCGCCGAAAGGCAAAGGAAAGATTACCCTACAGTTTGACAACGAAGAGCAGTTGGAGCGAATCATGAATGCGCTGGACGGGGCGAATGTTGAACATTGAACATTGAACTTTGAACATTGAACGACATATAAGCAGATGGCTGTTGACGGCGGTGCTGATGATGGCTGGCCTGAACGGCTATGCCCAGCAGGAGAAGCTGGCCGTCATTGAGACGGGCGACAGCATCGGACGACTGTTGGCACCCCTCGATTCGCTGGCTATGGCCGATGCCGAGAAACTGGCGGAAGACACCATTTCCGTCGTTGTCAAGAAGCAGCACAAGGAACATGTCAAGCGTGACTGGAACACCTGGAAGCCGAACCCTCAGCGAGCCCTCTGGCTGGCACTGGTGATACCTGGGGCAGGACAGATTTACAACCGCAAATACTGGAAACTGCCCATTATCTATGGTGGATTCATGGGTTGCATCTACGCACTGACGTGGAACAACATGATGTATAAGGACTATTCGCAGGCCTATCTCGACATCATGGACGACGACCCGGGAACGGCCAGCTACAACAAGTTCCTGCATCTGGGCAAACAGATTACGCCAGCCAACGAGGAGCGCTACAAGACGATTTTCAAGAGCCGTAAGGACAAATACCGCCGCTGGCGCGACATGAGTTTCTTCGTGATGCTGGGTGTCTATGCCATCTCGGTCATCGATGCCTACGTGGACGCAGAACTCTCGCAGTTCGACATCTCACGCGACCTGAGTCTGAAGGTAGAACCTGCCGTGCTGCCCAATCATTCAGGGGGTAATTGGCTGGAAGCACAGTCGCTGGGAGTAAGCTGTACGTTGAACTTTTGATAATTAGGAATTAGAAATTAGGAATTAGAAATTAGGAATTAGGAATTATGATATGTTTAAGCACAGAGTTGTTGCTGAGAATGAATAAAAAAGTACTATTGATGATACTTGCCATGATGCTGTCGGCCACGGGAGCAATGGCACAGATAGAGGTTGAGGATGAGGACGATGTCGACGACGAGGACGAACTCGTGGTCACCGACCAGACAGGCAATGAGGAAATCATTGAATTTCCGGAGGCCATGACCTACGACCTGGACTCGCTGTTGAATCTCTATATGTCCAAGACCTATCTGGACGATAACGACTGCAACATGCGCGACGAGAACCCCATCTACACCAAGGAGGAGTATATCGAGCGATTGAGCCGCATCCCCACCGTCATGGAGATGGCCTACAACGACGTGGTGCAGAAATTTATCGACCGCTACAGTGGACGCCTGCGTCGCAGCATCAGCTATATGCTGGGAGCATCGAACTTCTATATGCCTATTTTCGAGGAGGCGCTGGAGATGTACCAGTTGCCCCTGGAACTGAAATACCTGCCCATCATCGAATCGGCCCTGAACCCCACAGCCGTCAGTCGTGTGGGAGCATCAGGACTCTGGCAGTTTATGATTGGTACGGGCAAGCAATACGGTCTGCAGGTGAACTCGCTGGTCGACGAGCGTCGCGACCCCGTAAAGTCGTCGTACGCCGCAGCACGCTATCTGAAAGACCTCTACAAAATATTCGGCGACTGGAACCTTGTGATTGCCGCCTACAACTGCGGTCCGGAAAATATCAACAAGGCCATCCGACGTGCCAATGCCACTACGGCAAAGACCCCAGAGGGCGAGGCAGCACCCGTCATCAAGGACTATTGGCACATCTATCCCTATCTGCCGCGCGAGACTCGCGGCTACGTGCCGGCATTCATCGCCGCCAACTATATCATGACTTACTACTCACAGCATAACATCTGCCCCATGTCGACCCGTCTGCCCGCCAAGACAGACACCGTCATGGTGAGCCGCAACCTGCATTTGGAGCAGGTGGCCGAGGTAGTGGGCATCAACATCGACCTTCTGCGCTCGCTGAACCCCATGTATCGTCGTGACGTGATACCGGGAGCTACTGAACCCTATGCACTGAGATTGCCACAGACCGAGGTGGGCAAGTTCATCGACATGGAGGACTCCGTGTACAACTACAAGAGCGATGAGCTGTTCAATAAGCGTACGGAAGTCGAGGTCAAGGACGACGTGCCGACCTATTACCATAAGAGCAAGCGCTACGCACGCGGCAAGAAGGCGCGCGTCAGCAAGCGTACGGTACGCGTCAAGGGCAGACGCACTACGGCCACCCGCAAGAAGACAACAGCCAAAAAGCGCACTACGACGAGTAAGAAGCGTAAGTCAACGAGTAAAAAGAGAAGGAGATAAGCTATGGACGAGGACATGATGATTCAGGAAGCGGCTGACGAGAAACTGGTGAATGACGCATTCCAACGACTGCTGGACAGCTATTCGGCCTCTCGCCACAGACAGAAGGTGGATATCATCACCAAGGCATTCAATTTCGCCAAGCAGGCGCATAAAGGCGTCAGGCGACTGAGTGGCGAGCCATACATCATGCACCCTATTGCCGTAGCCCAGATAGCCTGCGAGGAGGTCGGATTGGGTTCAACCAGTATTTGTGCCGCCCTGTTGCACGACGTGGTAGAGGATACCGATTACACTACCGAGGACCTCGCCAACATCTTCGGTCCGAAGATAGCACAAATTGTGGACGGACTGACCAAGATCAGCGGTGGTATCTTTGGTGAACAGGCCTCAGCACAGGCCGAGAACTTCAAGAAGCTGCTGTTGACGATGAGCGAGGACATCCGCGTGATTCTCATCAAGATCTGCGACCGCCTGCACAACATGCGCACGCTGGAGTCGCAACCTGCCAACAAGCAATACAAGATTGCCGGCGAGACGCTCTATATCTATGCTCCGCTGGCCAACCGCCTGGGACTCAACAAAGTAAAGTCGGAACTGGAGAACCTCTCCTTCCAATACGAACATCCGGAAGAGTATGCCAACATTAAGGACAAACTGAAGAACACCGAATTCTCGCGCCACGAGCTATTCGACCAGTTTACCGCACCCATTGAGGAGTCGCTCAAGGAGATGGGTATCAAGTACAAGATTAGGGAACGCGTAAAAACGCCCTACTCCATTTGGACGAAGATGCAGAACAAGCACGTGACGTTCGAGGAAATCTACGACATTCTGGCTGTACGCATCATCTTCACACCCGACAAACGCGAGGAGGAAATCAACGAGTGTTTTAAAATCTACGTTGCTATCTCGAAAATCTATAAGAGTCATCCAGACCGTCTGCGCGACTGGCTGTCACACCCCAAGGCTAACGGATATCAGGCACTGCACGTCACATTGATGTCGAAACAGGGACGATGGATAGAGGTGCAGATACGTTCTGACCGCATGGACGAAATCGCTGAACAGGGATTTGCCGCACACTGGAAATACAAGGACGGTGAGCAGGCAGAATTCTCGGAGGACGAGAACGAGCTGAACGAGTGGCTAAAGACCATCAAGGAGATTCTGGACGACCCCCAGCCCGATGCCATGGACTTCCTTGACGCCATCAAACTGAACCTCTTCGCTTCGGAAATATTTGTCTTCACGCCCAAAGGTGAAATCAAGACTATGCCGGCAGGATGTACGGCACTCGACTTTGCCTTCTCCATCCACACCTTCCTTGGCTCACACTGTATCGGAGCCAAGGTGAACCACAAGTTAGTACCTCTGAGCCATAAATTGGAGAGTGGTGACCAGGTGGAAATTCTGACGTCGAAGTCGCAACACGTACAACCCGCTTGGATCAATTTTGTGTCAACAGCGAAAGCCAAAGGCAAGATACAGGCCGTGCTGCGTCGCAACAGTCGTGAAACGCAGAAGAGGGGTGATGACATCTTAAAGGAATTCCTGCAGAAGAATCAGATAGAGCATACGATGGAAGTTGTCGACCAGCTGGTCAATTTCCACGAGTCAACCAGTCGCGAGAAGTTCTTCCAGGCACTGGGCGAAAAAACCATTCTGCTGGGTGAGAAAGACCTGGACGAGCTGCGCGGAAAAGCAGGGAACAAGGGCTGGCGCAAACTGGTGCCTTTCCTGGGACGTACGAAGCCCAAGAAACAAGGCGGAGGTGAACAACAGGAACTGTTCGTCGTGCCTGAGAAGTTCAATCGCAAGAAGCCTATCTACATCAGTGAAGAAACCATCGGGCAGTATAAGTTCAAGCACTGCTGCCATCCTATTCCCGGCGATGATATTCTGGGATACATCGACAACAGACATCAAATTGAAATCCACAAGCGTGCCTGTCCTGTGGCCGATAAATTGAAGAGCGGTTTCGGCAATCATATTCTCGATGCCAAGTGGGACATGCACAGGCGCCTCTTCTTCGATGCCACTGTGCGTATTCAGGGCATTGACCGCATGGGTATCCTGGTAGACGTCTCACGCGTCATCACATCGCAGATGAATGTGAACATCCACAAGCTCACCATCGGTAGTGAGGACGGTGTCTTCGACGGCAGTATCGAGCTGCGCGTCCACGACCGCGACGACGTCAGGGTCATCATGGACGAGCTGAAGAAGATCGAAGGTATTCAGGAGATTACGCAGATTATGTAAGAATCTCGTAATAACGACATAACGTTATCACGTAATATCGACATTAACAAAACAAACGACATGAAACGACTACTGACAATCATCGTGGCCCTAAGCTCCCTGTTGGCGGCACAGGCCCAAAAGAATTACGACAATCCCGACACCCTTGTGGTGAGCCGCGACGGCACGGGAGAGTTCCGCAACATCGGTGAGGCCATTGAGGTATGCCGCGCTTTTATGGAATACCATAAAGTCATCTACGTCAAGAAAGGCATATACAAAGAGAAACTGGTCATTCCACAGTGGCTCACCAATATCGAGATATGCGGCGAAGACCGCGACCAGACCATCATTACATGGGACGACCACGCAAACATCAAGGCCGACATCTCACCTCTTACCTCTCACCTCTCACCTCAAAAGATAGGCACCTTCCGTACTTTCACGCTAAAGATTCAAGGCAGCAGAATCACGCTGAAGAACATCACCATCGAGAATAACGCTGCACGATTGGGTCAAGCTGTGGCACTGCATACGGAGGGCGACCGTCTGACGTTCATCAACTGCCGTTTCCTGGGACATCAGGACACTATCTATACGGGTAATGCCCAAACGCGCCTGCTGTTCAAGAACTGCTACATCGAGGGAACCACCGACTTTATCTTCGGTCCTTCGACGGCATGGTTCGAAGGCTGTCAGATATTCTGCAAGGCCGACTCATACATCACGGCTGCTTCCACACCCAAGGAGTCGCCTTATGGATACATATTCAACAATTGCACCATCAGCTGCGACACGAATGTCAGCAAGGTTTATCTCGGACGTCCTTGGCGCGACTATGGCTATACGCTGTTTATGAACTGCGAGCTGCCCCGTCAGATACGTCCAGAGGGCTGGCATCAGTGGCGTCCCGAGGCCGTAAAGACGGCCCGCTATATGGAGTACAACAACCGAGGTGAGGGTGCTGCAACAGATGGTCGCGTAGCTTGGAGCCGACAGCTCACCAAGAAGGAAGCCCAACAGATTACGATGGAGCGCGTATTCAACATCAACGACAATTGGAACCCTGATTTATAACAATAGCTTATGAAGAAACTATTCTCGGCCGCCATATTGTTGGTGGTTACCGCATTCTGCGCCGCACAGGAATCACCCCTGTGGCTGCGTTTTCCTGCCATTTCGCCAGATGGAAAGACAATCGCTTTTTCCTACAAAGGTGATTTGTTTACCGTTCCCGTTACGGGCGGACAGGCTCGTCAACTGACCACCAATGCAGCCTACGACGCCTATCCCGTATGGAGTCCCGACGGACAGCACATTGCCTTTGCCTCCAGTCGTGAAGGTAGTCTGGACGTTTGGCTCATTGCCCGTCAGGGAGGTACGCCCCAAAGGCTGACAACCCATAGCAACAATGAACGGCCCATCGCCTTCCGCGACAACGACCACGTACTGTATAGCACCTCGCTGATGGCTACGGCCCAGACCAGTCTATTGCCCGAGAGCACGTTCCCGCAGGTCTATGAGGTAAGCACCAAGGGCGGACGGTCCCGTCTGTTCTCCATTATCACGATGGAGGACATCAGCATCCGTGCCAATGGCGACATGCTCTACCACGACTGCAAGGGCTATGAGGACCCCTTCCGCAAGCACCACCAGAGTGCCATCACACGTGACATTTGGTTGAAGAGCGGTGACAGCTTTAAGCGCCTGACATCGTTTCGTGGGGAAGATCGTTCACCCGTCTGGGCCCCTGACGGACAGTCGTTCTATTATCTCACTGAGCGCGACGGAACCTTCAACGTATGGAAGCGCCAACTGGACGGAAGCAACGAACAGCAGGTGACACACCACGAAAAGAACCCCGTGCGATTCCTGACGGCATCTGCCGACGGTACGCTCTGCTATGCTTACGACGGAGAGATTTATACCAACCGTAACGGACAGGAGCAGAAAGTCCAGATCAGCATTGTTGCCGACAGCAACGATCAGGATCTCGTGCGCAGCATCAATACGTCAGGTGCTACGGAAATCAGCTTGTCGCCTGAAGGCAAGGAGGTAGCCTTCATCATGCATGGTGACGTCTATGTGACCAGCGTCGAGTATAAGACCACCCGCCAGATTACCAACACCCCCCAACAGGAGCGTAATGTCAGCTTTTCGCCCGACGGACGCAGCTTGGTTTATGCTGCTGAACGTGACGGGGTGTGGCAAATCTATCGCGCCACCATTAAGAACAAGGGTGAAAAACTGTTTACCTATGCCAGCGACATTGAGGAGGAACGTCTGACGAATACCAACCTGACATCACAGCAGCCACAGTTCAGCCCTGACGGCAAGGAGATTGCCTTCTTCGAGAATCGCGGCGACCTGCGTGTGATGAACCTCAACACCAAGGCTGTACGCACGGTGCTGGACGGCAAATACCAATACAGCTACAGCGACGGCGATCTGTGGTTCGAATGGAGCCCTGACAGCCACTGGCTCCTTGCCAGCTATATCGGCAATGGCGGATGGCACAGTCCCGACGTAGCATTGGTCAATGCCTCAGGCAATGGCGAGGTGCACAATCTGACCAATAGCGGCTACAGCGACACCAACGCCAAATGGGCACTGGACGGCAAGGCCATCATCTATTCCAGCGACCGTGCAGGCTATCGCAGTCACGGCAGTTGGGGAGCCGAGGAGGATGTCTACATCATGTTCTTCGACCTGGATGCCTACGAGCGTTTCCGTATGAGCAAAGAGGAGAAGGCGCTTTATGACGATACACAGAAAGAGGCTAAGAAGGCCGAGAAGGACGCCAACAAAGATACAAAAGCCAAAGGCAAGAACGCCAAAGTCAAGCCAGCCGCCAAGCCTCAGAAGCCACCCCTGCAGTTCGACCTGGACAATGCCCGCGACCGTATTATCCGCCTCACGGCCAATTCCACTCATCTGGGCGACGCCATTCTCTCGCCAGGCGGTGACACCCTGTACTATCAGGTGACCTTCGAGGACGGCTACGACCTCTGGCGCCATACGATGCGCGAAGAGAAAACGGAACTCGTCATGAAAGGCGTGGGACGTGGCAACATGGAAGCCGACAAGGACTTCAAGAATCTCTTCCTCGTATCGCGGGGCATCAAGAAACTCGACCTCGCCAAGAACAAGTCCGAGGCCGTCAGCTTTGAGGCTCCTTTTGCCTGGAAGCCCTATGAGGAGCGCCAGTACCTTTTCGACCATGTATGGCGTCAGGTGGCCGACAAATTCTACGACCCGCAGATTCATGGTGTAGACTGGGAGGGTTATCGCAAGATCTACGAGCGTTTCCTGCCCCACATCAACAACAACTACGACTTCCGCGACATGCTGAGCGAAATGCTCGGCGAGTTGAACGGCTCGCACACAGGAGCTCGCTACTATCCGGACGGAGCGTCTCTGAAAACCGCTAGTCTGGGATTGTTCTTCGACCCCGATTACGAAGGCGATGGTCTGAAAGTCCAGAAAGTCATCAAGCGCGGTCCCTTTGCCGTCAAGAAGACGGGCGTTACCCCCGGTTGTATCATCGAACAAATTGACGGCAACGCCATCAAGGCTGGTGAAGACTACAACTGGATGCTCGACGGCAAGGCCGGAAAACCGGTGCGCATCAGTGTCCGCAAACCCTCAGACGGAAAGACCTTTGAAGTAGTGGTAAAACCCGTCAGCCAATCGGCACTCAGCGACCTTATCTACAAGCGTTGGGTAGACCGTAACCGCCAGCTCGTCGACAGTCTCTCGGGCGGACAAGTGGCCTATGTGCATATCAAGTCGATGAACAGCGACGGTTTCCGTCAGGTGTATAGTGATCTGCTCAGCGACAAGAACCGCAATCGCCGCGGTGTCATCGTCGACGAGCGCTACAATGGCGGAGGCTGGCTCCACGACGACCTCTGCACACTGCTCAGCGGACGCCTCTATCATAATTTCGTACCTCGCGACCGATATGTAGGCCGTGACCCGTTGAACAAATGGGTCGCCAAGTCGTGCGTGCTGATGAACGAAGACTGCTACTCGAACGGTTCCGGATTCCCCTGGGTCTATCGCGAGCTGGGTATCGGCAAACTCATTGGTACCCCCGTCGCAGGAACAGCGACCAGTGTGTGGTGGGAGACACTGATGGACCGCTCGCTAGTTTTTGGCATTCCACAAGTTGGTAAGAAAGACACAAAAGGCCAGTATATGGAGAATCAGGAGTTGTGGCCAGACATTGAAGTATACAACACACCTGAGGACTATATCAACGGACGCGACCCGCAGTTGGAAGCTGCCATCCGTGAGATGATGAAGTAAATTACAGAAGCAATGACGGAAAATCAATATATCAAACAGTTCCCCGACCTCATGGCGGGTAAGACCGTGCTCTACGTCCACGGTTTTGCGTCGAGCGGACAGTCGGGCACTGTCACGCGATTGCGTACTGTCATGCCCCAGGCGAGAGTGATAGCCCCCGACTTGCCTGTCAATCCCCATGAGGCCATCGCGTTGCTTCACACCCTCTGCGAACAGGAGAAGCCCGACCTGATTATCGGCACGTCTATGGGAGGTATGTATACAGAACAGCTGCGCGGCTTCGACCGAATCTGTGTCAATCCTGCCTTAGAGATTGCAGAGACCATGAAGGCTCATGGTATGACGGGAACCCAGCAGTTTCAGAATCCGCGACTGGACGGTGTACAGGAATTCTACGTCGACAAGGCACTCGTCAAAGAATACCGCGAGGTCTCCGAACAGCGCTTCCAAGGTCTTACCCCAGAGGACGAACAGCGTGTCTACGGACTGTTTGGCGACAAAGACGACCTGGTAGATACTCTTGGTATGTTTAGTGAACACTACTCGCAATACACCAAATTCCATGGTGAGCACCGGATGGACGACAAGAGCTATATGCACTCCGTTGTTCCTGTCATCCGTTGGATCGACGATAGGCAAGAGCATCGCCAGCGTCCTATAATATATATAGGTATAGAGACGATGGCGGATGCTTATCAGAAGCCAGTATCATCGGTACAGAAAGCCGTACGGATGCTGATAGAACACTACGAGGTATTCTTCGTGGCACCTGCCGCAGAGTATGCCAAGACAGAATCTTGGCTCATGGAACACATCAATGTCCCTGCTTGGCGGCACACTATTTTCACGTCACGCCGCGACCTGCTCTATGGCGACTACCTCATTGAAAAGTTCAAAGATCAAAGTTCAAAGTCCAAAGAAAATTCTTTGGCCACCCTGTTGGAATACGGCTCTGACACCTTCAAGACTTGGGAAGACGTGATAGAATACTTCTCACGGCTCGGTGGACAATAAGCCAAAAACAGAAATAGGGGAATCCCTAAACACATTTGGGGATTATCCCCTTTTCACTTTTCCGGGAAATGACTACCTTTGCAGCGTGAACATTAAATTACTGTTGCGTATGAAGAAGTATATGTTGTTTTTAGCCCTCTCAGTCGTTATGCTGAGCAGTTGCGGAACCTACACTGGCCAAGGGGCCTATGCAGGAGCTACATTCGGTTCTATACTTGGTTCTGCCATCGGAGGAATCTCAGGAGGCTGGCAAGGCAGTAATGTCGGCCAGGTTGTGGGTATGGCTGGTGGTGCTGCCGTAGGGGCTGCTATCGGAGCTGCTGCCGACCAGAAAGAAGCCGAACGGTACGAGGCCTACCAGCGTCAGCGCGAACAGCGTCGTAAACAAAAGAGTTATGGCGACGATATCTATTTCGGTGAAAACGACAACACCGCTGGCCGTGTGAAGGGCAATAACAATTCAAACCGCGTGAATGTCGATAATGGTTCTGGCTTTGATCCGTCAAACAGCGGTGACGACCGTATCGACTTCGATGGTGCTGGTCCCCAAAAGCAGCAACTCAACACGACACAGGTCAAGACGGTAAAGATTACCTCTGCTTCTACTTCGACTTCGTCTTCGAAGAAGCTGCCTTTTTCTTATCAGCCTCTTCAGCAATAAGTTGCCATAGGGGCTTCATACCCGTGGAGCCCTCGTTGGTTTCCATCTCCAACTCAGGAAGTTCAATCTCGTCTTCGGGCATGAAAGGCACAATGATGTTGCTGACTTTCTGAACAACAACCATAGCAACACCTTTGGAAATAATATCCAACTCTTTTGCGGCACGCCACGACAGGTCAATGATACGTCCGCGGACATAAGGTCCGCGGTCGGTTACGCGTACCAACACACTACGCCCGTTAGCGGGATTATACACCTTCAGCAACGTGCCAAAGGGATAGTAGCGGTGGGCACACGTCAGGCTGTCACGATGCAGGCGCTCACCACTGGCCGTCATACGACCATGAAACTTTTGGGCATAATACGAAGCCTTACCTTGCTGGACGTCTTGCGCGTGCAGAAGTGAAGAATGAAAAGTGAAGAATGAAGAATTTGCTGCCGCACAGAATAACAATGCGACAACAAGTCCAACGCGTATGAAAATACGATATCTCCTTACTGCGGTAGCAAATTCTTCACTCTTCACTTTTAACTTTTAACTTACACGATTCCTTGCGCAAGCATGGCCTTGGCGACCTTCATGAAGCCGGCGACGTTAGCGCCCTTCACATAGTTCACGTAGCCATCTTCTTTGCCATACTTCACGCACTGTTCGTGGATTCCTGACATAATCTGATGCAGACGCTGGTCAACTTCCTCGGCAGTCCACGACATGCGCATCGAGTTCTGCGTCATCTCCAAACCACTGGTAGCCACACCACCGGCATTCACAGCCTTGCCGGGAGCGAAGAGCTGGTGGGCAGCAATGAACTTGTTGACAGCCTCAGCAGTACAGCCCATGTTCGAAACCTCGGCCACGCACAGCGGCTTGTTGGCCAGAATCTTGTCGGCGTCCTCGCCATTCAACTCGTTCTGGGTAGCACAGGGCAGATAGATGTCGGCCTTCTGCTCCCAAGGCTTCTTGCCAGGGAAGAATGTCGAACCCTCGAATTCTTCCTCATAAGGCTGGCAGACGTCATTACCCGAGGCACGCAGTTCCAGCATATACTCAATCTTCTCGTCGTCCAGACCTGCAGGGTCATAGATATAGCCGTCAGGACCACTGATGGTAATGACCTTCGCGCCCAGCTCGGTAGCCTTCTTAGCGGCACCCCAGGCAACATTGCCGAAGCCAGAAAGAGCAACGGTCTTACCCTTGATGTCGAGGCCGTGAGTCTCCATCATCTGGTGTACAAAATAGAGGGCACCATAGCCAGTAGCCTCAGGACGCAGGATGCTACCACCCCACTCCATGCCTTTACCAGTCAGCGTGGCACCATGGAACTGGCTCGTCAGTTTCTTGTAATAACCGAACAGATAGCCGATTTCACGACCACCCACACCGATATCACCGGCAGGCACGTCCATATCAGGACCGATGACTTTATACAGTTCACACATAAAAGCCTGACAGAAGCGCATCACCTCATTGTCGCTCTTACCGCGGATGCTGAAGTCGCTACCGCCCTTGCCACCGCCCATAGGCAGTGTGGTCAGCGCATTCTTGAATGTCTGTTCGAAACCCAGGAACTTCAGAATGCTCAAGTTTACCGACGGGTGGAAACGAAGACCGCCCTTATACGGACCTATAGCGCTGTTGAACTGTACGCGATAGCCGATGTTCACCTGCACCTCGCCCTTGTCGTCGACCCAGGGCACACGGAAAGTGGTGATGCGCTCCGGCTCTACGATGCGCTCAATGATCTTGGCTTTTTCGAATTCCGGATGCTGGTTGTAAACGTCTTTGATTGACTCCAACACTTCGCGTACTGCCTGCAGAAACTCCACTTCGCCAGGATGCTTCTGCTCCAGGCCTTGCATAATTTTCTCTACGTTCATAGTATAAGTTTTTAAGTTTATTATTGAGTTATAAGTTATTGACTTCTGTCACAATGTTAGATTCACTACGCAAAAATAGGGAATTTCCAGCAAACAGCAAAGGAAATTCCCAATTATTTTTACTGTAAAGTTACAGTTTGTTAAATATGCGGCATTTTAACGCTTCCGGGCACACCCGCGAAGCCACTTTTTACCGACAGAAATCACTTCTCTCACTTCATCACAACCTTACGACCATTGACGATGTAGAGGCCCTTCTTCGCTGGCACACCATCAAGCTTGCGGCCATCCAAGGTGTAATAATTACCAATTGTCAATTGTCCATTATCAATTGAATGAATGCCCGTAGATTCAGGAGTGACCGTGATACCATAGATTTTCACTACGTTATCGGAAGCTGCCCGTAACGACGGGGCACTGCTTGACCCAATAATGGCGTAGATGTATATGTAGGTATCTTCCGCAACGTCGTAGTTGACCACCACATTACCCTGTTCTGTCTTCGTGGCAATCATCGGTGTACCATTGCCAACCTGTACTACAAGCTGTGCATTACCCACGGTCTTGATATTCACTATGATGGTGCCTTTGCCTGCGGCAACACTCAGGATAAGACCCGTAAAGTTGTTGGCGACATCACTGGTTCCAGGTATTGGATTAGTAATCTGCCCCATATTCGTAGTCTCACCAATCACGATGCTTCCATCCGTAGAGTCATAGCCACTATTGCCACCATTCAGATTGTAATATACGCCATCCACTACGTTATCTGTCAGGTCCTGTCCACCTAAGCCTTCTGTGTTCACCGTAGTCTCACCGTCTATCGGGTCAATGTACTGCATCTCCACAATGTCTTGGAACTGGTTCCATGCCGGCGTAGCCTCATACAAACTCTTTGTTCCTACAGGGACGTATAGGGTGGAGGAGGTGAAGATAGGATTCCATGACACATCAATATCATAATACGTAAATACGTTTTCCTCAATAGTAAATGGCTCTTTAATCAGCGAGGTGACTGTAGTCAGACCAGTGCAATCAAAGAACGCATAATTGTCGATGCTCGTCACGCTCGACGGGATGGTCACACTCGTAAGGCTGATGCAGTTGGAGAACGCATTGTTGCCGATGCTTGTCACGCTTGAAGGGATGCTCACGCTCGTAAGGCCGGAGCAAGCATAGAACGCATAATTGCCGATGCTCGTCACGTTCGAAGGGATAGTCACGCTCGGTAGGGCGTAGCAGTAGGAGAACGCCCATTCACCAATGGTCGTCACACCCTCGGGGATAGTCACGCTCGTAAGACCATAGCACCCAGCGAACGTATCATTGCCGATGCTCGTCACGCTTGACGGGATGGTAACGCTTGTAAGATTGTTGCAATTCCGGAACGTACCATCGCCTATGCTCGTCACGCCCGACGGAATGGTCACGCTCGTAAGATTGTTGCATCCCGCGAACGCATAATTGCCGATGCCCGCCACGCCCTCAGGAATAGTTATGCTCGTTAGGCCGGAGCAGTCATAGAACGCATAATTGCCGATGCTCGTCACACCCTCGGGAATGGTCACGCTCGTCAGTTTAGGATTGCCAGAGAGTGCACGAGCGCCTACGCTCGTCACTGTCAATTCCGTTGAACCGACATATACTTTCGAAGGGATTTCCAAATCGCCAGACACTTCACTTGACTCATAGTAAACAGCATTGAGAGTCATAGAGCCACTATACAACATAAGGTCAAGGTCACGGCCTTCACCACCTTTGGCACACTCCCTAGCCATTTCCTCAGTTATCTGAAGCTCGTTCAAGCCATTCTCCCACTTAACATGATCGTAATAGGTGTTACTCCACCAACCATTCATGACCTTCAAGTCAAAATCATCAGTAACATCTGATACGTCAAAAATCAAAGTCTTGAGACTGAAGTAAACGTCATCAGGAATAGTGGGCAGATGGGTACCCTCGGCAGAACTGAAACGCATGTCTGCGGCGTTCCAGGCAGCTGGCACGAACGGAACCTGATCGGGGTAGTTTTCAACATCACCATAGAGATAAACCTTCTTGATATCAGGACCTCCATGAAACCTAATATCCGTTGCCTCCGTTCCATTGACAGTAAAGGACCAGGTAATTCCGTTGCCGTCAGTCCATGTTTCTGCCATTGTCGGCATAAAACCGCAGAGCAAAAGAGTTAACAGGAATAGTCTGCATCGCAAGTGTTTTGAAACATCCAGCGATAAAGGTCGTAAAGTTTTGTTCATAATTATAGATTGTTTTTAGTTAATAAATTACAAATTCTGTTGGCAAAGATACGATAAAAATCTGAATCAACAAAGCTTTTAGAGGGAAAAATGAGGGGAAGCCGTATAAAACATCATGAGGGCGTGCCTTGACACGCCCTCATGATATTTATGGAATATTGTTTTTTACAGCACGTGCAGCGTGCCCATGAGGTATACCAGTCCGAAGCCGAGCACCATGGAGATGATACCCATGATGATACCCATCTTGGCCATCTCGTTCTGCTTCACATAGCCTGTAGCGAAGGCCAGCGCATTCGGCGGAGTAGAGATGGGCAGAATCATAGCTGACGATGCAGCGATAGCCACACCAATCAGAACGGTACCCGTACCGCCGATAGGAGCGAGCTTGTCGCCCATGGCCCCGCAGACGATAGCCAGAATCGGCATGAGCAGGGCTGCCGTAGCCGAGTTCGAGATGAAGTTTGAAAGCAGATAACAGATGGCACCTCCGAGCAGCAGGATGAGCAATGGTGAGAACTCACCAAAGGGTATGCTCTCAACTGCGTTAGCAGCCAAACCAGAGGCATTCAGTCCATAGCCCAAGGCAAAACCACCAGCCACCATCCAGATGACACTCCAGTTAATCTGCTCCAGATCGCGCTTGTTGATAACACCCGTGAGGGCGAAGACACAGAAGGGTATCAGAGCTACGGTGTTGGCGTTAATACCGGTAAAGCGGTCGGACAACCAGAGCAGGATGGTAACGATGAACGTTACGACAACAACCGTTGAGTGGAAACCTTTCTCCATACCACCGTCAATCTTCAACTCTACCGTCTTCTGGGTGAAGGGGAAGAATTTCAGCAGCAAGCGCCAGCTGATAAACAGCAGCAGCACGACGAGTGGGAACATAAACATCATCCACTGACCGAAACCAAGACCCATGTTCAGGCCCTCGGGGTCGTTCAGATACTTCAAAGCGATGTTGTTCGGCGGTGTACCGATAGGCGTACCCATACCACCCAGGTTGGCAGCAACAGGAATAGACATGGCCAGAGCGATACGACCCTTACCCTCGGGGGGCAGCTGACGGAACACAGGGGTCAGGAACGTCAACATCATAGCGGCAGTAGCCGTGTTCGATACGAACATCGAGAACAGACCCGTAACGAGCAGGAAGCCCAAGAGCACCATTTCGCTACGAGTGCCGAAGGGTTTCAGCAGCACTTTCGCCAGCTGGGCGTCAAGACCCGTCTTCGTGGCGGCAATGGCCAGCACGAAACCACCGATGAACAGCATGATGACGGGATCGGCAAACGAAGCCATCACACCTTTATAAGACAATAGTTTTCCTACTTCCTCCTCGTTCACCATTGGCGCTATACCGCTGTCTGAACAGAATAGCAGCATCAGCAAAATGATAGCTACCGACGTGGCCCACGACGAGACAATCTCAAGAATCCACATCAGTGTGGCAAATGCAAAAATGGCGATAACACGCTGCTGGATGACCGTGAGGTTCTCAATGCCGAACCAATCGATGGGCATATTCCAGAGGAAAAGAGTTACAAACGCTACGAGCGCAATTTTAAGGGCACGCTTGGTGTCAGGGTTGTACTTCCGCTGGTAACGCATCTTATGATACGTATCTACCAGATGGAATCCTTCGTAAATATGAAACATGTTTTATTGATAGATTTAATTTTTTCGGGTGCAAAGGTACAAAGAAATTAAGAATTAAGAATTAAGAAATAAGAGAAATTGTTGTGTAGACATGACACTTTTTGAAACTCTTAACGCTTCGTCTCCAATAGCTTGTCTGCTTTGCAAACTCCACGTTGCAAAACTACACCATAATTCTATAAGAAAAAAATATCGTTTCTGACTTAATAATTGGCTCGCTTTTGCGTATTATATATGTATGAAACAGTCAGAATTCGAACATATTGCCCAACAGTTAAGATCGCAGATGCTGAAAGTGGCACTGGACTTCTTCGAATCGCAGGATGATGCCGAGGATGTGGCTCAGGATGCGATGGTGCAGCTTTGGCACTACTGCGAGCGGATAGACAGCGGACGCAATGTATCGGGTCTGGCTATCAGGGTGGCGAAGAACTGTTGTGTCAGTCTCTACAGGAAGCGACAGACAGCTAAACAGCAAAGCTATGAAGACGTTGGTCCGCGAATGCTAAGACAAGAAGACACCTCAGGTTCTCCGCAAGAACGTTTAGAGGCCCAAGATGTCCAACGGATGATGGACGAAGTGGTAGCACTTTTAAAGCCTCGAGAACGACAACTCTTCGAAATGCGCCAAACGGAAGGACTCTCTACAGAAGAAATCGCTGAGCACACGGGCATCCCTAAAACCTCAGTAGCCGTAATGATTTCGACAGCGAGAAAGAAAGTATTGACAGAACTAAAAAAGAGAATGAAGCTATGACAGACAAGAATATCCAGAAACTGATTGACAAGTATCTCGAAGGAGCAACCTCCCCAGCAGAGGAACGCCAGCTGGCTCAGGAACTACTGCGTCCTGACATTCCCGAAGAATGGCAGACCATCCGTCTGATGCTGGGTGAGCTGACGATGGGCGAGGCTCAGTACGACAGCATCATGGCCCAGCACAAACAAAGGCCGTCGGCCATTCTGATTGTCATCCGCATCATCTCGTCAATAGCAGCCCTTTATCTGATTGGGCTATTCTTCTGGTTGCAACAAACGCCTGAAACTGAAACAAAAACTGCATATTATAATAAGGTAGAGCAACCACAGCCTGCGCCACAACCCCAATACTGCACAGAAGGTACACCCCGGGAAATCCTGATGTGTTATCTGGAACACAGGCAAGCACAGCCCGATACTTATAGACAATTAAAACAGAGAACTTATGAAAACGAATAGATTTTATATCATCGTGGTAGCCGTAGCGCTGCTGATGACATCATGTCGTAACAACGACTCCCAAATGCTTACCATCATCAACGAGGATGGAACCTGTAGCCGTGAGATGTCGTTCCATCCCTACCCCAAAGAGGTTATGGCCCAACTCAACGAACCTATCGAAAGCAGCTGCCTGCATTTTGGAACCGATTGGCAGCGCACATGGTCGGTAGCAGGTGATTCAGTCCGCCATCCTTGTCCTATGACCGAAGCGCAGTGGGACAGCCTGCGCCGCCCCGAAGAGAATGTAAGTAATAAGATTCTTATGCACACTAAGCGCAACTACCAGAACGTCGGCGAGATGAGCGACTCGCTGACCAGTATAGTCGGCCACCTGTTTAAGGCAACGGCATCGCTCGACAAGCACTTCAAGTGGTTCTATACCGACTACCTCTATCAGGAAACGCTCACCATCACAGATATCGAGAAGATATTCTCTGTTCCTTTAGACCGCTTTGTCAGTGCAGATACTGCTTCTTACTGGTTTACGGGCCAGCCCAACCTCGCGGAAGGACTCACAGGGGCAGAACAGAAAGAGCTACTCGATGCCATTGAGGCCGGCATCAGCCATTGGTTCAGTGCCTGCACGATGTCCTCTATATGTGATTTCATTGCTAATGTGCATTACGACGAGGTCAAGAATCCCCCTGTCAGCAAAGAGCAGTTTCTGGCCTTAAAGGATTCCATCGTCATGTCGCCAACCGTACGCAACTTGGATTTGTTCTGCAATATCAGTCAGGTCAGCAAGATTATTAAGGATTTCTACCATTCCGATGCCTATACCCCCCTGTTTAGCGACAGCACGAAATGGGAACGCAGGCTAGAGACAAAGTACAAGAGCTACGAATATCTGATGATGATGGCTCCGCAACTGGTATACGTGATGCCAGGCAAGGTGATTGATGGTGGCGCTGGTGTGATAGAAGGCAACGTGGTGCACTACAAGTTCTCAGGCGAACGAATGATTCCCCATCCCTATGATGTAGTCATCACTTCGCGTGTCACCAACGTCTGGGCATTCGCCGCCACATTCCTCATCATCCTCGTCGCCATCGGCAGTTTCTTCTATCGCCACAAAAGGGCTTAAATTCTTTCTTATATTAACTTGGGGGAGACTGTAGAGTATATAAATTGTTAAATAATAAAAGAAATTACCGAAAGAATTCCCGTATTTGGGAATTTTTTCATAATTTTGCCGCAAAATAATGTTGAACTATGCAAATTATCTTTGATGATAAGGATTTGGAAGAGCTCATCACGACGGGACGCAACAGCAAGTATAAGAAGTATACCCGCAACAAAAAGTTTATGACGGCACTCGCCACTGCATATAACTATTTGCGCTTATCTGAACGTGCCAGCGACCTCCGTTCCATCTCTTTCCTCCACTATGAACAACTTACAGGAACCAATGGTATGAGTTCCATTCGGGTTGTCAACGGAATGGTGGAGCGTATACTTTTCCGCGAGTTTGACGGCGGCATTAGAATAACAGTTTTAAGTTTAGATGATACTCACTATGGCAACAAGAAATGAAAACCCTGCACCTTTCATGGCAGTTCATCCAGGGATGATGATTAAGCCTGAACTTGACGAGCGTGGTATTAGCCAAAAAGAATTTGCCAAAATGCTTGGCACACAGCCCTCACATCTGAGCGAGGTGCTTAATGGGAAGCGTACTCTCACAACAGAATTGGCTGTGAAGATTGAGAATGCTATCGGACTTCCTGCAAAAATTCTGTTGTCTGCCCAGACACAGTACGAACTGGAATCGACAGTAGAAGACAACCAGCACGAAACAGTGACAGTCACTATTCCTGTCCGTGACCGTAGTCTTCTGCAAGAGTTGGTTCGTAAGTTCGGCTGGGCTTGCGTGTTTTAAATACTAGGAGAGGAATCGTCATGAAACAGAGATATGCCGTTATCGTGCTATTCGCACTGATTATCGCGTCGAGCCTGACCAGTATTGGTAGCTACAGTTCAACAAGCAGACTGGTTAATGAAGATATGGACAGGGCACTGGCTCTGGCCTTGGAGGAGCAACAGAGCAATGTCATCAGTCAGGATACCATCCGGACGTTCAACAGCCACCTTCAGATAGCTGAACTGCGAGGGAAGGCGACGCTGGCAGTTGATACGCGCGGGCAGAAGTTCAAGGCTTACGCACACTGCTCTGAGGCAACTATTTTCAGCCTTTCAGACCAAAGGGCCGCAACCATCCTTTGGGTTTTGACAGGTTTATGGGGAATCGTGATGTGGTATCGCCGTCCTGCTGCTGCCATTCCTTTACCTTGTGGGAAGGCCTTTGGAGGACTGACATACTCAGAGGAGGAAAGCCGTTTTTATGCTACTGACGGCTGTCAGGTGCAGCTTACTCCCATGCAGCACCAGCTGATGGAGATGTTCTTCCATTCGCCATCTCATTCGCTGACGAAAAAGGAAATCTGTGATGCTCTCTGGCCCAAGAAACCTGATGCCAGCGAGACGCTCTACACCCTGATTCGCAGACTAAAGCCAGTCATTGAGCAACATTCTTACCTCAAGATAGAATCCGACCGCAGCAAGGCGTATCGATTGACAATCAAGTAGATAGAAAACTGACATCGTGTCTGACTAACAAATGTCAGACAAATGTCAGACTGTTTTTAACCTCATTATAGCTGTTTGTTGCTAACTTTGCCCAAAAATTCGAGCAAAGTATCATGCAACAAACAAGTTTTTCCAAAATCAACACCTGTACGGCATGGCTGATGTTTGCCATTGCCGCTATCGTCTATGGACTGACCATAGAGCCAACAGCCAGCCTGTGGGATTGTCCTGAATTCATTGCCTGTGGCTACAAGTTGGAAATCGGCCACCCACCAGGAGCACCTGTTTTTATGCTGGTAGCCAACCTCTTCGCTCAGTTGGCCAGCGAGCCCTCACAAGTAGCGCTGATGGTAAATCTGCTCTCGGCACTCTTGAGTGCAGGTTGTATCTTCTTTCTATTCCTCACCATTACACATCTTGCTAAGAGACTTATTTGCCCGGAAATGGTAAACCTCACCATTCCGAATGTCATTACGATTGAAGCATGTGGTATGGTGGGAGCCTTGGCATACACTTTCAGCGATACTTTCTGGTTCTCGGCTGTCGAGGCTGAGGTCTATGCTTTTTCCTCGTTCTTGACGGCACTCATGTTTTGGCTCATATTGAAATGGGAAGATAAGACCGAAGAACGCTGGATTGTTCTGATTGCTTATATCACAGGCTTGTCTATCGGTGTACATTTGCTCTGCCTGCTTTGCCTGCCTGCAATGTCATTCGTGGTCTATTTCCGTCATGCTAAAAGAATTACACCAAAGGGGATATTGAAAACTTTAGTAGCAGGGGTATTGCTGCTTGCTTTTATCCTCTACGGAATCATTCCGGGCATTGTAAAAATGGGCAGTTGGTTCGAACTGTTGTTTACCAACGTATTGGGTGCTCCTTACAACACAGGACTTGTCCTCTATATCATCCTACTGACAGGAGCACTCATAATTGCATATTATAAGGTGAAACGGAGAATGCTCAAATTGTCTCTTGCCTGTCTGCTGATGATAATGGCCGGTTATAGTAGTTACGGTGTTATCTTTATCCGGGCGAATGCCAATATGCCGATGTGCGAAAATGCGCCAGGCAACATTTTCACTTTGGGCAGTTACCTGAACCGCGAACAATATGGTGACACCCCACTTTTCTATGGTCCTGCATATTGCAGCGAAGTAGAACGAGAGCCTATGGGTGAATATCTTGTCCCAAAGCAACTGGAAGGGAAGGCGATTTATCGTCCATCGGCTGATTCTGCTAAACAAAACTACGAAGTGATACGCCACGACATCAAATATCTGTATAAGGAGAACATGTATTTCCCCCGTATGCACTCTCAGCGACATGCCAAGGCATACGAGGAATGGATGGGCGGTGTCAAAAAAGAGGGGAACATGCCCACCTTTGCCGAGAACCTGCGCTTCTTCATCTCCTATCAGGTAAACTTCATGTACTGGCGCTATTTCCTATGGAACTTCGTAGGACGGCAGAATAATATCCAAGGTAATGGCGAGGTGGAACACGGCAACTGGATTACAGGATTCCGATGGATAGACGACAGACTGCTTGGATGTGACACGTCGGAACTTCCGTCAGACCTTGCAAAGAACAAGGGTCGCAACGTGTTCTACGCCCTACCGCTACTGCTTGGTTTGGCCGGAATCATCTGGCAATGGCGTAGGAAGACTGAGGGCAGACACCAGCTTTGGATTGTCACATTACTGTTTTTGATGACAGGACTTGCCATTGTGGTTTACCTCAACCAGACACCGCTTCAACCTCGTGAGCGCGACTATGCCTACGCTGGTTCCTTCTATGCCTTTGCCATTTGGATCGGGCTTGGAGTAGGATTGATAAGTGAAAAGTTCTCTCTTCGAGAGTGTGGCGTTGCGAATAAAATAAAGAATGAAAAATATGCTACCGCCGTAACAGCCATTGTTTGTGCTGTCTGTCTGCTGGTTCCCATACAGATGGCAAGTCAGACTTGGGACGACCATGATCGCTCAGGGCGTTATACCTGTCGTGACTTCGGCGCCAACTATCTTATGACTTTACAGGACAAAGGAAACCCCATCATTCTGACGAACGGCGACAACGACACGTTCCCACTTTGGTATAATCAAGAGGTAGAGGGAGTAAGGACAGATACTCGCGACTGCAACATGGAGTATCTCCAAACAGATTGGTATATAGATCAGATGAAGCGTCCAGCATACTCCTCGCCTGCCCTGCCCATCAACATGCAACACAAGGACTATCAGGAAGGCCAACTCGAATATCTGCCCATCAGCATCGACAGTCTGACCATTGGATCGGGAAAAGACTCGATGGTGATATCGTTCAAAGGCAAACAGGGACTCTACAAGAACGAGCTGATGGTGCTTGAGATGTTGTCGCATGCTGACTGGAGCCGTCCTGTCTACCTCTCCATCAGTACGGGCTCTGATATACTTTCATTCCTCCGCGAACATTTGGTACTGGAAGGACTTGCCTATCGAATCACCCCAACATCAAATGGCCAGCGTGTAGATGTTGATCGACTCTACGACAACATCATGCACCGCTTCCGTTATGGTGGTCTCAACACGAAGGGTATCTACGTGGACGAAGATGTGAAACGTCTGGCCAACACACACCAGATGATTATGGGTATACTCATCGACTCGCTGCTCGGGCAGAATGACACCAAGCGAGCGTTGGCAGTATGTCAGAAATGGCAAAAGGAGATGCCAAACGACAATGTACCCTATACGGACGCAGCCCTTTCAATGGCCCGTTGTTACTATCAGACCAATCATCCCAAACAGGGTGATGAAATCATCAACAATCTGCTACGCCGTTCCGCAGAGTGGCTCAAGTGGATAGAGACCATCACTCCCTCACGCCGACAAGGCTCGAACGACTCCCGCCATACCTGGCTACAGACCATGCAGCATGCGCTGATAGTGGCTGATCAATATGACAGAACAGAAATCATTAACCAATACATCCATCAATATGAGCACAATAATCAATAAGTCCCGCACTTTGCTTAACCGTCGACGCATCATCATCGCTGCCTGCCTCCTGATTGTCGTTGGCTACCTTCTGATGTCTGGCCCGGGAACTACCGAGCATTCCTTCAATCCGGATATATTTTCTGTCCGCAGAATTGTCATTGCACCTGTCTTATGCCTGGCAGGCTACCTGTTGATAATCATTGGAATCCTTTACGAAAAGTCATTTACCTGATTCTATGCCTTCCATATTCCCGCTGTAGCGAATTGATTCCCGCTCACGAGATCTCACGTCGACAGAGATGCTGCCAGTGTCATAAATCTCCAATAGATACGTATAGATATCCTCTTCGTTGGTTACTTTTATCGTTACCTGCGTAGCGCCCTTACGGCCTTTTTCTGAACTGTACTCTGAAATCGGTGCTGTAAAGTTCAAGCCCTTACCACCGCCATAAGGTACATTATATGCACGCCCAAAATATGGCAGATATGAAATTAACGTATCCCCCTTTACTTCCAACGAGTAATCTGGCGATACATTCACCGCCTTCCCGCGTGGTGGGTACATCATGCTGATTCCCACTTTATAGTGGCGTTCTGACAATGCTTTCTTCACAGCCTGTGCTACCTTTGCCTGCCTTTCGGCTTTCTCTGCTGGCGTCAGCGTGCTACATGCCACCATCAGCAACGCCATCATCATAACAATAATACTCTTCTTCATTGCAGTTTCTTTTTTCGCCGGCAAAGATACGAAATATCTCGCTAATCGCCAAAAATTATAGTTGACAGTTTTGTTTGTTATTACAGTGTATGATAGGGTGTAATAAATAAAAGAGTGTAAATCAAAGTAAATAAACTCAAGCACCATATGAGTAGGTTAAGAATCTTGTTTTTTAAGAACGATTTTCTGACTATAGATGCCGCTGATCTTCTTCATAAAATCGATGAATTGGGGATATTGCGACTTGTCGTAAGTTCCTGATTTCATCAGCAAACTGTTCTGTATGCGTACCTCACTACCATCTCGTTTCACGGTGAAAGAGAACGTGCCGAAGGGCTGTTCTACGGTCTGGTCCTTCGGCATGGCTTCAATTTCATAGCCTTCAGGAATAGTAAGGGTTATCTCGTCTTTATCCAAATAGCCTGACTCCAGATAAATGTCCTCCTGACGATTGGGAAGTGCAGGGGGCGTACTATAACCATTATGAATAGGACATACAGGAACGAAGAGCCGCTGACCCGTAGTGGTAGCATAGCGTTGGCTTTTGATCTCAGCATCGACAGTGATGGTGGCACCGTCCTCGCGGACATCCATACGGCCGATTTCAGCCTGAGGCACACGAATCATCCGCTGCAATGTCTTATGACGGTCTTTCTCGTCCATCTTCAATAATGGGATGTAGTGCTCATATTGCCAGTTATGGAAATCTTGCAAAAGCGACACGTCTGCTGCTCCTTTCAAATCCAGCTGGATGTGAATCTTGCTATGCATCAGATTCGTGCTGTCGGCATAGACTGGCAGTTGCACTAACCGACCTCCTGCCTCGCTGACCTCAATAGCACTATGGCCGGCAATGTCCTCATGCACATAGTCCATAGGCAGTTGCGGATTGGTACACTCCAGCCAGAGCGTATCACCCTGAAGCGGCACTTGCAGGATGACGTGGTTCATCTGTCCTACGCTGGCGAAGTCTTTCAGCAGCTGGCGATTGGTGGTACTGATGGTGACGTAGTTCGAGGGGATTCCCACTACTTTCAGCATAGCACGCATGTAATTCGACAACCCCTTACAGTCACCGAAACCACTCTTACAGACATTAGCGGCAGGGGCAGGCTTCTGGCCTCCAATGCCAAGGAGTACGGCCACGTAACGGGTGGTCTTTTCAAGTCTTTGGTAAAGTGCCTTTATCTTCTCGCGGTCAGTCTTCAAACCATCCGTCAGTTGATGCAATTCCTGACATACGGCATCAGGAAGCGTTTCGCTTCCATTGATGAGGCTATATTCCCATTTCCCGTATTCCCTCCAGTCCTTCAGGCTTCCCTGAGTACCATAGTATGTAAAGTCGGTAGGTGCGAAATATGCCATCGGCAGGCGTTCACGAAGCGGAGGGGAATAGGGTTCGTCTTTCAATGCTGGCAAATCAGAGAGTTCAAGACTGAGAACCTGTGAGCCTTTAGTATTCTCACTGACGCAGACTGACGCGTCGATGTTCAACAGGGCATGACGGACAGCAAGTTCCCTTGGGGCTGTAAGGGTGTATGAAGCTTTCTTGACGCTGATATCATAGTCGGTCTGCGGACAGAAACGGGGAAACTCTATCAGGTTGTCATGACTGTCTATCGTCCATTCGTAAGTGATGGTGACAGGATAGACTGGTGGCGTGTAGTCATAATACACCTTATAGTCATCAATGGCGAGATAGGGCGAATACTCCGTTTGTTTCAACTCACTCCCCTTGATTTTTCGGATGACACGACCTGAGCTATCCGTCACTTGTCCTTTAAACGCTGTCAGTTTGTCGTTCTTACTACACGAACAGACGAACGTGGCAAGATCTGCCCCATGCTCGTTAAGAATGGTCGTCACTTCCTTGAAACGGATGATGGCATATGTAGTGCTGATGCATTCCACATCGGTCAAAGACTCTTCCACGATAGCATTTTGTGCTGTGGAATGTTGGATAGTCGTCAGCAATAGCGCAAGAAAAAGTATCTGTCTCATGTCTTTTCCTTAAATTTTCTTGAGTACCAGCATGTCCTTACTCCGGTTAGAGAATAAGTCATATAGCTGGCGCAGCGTTTCATATTTGTCTTTGTAATAAGTCACACTACTCTGGCGAAACTGAACCTGAATAGACAGCGAATGTTCGTCTGAGACTTCATACAGGATGTGACCGACAATACTTTTGTCTTCAGTAGTCATTTTTGTGTTTTTCGGCTCCTCCTCCAACTTCCATCCTTCAGGCAGCATGAGACGAATGGTCATACTGAAAGTCTGCTTACAGGGGAATTCCACAGGCAACAGTCTTTCTGTATCCAGGAAGGGGTTGCTATGAATGGGGAAGTCCGTAAAGGGGTTGATGTAGATATGGTCGGAGGTTGCTTCGCCCTGCTTGGTAAACTTCATCTCCTCCTTGACACTTGCTGCGTAGTCACGATGTCCTGTCATCTGACAACAGTTTATCTCCATGCCGTTATCAACTGCCTTCTTGGCAATAAATGTAGCGCTGTCACTAGCCTCACGAAAAGCCCTCCGCTCGTTAAATGCTGCGTTGCCGAAATAGAGTACTATCCGTTCACCGTTCATAACACCTTCTGGCGAAATGGAGCCTACAACCGTTATCTGGCTTCTGGCCTCACCAATTTTCTGTAGGTTCACCCATTGGCTGGGTTTGCCTTTTTGGATAAGACGGGCATTTTCAACATAAAGATTGGGTGACAGCACATTAACGTAGCCATTTGCTGATGAAGCATCGAGGTACAACCAATCAGTTCCATTGGGCACGGCAACAATGAAGGTGTTTAGCTTGTTCAGACTTGGATATGTTTGTGGCAAACGGCCGTGACGGCGAGTACTCAAAACAACAGGATATGCCTGTATGCCGACATCTCCGAGCATGTTGATAAGCATCATATTTAGGTCACCACTTGTGCCGCTTCCTTTTTTGATAACCTCTGAGGCAGAATGTGCCAGCAACTCGTATTCTCCATTCCATGCCAACTTTTGGCGCAGCATCTTGAATGTTGCCGCTAGCTTTTCATTTAAGTTTGTCATTTTAGCAATCCCTGCGGCAGCAAGTTCTTCGCGGAACTTGCTATGATCATTCAGACGTGAGCCGAACTGCGAATGCTGCAGCAAAACATTATCCACCTGCTCCCAAGTTTTCTTCACGTCGCGATAGGTTCCTCCTGATGATGCATAGCTCTTCAGCTCAGCTGTGACTTTGCTCATATAGTCGCGCTCGTTCCACACAAAGTCGTCTTCTTTAAGTGCCGGTAGGCTATGCCCTGTGCAAAGATAGATATTTGTCTTGCAGGAAGACGGCCTCGTCATATTATCGCTGGAAGTGTTGTAAGCAAGGCTACCTATCGAATGAGAACTCTGAAGGAGTTGAAGACCACTGGTCTCCACATTAAAGATTAAAAAGGCGGGAATCTCCAATCTGTATTGGGCAAACATGACAGGAATCTCTTCCTGTGCATCCCAGTCGTAGATATGGAAGAATACATTGCTGTGGCGCGTATATTCGTACTCGATTATTGTTCCTGCCCTCACCTGAGGTATGGCAACTTTGGCCAGTATATAGTCTTCGTCAATGCGTTCGGTGTGTATTTGCTCCTTGCCGATTTTTGTCTTTACGACCTTGCCATTCACGATATTATAGGCTGTTGCCTTGAAGGACTCAATGGACTCTTCTCCATATTCCTCATTCATATTGTATATATAAGGAATACTGATGTTGGCATAGTCTTTCCCTTCGTCCTTCAGAATCTTGATACGTTTCTTGACATGATAGTCTACCAGATAGTTGTATAGATCCATCGTATAGTTGACGGATGTCAGATGGCAGAGCACCACAGCCTTAGCCTCCTTGTCGCCAGCATATTCCGTCATGTTAAGTTCTTCGTCTGTCGGCTTTCCCCATTTTAGATTGGGCTCTGACGTCTGTGCCACAACATTCAAGGTATAGAAGGCAAGCAACAATAGGTATTTTTTCATAAACCTTTATTTGGTGATTTTCTTAATTCTTTACTCTTAATTCTTAATTAAAATTGTTGTTTCTTCACCGTTATAATATGCTTATTGCTTTCAACAAGTTTATCGAAGAAGGCTTTCAGATCCTGATACTGTGTTGAGGCGAAGAAGGTCTTGTCGATGTTCATCACATACTGTACGTTCAACACGTTGCCGTTCACGTTGCAGACGATGCGCGCCGTAGCACCATCAAGCTTGATGATGATAGGCTTTGGTGCCTCTTCAACAACATATCCTTCCGGTAGCGTAATCATCACATTCTGCATCTCTGCCTGCTTATAGGGGAACTCTATCGGCAAGATGCGCTCAGCGGCCGTAAAGGGAGACTCATGCTGTGGGATGAAGATAAACGGATTCAGATAAATGATATCGCCGGCAGCATCGCATTGTTTGGTAAATGACATTTCTTCCTTTACCGTCGGCGAGAAATCATTGCGTCCCTCTAAACGGTAGGACTGTATTTCTATTCCATCACGCTCCTGCATCTTCTGAATCTGCTCCGTGCTGTCCTTGGCCAACCGCCACGAACGACGCTTGGCAGCAGCAGCCTCTTCAATAAGCATACTTGACTTCTTTCCTGTCAGCAGTCCGTCGGCGCTAAGTTTGGCCTGGATAGTTGTTGTCTCGCGGCCACGGGCATTGGTTTGCAGGTTTACCCAGATGTCTGGTGTATTTTTTGGCATAAGCGACGCTGTTTTCTTGACAACACGTGCTCTGCTGACGAGAAGTTTAGCGGGAAGCACATTCAGATAGCCGTCCCCAGCAGAACCATCGAGATAGGCCATCGTCGAGTCATCCATCTGAATACCTACCACAAAGGTATTCAGGTATTTCAGACTAGAATGGGAAAGTGGCAGAATACCACTGTCGCGCCTTCTCATAACAATAGGTACAGACTCGATGCCTGCATCCTGCAACATATTAATCAGCAGGAAATTAATGTCAGCATTCGTTCCAGTACCCTCTTTCAGAACCTTTGAGGCCGACTTCCCCCAGAAGGCATAGTCACCGTTCCAGCGAACCCTGCTCTTCAGCAACTGCCAGACAGCAGCTATCCGTTCCTTCTTATCGCTGATGCCGGGAATGCCTGCCGCTATGATTTCATCCTTCAGTGGACTGCTCCTCTTCAGGCGTCCTCCAAAGTCCTCATCATTCAACAGCTGGTTGTCAACGTCATCCCATGTGGAGGTATAGCTCTTATAAACAGAGCCGGGAATGAATATGCCAGCTAGCTCAGCAGTCACTTTGTCACCATAGTCGGTAGCATGCCACACGAAATCGTCATCTTTCAAGGCTGGCAGGTTCCTGCCGATGAAGGTCTTTATATTCGTAAGGATGTTTTCTGTTCCTCCACTAAAGAGTAATGTCATTGGCTGACTATCCTCTTTCTTTTCCATCCGATTCATGCCTGTTTCCTCAATATTGAAAGTAAACCATTCTGGAATTGACAGTTCATAGCAAGTATAGAGTACAGGAATGTCACGCTGGGCATACCAGTCGCGGATGTTGCCATAGAAGTCGCTTTCGATACGGTATTCATATTCAATGACGGTTCCCACCTTTACCTGAGGTACGCTGAATTTCGTTACCAGCTGGTTTTTGTCGAGGCGTTCTACACTGGTCATCGAGCGCTCCATCTTCGTCTTCACCAGTTTGCCGTTTTCCATATTATAGGCCGTCGCCTTCAGTCCTGATACTATTTCATGGCGCGTACGGTTGGTTTCGTTTTCCACATAAACAATCTGCCCGTCAGCCAACCGCTTTCCTTCTGGCTTCAGCACCTTCAGACGAGTATTCACACGATAAAACACTCTGAAGTCGTTGTTGATGAACTCATAGCTTACGTCGGTCTTATGGTAAAGTACAACAGCATCGGCATCTTTGTCGGCAGCATATTCCGTCATGTTCAGTTCCTGATCCGTAGGCTTGCCCCATTTCAAATTGGGTTCTATGCTTTGTGCGTTTACAGTCATAGTAATAGCCAACAGCATCATGTGCATCACTGTTCTTTTCATCATTCTTTTCATTGATGTTCTACTCTTTTTGTATGTTCATCCCATTCGGGTCTGCAAAGGTAATTACTTTTTCTGAATATACAAATTTTATACACCTTTTTTTACTTTACGTAGACCTTTTTCCCGTTGACGATGTTCAATCCCTTCTGCAAGGAAGTGAGGCGTTGGCCTTGGAGGTTGTAGATATAGTCTCTTACCTCTGACCTCTTACTGCAGATCTCTTCAATTCCCGTCGTCTGGGTTTCAAATTCGCCAGTGAAAGACTCTTGGCTGTTTTCTACAGTGACGGTATAGCGGCCTATGGCGTAGCTGGAGATGTCGACGTTGAGGGCGACGATGTTACCAGCGTCGATGGCTTTCTCGTAGACTACTTTGCCCGTTTCGTCAGTAATGCGCACCAAGTAGGCATCGTCAACCGGATCGAGATTGATACCTAACAGTTTGTCATTGTATTCGCCATATAGCGACTGTTCTGCCTCCCTTCTCATTGGCACTTTCGGTTGTGTCTTGACAGTATGTGTGAAGTCGAAGCGGCGCTTCTGGGCTCCCATGTTCTCAGGGGTGGCTCCGTCCTCATACTCGTCGTTGAGGTAAATCACTTCATCATCAACGGCACACGCCATCAGAAACCATGTAGGAACTTCATCCACATAATGTACATTTTTAGTTGGGCCGTCAATGCTTCCTACGCCTTCCATCCAAGTGGGACTGTAACTGCTTCCTCCGTTTTCACACCTTCTTACATCTTGATATACGCCCTTAAAGCCTTTTATACCTCCTGTCTGCTTTGGCCCTATTACAAATTGACAATTATTAATCTGTATTGTGTCATTGGCATCGGCGGAGAAGTCGTACATCAATATGAATTGTTTGTTTGTCACGTCATAAGTGTACACTTTCTTGTTCTCTTCATACCAAGCTCCCTCATAGCTCAGGGAGGGCAATTGTGACATTTCACCGTAATACGGGTGATTAGGGCTGACATACCACTGGCACATCATCTGCTTGCAGGCTTTTCCGTCGATGATGGTATCACCATCGAAGTAGTAATACTCAACAATCTGCACAGGATTACCTGAACCTTCGGCTCCAACTTGCCACACCTTGCCCTCTTCAACGAACGGGCGATACTCATTCTGTGGTGTCTTGTTGATGACGGGATGCTCTTCGCCATCACTATCTATCACGATATAGTTCATATTCGGGTCGAAACCTGGAACGTAGAAGTCGGTGTCAAAGAGATTCACGCAAGTGGCTTCTTCCCCTACATTTTGTATTTCAAAATGGAGTTTGTGCACCAATGGGTTGTCGGTGAGTTCCTCCGTAAAGTAAACATAGTTGTAACACCCACAATTCAAAACAAGTTGCCCATAAACATGCAGGCGGTTGTCTTCCAATTCGTAGGTTAGCTGACTATGCCAGTCTTCAGGAATGTATGATGCTGTTTTGGGCAGGTTACAGCCAAACCATAGTTTGCCTATCGATTCATTGAACGTGAAAGGCAGATAGGATTCACCATTATAAAGCACGTATGCTAAATGGTCTAAAGAAGATGATGTATCGTAGAGGTTGGCAAAAGGCCCTTCAAGAGAGCCGACTCCCTCTATCCAAGTCTTTGGAGCTAAACATAATTCTTTTTCAATATCTGATTGTACTACCCATTTCCGCAAATATCGGTAATGCACGGCCATACTGTCTCCTTTTTCATCATAGTAGGAAGATAATATCTTTGGCCCTTCTGTATAATCACCAACTGAAAACACCTCGTATCTTACCATCCTCTGATACTCAGACGAATATGTATCGTATGTATCTCCTGCTTTCAAGAAATAGTCGAACATAAGATACTCCTTTTGCGTATCAGTGTCGAAAAGATATACTTTGCGGTCTTCCTCACGGATTAAATACGTTCCTGTTTCGGTCGTATTGTTAGTGAAAGCTTTCATTTTGTAATAAGCTTTCCCGTCTTCGTTTACTTCCTCAATCCCTAGTGGAATATAGTACCCTACTTTATCTATAGCGTCTTGTCCAGGAGTTGAACTGGCCACAAACCAACTCTTTCCTGCATCCACAAAGGGAAGGTAGTCGGAGTCATTTGTGTCACTTTCTTGAGCCGGCATAGTCAATGATGTCAACATGCACGCAAAAATAAATAATGTACGTTTCATATCTGTTTTTTTTGTTGTTTCTTACTTCTTAAGGATTTCTTCCAGCGTAATATCTGGATTACTTTCGCCGAACACGTCCTTCTTCAGTTTCAGCTTACGATGCTGAACTGCAGAGACGGTGATGCAATAGATGTTGCCGATGGTGCGGTTGCTGATGCCGAGACGGGTGAGCAGACACAGGCGGATGTCGTCTTCCTGCATGTTGGGGTACTGTTCGCGAAGATTGGCAAAGCGGTTGTTGTCGATGGCATTGAGTGTACGCTCTATCTCGCTCCATTCGTGGGGACTGAGATAGATGAGCGAATCGCTGCTTTGGTTGAGTTTCTTCATGGCCTCTGTACGTTCGAGGATAAAGTCTTGCAGGAATGCCACCACTTCGTTAGTCTGATGCAGTTGAGCCTTCTGACGTGCTGCCTCCTGTTGTAGCTGGCGTTTCTCCTGACGTTGTACCTGCATCCTGTAACGAACCACCAACACTATCGCCAAGATAACGATGAGTGATGCAACAATTGTAATCAGGAGTGTCCGGCCATACAGCTGCGAGCGGAACTCCAGTTGCTGGTTCTTCATTTCCTGACGTAGCGTCTCCTGATAGTACTGATCTTTCTGTTCCAGCGCCTTATAATAGAAGTTCTCTATTTGTTCAAAGGCACTATCGACGTCGTCTTCCACCTTTGTGGCTCCCATCCGTCGGAGCGCTATCTTAGCAAGGTTGCTTTGCACGATATAAGCCATATGAACATCATCGCCGGAATCAATCTGACGATAGGCGGTTTCTGCCGAGTCGAGCATGTTGAGGTCGAGATAGCTGCGGGCCAGCACCTGCAGGGTGCCAGGTCGCAGGTCGGCTGTCGCCACAGATTCTGCCTGATGAGCATAGTCGAGGGCCTGACTATAATCCTCCTTTGCCCAAGCAATGTTGGCAAGGCTGGTCAGCGTCTGGCACATCAGGTCCGTCATCTGTTCTTTCTTTGCTATGTCGTATGCTTTGTTGATGTAGTCGAGTGCTTCGTCGTATGAATCCTCTTCTTTGGTGAAAGCCACTTGTGCAGCATAAGTCCCTGCATAGTCGAGCAGAATTACATGATTACGCTCGTCGTCGGGATGCTGCTCATAGATGGTCAGGGCCTGCTTCATTAGCCGCAATGCCTCTTCAGGGTTGCTCTGCGACAAGCTTAAAGCCAGTTGCTGGTACGCGATATAGTTGGTGTGCCAGTCCTCAGACGCTTCCGCCAAACGGATGGTCTTTCGCAGCAAAGTCTCACCCAGACGAATGCTGTCGTTGGCCAAAGCAGCCTTAGCATCCTCCAGACAAGCTTTCGCCGTTTGAGGCTGTTGGTTTGGCTGTTTGCAACTATAGACAACCAGCCAAACGCCAATGATGAAAATGTATAATGTTCGCGTAGACATAGTTGTTGCAAATTCTGCTGCAAAGTTACGACATTTATTCTAAAGTCGTATCGATTGCCCATGGAAAAAGTTCAAAAGGGATAAAAACAGAAAACGCTAAAAATCAATCAGTTACTAAAAACCGCGCACCTTACCCTATGGAAAATTACAGTCAGGGGTATGGAAATTATAAAAGCCATGTATCATGAGGTCTGTCCTCACGCTGAGTTAGCAACGGCGTAGGAAACGTTCACGTTACACGCCTTGGGGGAAAAGGGGCTGGCAGAAATAAAGAGAGGTGCCTGCTAAAAGGTTGTCAGGTGCCGGATAAAAAGTAGTAAAGCTACGTTCAAAGTTAAAACTGCGTCGATGGACGTTAAAACCGCGTCGATGGATGATAAAACTGCGACAATGGATGATAAAACAGCGTCAATGATTTTAGTTTTTTCGGGGGAGATATGATTAAATGCAAGCTTTTTCTTTAGTATTTACCAGATGATTGATAAAAAAAACGATTATCTGTGTAACAAAACGTGGCAAAGTCTCGTTAGTACTATTAGAAGGACTCATCGATGAACTTCTTCAGAGAAACGAAAGCAATAAATAGTCAAACGTAAAATAAAAACAGTTATGAAACATACATTATTAATAAAGGTGGCGCTCTGTGCAGCTATCATGTTTATCTCAACGGGTGCGAATGCATTGGGCAAAGACTTCAAAAAGTTGGCAAAAATTGAGGGTGTAGAACATGTCCACATTGGCAAGTTCCTGCTGAACCTCGCTGCAAAGAACGGGGAAAGCGTCAACATTGGCGAGGACATCACTTTCACCGGCAAGTCAGGCGACATGCTCAAGAAGATAAACTCAATTGACGCCTTTACCAGCGAGGAGAAGAAAACTGTAGAACAACTGAGTCAGCAGGTACGAAACATCTTGGATGGAAATGGCTGGGAGCCCCTTATCGATGCGAAAGACGAGGACGGCCAGAGGTCGAAAATTTATCAGAAACAACAGGGCAAGCACACCACCATCGTCATCTTTGCAGAAGAGGGAAACGAGGCTTCGCTGGTGGTCATTGACGGCAAACTCGATATGGCCCAACTGATGGAGCAAATGAATAAAGAAAACTAAACCCTATACAAATATGAAAAAGATTATCTTATCACTTATCGTACTGCTCTCAGTAGGCAGTGCCTATGCCCAAAGCACGAACTTCGAGGAGATTGCTAAGATTAAGGGCGTGGAATATACGCATGTCGATAAGGACATGATCAAACTCGCTGCCAAGCAGGGAAAAGGCTTGCATGTGGGCGAGATGGTCAACCTTGGCGATGGTGAGGGAGAGGAATTCCTCGATCAGTTCGACGACGTAAAAGTTTTCGCATGTGAAGAGAAAGGCAGTGTCAAGAAATTTAAGAAGACTGCTCTGAAACTACTGAAAGGCCCAGAATGGGAACCACTGATCGACACAAAAGGTGATGATGGTGAAATCGTAAAGATCTATCTCTCCAAGAATGGTGAGCATTCCACCAACGTCATCCTGGCTGTTGAGGAAGAAGAGGCCAATCTGGTAGTCATTAACGGAACGTTCGACTATGCCAAAATGATGCAAGAGGGCATGAAGGTTAAGACTGAAGTGAATAACGTTAAAGTGGAAATAAACAACTGAACAAAAAGCATAGAGAGATGAAAAAGTTATTATTGTCATTGGCAGTGCTGCTATGCGTGGGCAGTGCGTTCGGACAGACCGTAGAGAAATTGATGGCGAAATACAAGGCGCTGCCTGGTGCCGAGTATAAAGAAACGACTGCTGAAACTCGCAAGAGTATGGAAGAAAGCAGAGAGAAAGGAAGTGCCGGCCTGAGCAAGAAAGACTACGACTTCATACTGAAGAACTTCAAGAAGGCCGAACAGCTACAAATGACCTTGAACGAAGGCCAGATGACACAACTGACCAATGACATCCAGGCGCTGAAGGGCTACGAGACGCTGTTTGTACAGAATGATAACAAGGAGCCGGAGGAAGGGAAGAACCACGTTCAGAACATGATTAACCAGACCTTCAACCCTAATTTCCAACTGCGTATTTACGGCAAGGTAAAAGGCAACACGGTGAACAATCCACTGATTCGCTGGGACATCTGGGGGAAGGTGATGTTGGCACATCTCAACGGAAAAATCAAGAAAGACCTCATGCTGAAAAGTATCATTGGCAGCGATTGGGGTGATTTGGTCAACTTTGAAGAGGATGAGGATGCTGTGAACATGAAGGATGTCGTGAAGGAGGTGGAAAATGGCAACGCTTTGTTCGTGATCAATGGCGAAGAACATCCAGAACTCCATTCGATGAACGAGGCCCGAGAATATATGAACAACAATCGTTTCTCTTTTGACAACGAATCGTGGGTGGTTGGCGGTGCTGTCAAGGAAAAATATCCACACACCGACAAGAAGGTGGTCATTGAGTGGAGCATAAAGGAGAAGAAAGAGCAGAAATAACGGAATGGACGCACGGGAGTTCAAGCAACGGTTCATGCCTCACTATAAGTTGCTCTATAGGGTGGCTTGTCTGTTGACGGGGAATGCGCAGAATGCAGAAGACTTGCTTCAGGATATGTACCTGAAGCTGTGGCAGAAGCGCGACGAGCTACCCGACGCAGCCATGAAAGAGGCTTATCTCGTGACCATGATTCGACGCCTGTTCCTCGACCAGCGACGCATGAAACACGTCAACACCTCGGCAGAACTGAAAGAAGAACTCTCGCCACCTGACGAACGAAGCCTTGACCATCAGATAGACAGCAAAGACGAGGCCCGGCAGATGGAAGGACTCATCAGTCAACTGCCGGAAAGGGATGCGAAAATTATCCAGATGCACCTGATGGAAGACCGCTCCTACGAAGAGATAGAACAGGACACAGGACTCTCGCAAGGCAATATCCGCATCATCGTGATGCGAACGAGACAAAAGTTAAAACAACAATTCCAAAATATCACGAAGACATGGACAAAATAGATTATAAAGCGTTAGAACAAATCCCCATTCCTGAAGGACTGGAAGAACGCCTTTCAGTCAAGATCGACGAGTGGGAACTTGAGGAGAAACAGCAGAAGGCCCAGCGCCGTCGTCTGCTACCTAGCGTCCTGCGCTATACGGCTGTTGCTGCCAGCATCGCCCTTGTCTTCGGTGTGGGGTATCACTACCTGCGACAGGACGAACCTGTCAACTTTGCCGAACAAGATACCTACCAAGACCCCGTGCTGGCACAACAGGAGGCCGAGCGTGCATTGAGTCTGCTGGCCGCCAACCTGAATAAAGGCATGGGGCATCTGGAGAAGGCGAAAGCACTGAGTGACAAGGCTGAGAATACATTGAACAAACAACTTAAAGCATTGAAATAACATGAAACAGCGAATGATAAGAATACTGCTTTGTGCAGTAGTGGCAATGGCAAGCCTCACCGTCAACGCACAGGTTAAGACGTTCGAGAAATATGCCGATATGAAGAATGTTTCGTACGTGTACATCTCCAAATACATGTTGGGAATGGCCAGTAAATCTGCAGCACCCTCAGTTCCTGGCGTGGACATGAAAAGCCTGGCCAGCAAACTGACAGGCATACAGATTATCAGCTCAGAGGAAAAGGCGGCACGTACGAAACTGAAGAACGACGTCAAGGAAATCCTTGCACGGGAAAAGTATGAAGTGCTGATGCAGGTTAGGGAAGACGGCAGCAAGGTGGATATCTACCACTGCGTAGGCAAGCAGCAATCCGTTGTCGTCATGTTAACGGATGAGGACGACAGTACGACGGTGATGGTATTCTCTGGTCATTTCACGATGGACGATATCATGAAAATGACGAAATCGTGAAGCCCAAATCCTTTTTCAGTCGGAAAAACTCAAATTAATTTGGTTTTTCACTCATTTATTCGTACCTTCGCAGGCAAAAGTGCGTAAGGCTATGAATGCAAACATACCGCAGGAGTTTAACAACTTCTTTCTGAAGGATGTGTCGTTTGTCAACCTGATGACGAAGCGCATCTTCAATATCCTGATTGTGGCGAACCCGTACGACGCCTTCATGCTGGAGGACGACGGACGCATCGACGAGAAACTGTTCGACGAATACTCGGAACTGGGTATGCGCTATCCACCGTCGTTCACGCAGGTGTCGACAACGGAGGAGGCCGACAACGTGCTAAAGACGACGGACATCGACCTGGTGATCTGTATGCCGGGTAATGCCGACAACGACGCTTTTGCCGTAGCCCGCGACGTAAAGAAGATGGCACCCTACATTCCCTGCGTGGTGCTGACGCCCTTCTCGCACGGCATCACGAAGCGCATTGAGAACGAGGATATGTCGATTTTCGACTACGTGTTCTGCTGGCTGGGCAACACAAACCTCATCCTCTCGATCATCAAGCTGATAGAGGACCAGATGAACATCGAGCACGACATCAAGGAGGCCGGTGTGCAGATGATTCTGCTGGTGGAGGACAACATCCGCTTCTACTCCTCGGTGCTGCCCAACCTGTATAACTATATTCTGGAGCAGTCGAAGAATTTTTCCACTGAGGCGCTGAACCCCCACTCTGCCGCCCAGCGCAAGCGTGGACGCCCCAAGGTGGTGCTGGCCACCACCTACGAGGAAGCCATACACTGGTACGAGATGTATCACGACAATGTGCTGGGAGTCATCTCCGACACGCGTTTCCCAATGAAGGGTGTAAACGGCCGTCTGGCACACGTCGAGGAGGGTGACCCGGAAGCGGGCCTGAAGCTGTTGCGCGAAATACGCCGCCGCGACGAATACATACCCCTCATCCTGCAGAGCTCGGAGATTCAGAACAAGGAGAAGGCCGAGGCCGAGCACTTCCATTTCGTCGATAAGAACTCGAAGAAGATGAACGTCGATCTGCGCCAGCTCATCGAGGAGCACATGGGATTCGGCGACTTCATCTTCCGCGACCCTGTGACCAAGGAAGAGGTGGCCCGCGTGTCGACGCTGAAGGAGTTGCAGGACAGCATCTTCAAGATTCCCCACGACTCGCTGCTGCGCCACATCCGCCGCAACCACATGAGCCGCTGGCTCTGTGCACGAGCCATATTCCCCGTGTCGCAGTTCCTGAAGACGGTGACGTGGCACAAGCTGCAGGACGTTGATGCGCACCGCCAGATTATCTTCGACGCCATTGTGCAGTACCGCCGCATGAAAAATATCGGCGTCGTGGCGGTGTTCGACCGATTGAAATTCGACCGCTACGCCCACTTCGCCCGCATCGGTGAAGGCTCGCTGGGCGGTAAGGGACGCGGTCTGGCGTTCCTCGACAACATCATCAAGCGCCATCCCGAACTCAACCAGTTTGAGAACGCCACCGTACAGATTCCGAAAACCGTCGTGCTCTGTACCGACTTCTTCGACCAGTTTATGGACGAGAACAACCTGTGGGGCATTGCCCTAAGCGACGCACCCGACGAGGAGATTCTGCAGCACTTCATGAAGGCGCAGTTGCCCGACGCGCTGATTGCCGACTTCTTCACGTTCTTTGACGCTGTGAAGTCACCCATCGCGGTACGTTCATCGTCACTGCTCGAGGACTCGCACTACCAACCCTTCGCAGGCATCTACTCTACTTATATGATTCCCTATCTGGAGGACAAATACGAGATGCTGCGCATGCTGGCCTGTGCCATCAAGGGTGTCTATGCCTCGGTGTACTACCGCGATTCGAAGGCGTATATGACGGCGACGTCGAACGTCATCGACCAGGAGAAAATGGCCGTCATCCTGCAGGAAGTCGTAGGAAAAGAATATAACCAGCGCTTCTACCCCACCTTCTCGGGCGTGCTGCGTTCGCTGAACTACTACCCCATCGGCGACGAGCTGGCTGAAGAAGGTATCGCCTCGCTGGCTTTAGGTTTGGGCAAATACATCGTCGACGGCGGACAAACGCTGCGCGTGTCGCCCCATCACCCCAAACAGGTGCTGCAAACCAGTGAGATGGAAACGGCCCTAAGGGAAACGCAGACACGCTTCTACGCCCTCGATATGAGCCATGTAGGCGACGACTTCAAGGTCGACGACGGCTTCAACATACTGAATCTGCGTGTCAAGGAGGCAGATAAGGACAACTCGCTGCACGGCATCGCCTCGACGTACGACCCCGTTGACCAGATTATCCGCGACGGCATCTACGAAGGAGGTCGCAAGGTCATCTCGTTCAGCGGTGTCCTGCAACACGACATCTTCCCCCTGCCCGAAATCCTGCAGCTGTCGCAGAAGCTGGGCTCCGAAGAGATGCGACGCCCCGTGGAAATCGAGTTCGCCTGCAACCTGAGTGGTCAGGGACAAAACACAACGGGCGACTTCTACCTGCTGCAGATACGTCCCATCGTCGACTCGAAGCAGGTGCTGGACGAAGACCTGGCAGCCATTCCCGACGAGCAATGTCTGTTGCGCTCGCACAACTCGCTGGGTCACGGCATCTCGGAGGATGTCGTTGACGTGGTCTATGTCAAGACAGACGACGACTTCACGGCAGCCAACAACCCGCAGATCGCTGTAGAGATAGAACAGATAAACCGGAAGTTCCTGGACGAAGACAAGAACTACATCCTCATCGGCCCGGGACGCTGGGGCAGCAGCGACTATTGGCTAGGCATACCCGTCAAGTGGCCGCACATCTCGGCAGCACGCGTCATCGTAGAAGCAGGATTGAAGAACTACCATGTCGACCCCTCGCAGGGCACGCACTTCTTCCAGAACCTGACGTCGTTCGGGGTGGGCTACTTCACCATCAACACCTATACAGGCGACGGCATCATGCAACGCGACGTGCTGGACGCCATGCCTGCCGTCGAAGAGACGCAATATGTTCGCCACGTGCGCTTCGAACGTCCGCTGAGAATCATGATGGACGGCAAGAAACAACATGGCGTCGTGCTCTTGCCAGAAGAAGAATAGTGACGGGCAATTCCCTTGCCCGTAAGCATAAAAAAAAAGACTCCCACTCAATATCGAGCGGGAGTCTTTCTTATCATGAGTAGAAATGTAATGCTTATTCAGCCTTTGCCTCTTCAGCAGCAGGTGCCTCAGCGGCGGGAGCCTCTTCTGCTGCGGGAGCAGCAGCCTCAGCAACAGGAGCCTCAACGGGAGCCTCAGCCTTAGCAGCAGACTTGCGTGAACGGCGGGTCTTCTTCTCAGCCTTCGGGCTCTTCAGCATGTTCTCATCAAAGTCAACAAGCTCGATGAATGCCTTCTCAGCAGCGTCGCCCTGACGGAAGCCAAGCTTGATGATGCGGGTATAACCACCGGGGCGGTCACCGACCTTCTGGGCTACAGGGCCAAAGAGCTCCTTCAGGGCTTCTTTGTTCTGCAGGTAGCTGAATACTACACGACGGCTGTTGGTCCTTTGCCTTGGCGAGGGTCGTAGTGATTCTTTTGTGCATGATCAGCGAGATGGCCATGTTGGCAAGCATGGCACGGCGGTGGTCAGCAGTACGGCCCAGATGATTGAATTTCTTTCCGTGTCTCATTGTTTGTTTTCTTCTTTAAGCGGACAAACTCTTAATTCTTAATTAAAGAATTACTCTCTGTCCAGTTTATACTTTGTAATATCAGTTCCAAACGACAGATTCAGACTCTCGAGCAAATCATCAAGCTCAGTGAGCGATTTCTTACCGAAGTTGCGGAACTTGAGGAGGTCAGTCTTGTTGTACTGTACCAAGTCGCCAAGGGTCTCGACATCGGCAGCCTTCAGACAGTTCAGCGCACGAACCGACAGGTTCATGTCGACCAACTTGGTCTTCAGCAACTGACGCATGTGGAGTACTTCCTCGTCGAACTCCTGATTACCCTCAATATCATTGTTCTCCAGCGTAATCTTCTCGTCGGAGAAGAGCATGAAGTGATAGATGAGGATCTTGGCAGCCTCCTTCAAGGCGTCCTTCGGGTGAATGGAACCGTCCGTCGTAACCTCGAGCACCAGCTTGTCGTAGTCGGTCTTCTGCTCGACACGATACGGCTCTACTGAATACTTCACGTTACGAATCGGAGTGTAGATTGAGTCAATAGCTATCACATTGACATCGGTGCAGAACTCGCGATTCTCATCAGCGGGAACATAGCCGCGGCCCTTGTTGATAGTCAGGTCAATCTGCATCGAAGCTTTGGAATCTAAATGACAAATCACCAAATCGGGATTTAACACTTCAAATCCAGTCAGATACTTGCCT
>CACWWZ010000001.1 GCA_902764705.1 uncultured Prevotellaceae bacterium | reverse complement strand
CCTCGCCATCGGTGGCATCACCATTACCGACACACGAAAGGAGACGATGCTGATGAGTGACGGTTATCTGGCCAACGGCAAGACCATCCTCTGCCGTGCCGCCGATGCCGACCGCTACCAGTCGCTGGCCGACATCGACAAGCCAGAAGTGCGCGTGATGGTGAATCCCGGCGGGCTGAACGAGAAATTTGCCAATGCGAACCTTACTCACGCTCAGATTATCGTCTATCAGCAGAACGAGGAAATCCCCAATCAGGTGGCCGAGGACAATGCCGACGTGATGATTACTGAAATTACCGAGGCTCCGTGGTATGTGCAGAATGACCCGCGCCTCGCTGCACCGCTTATCGAGAACCCTTTCACCCACGGAGAAATCGGTGTGCTGATGCGCAAGGGGCAAGATGATCTCCTCGTCCTTGTCAACGCCGTCATTGCCCAAATGAAAGCCAACGGCGCCCTGCGCCAGCTCCATGAGAAGTACGGGCTGGTGTATGGCTATTAATAGCGGCATATATAGGGAATATTCTATTTTCTTTGGTATTTCGCTCAATTTGCACTATCTTTGACTTCGTCGAAAATAGGCTGCATTTCGGAATTACAAAGAAAAATGAATTTTCCTTTGGTATTTCGCTCAATTTGCACTATCTTTGCAGTCCGAAAGATTTATATTTATATTAGATAGAAAAAAACAATGGAAAGAGACAATCAGATTTTCGAGTTGATTGAGCAGGAGCATCAGCGCCAGCTGAAGGGCATTGAGCTTATTGCTAGTGAGAACTTTGTTAGTGACCAGGTGATGGAGGCTATGGGCTCGTACCTGACTAACAAGTATGCCGAGGGTTATCCTGGCCACCGTTACTATGGTGGTTGTCAGGTGGTTGACAAGGTTGAGCAGCTGGCCATCGACCGCGTTTGCGAGTTGTTTGGTGCCGAGTATGCCAACGTGCAGCCCCACTCTGGCGCACAGGCTAATGCTGCCGTGCTGTTGGCAGTGCTGAAGCCCGGTGACACGTTTATGGGTCTGAATCTGGATCACGGCGGTCACCTCTCTCACGGTTCACTCGTCAATACCAGCGGTATTCTGTACAAGCCCGTTGGCTATAATCTGAATAAGGATACGGGTCGTGTGGACTACGACGAGATGGAGCGTCTGGCCCTGGAGCACAAGCCCAAGCTGATTATCGGTGGTGGCTCGGCCTACAGCCGCGAGTGGGACTACAAGCGCATGCGCGAGATTGCCGACAAGGTGGGTGCTCTGCTGATGATTGATATGGCTCACCCCGCAGGTCTGATTGCTGCCGGTCTGCTGGACAACCCCGTAAAATATGCTCACATCGTAACCTCTACCACCCACAAGACCCTGCGCGGTCCTCGTGGCGGTATCATCCTGCTGGGCAAGGACTTCGACAATCCCTGGGGCTACACCACTCCGAAGGGTGTCGTGAAGAAGATGTCGCAGCTGCTGAACAGCGCCGTATTCCCTGGACAACAGGGTGGTCCGCTGGAGCACGTCATTGCCGCCAAGGCCGTTGCCTTCGGTGAGGCTCTGAAGCCTGAGTTCAAGGAGTGGGCCAAGCAGGTGAAGAAGAATGCTGCCGTACTGGCCGAGGAGCTGGTAAAGCGCGGCTTCGGCATTGTCAGCGGTGGTACCGACAACCACTCTATGCTGGTCGACCTGCGTTCGAAGTATCCCGAGCTGACTGGTAAAGTGGCTGAAAATGCACTGGTTGCCGCCGACATCACCGTTAATAAGAATATGGTTCCGTTTGATACCCGCTCGGCATTCCAGACCAGTGGTATCCGTCTGGGAACTCCCGCCATCACCACCCGTGGTGCCAAGGAGGACCTGATGGTACGGATTGCCGCTTGGATTGAGGAAGTGCTGAACGATCCTGAGAACGAGCAGGTCATCGTCAAGGTTCGCGGTGAGGTCAACGAGACCATGAAGAGCTATCCGCTCTTTGCCTATTAATACACGGAATGACCATTACAAACTACAAGACAAGTCTGCTAAACGGCTTGCAGTGCTGGCGCTCTGGGTTCTCACGAACATGAGAGCCCGGCATTTGCAAGCTTCTTACTCAACTTTCTAAAGTAGTTAAGTAGTTAAGCCAAATGTCTGCGAAACAATGAAACAGATATTATTTTTCATTTGTTGCGCTGTTCTGATGACAGCTTGTAAGAAAGATGAGAACAACGATACGCCAACCGTTGCCCAGCGCACCGTGATGGTCTATATGTCGGGCGACAACAATCTGTCGGGTATCGTATCGGAGGACATCCGCGAAATGCAGCAGGGCATCACGGGCATCCCCCAAAACAACAACCTGGTGGTATTTATCGACAGGGCCATCAGTAACGAGAAGCCCTTTATTGCCCGAGTCACCAAGGAAGCCAAGTTGGACACCCTCTACAAATACCCCTACGACTTCTATGCCTCCGACCCCGAACTGTTCGGTGAAGTGCTGCAACAAATCACTACGCTGTGTCCTGCCAAGGAGTACGGTTTGGTGCTGTGGGGCCACGCCACCGGATGGGTTGTCGAGTCTGATACGATAGCCCAGCGTCGTGCCTATGGTGTCGACAACGGCCAATGGATGAACATCACCCAGATGGCCAGAGCGTTGGAGGGGCTGAAGGACCAGAGCGTGCTGCCGAAGCTGAGTTTCATCTTTGCCGACTGTTGCAACATGATGTGCGTAGAAAACGGCTATGAGCTGCGCAATGTGACAGACTATCTGATTGGCGCGCCATCGGAGATTCCCGGCTATGGCGCACCCTACCAGTTGGTAGTGCCATACCTGTTTAAAAACGGCAGTGACCTGTACAAAGGCATCATCGACACCTATTACGACTACTATGCCGACTACAGTCATCTGACCAGCAGCGAGAAGGCCAGATGGGACTATATGGAAGGCGGTTATAGCGTTCCCCTTTCCGTCATAGACACCAAGTTTATCGGCGACCTGGCCGACTGGACTCACGACATGCTGGAGCGCGCCACCGACGGCTATCCGAAATATCCCGAAAGTCCGGACTTGACGTCGGTTGCCTTCTATTGGTATTATGACGTTCCTATGATGTACGACATGAGAGCCGTGATGGAGCGTCTGTTACCGGAAACCGAATTCAAGGCATGGAACGCAATCTATAATAAGGCTGTTCCCTACTACCGAATGTCTATGAAATGGATGACGATGTGGGATAAGTACGGTGGAGGTTATTTAGACCGGTCCTTTGACACGTTTGATGCAAATCTGAAATACGGTTGTGTCAGTATGTTCATTCCCAAACAAGATTCATACTACAGCTACGGAAATACGGCATACAACAAAACGTCCATCAACTTCGGCTGGAACCGAGTGATGGACTGGAAACGTTTCGGCTGGGAATAAAAAAGCAATGAAAAAACTTTTTCATTGCTCTCGCGTAATCACGACCTTAACCTTTGAGATGCGGCGTTCTTCCATCTCGAGTATCTCGAAGGTGAAGTTCTGATAGTCAATCTTCTCGTGCAACTTGGGGAAGTCGCCCTTGATTTCGAGCAACAAGCCGGCAATACTGTCGGCATCACCTTCTACATCCTCGAAGATTTCGTCGTCGACCTTCATTATCCTATAGAAGTCTGACAATAGTGTTTTGCCCTCGAATATAAAGGTGTTGTCATTAATGCGGACATAGGATTTCTCGTCCTCATCATACTCGTCGTTAATCTCACCGACAATCTCCTCCAGGATATCCTCCAGCGTCACAATACCACTGGTACCTCCAAATTCGTCGACCACAATGGCAATATGCACCTTATTCTCCTGGAATTCACGTAGCAAGTCGTCAATCTTCTTGGTCTCAGGAACGAAATACGGAGGCCGGATGAGCGACTGCCAACGGAAGGCTGCACCTTTCGACAAATGCGGCAACAGATCCTTGATATACAGGATGCCGCGCACATTGTCGCTATTGTCCTGATAGACGGGTATACGCGAATAGTTGTTGGCCACAATACAGCGCAACACCTCGGCGAAGGAAGACTTAAAGTCGAGATCGACCACATCCTGACGCGACGTCATAATCTCCTTGGCCGTCTCGTCGCCAAAACGCACAATACCCTCCAGCATGCGCTGTTCCTCACGGATATCCTCCTTATCGGTCAGTTCCAGAGCCTGCTCCAAATCGTCGACGCTCAGCACGTGACTCTCCTTGCGCACCACCTTGTCAGCCAGGATTCCCGACTTGATGAGAATGGTGGCGAAGGGATAGAACAGCTTGCGACAGAACAGGATTCCGCCTACGGCCCGACGACAGAAATTGAGTGGATGCTGACCCGTATATACCTTCGGCATAATCTCACCGAAGAGCAGCAACAGGAAAGTCAGCAATACCGTGATACACAGAAATTGTAACCAGTAGGCCCCGCCAAAATCCACCAAGTGGGCAAAGAAATAATTCAGCAACATGATGATGGTTACATTCACCAAATTGTTGGTAATCAGAATGGTGGCCAGCGTTCGCTCCGAATCCTCGCGCAGTTCCTTAATCTTCACATCAGTAGGAGTGCGTTCCTCGTCCAACTCACTCAAATCGCTAGGAGCCAGCGAAAAGAACGCTATCTCGGAACCTGACGCAAAGCCCGACACCAACAATAGCACACAGGCCAGAACACCGGCAATAATAGCACCTAAAGGAGGCGACATCAATGTCACCTCGTTGAAAATCTGTTGTAGATACTCGTCCATGATTTACTCTATAGCCGTTGAGCCAGAATCATCCTGCGTTGCTGATGCAGGACGGGGCGAAAGCAACTCAATATTGTCTGCCCAAATCTCCGTCATGCTTCGACGCTGTCCCTGCTTGTCGTCGTAGGTAGAATAACGAATGCGCCCTTCTATATACAACTTATCACCTTTATGGACATATTTCTCAACGACTTCAGCCAATTTACGCCAAAGAATAACGTTGTGCCAATCAGTATGGTCAGGTACCTGCGTACCATTCTGCAACGTATAGCCACGCTCCGTAGTAGCCAGTCGTACACGAGCTACCGCAACGCCCTGTTCCACATAACGGATTTCAGGCTCTTGACCTACATTGCCTATCAACATTACCTTATTCATAAAGACCTATAGTTCAATTTTCAATCTTCAATCTTCAATAATCAATTTACTTACACTCTCCCAGATAAGTAAACTTGAAATTCTTGCCCTTAGCTGAAGGAAACTGACTGCGCGGATCAACACGCTGGCTCAAGTGGTCAACGATACGATTGTAGCAGTCCATTCCGGAAACCGCCTTACAGCGAGCTACAAAGTGAGTGTCACGATACTGGAACTTGCCTGTTCCCGGAACGATAGAGACACGTTTAAAGTCGAGCGCACCTTCATACCATCCAAAGCGTTCCTCATTGAGACGAACCAAAGCGGGAGCTTCCGGCTTCACAAGGGCAGCGACAGGACGAACGGCTTTCTTCTCCTTGAAGTCTTCCATACTTTCTGCTTCTGTCTTAATGATAATAAAGTAAACGCGCGGACGAATCTTATAACGCTTGGGGTACATCACATTGCTTTCCACATATTCACGCACATCACGCTCAAGCATGGGATTCATTCCTATTTCATCAATATCGGCAAGAAATGCGATAGCCTCATCAACATTCTTCACCAATACTTCCTGATCAAAGTATCGTAAGTATAAATTCATCTAGATGGGTTTGGTTTTGTTTTTCTGTATAAAAGAGCGGAAAACGGGACTCGGACCCGCGACCCCAACCTTGGCAAGGTTGTGCTCTACCAACTGAGCTATTTCCGCCTGTTCTTCCTTTGATAGTGAAGAGGAGGAGACTCGAACTCCCACGTCGCAATTGACACTACCCCCTCAAAGTAGCGCGTCTACCAATTCCGCCACCTCTCCAACACTAATAACTAGTGAATAAAAAAGAGTGCCCAGAACAGGACTCGAACCTGCACGCCTCGCGGCACACGCACCTGAAACGTGCGCGTCTACTCAACATGTTGAGCGGAAAACGGGACTCGGACCCGCGACCCCAACCTTGGCAAGGTTGTGCTCTACCAACTGAGCTATTTCCGCTTGTTCTTCGAACAAGCGCTATTTCCGGCGGCGCTCGGCATAAAGTATACTTTCTGCGCTCACTTGCACGGAAATTCCGCTAAATTCGTCCAGCACATCTCTCTTGATGGCGTTAATTTTGTGATTCCGGCGGGATTCAAACCCACAACCTTCTGATCCGTAGTCAGATGCTCTATTCAGTTGAGCTACGGAACCTCCATAATTCGTTGCCGACCTAAAATCGACCTGCAAAAAAGTTCCTGTTTCTGATTTGCGGGTGCAAAGGTAATCACTTTTTACGAAACCGCCAAACTTTTTCGCGACTTTTTTCAAAAAAAGAGGCAGATTCCTTAAAATCCGCCTCCTTTTTCTTATAATTAAATAGGTAATGATAATACGAAGCGGGCTCCGGGAGTCTCCTTCGTAGTGTCGAGCACCACGTCGCCACCCAGACGGCGGGCTATGTTACGGGCTACAGTAAGTCCTACGCCTTGTCCATCGAAGAACTGGTTCAGCTTCACATAAGGTTCGAAGATGTGCTCAGCCTCGCCGGCCTCAATACCTGTGCCGGTGTCCTCAACACTGTAGACAGCCTGCATCTTGTCCATATCGACATTCACGCTGAGGGTTACAGAACCTTCAGTGGTGAACTTCAAGGCATTGTCCAGCAGGTGCGTCAGCGCACGAACAGCTTTCTTCAGGTTTGTCGACAGCATGGTAGCAGCAGCGGCGGGGTCAACGGTCTGTTCGAACTTGATGTACTGCACCTTGTCGACACCAGCCTGACGGGCAGCCTCTTCGGCCACCTGAGCCACCATTACGTTGTCGGTACGATTAAACGGGGGCAGATCAGCCTTCAAGTCATCCAAGTCAGCAATCTTGCCAGCCAGTGCCGTCAGCTTCTGGTCACCAGAGGCTTGCAGAGCGGCAATCACTTCCTGCATCATCTCAGCCTTCTTCTGAGCTTCCTCCTGCATCTGGTTATTGCTCTGCTGCAGGTTCGTAATCGTCTGCTGCAGTGCCTCGTTAGCAGCACGAGCCTTGTCCTGCTCCTCGTTCATCTTGTCGAAAGCCAGCAATGCCTGCTCGTAGCCCTCACCCACATTATCAAAATTCTTCTCCAGCGCACGATAGTCCTCCAACAGTTTCTGCTGTTCGTTAACACGCTGCTGGTAGTCGTTCAGCAATCGTTGCTGCTCTTCGGCCTGTCTGGAACTGTTTTTACTCTGCGTATGCAGTGCGAACCCCAGCACCAGAATGATGACGACCAAAACAACTATAACGTATACCATAAGGCAAAGATGTTAAGTTTTCTATTATGCTTTTTTCTCCACCTTCATAAACTTGGTGAAGCCCGTCATAGCCAGCACCTTGTAAATCTCAGGGCTTACGTTGGTCATCTTGAACTGACCCTTCTGCTGCATGACTGTGCGCATGGTTTTCTGAATGATACGCAGACCTGAAGAGGCCATGTAGTTAAGGTCAGAGCAGTCCATCTCGAGCTCGACGCCTCCGTCAGCAAGAGCGGGCTGGATGTCTTGTTCAAACTGGGGTGCATTCATTGTGTCAATACGCTCACCGGTCTTAATGATGGTCTTACCACCTTCTTTGATAATCTGTGTCATAATCTTTTAGTTATTTAATTGTTGTTACTTTTTTGTTTACTGTTTTAAAATGTCTTTCTTCATGGTGAGCAAATTCTTGCCCTCCAGACGCTGATAGGTTACTTCGTTCATGATGTTCTTGACAATGAAAATGCCCATACCGCCCAGGTCGCGCTCAGCAGGATTAATATCCATGTCAGCACTTTCCTTCATGGTTGGGTCAAATTCCTTGCCACGATCACTGAGAACGAAGGTAAGTTCCTTTCCGTCCGACTCCGCCAACAGTTCTATCTCTGCCGTCGTGCCTTCAGGATACGCATAGGAAATGACGTTGACCACCATCTCCTCCATCACCAGATTAAGATTCATCTGGAGCTCCATGTCTAGACCCAGTTCCTCGCCGATTTCCTCGACGAACTGATTGACACGCTCCATCTCGTTCATCTGATTCTTTAGTACTAATTCCTTTCTCATAGTCCTATAGTTTAAGTTCAGTTATATTCTCCTTAATAAACTTCACACACAGCATAGTGAGGTCGTCGTTCGGCTCAGCGCCGTCGCGGTGTTTCTCAACCTCTTCACGCAGCATCTCGATAGTCTGCTGACAGCTCTCGAAAGGCACCTGTTCCATCAGTTCCAACAAGCGTTCGTCGGTAAACTGCTCCTGCTGACGGTTCTCAGCCTCGTTCAATCCGTCAGTATAGACGAACAGCGGACAGTTCGTAATGTCGGCAATCTCCTCGCCCTCATACTCCAGTTCGGGAATGATTCCCACGGGAGCATTCGGTATCATCTCAACGAATTCCGGCTTGCCGTCGCGCAACAGCACGGGTGGATTGTGGCCGGCATTACAGAAGTCGAGATGTCCCGTATTCAGGTCGAGCAGGCCCAGGAACATCGTCACAAACATACCCGTCTCGTTGTCCTCTCCTGAAAGCGCATTGTTGATGCGGGTAGCAATTTCAGCAGGCATCATCTCCTGAGCAGCCAGTGTACAGAACAGACGCGTGGCCTGTGCCATAAACAGTGAAGCCGGCACGCCCTTACCCGATACGTCACCCAAACAGAAGTAGAGCTTGTCGCTCTTGTCCTCATCTTCAGAATGTTCGGCCAAATAGTATCCATACAGGTCGCCACCGACCTCCTTAGCAGGCGTCATTGAGCCGTAAAGGTCCAGATCGGGACGATCGGGGAAACTGCGAGGCACCATACCCATCTGGATGTTACGGGCAATACGCAGGTCGCTCTCGATACGCTCCTTCGCCGTCGTAGTCTCCTCCAGCTGATCGTAGGCCGTCAGCAGCTCTTCGTGGGTTTCCTGCAACTCATCGTGGGCCTTCTTCAAGCGACGTGCGGCTATTGTACGGAATACGAGGAACACCACCATCGCCACTAATATCAGTCCGCCGATGATCAGCATACTGCGGAACTGGTCACGTTCCTGTTCCATCTTCAGGCGCTCCTGTTCCATTCTCAGTTGTGCCTGTTCACGCTCCAGTTCATCAACATGCAGAATAGAATTCATCTCGGCCAACTGGTTTTTCGTGTCAGCACTATTCAGCGAATCTTTCAGGAAATACATCCGCTTGTAAAGTTTCGATAGTTCCTCATATCGATTCAATCCCGTCAGAATGTCCGCACGCTGTAAGGCAACCGACAGGTAAATGGCCTTATCCTCGTCGGGAGTCACCAGCGACATTCGGCGTGTATTCAGATAAAGCGCTTCCATGTAGCGTCCCTGTTTCAGTCGCAGTTGTGCAGCATTCGTCAACCAAGTAGCCGACAGGAAATCGTCTTCCGAGCGAACATAACGATAAGCAGCATCCAACATTGTCTGTGCACGTGCATCATCCCCTAGTCCGATAGCAGCCTGCACACATGCGATATAATAGTAGAAATGCAAAATCCCGCGCTGTTCCTCCGTCAGATTTATTTGCTCCATGATCAGTTTATCCTGATCTTCCTTCCACCCAACCGTCAATTCGTCGAGTTCCTTGAAGCGTTGCTGTTCGTTAAGCACGTCGCCATAATAGGAATAGAGCTCCGCCACGACAGGGGGTATAGGCGATAGATTACGCAAGATTTCGAGACCCTTTTTATATGCTTTTGCACTCTCGTCGAGGTCGTTCATATTCAGATAGACATTACCCATCGTATAATAGGCAATACCCATTCCTCTGTCATTTTTGCGTTTTTTCGCGTCTGCATACATCGCCTGCACCTCGCGCAGCGCCTTGTTTTTGCTGTTACTATAATATATTAAGGTATTAATCAGATAGGTCCAAGTATCATAGTATTTGTCCCATTGTTTAATCTCACCTAATGTTTGCAAGTCCTCAGGCACATGAAGCAGGATGGAATCGACCATCGCATTATTATAGAAGACATTTGCACGAGCGAGCAACAACCTACCCAACTCATTGTAGTCGTGTTTTTCTTTTGCCTCTGCAATCCCCTTAGCGAAATTAACCGACTTCTCGGCAGCAGCAGTACCGAGAGGCATCAGGATGCTTCCCGTCATACAAATGATTATGGCCAGAATCAATCTTCTCATACGCTGCTCAGACTATGATTCTTGTCTTATGATAGTTCTCGCGGAACTCTGAGGGCGAACAGCCTTTCTTCTTTTTGAAGATGCGGTTGAAATTGCTCAGATTGTTGAATCCGCTCTGGAAACTGATTTCTGCAATACTCTTCGCCGTATCGACGAGCATCCGGCTGGCATACCCCAGTCGCATCTCAATGATGTATTCACTGAGGTTACGGCCCGTATGGAGCTTAAAGAAACGGCTGAATGCCGACGGACTCATACCGGCAATATCGGCCAGCGTGTTCAGTCGGATTTCGTCCATATAGTTCTTGGCGATGTAGTTTTTCACCTTCAGCACACGGCGCGAGTCGCTCTCCACCTCGACCTTTGCGAAACTCGATGTGGCCAGTGTGCGGGCACCGCTACAGTGCGACAGCTCGTAAAGAATGGTCATAAACTGGATGACCGCATAGAAGCCGTCCTTTACCGAGCTCAGCGTGTCGAGCTGCTGGTAGACACGCATGATGGCAGACATCGGGAAAGCCAGTCCCTTACGGGCCTCCTTTAGCATCTTACGCAGGCTGTAGAAAGGATTGCGCGACAGGAATCCGTCGTCGCTCATGTCCAAATAGAACTGGACCGTGATTTCGCGGATATCATCGCTGTCACAGGTATTCTGTTCCCAGACGTGCTCCAGGTCAGGACTGGTGATGAGTACGAGGTCGTAGTCACCGATGACCTCGTTGGAGTCTCCCACGATGCGGCGCACACCAGATGCATGCTCAACGAAATTGAGCTCGAAGACCTCGTGGTTGTGAATGGGATAGGTAAACTCCTTCTTTCTGCGATCAGCAATATAGAGGGCATCCTTACCCATCAGCGGGGTGATTTCGCGTATGACTCTCGACTCATCCATAGGTTCTGAAGACTCGGATTACTATGATTACCCGGAATTATATTTTCAGTTCTTTTAAAATCTCACTCATGCGCTGCACATTGTTGACACGCATAGGCACCAAAGGCAGGCGCAGCACGTTCTCGATATAGCCCATCTCGCTGAGCATGGCCTTCACGCCGGCGGGGTTGCCGTCGACGAAGAGCAGCGAGAAGAGGTCAATAAAGCGGTGGTGAATCTTACGGGCAGCATCGTACTCACCCCTCATTTGCAGACGGATCATCTTCGAGAACTCCTTGGGCAATGCGTTACCAATGACACTGATAACACCTACCGCACCACACGACACCATCGGGAATGTCAGTGCGTCGTCGCCGCTGATGACGTCGAAGGTATTCGGCTTGTTCTTGATAATCTCATCGACCTGTTCCAGATTGCCTGAAGCCTCCTTGATGGCTACGATGTTCTTACAATCATTGGCCAGACGGACCGTTGTGGCTGCCGTCATGTTGACGCCTGTACGACCGGGAACATTATAAAGCACTACCGGCAGCTTCGTGGCATTGGCAATGGCCTTGAAATGCTGGTAGAGTCCTTCCTGCGAAGGTTTGTTGTAATAGGGGCATACGCTCAGTATGCCGTCAATACCCTGAAAATCACGCGTTTGCAACTCTTCTATAATAGCTGCGGTGTTATTGCCTCCACATCCCATCAGGATGGGTATACGACCGCCGACCAGACTCACTATTGTTTCCTTGATGCGTTGCTTCTCGTCTGTGGTCAGCGTGGGTGTCTCACCCGTTGTAGCCAGAATGCAGAGGAAATCAGCTCCGTTGTCGAGCTGATATTCGACCAATCGGATGAGCGACTTGTAGTCCACTGATCCGTCCGCATTAAAGGGCGTTACCAGTGCGATGCCAAGTCCTTTGAATATGTTACGTACCATAAAAAATAAGAATTCTTACTATTTGTGTGCAAAATTACTAATTTTTATTGTAAACGGACACCTTTTTGCAAAAAAAATATCATTTTTCCTTATAAATATGTATAAAAATACCATAAAACCCACCAAAACGGCGGGTTCTATGGATTATTATCGAATATAACAATTGTTTATTTCGTCAAATTCGTGGCAGAAAAGACTACTGCTTCTTCAGGACGACTGCCGAGCGTGCAGGAATATAGAGTTTGAGCCACTCCTTGCGGTCCTGAACGTACAACGGGTCATAGTTGGTGATGTGCGTCACGCTGTCGTCAGCGAACCCGTTGCCACCGAACTCCTTGGCATCGGTGTTCAGCACCACCTCGTAAGAGCCTGTCGGTACAAGGAATCCGTAGTCGGTATACGAACGTGTCGGCGAGAAGTTGAACACGAAGACGAGGTCGCCACGCATGTAACACAGCACCTGGTCGCCGTCGTCGTGCCAGATTTCGGTGACGGGCGTAGCCTGGAAGTTCTTCTGCGACTTGATAACCTCGAGCATCTTTCGGTCGAAATCGCCGAGCCAATGGTAGCATAAGTCCTTGTTATCCACGAGGTTCCACTGACGACGTGCATATTTGTACGACCAGCCGTTACCCTCGCGCGGGAAGTCAATCCACTCGGGATGACCGAACTCGTTGCCCATGAAGTTCAGATAACCGCCGTTGATGGCACCTGCCGTCACCAGGCGGATCATCTTGTGCAGGGCGATACCACGCTGTGCGAGGTCGTTGACGTCCTTCTTGGCGAAGTGCCAGTACATGTCGGCGTCGATGAGTCGGAAGATGATGGTCTTGTCGCCCACCAGCGCCTGGTCGTGCGACTCGCAGTACGAGATGGTTTTCTCGTCAGGACGACGGTTTTTCACTTCCCAGAAGATGCTGCAGACGTTGATATCCTCATCGCGCACCTCCTTGATGGTCTTGATCCAGTAGTCGGGAATGTTCATCGCCATGCGGTAGTCGAAACCGTAGCCGCCATCCTCGAACTTAGCAGCCAGTCCGGGCATACCCGACACCTCCTCGGCAATGGTGATAGCCTGTGGATTCACCTCGTGAATCAGACAGTTGGCCAACGTCAGGTAGCAGATGGCATTGTCGTCCTCGTGACCGTTGAAGTAGTCGCCATAGCCTCCGAAGGCCTCGCCCAGTCCGTGCGAATAGTACAGCATCGACGTCACGCCGTCGAAGCGGAAACCGTCGAAGTGAAACTCCTCGAGCCAGTACTTACAGTTTGAGAGCAGGAAGTGGAGCACATCATCCTTACCATAATCAAAGCAGAGGGAATCCCAAGCTGGATGTTCGTGGCGGTCGCCCTCATAGAAGAACTGGTTGGGGTCGCCAGCGAGATTGCCCAAGCCCTCGACCTCGTTCTTCACAGCGTGCGAATGTACGATATCCATGATGACGGCGATGCCCATCTTGTGGGCGGTATCGATCATCTCCTTCAGATCCTCGGGGGTGCCAAAGCGGCTGGAGGGAGCGAAGAACGACGATACGTGATAGCCGAAGGAGCCGTAATAGGGATGCTCCTGAATGGCCATCACCTGAATGGCATTGTAGCCGTCCTTCTTGACTCGCGGAAGAACGTTTTCCGTGAATTCCTTATAGGTTCCCACCTTCTCGGCATCCTGACTCATACCTACGTGACATTCGTAGATCAACAGGGGAGCCTTGTTGGGCTTGAAGGACTTCTTCTTCCACTCGTAAGGCTTCTCGGGGTTCCACACCTGCGCAGAGAAAATCTTCGTCTGGTCGTCCTGAACGACTCGACGGCACCAGGCGGGAATACGCTCGCCTTCTCCCCCATTCCACTTCACCTTCATCTTGTAGAGCTGGCCGTGTTTCAGGGCTTTTTCCGAGAGTTTCAGTTCCCAGTTGCCCGTGCCCTCAATGCGCTTGCACTTGTACTTGTCGCTCTCCTGCCAGTCGTTGAAGTCGCCGATGAGGTAAATCTCCGTAGCGTTGGGCGCCCACTCACGGAACACCCAGCCCTTGGCGAGCTTGTGAAGTCCGAAATACAAATGACCGCTGGCAAAGTCCGACAGTTTCTTCTTGCCGTTCTTCGTCAGCTGACCGATTTTCCACAGTGCGTGGTCGTGGCGGCCGCGGATAGCCTGCTCAAAGGGTTCGAGCCATGAGTCGTCGCGCACTAGTCCGATGTGCTGCGGCTCTTCAACCTTCTTGACCTTCTTCGGGGCAGCCTTCTTCGGAGCGGCCTTCTTTGCAGCCACTTTCTTCGTGGCCGTAGTTTTCTTTGTTGTTGCCATAGACTTATGTTTTATGCTTTATGCTTTAACTTTGAAAATTGCTTTCTTGATTTCGGGAACACCGGCGATGCAAGGGGCGTGACCGTCGTGTGGGAAGAAGATGGCCATCATGCCTGGCTGACAGGTGATGTAGCTGTCGGCTGCCAGGTCGGGAATCTTCGTGATGTCCTTCTCGGCATTGTATTCTGCCTTGGGGAGCAGGTCGCGCTGCGTATAACCGAAAGTTTCTTCGCCAGACAGCGGAATCTGGATGTCAATCATCTTGTCGTGGGTCTCGATGACGGCCTCCTCAGGGGAACGGCCCTTGGCCATCTGGATGTTGACAAAGAGGTCTTTGCCTACAATCTCGTGCTTACCAAGTTCCAGCTTGTCGAGATCGTTCTGCTCGATAAATTCCACCACCTTCGGAAACAGGGGGTTCACTGATGCGTAATTCTTCAGGTTCTCAATCTTGTCGATAATCATAACTGTCTTATTTTTAAGTAGTTGAACACTCTTTACCTTTCCAGCTGTCTGCGGCCACGAACGTAAGTACCGCGTGCAACGACATTGCCGTTGCGGTCTTTCTCGATGAAAGCACCGTCGCGCTTGTCGTCGACATAGGTACCCTCAAAGCGTTTGCCTTCCTTGTCTTCCTCGATGGCCGGACCGTTGCGCTTGCCAGCCCTGAAATGGCCCTTGAACTTCGAGCCGTCGGCATATCGGGCAATGCCCTCGCCGTGAATCTTGCCGTCCTTGAACTGTCCTTCAAAGACGTCGCCAGCCTTCGTGGTCAGCTTGCCGCGACCGTTGGGCTTGTCGAGCTTCCATTCGCCCTGATAGGTGTCACCGTTCTTCCACACGAGCATGCCCTGTCCCGACTTGTCGCCATTCAGGAACTGGCCGGTATATTTGTCGCCGTTGGCATAGCGGAACACGCCCTGACCGGTGCGCGAACCCTCTACGTAGTCGCCCTCATAAATGTCGCCATTCTGGAACTTGTAGATGCCTTTGCCGTGCTGGATATCGTTTACGAACATGCCGATATAGACGTCGCCATTGGCATACTTGTAGGTGCCCTTGCCGTTCTGGTGGTCGTTCAGCCACTGGCCTTCATGCGCCGAACCGTCGCCCCAGTCGAAGCGCCCTCGCCCACTTTTCTTGTCCTGACGCCATTCACCGTCGTAATAGGCACCTGCCTTGAACGTATAGCGGCCCTGCCCGTGACGCATGTCGGCTTTCCAGTTGCCGTCATACTTGTCGCCGTTGAAATAGTACATCACGCCGTGCCCCTCGCGGTCGTCGCGATACCACAGGCCTTCATACCTGTTATTGTTGGCATAGTAGTATGTACCCTTGCCGTGCTGATGGTCCTGCATCCATTCGCCCTCGTATTTCTCGCCGTCGGCAAAGGTGTAGGTACCGAAGCCCTGACGCTTGCCCTTGACGTATTCGCCCTCGAAGACGTCACCGTCTTTCCACGTCGTACGGCCCTTTCCATGGGGTTTTCCGGCCTGCATCTCGCCCTGATAGCTGCCGCCGTCTTTCATTTTACACGAGCCCAGGGTGATTCTCTGCGCAGAGACCGCCACAGCGCCCATTGCCATTATCGTGATGATGATATATCTTAGTGTTGTCATAATATGCGTGTACATTAAAAAACTTCACAAAGGTACGTAATTTTTTCGAGACCACCAAATATTTTGCGGAAACTTATCCGTTTTTTGATTTTATTTTGTAATTTTGCCAGCGTTTTAAGTATTTATTTGCGACATGAAGTTTATTGGCATTATCCCTGCGCGCTATTCTTCGACGCGCTTTCCAGGCAAACCGCTGGCCGTCCTGGGCGGCAAGACCGTCATCCAGCGAGTGTACGAACAGGCTTCTTCCGTGCTCGAAGAGGCTTATGTGGCTACCGACGACGAGCGAATTTTCAATGCCGTCGAGGCGTTTGGCGGTCGTGCGGTCATGACGCGTGCCGACCACAAAAGCGGTACGGACCGCATTGAGGAAGCTGCTGAAAAAATCGGCACCGACGCCGATGTGATTATCAATATTCAGGGTGACGAGCCGTTCATTCAGAAGTCACAAATAGAAACTCTAATGCAACTGTTTGAAATCACTGAGACTCAGATAGGTACACTCGGTAAGCGATTCGATACTATTGACGCCGCACTGAACCCTAACTCTCCGAAAATCGTCACCGATCTGCAGGGTTTTGCACTCTATTTCAGCCGTTCCGTCATCCCCTTCGTGCGTGGTCAGGAACAGGCCGTCTGGCTCGAAAAACATCCGTTTTTGAAGCACTTGGGACTCTATGCATACCGCCGCGAGGTACTCCGCGAGGTCACAAGACTCCCCCAATCACCCCTCGAAATTGCCGAAAGTCTGGAACAATTACGCTGGTTGGAGAACGGTTTTCGCATCCGCGTGGGCATCACCGACGTCGAAACGGTCGGCATTGACACCCCCGAAGACCTCCAACGAGCCGAGGAATTCCTGAAAGAAAATTTCTGATTTTGTAAATATTTATAGCATTCTACTATTATTCAACGAGTGCCGATTTTCTCATTTTTGAACACTATTTTTAGCGCTCTAGTTAGGGCGCAAATTTTCTTAGGCCTAAAACAAACATTTTTCCGCCCTGCGCGCCATATCCGTTATCTTCTATAATTATGCAAATGTATAAAATTTTCAATCCGCAAAAAAGACAACAATACTTACCAAATGTGTCACATATGTCATAGGTGTCATTAAGCAATTTCGTGGGAGGAAATATTCATAATAATAACAAATATATATATTTGTTATTATTATGATACAAATTTGCCACAATTAATCAAAACCCTTAATGACACCTATGACACCTATGACACCAATGACACCTAAATTTAACACACAAAAATTTGGTGGTTACAAATAAAATTTGTACCTTTGCAGTATGAAAAAGATATTTGTATTTATACTCGGATTTATGAGCTTGACCACCCTGATGGCAAAGCCCTCGAAGAGCGTCACGCTGCGCATCGTGGAGACGTCCGACGTCCACGGAGCATTCTTTCCCTACGACTTCACCGAACGCTGTCCCATGTCTGGCACGATGGCCCGCGTGAGCAGTTACATCAAGCGCCAGCGCAAGGAGATGGGCGACCGGCTGATTCTCCTTGAGAACGGCGACATCCTGCAGGGTCAGCCCACCTGCTACTACACCAACTTCGTGGCCACCGACAAGCCCAACATCGCTGCCGAGGTGGTAAACTACCTGAAGTACGACGCCCAGACCTTCGGCAACCACGACGTCGAGGTCGGCCACAAGGTGTACGACAAGTGGATCAAGGAGCTGGACTGCCCTACCCTCGGTGCGAACATCATCGACCTGAAAAGCGGCAAGCCCTACGTAGAGCCCTACCTGATGCTGGAGCGCGAGGGCGTGCGCATCGCCATCCTCGGCATGCTGACACCCGCCATTCCCAACTGGCTGCACCAGAACCTGTGGTCGGGCATGCGCTTCGAAGAGATGGTATCATGCGCCCGCAAATGGGTGAAAATCCTGCGTAAACAAGAGAAGGCCGACGTCGTCATCGGACTCTTCCACAGCGGCTGGGACGGAGGCATCGTCACCGACAGCTACGACGAGGACGCCACCAAGAAAGTCGCCGAGCAGGTGGAAGGCCTGGACGTCATCTTCTTCGGTCACGACCACTCCGAGCGTAAGGTCGCCATCAACGGCACACTATGCCTTGACCCCGCCAGTAACGCCAAGAAGGTAGCCTGTGCCACCATCCAGGTGAGCGACGGCAAGGTGGTCAGCAAGAAAGGCGAACTCATCGACGTGACCAAAGAAGACATCGACGAGGACTTCATGCGCCACTTCCAGCCCCAGATAGACGCCATCAAGGCCTTCGTAGAGCGCAAGATCGGCACGTTCAGCGAAACCATGTATTCCCGCGACGCCTTCTTCGGTTCGGCAGCCTTCGTGGACTTCATCCACGACCTGCAGCTGGAGCACACAAAAGCCGATGTGTCGTTCACCGCCCCGCTGATCTTCGACACCGACATCAAGGCCGGTCCCGTCTATATGAGCGACATGTTCAAGCTCTACCGCTTCGAAAACGGCATCTACGTGCTGCGCATGACGGGCAAGGAAATCCGCCAGCACCTGGAACTGTCGTACGACCAGTGGGTGAACACGATGAAGAACCCCGACGACCATATCATGCTGCTGGCTCCGAAAGCCCCCGGCGACAACCAGCGCGAGGGATTCAAGAACTTCACGTTCAACTTCGACTCGGCGGCAGGCATTGACTATGTCGTCGACGTCACCAAGCCCGACGGAGTGAAAGTACAAATCCTGCAGTTCAGCGACGGCCGTCCGTTTAGCGAGGACGCATGGTACCGCGTGGTCATGAACAGCTATCGCGGCAATGGCGGCGGCGAGTTGCTGGTGCGCGGAGCAGGCATCCCGTGGGACTCCATTCCCCAGCGCATCGAATACATGAGCGACCGCGACCAGCGTTACTACCTGACGCAGAAGATAGAGCGCGAGGGCACCATCACCCCGCGGGCACACAACAACTGGCGATTCACACCCGACGCATGGGCCAAGCCCGCCATCGAGCGCGACAGGAAATTGCTATTCGGGAAATAACCCCAAACAACACCTACCCTCCCTAACAACCCTACAAAAGCATGAAATACTTCGTCTTTTGCCAGTCCGACCTCGTCCTCGAGAAAGTCGGCGACAAGTACCTAATACCTACCGAACAGCCCACCGAATTGAAGCCCTGGACAACCGTCATGGACATCGACGGCCAGAAGGCCTACCGCATCGACCAGCCGTTGACGGGCTCCGAACGTTACGAGATGTCCCCCCTGCGCCAGTCGTACTACAAACTGCCCCACGAAGACTATCTCACAGCCGGCAAGTGCCACGAGCTGCTCTACTGGGACCAGAACACGAAGTTCTGCGGCGTCTGCGGAGGTCCGATGCGCTTCGACACCGCCATCTCGAAGAAGTGCGAACACTGCGGCAAGGAGATATGGCCCCTGCTGGCCACCGCAGTCATCGTGCTCGTCAGGCGCAAAGTCATCGCTGCTGACGGTTCACCCGTCAGCGACGAGGTTCTGCTGGTGCACGCCAACAACTTCCGCGACGACCACTACGGACTCGTAGCAGGTTTCGTCGAGACCGGCGAGACACTCGAGGAAGCCGTTCACCGCGAAGTGCTCGAAGAAACGGGGCTGCACATCACCAACCTGCGCTATTTCGGCTCACAACCCTGGCCCTATCCCTGCGGTCTGATGGTCGGTTTCACCGCCGACTACGACTTCGGAAAAATACACCTGCAACGCTCCGAAATCTCGAAGGGATCGTGGTTCGACCGCAACCACCTGCCCCACATCCCCGAGAAACTCTCTATTGCGCGACAACTGCTTGACTCATGGTTAGAAGAAAAAACACACTGATTCTGCTCGCCGCGACCACCATCGTCGCCCTTGGCCTGTTCTACGCCTGCAACACACAGCCGCCGCGCATCCCCGACAAAGTCGAAGTCCGCATTTACCAACAGCCTCAGAAAGACTCACAACAGGTAGCCAGTCAACTGCGTGAGATGGACTACTACCTGCGTACCCACAACGTCACCGACGAGGGTTACAACCTCATTGCACAGTACCATACCCTGCTGACCAGAATGTCCGCCAATGCCGTACAATCCGGAAACTCCGGAGAATCCGGACAATCTGGAGCCATCACCAAAACCGTCGTTGTGCGCATTGCCGCCAAAGACCGCCTGCTGCCCGCTGTCAAGATTGCCGGCGGCTATTGGAAAGCAGGCCACTTCCATCTAGGGCGCGTCAACGGTCCTGTTGTACTGCGCGACTCCATCGGGCGCATCGTCTGTGCAGAATACGATACCGACACCATTGTCAAAGCCGTACGCACCGACTCGCTGGGCACCTATCGCGGACAGATGGACCGCCACCTGCAGGCCTGGGGACAAGGCACCTACGACGCCATCGACGGTTCGCACTACGAAGGCTTCTGGGAAGACGACCAGCGCAACGGCTTCGGCTTCGAATCGTCGCCCAACCACCACGTCCGCGTGGGCATCTGGAAAAAAGGGCGTTTCCTGGGCGAAAAACTGCGCTATACGACCGATCGCATCTATGGCATCGACATTTCGCGCCACCAGCATGAGAAAGGCCGCAAACGCTTCGGTATCAACTGGAAACAACTGCGCATCACGTCGCTCGGTCAGCGCCATCCGTCCGGTGGACAGACCTTCCCCGTATCATTCGTATACATCAAGAGCACAGAGGGCACCACCATCCGCAACCGCTACTTCGTGAACGATTACGCGAAAGCCAAACAGCAGGGGTTGCATGTCGGAGCCTACCATTTCTTCTCGCTAAAAACTCCCGCATTGGCACAGGCAGCATTCTTTGTCAATCACACGCTGTTTCGAAAGGGCGACTTCCCGCCAGTGCTCGACGTAGAACCCACCGACGCCCAGATCAATGCCATCGGCGGCGACGAAGTGCTGATGCAGCGCATACGCACCTTTATGGAGTACGTAGAGCAGCGCACCCACATGCGACCCATCCTCTACGTCAACCAGATGTTCATCAACAAACACATGCAGAATGCCGCCGACATCAAGCAGAACTATAACGTATGGATAGCCCGTTATGGTGAATACAAACCCGACGTGAAACTGGTGTACTGGCAACTGTCGCCCGAAGGACGCGTCAGCGGCATCAACGGACCAGTAGATATCAATGTATTCAACGGCTATCAGGGCCAGTGGGACGAATTCCTGAGGACGGGATTCCACCAGTAGTTTTTTCGAAATTTCGACATGTCGACATTTCGATATTTCGACCTTACAGGTAAAACTCCTGCGTCAGCAGCGTGTACGCCTCGTCACCAAGGGTCATCTCCGTGCGTTCACAGGGACAAGGGTGCTTGCGGAAGGCCAGCAGGAAACGCTTGGCAGGCTTTCGGGCTGACGTACGGACGGCACATACCCGGCTGGGGAAGAAACCTACGAACGTCGCCTCATCCTCCATGCGTTGACGGTAGTCGAAAGGCACTACCACACTCAGTTCCCCCTCATCGGCCAGCAATCGCCAGGCAGCTTGCATCAGCTGGCCATAGGTCAGCGTTTCAGCATGGCGCGCAATGTTACGCTGGCGGTCGGGAGCATTCAGCGAATCGATAAAGAATGGCGGGTTGCTCACAATGGCATCATAGGTTCCATTGGACCTATTAGTCCCATTGGCCCTATTGGTCTCATTGGCCCCATCAAACTCCTGCACAGATTTCTGCAACACCTCTATGCGGTCAGCGAACGGCGACTGCGCCACGTTCTGCAGCGCCTGACGGGCGGCACCCTCGTCGATGTCGAGGGCAGTCACCCGTGCCTGCGGACAACGCTGGGCCATCATCAGGGCAATAATTCCCGTACCCGTACCAACATCCAAGACACTTGAGCCTCCCGTAGCCCAAGCGCCCAGCAGCACGCCATCGGTACCCACCTTCATGGCACATAATTCCTGCTCAATAACGAACTTTTTGAATCGAAACATCGTCGTTTAGGGTGCAAAAGTACGAAAAAAAGCACTATTCTGCAAGAAAGATATTAAAATATCTTATCATACATGCGGTTTTTCAATAAAAAGTTGTACCTTTGCGGCTTAAATGCACGAAAAGATATGAAAGATAATATAACTATGTACATGGATAACAAGAACAGGTCGTTCTCAATGATTGCCGATGTTGAAGGTGATTTTCACGACCTGACGGAAATGGAAATTCCCGATACGCTGCCCATTTTGGCCGTGCGGAATCTGGTGCTGTTTCCCGGAGTAGTTTCTCCCATCCTCATTGGCCGTGAGGCCAGCATGGCGCTTATTCGCAAGGCCGAGAAAAACAACATGCTTATCGGTGTCTTCACCCAACGTGACCCCGATGTGGAAATGCCTATCCGCTCCGATCTCTACGACTACGGTGTTATCGGCAAGGTGCTGAAGACACTGACGCTGCCCAATGGCAACATCACGACCATTGTGCAGGGATTGGGACGTGTCAAGCTGGAGGACATCATCAAATATCACCCCTATCTGGAGGGTCACGTCAGTAAAGCTCCCGAGGAGGAGCCCGACAAGCACGACGTAGAGTTTCGTACCGCTATGGACGACCTGCGCCAGTCGGTGACGCAATACATCAATCTGATGGAGGATATTCCCGACGAGGCAACGTTTGCCTTGAAGAACGTGAACAACAACATCATGGCGCTGAACTTCGTCTGCTCGAACATGCCATTCTCGGCAAAGGAGAAGATGAAACTGCTGATGATGGACTCTATCAAGGAGCGTCTGTTTAACACGATGCGCATCATCAACCGCGAGATCAATCTGCAGAACCTGAAGCTCGACATCCGCAACAAGACACGCGACGACATCGACGAGCAGCAGCGTAACTACTTCCTGCAACAGCAGATTAAGAACCTGCAGGCTGAGATGGGCAACGAGAGTACGCCCGAGAAGAAGGACCTGTTGGAGAAGGCCCGTAAGAAGAATTGGCCCGAGGATATCGAGAAGTTCTTCTACAAGGAATTGGAGAAGTTGGACCAGGTGAATCCCAATTCGCCTGACTTCAATGTACAGCTGACTTATCTGCAGACGCTGGTCAATCTGCCTTGGAACGAATATACCAAAGACGATCTGGACCTGAAGCGTGCCCAGAAAATACTGGACCGCGACCACTATGGCATGGAAAAGGTCAAGGAACGTATTTTGGAATACATCGCAGTGCTGTCACTGCGTGGTGATTTGAAGTCGCCCATCCTGTGCCTCTACGGCCCTCCGGGAGTCGGCAAGACCTCACTGGGCAAGTCGATTGCCGATGCCCTGAAGCGCAAATATGTGCGTGTTTCACTCGGTGGCTTGCACGACGAGGCCGAGATTCGCGGTCACCGCCGTACCTACATCGGCGCTATGCCCGGCCGTATCATCAAAAACATCCAGAAGGCAGGTTCCAGCAACCCCGTCTTCATTCTCGACGAGATTGACAAGGTGACGCAAAATACCCACAACGGCGACCCCGCTTCAGCACTTTTGGAGGTGCTCGACCCCGAGCAGAACAACGCCTTCCACGACAACTATCTGGATGTGGACTACGACCTGTCGAAGGTCATGTTCATCGCCACCGCCAACAATCTAGGCACCATTCCCCGTCCGTTGCTCGACCGTATGGAAATTATCGAGGTCAGCGGATATATCACTGAGGAGAAGTACGAGATTGCCAAGCGCCACCTCGTACCCAAGGAGAAGGAGAACACTGGTCTGAACGACAAACGTCTGACCTTCAACAAGGCGGCCATCGAGAAAATCATCGAGCAGTATACCCGTGAGAGCGGTGTGCGCCAGTTGGAGAAACAGGTAAACAAAGCCCTGCGTAAACTGGCCTTCAAGAAAGCCGAAAGCGGCGAGCTGCCCTACGAGAAGATTACGCCGACAGAGATTGAGGACTTGCTGGGCAAGCCGCCTTTCTACCGCGACATCTATCAGGGCAACAGCTATGCAGGTGTCGTTACCGGTCTGGCTTGGACCAATGTTGGCGGTGAAATTCTCTTCATCGAGACGTCACTGAGTAAAGGTAAAGCCGGTAAGCTGACGCTGACGGGTAACCTGGGCGACGTGATGAAGGAGAGTGCCGTCATCGCACTGGAATATGTCAAGGCCCACGTCGACGTGCTGGGCATCGATTATCGCATCTTCGACCATTGGAACATCCATATCCACGTTCCCGAGGGCGCTACACCCAAGGACGGTCCGTCGGCAGGTATCACTATTGCCACTTCGATTGCTTCTGCACTGACACAGCGTAAGGTTCGAAAGAACACGGCAATGACCGGTGAGATTACGCTGCGCGGAAAAGTGTTGCCCGTAGGTGGCATCAAGGAGAAGATTCTGGCTGCCAAGCGTGCCGGCATCACCGATATCGTGATGTGCCAGGAGAACGAGAAGGACATCAACGAGATTCCCGAGATGTACCTGAAGGGTGTGCGTTTCCACTATGTGGAGAACGTGCAGGACGTATGGAAGTTCGCCCTGACGGACGAAATTGTGGACAATCCGCTGAATTTCGAGATTCCCGACGAGAAAGACGAGAAGAAAGTTGAGAGTTGAGAGTTTAGAGTTGAAAGATTAGAGTTTAGAGATTAGAGTTGAAGTTCGAAGTACAACATAACGACCCGTACAGCAGCGCCCGTTCCGGACTGATTCAGACCGATCACGGCCCCATTAAGACGCCCATCTTCATGCCTGTAGGCACAGTGGGGAGTGTGAAAGGCGTTCATTTTTCGGAGTTGCGCGAACAGGTGAAGGCACAGATTATCTTAGGAAACACCTATCACCTCTACCTGCGACCGGGTCTGGAAATTCTGCGCAAGGCGGGCGGTCTGCACAAGTTCAACACTTGGGATCGTCCCATTCTGACAGACTCAGGCGGTTTTCAGGTCTTTTCGCTGACGGGTATCCGTAAGTTGAAGGAGGAGGGATGTGAGTTCCGCAGTCACATCGACGGTTCGAAGCATTTCTTCACCCCCGAGAACGTAATGGATACCGAGCGTGTGATTGGTGCCGACATCATGATGGCCTTCGACGAGTGCCCCCCTGGTCAGAGCGATTACCAGTATGCAAAAAACTCCCTGCGGCTGACCCAGCGCTGGCTGGAACGCTGTGTGAAACGATTCAACGAGACAGAGCCTTTGTACGGTCACAACCAGACTCTCTTCCCGATTGTGCAGGGCTGTACTTATAAAGACCTGCGTCAGGATGCCGCCAAACACGTCGTAGACACATTAGGCAAGTTGAACGACGGCGGTGGAGCCTCGATTGGCGGACTGGCCGTTGGTGAACCAACTGAGGTGATGTACGAGATGATTGAGGTAGTGAACGACATTCTGCCTAAGGACCGTCCCCGCTACTTGATGGGCGTCGGTACGCCGCAGAACATCCTTGAAGCCATTGAACGCGGCGTCGACATGTTCGACTGCGTGATGCCCACCCGTAATGGTCGCAACGCCATGCTGTTCACCTATGAAGGTACGATGAATATGCGTAACAAGAAGTGGGAGGATGACTTCTCGCCCATCGACCCCGATGGCTGCGACATCGACCGCATTCACACGAAAGCATATCTTCACCACCTGTTCAAGGCTCAGGAACTGCTGGCCCTGCAGATTGCCTCGATACACAATCTGGCTTTTTATCTGCGACTGGTCACCGATGCCCGTCAGCATATTGAGCAAGGCGACTTCACACAATGGAAACGCTCTGTTATTGACAATTTAGGACGCAGAAGATGAAAATAAAGAAGAAGGACCTGAGACACTGGCAATGGACGGTGCGACGACTGTGGCGGAAAATCCCCTGGCACAAGCTGGCGTGGATGAAGAAGCTAAATGTCTTCCGTTTCCTGAAGCGAATGGACTGGTACATCATCAAGAAGTTCATCGGAACATACATCTACTCCATCCTGCTGATTATCTCCATTTCAATTGTCTTCGACGTCAACGAGAACCTGGCGAAATTCACCAACTATCATGCGCCGCTAAGGGCTATCGTCTTTGACTACTACGCCAATTTCGTACCCTATTTCGCCAATCTATTCTCACCGCTGTTCGTATTTATTGCCGTCATCTTCTTCACATCCAAACTGGCTGGAAATTCTGAGATTATCGCTATGCTGGCATGCGGCATGAGTTTCAAGCGGTTGCTGCGCCCTTATATCATCTCGGCAGCACTCATCGCCACACTGAATTTCTTTCTGGGCGCCTATATCATCCCGCGAGGCACCGTCGTGCGTCACGATTTCGAGTCGCTCTACAAGAACAACAAGAAGAACACATCGGCATCGAATATCCAGTTGATGGTGGATAAAGGCGTGGTGGCATACATGTCGCAGTACGACGATATCCGCAAAACGGGCTATGGCTTTGCGCTGTACAAATTTGAGAACAAAAAAATGGTGAGTCAGATGAATGCTACCGTCATTCAATACGATACCATTGCTGAGGAACGTTACCACTGGAAGGCCCGCAACTACAAAATCCGTACGCTGAAGGGAATGCGCGAACAGATTACCAGCGGCAACGAGATTGACACCCTCATCCAAATGGAGCCCATCGACCTTGTATTCTCTTCCGGACAGCAGGAGACATTCACCTCGCCGGAACTGAAACGATACATCTCGAAACAGCAGGAGCGCGGTCTGTCGAACGTGGTACAGTACGAGGTGGAATATCACAAGCGAATAGCATCATCGTTCGCTTCCTTCATCCTGACCATTATCGGTGTCTCGCTGTCGTCGCGCAAACGTAAAGGAGGTATGGGACTCTATCTGGGTATCGGACTGGCCCTATCGTTTACCTATATCCTGCTGCAGACCATCAGCGCCACATTTGCCATCAATGCGGGCACACCACCGATGCTGGCAGCCTGGATTCCAAACATATTATATGCTATTATCGCCTATTTCTGCTATAGGCAAGCACCGAATTAAATTAAGAGTTAAGAATTAAGAGCTAAGAGTAAAAAGTGACTTTTGAAGAAACATATTTAAACGACAATATACTGGATGCACTCTACGACATGCATTTTGAGGAGATGACTCCCATTCAAGAAAAGTGCATCCCAGAGATTTTAGACGAGCGCGACCTCATTGGTATTGCACAGACGGGAACAGGAAAGACTGCCGCCTATCTGCTGCCAATACTGAGTATGCTCGACGACGGAGGCTATCCGAAAGATGCTGTCAACTGTATCGTGATGGCTCCAACCCGTGAACTGGCACAACAAATCGACCAGGCGATGCAAGGTTTTGGTTACTATTTGGACGGTATCAGCAGCGTGGCGGTCTACGGAGGAAACGACGGCAGTCGCTTTGACGTAGAGACAAAGGGGCTCAAGATGGGTGCTGACGTCATCATCGCCACCCCTGGCCGACTGCTCTCACATATCCGCATGGGCCATCTGGACCTCAGCCGACTGAGTTTTTTTGTGCTCGACGAGGCAGACCGGATGCTCGACATGGGTTTCTCAGATGATATCCTGTCGATAGCCAAACTGTTGCCTAAAGCACATCAGACCATCATGTTCTCGGCCACGATGCCACAAAAGATTCAGCAACTGGCCCGTACACTGCTCACCAACCCTGTAGAGGTAAAGATTGCCGTATCAAAACCTGCTGAGAAAATTCAGCAGTCGGCCTATGTCTGTTACGAACCGCAGAAGTTGGGCATCATCCGCTCACTGTTCAAAGCCGGTGAACTGGAGCGTGTCATCATCTTCTCGGGCAAAAAGGACAAAGTGAAGGACATTACCCGCGAACTGAAGCACATGAAGATTAACTGTGCCGCCATGCATTCCGACCTGTCACAAGCAGAGCGCGACGATGTGATGTATCGTTTCAAGGCCGGACAAGTGAGCGTGCTGGTAGCAACAGACATTGTGGCACGAGGCATAGATATTGACGATATTCTGTGTGTCATCAACTACGACGTACCGCGTGACGCAGAGGATTATGTACACCGCATCGGTCGTACGGCCCGTGCCCAGCGCGACGGCGTAGCCATCACCCTCATATCGGACAGCGATATGCGTTACTTCGGCGATATTGAACGGTTCCTGGAAAGGGAGATTCAGAAGAATCCCCTACCCGAGGGTCTCGGCGAAGGTCCTGAATACAAGACTACTGCACCTCGTAAATCGTCGAGGGGACGCGGGGGACGGAGTCGCAACAGTCGCAACAGTAAGGGAAAAGGACAAAGAAATCACCACCATAATCACAAAAAGAAGCCATCTAATTCTTGAGAATATGCAATAAGAAACCAAAAAAGTCGTTATTATAACGATGGACTTCAAAAGAAGCATATTGTCATTCATGTTCCTGTTGTCTGTTCTGACGGCAGCAGCACAGCAGTTTACCCTCAGCGGAAAAGTTTCCGATGAGGAGGGCAACGCCATTGAACTGGCCACCATATCGTGTCTGGATCAGGGCGCTGTCACAATGGCTAATCTGAAAGGTGAATTCTCGTTGAAATTGCATTCCGCAGATTCGGTGGTGGTGAAGTTCTCGATGGTGGGTTACCAAACTAGGACCCGCGTACTCCGCAAACCGAAAGGCAATCAGAAACTGCAGATTACCCTGCACCCAATGAAAGAGTTGGACGAGGTGGTGATTACGGAACGTCGTCGACAGACCACAGCGACAGCCGAACTGGATACCAAGGACTTACGGGTGACACCGACGACCAGCGGTAATGCCGTCGAAGAACTGGTACAGCAGCAGGCTGGCGTCAGCAGTCACAACGAACTAAGCAGCCAGTATAATGTTCGCGGCGGTTCGTTTGACGAGAACTCTGTATATATAAATAATGTGGAGGTCTATCGTCCACTGCTCATCCGAAGCGGACAACAAGAAGGTCTGTCGGTCATCAATTCTGACATGGTCGAGAAGGTTGCCTTCTCGTCGGGTGGCTTTGAGGCCAAATATGGTGACAAGATGTCCAGCGCACTCGACATTCAGTATCGGCGTCCCACTCACTGGGAGGGTAACCTGCAGGCTTCGCTACTTGGCGGATCAGCATTCGTTGGTTACGGCAACAAGAAATTCTCCATGAGTCATGGCATACGCTATAAGACAAACCGTTATCTGCTGGGCTCGTTGGAAACAAAAGGTGAATACAAGCCTAACTTTCTGGACTACCAAACCTACATCACCTATCAACCCAACGAACGCTGGAGCGTCGACTTTATCGGGAACATCTCGGAGAATCACTATAATTTCACTCCCTCAGACCGTGAGACTTCTTTTGGTACCATGCAGAACGTGAAGTCGTTTAAGGTCTATTTCGACGGAGAGGAGAAGGATATTTTCCGTACCTTGTTCGGTACGCTGCGCCTGCAGCGTCACTTCACCAAAAACACAAGGGTGAGTCTGTTGGGATCGGCTTTCCACACGAAGGAACAAGAGACTTACGATATTATGGGACAGTATTGGCTGGACGATGCGCAGACGCAGGAGCAGCTGGGTGTGGGCACCTATATGGAACATGCCCGTAACTACCTGACAGCCAATGTGGCCAGCGTGAAACTGATGCTGAACCACAAAACCGCCCGCCACGACTGGGAGACCGGTGTAACCATGAAATGGGAAAAGATTGAGGAAAACGCCCGTGAGTACGAGATGCGTGACTCCAGCGGCTATTCCATTCCCCATAGCGCCGACCGACTGGACCTCATTTATTCACTACGTTCGAAAAATGAGATTTCTTCACAACGAATAGAAGCCTATATCCAAGACACCTACCGGTGGCAGACCGGCGGCAGCGAAGAACAGCAGCCCACCCTGTGGACACTGAACTACGGTCTGCGTATGGCCAATTGGAGTTACAACAAGGAGACCATCGTGTCACCGCGAGTTTCGCTGGCGCTGATACCTTCCTGGAATCAGGATATCACCTTCCGACTGGCCGCAGGACTCTATTATCAGGCGCCCTTCTACAAAGAGTTTCGTGACACCATCACCAGCAATGGACAAACAATTGTCAAACTGAACGAGAAAATCAAAAGTCAGCAGAGCATACAAATCGTCGGAGCTTTCGACTATAAGTTCCGAATGGCCAATCGTCCTTTCCGCTTCTCGGCAGAAACCTATTTCAAACTAATGGACAACCTCATTCCGTATAACGTACAGAATATGAAGGTTGTCTACTATGGCGAAAACATAGCTACAGGCCATGTCTTCGGCCTCGATCTGAAACTTTTTGGAGAATTTGTTCCGGGAACCGACTCCTGGCTGACTTTCAGCCTCATGTCGGCCCGCCAGAAAATTAACGGCATCAGCCTGCCTATGCCCACAGACCAACGCTGGGGAGTCAATTTCCACTTTACCGACTATTTCCCAGGAACGGAACGGTGGAAAATGACCCTGAAACTGGCTTTTGCCGACGGACTGCCTTTCGGTGCACCTCACCGCGGGCTCGAATATCAGCAGTTCCGGGCTCCAGCCTACAAACGTGCCGATATTGGTCTGAGCTACATGCTCGTAGGACATCCTGATGAAAAATCTTCATTCAAAAAGCCACACATCTGGCTCGGACTTGACGGCCTTAACATTTTCGGTATCAGCAATGTCAACAGCTACTATTGGGTGACCGACGTTACAAACAAGCAGTATGCCGTTCCTAACTACCTCACTGGCAGACAAATTAACGGAAAAGTGATAGTTGAGTTCTAGTTTTGGGCGCACACATAATTAAATATTGTTAATTTTTTAAGAGTTATCAATATTTTCACCCCGTTTATACTCAAAGTATCAGAAAAAGTACGTATCTTTGCAAACGATATATCAAAATAGTTAGTACTAAACTAAAGGCAAACATGAAAAAGAAAATCCTTTTCATTGCAACAATCGTTGGAATGATTATATTAGTTGGTTGTCAAAGATTCGACTTTGAGGAAGCGCGCCAAGATGCGATTCGTCAAAATGCAGAAAAGATATTTGGCGCCATAGATCCCAACCAGGACTGGAATTCTTCCGTGTCTGGCACTGTCACCATTACTGCAGATGCAAGCCTGAAGAATATTGCCCGTGTGCAGATTCTGACAGAGTCGCCATTCATGAATCCCGACGCCAGAGTCGTAGAAGAAGCTGAAGTACAAAAGGGACAGACCGTCACTTTGAACTATGACGTCCCCAACAGCTATACACGCTTGATTGCAGCATGTATTGACAACGAGGGACACTACCACGTGAAAGGATTCAATATAGGTGATGAGAAGGTCAGTTTCAAGAGCGGTGCTACCACTCGTGCTGCCGGCACAAGAAGAGCAACTTCAGATATAGACCTCTCAAGCTTAAAGCTTAATTTCGACAATTCCTTTTTGTCGTACAATGCCCAGCGTACTTTAAATAATAATAGCTGGAAAGGTAAAGGATGGGAAAAAGACCGATTGTGGCAGTCTACCGGCTCAGTAAGTTCCAACGGTTGGACCATATCCAATTCTTCTATCTATAGAGAGGCAACTGCTTTATCCGAAGACGAAGCAGCAACCCTTACAGATATATTCGATGCTTCGCTCGGTCGATATGTCAACGGTAAAAATCCTAAAAACAATCTTCAAGTAATTAGGGAGAGTAGCGACGTTAAGCTATACGGAAACCATCGGGAGAGCAATGGCAAGGCACCTCTCGTACTGCGCCCTGTTCAGTTGGCTTCTACCGAAGCCTATTGGTGCAGCATTTATTACTATTATTACAGAAAAGAAGATATTCCCGCAGGAACTTCAGAGACAGACTATATCAAGACGTTACCAAAGTTCAAGGCCATTGACCTGAATGATGAGAGGCAGGCATTCAGTGCTGTTACTGGAATTGCAGTAAATGCAGCAGATGTGAACTTCCTCAGGTTGCACGAATATATTCTCCCCTTCTATGGTAATGCTTCAGAGTTCACACTGGAGCCATCTACACTAAATACATATGGCTATACCACAGACGGAAAACTTTATCGCATACACAACTATTCCAAAGACAATAATGTTTATAAAGATCATTATATCACTAATGGCGGACCTGATGACGACTTGAAGGGCGCCTATACCGAAAACGTCGAAGAGCAACTCTGGCAGATATTTGAAAACCACAACGATGGTACCTTTATGTTCTACAACGTTGGATCAAAGAAGTTCCTTTGGTGTAACAACGGACGCCCTGAAATTAAGGACATCAACGAAACGACTCTACAGAAATATACTTTCTATATAACCGACAGCAGCATAAATCCAACAGAAAGTAGAACCAAAGTATATATATACTCATTTAATCAGGCAAAATGTTTGAAATCTGACGCAGGTACAAGGCTTGGAGTGGGTGATAAAAATTCCAAAAACGAATACAGAGAATGGACCTTTGAGGAATATCCTTATTCCGGTTCAGCATCTCCAATTACTGATTTCGTATTGCCTCTAGATCTCTATCCATCTGGCCATATTGTCCCCCCCAGTGTAACACCTTCGGCTATCATTCCTGAGGGCTACCTGATTGGTTTCATGATCAGAAAAGATGGTGGCGAAAAAACAAGCCAGACTCACAGCGACAAACAAGGTTGCTTGTACGGATATGGTGAACTGAACACAGAAATCAACACCTACGGACAGTTTAAGACTGCTGTTAGCACCTACGGCATGAAAGTTAATGATCCCCGTATGGCTACATTTGAAGCCAACGGCAAAACCTATCTCACTTTTGAGGAAGGCTCTGATGCACAATTCAGTGACGTCATCGTCGAGATTGGCGGTTATGATACCGATGTGTACGAATCAGATCCTACCAGTAACAATGAAAATGGACAGAGTGTTGCCACCAGAATGCTTTATGAGACAGCAGAAATTCCAGGCAGAACGTACATGCTCATGTTTGAAGACCGATCTACTTCTGCCGACTACGACATGAATGATGTTGTATTACGCTGCAAGCGCCTTACAGGAGACAAGAAAAATCAAGTAAGACTTTCTCTTGTTGCAGCTGGTGGCTTAGACAACGTTAAAATTCAAGGAATTGAAGCCGAATATGTTAATGGGTATAATCTTAACTATCAAGAAGTTCACGAACTATTCAACAAGGAAGATGCAACGGGATATGATCGTTTCGTGAACACGATGCCGGGGCAGCATACAGAAACTCCCATATCCTGTGATTACAGGTTACCTGAAAATATGACTATTCCTCAGTTCCTTGCCAAGATTTACATCAAAAATGAGACGACTGGTGAAAGCATAAGTGTTCCAGAAACAGGAGATGTGCCTTTGGCTATCATCATGCCGTTCGACTTCCATTATCCGATGGAGAGGGAAAAGATTTCAAATGCTTACACAGAATTCTTGAAATGGGCTCAAAATGCAACAGGACACGACGATTGGTATAACCATTACACTGAAGATGATGTTTATCCTATCGAAAATATTGAGGGCCTTAAATAATTTGATAAGAAATACTAAATATTTCGGTATTTTGATGATAATGTGCAAAGAATTTTGTATCTTTGCACATTATTATTTGTAATATACTAATTAAAAGAGTAACAATATGAAGATTTCCCACATTGAGCATCTGGGCATTGCTGTCCAGAGCATCGAGGAGAGCCTGCCGTATTTTACTGACGTGCTGGGCTTGGAGTGTTATGCTACAGAAGTAGTAGAAGACCAGAAAGTGAAGACAGCCTTTCTGCGCTGCGGTGAGGTAAAGTTGGAATTGCTGGAGCCCACATCACCCGAGAGCACCATTCAGAAGTGGCTCGACAAGGGTAACAAGGGCGTTCACCATGTTGCATTCTGCGTAGAGGATGGTGTAGCCAAAGGACTGGCAGAGGTTAGCGAGAAGGGTGTACGTCTGATCGATGAAAAGCCCCGTAAGGGCGCTGAAGGCTTGAACATTGCCTTCCTGCATCCGAAATCTACTTGTGGAATTCTGACAGAGTTGTGCGAACACCCAGAGTAAATCGTAATGTTGAAATAACGTAATAACGAAATAATAAAATGAGCAAGCAATTAGAGAAAATCAAACAGCTCATCGAGAAGCGCGAGCAGGCACGTCTCGGTGGTGGCGAGAAAGCCATACAGAAGCAGCACGACAAAGGTAAATACACCGCTCGCGAGCGCATTGAGATGCTGCTCGACAAAGGCTCTTTCGAGGAGTACGACATGTTCAAGGAGCACCGTTGTCACAACTTCGGTATGGAGAAGAAGCAGTTCCTGGGTGACGGTGTTGTAGCCGGATCCGGTACGATTGACGGTCGTCTGGTATTTATCTTCGCACAGGACTTCACCGTACATGCCGGTTCTCTTTCTGAGACGATGTCACAGAAGATCTGCAAGGTCATGGATATGGCTATGAAGATGGGTGCTCCCGTGATTGGTATCAATGACTCGGGTGGTGCACGTATCCAGGAAGGTATCAACGCTTTGGCTGGTTACGCTGAGATTTTTGAGCGTAACATTCTGGCTTCAGGTGTGATTCCTCAGATTTCCGGTATCTTCGGTCCTTGCGCCGGTGGTGCTGTGTACTCCCCTGCCCTCACCGACTTCACGCTGATGATGGAAGGCACATCGTACATGTTCCTGACTGGTCCGAAAGTGGTGAAGACCGTAACTGGCGAGGACATCGACCAGGAGCATCTGGGTGGTGCCTCAGTACACGCTTCAAAGTCGGGTGTAACCCACTTCACCGCTAAGACTGAGGAAGAAGCCGTCGAGATGCTGAAGACCCTGCTGAGCTATATTCCTTCGAACAACATGGAGCTGGCTCCACGCAAGAAGTGCGACGACCCCATCGACCGCCTGGAGGATTCACTGAACGAGATTATTCCCGAGAATCCCAACGAGGCTTACGATATGTACAAGGTCATCACAGCTATCACTGATGACAACGAGTTCTTCGAAGTACAGCCTAAGTTCGCTAAGAACATCATCGTCGGTTTTGCCCGTTTCAACGGTCAGAGCGTAGGTATCGTAGCTAACCAACCTTCATGCTATGCTGGTGTGCTCGACGTTAATGCCAGCCGTAAGGGCGCCCGCTTCGTTCGTTTCTGCGACGCCTTCAATATTCCTATCGTATCGCTCGTTGACGTTCCCGGATTCTTGCCTGGAACTGGTCAGGAGTACAACGCCGTCATTCTGCACGGTGCACAGCTGCTCTATGCTTACGGTGAGGCTACTGTGCCCAAGATTACCGTAACCCTGCGTAAGTCGTATGGTGGTTCACACATTGTAATGGGCTCAAAGCAGCTTCATACCGACCTGAACTATGCATGGCCATCAGCTGAGATTGCTGTGATGGGTGCATCAGGTGCTGCTGCTGTGCTGTACGCTAAGGAGGCTAAGGCTAAGAAGGAAGCTGGTGAGGACGTGAAGGCATTCATCGCCGAGAAGGAAGAGGAGTACAACGATCTCTTCGCTAATCCTTATCAGGCAGCTAAGTATGGCTACATCGACGATGTAATTGAACCGCGTAATACGCGTTTCCGCATCTGTCGTGCTCTGGCTCAGCTCGCTACCAAGCGTGATGCCCTGCCCGCTAAGAAGCACGGTAACATTCCTATGTAAAAACTATCTGCGTATGAAGAACGAAGTTTATGCCGCCATCGCTATGGCACTTTACGAGTTCAAGGGCAACAACGTCCACGATAAGGAGCCCGGCATCATTACGATTGCCGAGAAGCAGACCCAGTGGAACGGTTATGCCCTCACTATGACAGAACATCCTTAAAACAGACTGAGCATGAAGAAAGAATATAAGTACACCATTAATGGCAACAAGTATGAGGTCGCCATTGGTGATATCGTAGAGAATGAAGTGACCGTCACCGTTAATGGTGAAGAGTACAAGGTTGAAATGGAGGCGGAACCCGAAGAGGAGAAGAAAGTGGTGGTTCGTCCCGCAGCAGCTCAAGCTAGTCAGTCAAGTGACGCTAGTGAGACCAGTTCTGCCAACATCAACACCAACAATGCCGTTAAAGCTCCACTTCCCGGTGTCATTACCTCTATCGAGGTGGCAGTCGGTGATGAGGTGAAAGCCGGCGACACACTGCTGGTATTGGAAGCTATGAAGATGGCCAACAATATTGAGGCAGAAAAGGATGGTAAGGTAACTGCCATCTGTGTACAACCTGGTCAGAGTGTCATGGAAGACGATGCATTGGTTGTAATCGAGTAGAATCTTTCATATTCAACAACAAAGCCGCCCAGAAATGAGCGGCTTTATTGTTATCTTTAGGCGAAACGGACTTTTTATACTTTGTTCCCTTCTTTGGGAAAAACCACTGTTGGTTTGAATTCCTTAGCCTCCTCAAAGTCCATCAGTGCATAGGAAATGATGATGACTACGTCGCCCACTTGTACCCTACGCGCTGCAGCACCATTCAGGCAGACACAACCCGAACCACGCTCTCCTTTTATAATATAAGTCTCGAAACGCTCACCATTATTATTGTCGAGCACCTGCACCTTCTCACCAGCAATCATGTTGGCAGCATCCATCAAATCCTCGTCGATGGTGATGCTACCCATATAGTTCAAGTTAGCCTCTGTCACCGTTACACAGTGCAGCTTTGACTTCATGACTTCTATCATCATACTTCCTTATATTTTATGTGGTCAATGAGTCGGATGGGGGTTTTACCGCAATAGACGGTAATACAGCCTACGACATATGGCGTATCGTCCCAGTTTTCAATATCCTGCAGCGTATTGCCGTCAACAATGCTGAAGTACTCTACGTCAAGACCATCGACAGCATTGATGTCGGCAACAACCTTATCGTGGGTTTCCTTTACAGTATGCTTTTTGGCATACGTCAGACTGCTTTTCAGCGCCTTATAGATGGTCGGCGCAATGGCACGTTCCTCTTTCGACAGCAAGGTGTTACGCGAACTGCGGGCCAGTCCGTCAGCATCACGGACAATCTCACATTCTACAATCTGTACGTTGATACCCAAATGGCGGACCATAGCCTTCACAACGGCAATCTGCTGCCAATCCTTTTCTCCAAAATACGCACGCTTCGGCTTGACGATATAAAACAAGCGACTTACCACCTGACAGACACCATTGAAATGTCCTGGGCGGTGTGCTCCTTCCATCACGGTCGATACAGGAGGATACTCAAACTGACGTGTGTCTGGCGTGGGATACATCTCCTCCACTGACGGAGCTAACACATAGTCTGCACCACACTCTTCCAACAGCTGACAGTCAGCCTCCAGCGTTCTGGGATAATTCTTCAAGTCGTTCTTGTCGTTAAACTGTGTGGGATTCACAAACACCGACACAACAGTCACGGCATTTTCCTTCACACTACGGCGCACCAATGAGGCATGTCCCTCATGAAGTGCTCCCATGGTCGGAACGAGTCCAATCTCTTTTCCTTGCTTGCGATCCTCAAAAAGTTGGTTCTGAAGATCCACAATTTTATAGAATACTTTCATTGTCTTTTCTATGCTTATCTCTGAAATCGGGTGCAAAATAACAACATTTTTACCAAATAAGGAAAAAATAACGTAAAAATATGCCAAATTTGAGGCTAAAAATCCTTAAATGTGCACGTTTTTGCGTTTTTGTGAATTATTTGTTGTAACTTTGCACATGGTTTAAACTACATCGCATGGCAAAGAAGATATTATTCATCAACCAAGAGATTGTTCCTTATGTTCCCGACAGCGACCTTTCGCTCATGGGTAAGGCACTTCCTCAGGCTATTCTTGAGAAGGGCCACGAAATACGTACGTTCATGCCCAAGTGGGGTAATATCAATGAACGCCGCGGCCAGTTGCATGAGGTCATTCGTCTCTCGGGAATGAACCTGATCATCGATGATACCGACCACCCGCTGATTATTAAGGTAGCGACCATTGTCCAGACACGCATTCAGGTCTATTTCATCGACAATGACGATTACTTCTCGAAGCGCCAGATGGCACAAAACGAGCAGGGTGAAGATTATGCCGACAACGGAGAGCGAGCCATTTTCTTTGCACGTGGCGTATTGGAAACCGTCAAGAAACTCCGTTGGGTACCCGATATTATCCACGTTCAAGGCTGGATGGGTGCTGTCGTTCCGTTGTATATCAAAACTGCCTATCACGACGAGCCTTCTTTCGCTAACACCAAGGTAGTGACATCATTGTTCCCGAACAATCTCAAGTCTGATTTAGGCAGCAACTTCAAGAATTGCATAGAATTCCGTGAGGCGACAGCAGATATGCTGACAAAATACAACGACATTTTTGACTTTAACGAATTAGGCAAACTGGCTATTGATTATAGCGATGGCGTTATTGCCGCCCACAAGAATGCAAATAAGGATTTGATCAAATATGCAAAGGACAACAATGTCCCCGTTCTGGCCTATCCAGGTGAAGACTTTGCCGATGCTTATGAAAACTTCTACGAGAAGATATAACATGATAAAGAAAATAGTATTGATGGGGATTGCAATGATTACAATTGCAATCTCTTCGTGTACAGAAGACACTACCATGGTGGGTAATTCACTCGTCAGCAGTTCTGACCAGTTCACCATCGTATCAGACACTTTCAATGTATCAACGCGATCTTTTATTGCCGACTCTATCCTAGCCCGCAGCTCATACAGCTACCTGGGAAAGATCAAGGACCCGGAGACTGGTTCTTACATTACGGCAGACTATATGACGCAATTCTCATTGTTGGAGGAAGAAGCAGAAACAGTATTCCCCCCCTTGTCTCTTTTGCGTGGAGAACAGGACGATCATACGGACCTTACACTTGCAGACTCTTGTTTCCTTAATATTATTGTCAACGACTTTATGGGCGACTCATTAGCTGCCATGAAGATGACCGCCTGCGAACTCGACAAGCCAGTAATGGAGAATCATCAGTATTACACTAACTTCGACTTGGAGGAAAATGGTTTTCTGCGTACTAATGGCATCCGCAAAAATACGCTCTACTCTTTGTCCGACTTGACACAGAGTGACAGCATACGCAATCTGAACCAAACCGGTTCAAACTTCTTCCGTATCAGAGTATCTCTCAACGAACCGTATACAGATAAGAACGGAGTCACCTACAACAACTATGGCTCCTATCTGATGCGCACCTATTACGAACATCCTGAGTACTACAAGAATTCACAAACCTTTATCCAGAAGGTCTGTCCGGGATTCTACTTTAAGACGACCGATGGTTTGGGGCTGATGACTGAGATTTACCAGACTCAGCTCACCGTTAATATACACTACATGCTGGATGGAAAAATTGTCAGTGGTTCGAAATCGTTCAATGGTAATGAAGAGGTTTTACAGACTACACATTTTATCAGTGATAAAAACACCATCAAGCGACTGGCTGAAGACACTCGATGTACCTATCTAAAGGCTCCCGACGGTGTATTTACCGAGGTAACCCTGCCAGTTGACGATATAAAGCGAGGTCACGAGAACGACACCATCACCTCTGCCAAAATTGTGTTCCGCCGCATGAACGACGTCAGCGAACTCAGTGATGACCTTTTGATGGAGCCGCAGAATCTGTTGATTCTTGAGAAAGACAGCTTGTATTCATTCTTTGAGAACAGAGATCTGCCCAACAATGTGGCATCGTACCTGGCAGTTTACAATAGCAGCAAGAACACTTACACGTTCAACAACATCTCAGGCATGATTAACCAGATGTATGCCAACCGAAACCAATCTAAAGACTGGAATAAAGCTGTTATCGTACCCGTACAGGTTGTTACTGCCAGCTCTTCCAGTTCAAGTACTTCTGTTGCCGGAGTCAGCAATGAGCTCAAGGTGGTTAGCGTACGATTAGTCGGTGGCAGCGATAATCCTTACGATCCGGTACGTATCAGTATTGTTTACAACCAAAACGAATAATGGCAGACAATTTCCTTGAGAAACATTACGAAGAATACGAAGCCCGTAAGGCTGCCTATCTCCGTAAGAAGAAGCATCTTCCCCCTATAAAGCAACATCATCTTCCAGAACGTCCGGAAGATGATGCGCTTTAACCTTTCTATAATATCTATCTTACTATAGTATATTTTGCGAACTTCAGCAAAAGCTGTTTGATACCGGCATTCTTAAATTCCACCGTAGCCTTGGTATTCTCTCCGGTACCCTCCACCTTGATAACGGTACCCACACCAAAGCGCTGATGTTCAATGACATTTCCCTCTTTGATGCCAATATTTCCGATAGCCGATTGCGGACGCGGTGTTTCCTGCCGTAGAGGTACGATACGACGCTTCGGATCTGCCATAAACTGCGTAGCCACCGGTCGGGGATTCTGCACTGGACGGGTATAACTAGAACGACTAGAGATACTAGTAGAACTAGAATGACTAGAGACATTAGAAAAACCAGACATTCCGGACAATCCCGAATTTCCTTCCACCTTCAGCAGATTGGGATCGAAATCTTTAATGAATCGCGAGGGAGTATCATACTCCATACGCCCATATCGGAAACGATTCTGCGCACAAGTCAGGAAACAATGTTTTTCTGCTCGGGTAATAGCCACATACAGCAGGCGGCGCTCTTCTTCCAGTTCCCGCATCGTATTGACGCACATCGGCGAGGGGAAGATATTCTCTTCAAGTCCGACAACGAAAACCGTCGGAAACTCCAGTCCTTTGGCAGCATGAATGGTCATCAGCGACACCTTGGGTTGTTCCTTGTCATCGTCGCTGTCCAGATCGGTCAACAGCGCGACTTCCTGCAGGAAGTCACTGAGACCGGTTTCGTTCTCCCGATCTTCCTCTTTGCGCGTTTCCACAAAATCCTGCATACCACCCAAGAATTCTTCCAGATTCTCCTGTCGCGACAAGTCTTCCGGATTAGACGAACTATAAATATCCTTGCTGATACCGCTTTCCATGATAATCGAGTGTCCTAATTCATAGGCATCCTCTTGCTCCACGCGCGTCGACCACCCTTCTATCAAGGTTTTAAAAGCCTCCAACTTCGTCAACGTTCCCTTAACCAGATTCAGGTCGAACACGATGGGTTGCTGGATAACTTGCCACAAACTAACCTGGTGTCTGTTGGCTGTTTCCACTATCTTGCCCACCGTCGTATCACCGATACCACGAGCCGGATAATTGATGATACGTCGCAGCGCCTCCTCGTCATTGGGGTTGACAACCACGCGGAAGTAAGCGATAACATCCTTAATCTCCTTGCGTTGATAGAAACTCAATCCTCCATATATCCTATAAGGAATACCATCTTTGCGCATCTGCTCTTCGAACGAACGGCTCTGTGCATTGGTACGATAGAGAATGGCAAAGTCTGAGAATTCACATTTTTCTTGTCGGCGGATGCGTTTGATGTCATTACAAACTATCATCGCCTCCTCCTTGTCGCTATAGGCAGGCTTAAGCGTCAGGCGCTCACCGACCTCGTTTTCGCTGAACACATCTTTATGGATCTGTCGTTCATTCTTTCTAATCAGACTGTTCGCAGCGCGTACGATGAGTTGCGTCGAGCGGTAATTCTGCTCCAATTTATACAACTGGGCACCCTGATATTGTTTTTGGAAGTTCAGGATATTGTCGATATTCGCACCTCGAAAACTATAGATGCTCTGGGCATCGTCACCAACCACACAGACCCGGCCATGCTCATGCGCCAACAACAATACTATCTCCTGCTGGGCATAATTGGTATCTTGATACTCATCGACCAACACATATTGGAAACGCTCGATATATTTCTGCCGGACATCCTCATGGTCACGCAACAATACAAAGGTCTTTACCAGCAAATCGTCGAAGTCCATCGCATTAGCCTGATGGCAACGCTCTACATAGCGCTGATATATTTGCGACACAAAAGGACGTTTGTATTGGGCATCATCGGCTGCCCAGGAACTCGTAGCATACTGCTGTGGCAACAGCAGGTGATTCTTGGCCATCGAGATACGGTCCGCCACACTATTGGGTTTGTACGTCTTGTCATCAAGCTGCATTTCTTTGATGATGCTCTTCACCAACGACCTAGCATCAGCCTGATCGTAAATAGTGAAATTGGAAGAAAAACCGATTTGTTCTGCCTCAGCCCTTAAGATGCGGGCAAAGACAGAATGGAACGTACCCATCTGCAGGTACATTGCTCTCTCCTGCCCGACCAGTCGGCCAATGCGCTCTTTCATCTCGCGCGCTGCCTTGTTGGTAAAGGTCAGTGCCAAAATATTCCACGGGGCCATACCGCGTTCAAGCAGATAGGCTATCTTATAGGTCAGCACACGGGTTTTTCCTGAGCCGGCACCGGCAATCACCAGTTGCGGTCCGTCACAGTATTCCACCGCCGCACGCTGTCCTTCATTCAGTTCATTGAGTAATTTTTCGCTCATAGTTGTGCAAAGGTACGAATAAGTAAGCAAAATGCCAAATATTATTTGAGCATTTTCGAACGAGAGTGCCTTCAATGCAATTAAAGGTACGATTTTTTTTGGTAGTATCAAAATATATTTGTATTTTTGCAGTCAATTATCAACTACAAGAAATGTTATGGCAAGAATTAGCAATCATCTCGTCATTATGGCTGGCGGCGTAGGAAGTCGCTTTTGGCCTATGAGTACAGCCGACAAGCCCAAGCAGTTTATCGATGTGTTAGGCATAGGGAAGTCTCTGCTCCAATTAACTGTTGAACGGTTCAGTGGCATTGTCCCCGCAGAGAATGTATGGGTTGTCACCAACCAGAAATATGCCGACACGGTCAGCAGTCAACTGCCCGATATGCCCGCCGACCATATTCTATGCGAGCCCTGTCGCAGAAACACAGCACCTTGCATTGCCTATGTCTCTTGGCGTATCAAGTCGTCAGATCCGAAGGCCAACATCGTGGTATCTCCCAGCGACCATGTTGTGATGGACACGACGGAGTTCCGCCGGGTCATCACCGAGTGTCTTAAATTCACCTCCGACACAGATGCTATTGTTACGCTGGGCATGAAGCCGACGCGTCCCGAAACTGGTTATGGCTATATCCAGGCCGACCTGTCGAGCAAGTCACTGCGCAACAAAGAGATTTTCCGTGTCGACAGTTTCCGCGAGAAGCCCGATCTGGAGACCGCCAAGCAGTACATCAGCGAAAAGAATTACTATTGGAATGCAGGCATCTTCATTTGGAACGTATCGACCATCGTCAATGCTTTTCGGATCTACCAGCCCGCCATGGCCAAGATTTTCGAGTCTCTGCTTCCAATTTATGGTACAGAGAAGGAACAGCAGGAGATTGACCGTTTGTTCCCCGAATGCGAAAATATCTCCGTTGACTATGCCATCATGGAGAAGGCTGAGGAGATTTTCGTCTGTCCTGCCGACTTTGGCTGGAGCGATCTGGGCACCTGGGGTTCGCTGTTGCAGCAAAGCAAGAAAGACCTCTACGGCAATGCCTGCATCGGTCAAGATATCAGCATCTTTGAATCCAACGACTGCATCATCCACACAACTCAGGAGAAGAAAGTAGTCATTCAAGGTCTTAACGGCTATATTGTAGCAGAAAACAACGACACCTTATTAATATGCAAGATTTCCGAGGAACAGCGAATCAAGCAGTTCTCCGGTCAAGACAAATAGAACCAAAACGTAATTTCGACAATTATATGAGTAAAGTTGCTCTCATCACCGGTATTACCGGTCAGGACGGTAGTTATCTGGCCGAATTCCTTATTGAGAAAGGCTATGAGGTTCATGGTCTCATGCGCCGTTCGTCCAGTTTCAACACCGGCCGCATCGAACACCTGTATCTCGACGAGTGGGTACGCGACATGAAGAAAAAGCGTCTGGTGAACCTTCATTGGGCCGATATGACCGACTCATCATCCTTGATCCGTATCATCTCAAAGATTCGTCCAGATGAAATCTATAATCTCGCTGCACAGAGTCACGTAAAGGTATCGTTCGACGTTCCGGAGTATACAGCCGATACCGATGCCAATGGCGTGCTGCGTCTATTGGAGGCCGTTCGCATCTGTGGACTGGAGAAAACCTGCCGCATCTATCAGGCCTCCACATCGGAACTCTATGGTAAGGTCCAGGAGGTTCCTCAGTCTGAAACCACCCCCTTCTACCCCCGCAGTCCGTATGCGGTGGCCAAGCTCTATGGTTTCTGGATTATGAAGAACTATCGCGAGTCATATAATATGTTCTGCTGCAACGGCATCCTCTTCAACCATGAGAGTGAGCGTCGTGGTGAGACTTTTGTCACCCGTAAGATTACGCTTGCTGCCGCCCGTATTGCTCAAGGCTATCAGGACAAGCTCTATCTGGGTAATTTGAATTCACTGCGCGACTGGGGTTATGCCAAGGACTATATCGAGTGTATGTGGCTCATCCTGCAGCAGCCCGAACCCGACGACTTTGTGATTGCCACTGGCGAATACCACACTGTTCGCGAGTTTGCTACCCTCGCCTTCAAGGAGGTGGGTATTGAACTCGAATGGCGCGGTGATGGTGTCGACGAGAAGGGTTACGACAAGGCCACAGGCAAATCGCTGGTGGAGGTAGACCCGAAGTATTTCCGCCCCGCCGAGGTCGACCAGCTGTTGGGCGACCCCTCGAAGGCTAAGAGTAAGTTAGGATGGAATCCACAGAAGACATCGTTCGAGGACCTCGTCAAGATTATGGTTCGTCACGATATGAAATTCGTAAAGAAGCTTTTCTTAAAAGCACAGATGGACAAAGAAGATGCTGAGTAATAGTAAAATATATGTAGCAGGCCACCGGGGTATGGTCGGTTCAGCCATTGTCCGTGAGTTGCAACGTCAAGGCTATACCCATATCATCACGCGCACTCATGCAGAACTTGACCTCACCCGACAGGATGCTGTCGAGCGGTTCTTCGCAGAAGAGAAACCCGAATATGTGTTCCTCGCTGCCGCCAAGGTAGGAGGGATTGTAGCCAACCAAAGTGCATTGGCAGACTTCATGTACGACAACATGATACTCGAGATGAACGTCATTCACGCTGCATGGAAGAATGGCTGCAAAAAACTGGAGTTCTTGGGTTCCAGCTGTATCTACCCACGCATGGCACCGCAGCCTATGCCGGAGAGTTGTCTGCTTACCAGCGAGTTGGAGAAAACCAACGAGGCGTATGCGCTGGCGAAGATCAGCGGGTTGAAATACTGTGAATTCCTGAATCGCCAGTATGGCACGGATTACATCTCGGTGATGCCAACCAATCTCTACGGTCCTAACGACAACTATCACCCTGAGCACAGCCATGTGCTCCCTGCGCTGATTCGCAGGTTCCACGAGGCCAAAGTGGCAGGATTGGACGCCGTTACTTGTTGGGGTGATGGCTCACCTTTAAGGGAATTTCTTTATGTCGACGACCTCGCTAACCTCTGTGTGTTCTTGATGAACAACTATTCCGGTAACGAAACAGTGAACGCTGGTACTGGTAAGGAACTGACCATCAAAGCCCTCACGGAACTTGTAGCCAAGGTCGTTGGCTACACTGGCGAGATTAAGTGGGACACCAGTCGGCCTAATGGTACTCCACGCAAACTGCTCGATGTGAGCAAAGCCACCAAGTTGGGATGGACGTACAAGACGGAACTTGAGGACGGCATCCGGCTGGCCTACGAGGACTTTCTTCACAACCCCATGCGGGCCGAGCGCTAACTTGAAACTTAAAACTTGAAACTTTTAAACATCTACTATGCAATCTATTAGAACTTTAAACGACATGATCGTCTTCCTGCAGGAGCGGGGTGACCGTAAACGTGTAGCAGTGGTATGTGCCAATGACGCAAGTACCCGCTATGCTGTAGAAAAAGGTAAGGAGATGGGATTTATCGAACCCATCTACGTCGATGGCGACGACAAGGAAGAATGTGCCCGTCGGGCTGTGGAACTGTGTAAGAATGGCGAGGCAGACATCCTGATGAAGGGTCTGATCAACACCGATGTTCTGCTGCGTGCCATTCTGGATAAGGAGAAAGGCATCCTCCGCCCCGGACACGTGTTGACCCATGTGGCTATGGCCGAAATTCCTAAGTACGAGAAGCTGCTGTTCTTCACCGATGCTGCCGTCATTCCCGTACCGACGACCGCCCAGCGCCGTCAGCAGATTCACTACATGAACTATGTGTGCCACGCCCTCGGCATCGAGGAGCCACGCATCTCACTGATTCACTGTGCCGAGAAGGTCAGTGCCAAGGCATTCCCCTATACCGCCGACTACCTCGACATCATCGCCGAGGCACAGACGGGTAAGTTCGGACGGTGTATCATCGACGGTCCCCTAGACCTGAAGACGTCACTCGACAGTGTCTCTCTGCGCGAGAAAGGTATTAAGAGCGTCATCGACGGTCAGGCCGACGCATTGATCTTCCCCGATATCGTTGCCGGTAACGTGTTCTATAAGACCATTACGCTCTTCGGTTATGCCAAGACGGCTGGTGTCCTGCAGGGCACCCAGTGCTGTTGCGTGCTGCCCTCACGCGCCGACAGTCCCGACTCGAAGTATTACTCACTTGCTTTGGCAGCCATATGAAAATTCTTGTCATCAATCCCGGCTCCACCTCTACCAAGATGGCCGTCTACGAAGACGAGACTCCCATCTTGCTTCGTAACATCACCCATACTCCGGAAGAGCTGGCAGGTTTCAGTGATGTCATCGAACAGCAGGACCTGCGCCGACAGTTAGTCATCGATGAGCTTCGTGCTGCCGACATTCCGTTGGACTTCGATGCTGTCATCGGGCGCGGTGGTCTGGTAAAGCCCATCAGCGGCGGTGTTTATGAAATTAACCAACGCATGCTCGACGACACCCTGCACGGCTGTGTGATGCATAACCACGCCTGTAACCTCGGATGTCTGATAGCTCACGAAATAGCAGAGGAAATCAATCGCCAATTGCCAAATGCTAATAGCGAAAGCCCAAGATGCCGCTCGTTCATTGCCGACCCGGGAGTCGTCGACGAGCTGTCTCCCCTGGCTCGTATCAGCGGTTCGCCCCTCATGCCCCGTATCTGCATCTGGCACGCCCTGAACCAGCGCGCCATCGCCCGTCGCTTTGCTCGGGGCATTGGCAAGGAGTATGAAGATCTGAACCTGATTATCTGTCACCTGGGCGGTGGCATCAGTGTGGCAGCCCACGAACACGGCAAGGCCATCGATGCCAACAATGCACTCGACGGCGAAGGTCCGTTCTCACCGGAACGTGCCGGTTCTCTGCCTGCTGCCGACCTGATTCGTCTCTGTTTTAGCGGCAAATACAACGAGAAGCAACTGCTGAAGCGCATAGCTGGCAAGGCCGGACTGAATGCCCACCTCGGCACCAACGACTTGCGCGAGATTCAGAAACGCATCAAGAATGGCGACGAGCATGCCAAACTCATTATTGATGCCATGATTTATCATGTGGCTAAAAATGTCGCTGCCGAGGCTGCCGTGCTCTGCGGCAACATCGATGCCATTCTCTTCACAGGCGGTATGGCCCATTCAGAGTACATCATCAGTGAGTTGCGCCGTCGCATCGGCTTCCTGGCCCCCGTCTACACCTTCCCTGGTGAAGACGAGATGGAAGCGCTGGCACTCAATGCCCTGGCCGTACTGACTGGGCGTCGGGAAGCCAAAATTTATGACTAAACAATAAATCGGGGCGGATTTCGAATCCGCCCCGACTTTCTTTATGAAGTCAATCCTCTTTTACCTCCTTAACTCCATAACTACTTAACTACTTCTTAAGCAGTACCTCCTTCCAACGAGCATATGCCTCTGCATAGGCTGCACGGTCGGAAGCATTCGGTTCGATGACCTCCAACTTCTCGAGCGATGCGAAGGCCTCGTCTGCATTCTTGTAGATGCCCGCACCGATACCGGCACCCTTGGCAGCACCTACCGAGCCGTCGGTGTCATACAGTTCGATAGTAGCACCGCTCACACCAGCCAATGTATTACGGAACAGCGGACTCAGGAACATATTGGCCTTACCAGCATGGATTTTCTTGATATCCATACCCATCTGCTGCATGATTTCCATACCGTAGCAGAACGAGAAGACGATACCCTCCTGTGCTGCACGAACCAGATGAGCCTTCGAATGCTTGTTGAAGTTCAGGCCATTGATGGAGCATCCGATTTCCCTGTTCTCCAGTACGCGCTCAGCACCGTTACCGAACGGAATCACCGTCACGCCCTCACTGCCGATAGGAGCAGTAGCAGCCAGGTCATTCATCTCTGCATAACCAATCTCCGGCGTGATGTTACGGTGCGTCCAGGCATTCAGAATACCCGTACCATTGATACACAGCAATACGCCCAGACGTGTCTGTTTGGCAGTATGGTTCACATGTGCAAAGGTGTTCACACGACTCTTCGGATCGTAGTTCACATCCCCCAGCACGCCATATACCACACCCGATGTACCTGCCGTTGCGGCAATCTCACCGGGATTCAGCACGTTCAGCGACAAGGCGTTGTTCGGCTGGTCACCGCCACGATAGGTAATCGGTGTTCCAGCCTTCAGTCCCAGTTCTGCTGCTGCCTCGGCACTCACCACGCTCTGTTCAGCGAAGGTCGGCACGATATCAGCAATCAGCGAGCTGTCGAATCCATAGTAGTTCATCAGAAAATCAGCCACCTGGTTGTTCTTGAAGTCCCAGAACATACCCTCCGACAAACCACTGACAGTGGTGTTTGCCACTCCACTCAGGCGCATGGCGATATAATCACCAGGCAACATAATCTTGTAAATCTGGCTGTAAAGCTCCGGTTCGTTTTCCTTTACCCACGCCAGCTTGGCAGCCGTGAAGTTACCTGGTGAATTCAGCAGATGACTCAGACACTGCTCACCGCTCAGGTCCTTGAAGGCCTTCTCACCATAAGGCACGGCACGTGAGTCGCACCAAATAATCGACGGACGCAGCGCCTTCAGGTTTTTATCCACACACACCAGGCCGTGCATCTGATACGAGATGCCTATAGCCTTGATTTCCTCACCGGTTGCTCCAGCCTCCTTCATAATCTTCTGAAGGCTCAGCTTTGCATTGTCCCACCACATTTGCGGGTCCTGCTCAGCCCATCCAGCCTTCACGGCCATAATTGGGGCCTCCTTCTCGGGGAAGAACGCTGTTGCCACACACTTGCCACTGTCGGCATTAACCAATGATGCCTTCACTGAAGAGCTACCGACATCGAATCCTAATAGATATCTGTTTGCCATAATTTGAATAGTTATAACTAATAATAATACGTTTTACTCTACAAAATTCCCTAAAATACTTTTAAAAACCAAGTTTTTTGCACTTTTTCATCATTTTTTTATCATTTATTGACTACAATTAAAAATATTTTTTTACCTTTGCAACGAAAAGTGTGACAACACGACTGACTAAAGATTTATTTCATATATGAAAAAGAAGATACTAATACTTGATGACAAAGAGACCATCGCCAAGGTGCTCTCCATTTATTTGATGAGTGAATATGACGTTCAATGGCTTCCCGACGGACTGCAGGGAGTCAAGTGGCTTCAGGCTGGAAACACACCGGACCTCATCATCTCCGACATCCGTATGCCAGGCATGCGCGGTGACGATTTCTTGGAGTGGATCAAGCAGAATGAGCTGTTCCGCCACATTCCTGTGATTATGCTGTCCAGCGAAGACTCCACCAGCGAGCGCATCCGTTTGTTGGAAATCGGTGCCGAGGACTACATCGTCAAGCCCTTCAACCCGATGGAGCTGAAGATTCGCGTCAAGAAAATCCTTCCTAATTAATAATAGTATACATTATTATATTATATGATAGGTGTTGTATACTTAGGCAACAATCCTAAGACACAAGAACGTCTGCGGTACATCCCCGGTCAGTTAGTCCGAATGACCACGACCTACAAGGATGCTGCTCTGATATGTACTCCGCACGTCTCGAATGAGCATTTCATTGTTTTTTACGAGCGTTCCGTGCGTAGCGAGGACATCACAGCCATCACCTATCTTCGCAAGAAGTGCCATAATGTCTACATCATCCTCATTACCAACAATATGTCGGAAGAGGAGCGCAAGGTTTATATGCAGTGTGGCATTAACGACACCATTGTGGCCGAGGCATCTGTCACGGAATTGAACAAGAAGATTATGTTCATCTCCGAGCGCGAGAACATCCTTTTCGACGACCAGGCGCCAAAATATCGTATTTTGAAGTTCAAGATTCCCCTTTGGAAACGTCTGTTCGACATTGTCTTCTCCGGTCTGGCCATTATTCTGCTTTCACCCGTCTTCATCATTACGGCCATTGCCATCCGTTTGGAAAGTCCTGGCCCCGTGCTCTTCAAGTCAAAGCGTGTGGGAACCAACTACACCATCTTCGACTTCCTGAAGTTCCGCAGCATGTACATCGATGCCGAGGATCGTCTGAAGGAGTTGAGCAAGGAGCATAATCAGTATGCCGAACACGAGGAAGAACCGGAGGATCACAAGACTACGGTGACGGCACCGTTGGGTGAAGAGGCAGAGAAAGACATGATGGATATGGGCATGGAGTCCATCATGATGATCGACGACGACGAGATTATGCTTGTCGGCGACGACTTCGTGATGGCCGAAAGCGACTATACCAAGAAGAAAGAGGAAGACATCAACAATGCTTTTGTCAAGATTGAGAACGACCCGCGCATCACGAAGGTGGGCCAGTTCATCCGCAAATACAGCATCGATGAGCTTCCTCAGCTCTTCAATATTCTCAAAGGCGACATGTCGATAGTCGGCAATCGTCCTCTCCCACTCTACGAGGCCGAGAAGCTCACTGCCGACTCCAACATCGACCGTTTCATGGCTCCTGCAGGTCTGACGGGCCTCTGGCAAGTCGAGGAGCGCGGCAAGGGTGGCAACATGAGTGCCGAGGAGCGCAAACAGCTGGACATCACCTATGGCCAGACCTACAATTTCGCCCTCGACATGAAGATCATCTTCCGCACACTCACTGCATTTATTCAGAAAGAAAACGTTTAAGAAAGGATAGAAAAAAAGGAAAATATGAAAATCAATTTCAATCACATGGTAATCAGGTGCGTAAAGAGGTTTTTACCTTTTTACCTTTTTGCCTTTATACCTTTAACGGCTGCAGCCCAATATAACAACAGTGGTATCAGCGCTGGTTTCTTTGATGCCAGTGAGGAAAGCACCATCAATTTCTCGAATTTCCACCTGCCCCCTTTGGCAGTGCTTTTCGAGAATGCCAAACAAAGCCCCAAGATCCTTACTTTAGAAAAGGCTCAGGAATTGGCTAAGGCCGAAGTCGCTAAGCAGAAACGCCATATTTTTTCTTATGTATATGGTCATGCCAGCTATAGCTATGGTAAGACCGACATGTGGGGGCAAAACTCGAGTTCTTATAACTTAGTGCTACAACAATATCAAGGAAGCGAACAAAGCTATTGGAATGTAGGTGTCAATGTATCAGTTCCTCTGGAAGACATCTTGGATCTGACGGCTGCAGTGAAGCGCAAGAGATTAGAAGCGGATATAGCTATGCACAATAAAGATTTAGCATACGAAGAACTAAAAAAACAAATAGCGACACTTTTTATAAAAATCACAAATGGTCTTGTTACCCTAAAAACTGCTGGCGAAGCTGCTGCAGCTTATCAAGGTGCGGGTGCTTTGAATCTGGAAGATTTTCACCAAGGTAATATGAGCATTGAAGATTATGCTTGGGTTAAAATGCATGAATTAGGTAACGTTCAATCGTATCAAAACATGCAAACAGAAATCACAACAGACATCATTACCCTAGAAATACTTTCTCATACCCCTATATTAACCAACACCACAACAGAAATCACTTTAGATAGTGGCGATCCAAAGACAGAAAAGCAAATCCGCAAGGAAAACAAAGCTATCGACAAGCAGATTCGCAAGACCGCTGCTGCAGAAGATAAAAGATACGCTGAAATGGAGAAAGCTGAGCAAAAAGCCCAGGAAAAGGCTGCAAAGTTAGCAAAAAAAGCAGAGAAAAAGAATAAGTAAAAAATCAAAAGATAGAACGTTATGGATTTATTTAGATACATCGTCCGCTTTTTATATAAGATTCGTTGGTATTTGGTAATTCTACCCATGATTGCCTTGATTGTGGCATGGTTTTCAACTCGTCACATGGAACGTATTTACGACACCAATACCACCATCTACACGGGTATGATTACCGGATACAACCTAGAAGGTGGAACTGGTATTGCTGGCGGTAATACCCAGACAAACATTACCAACCTTATGCTGATTATCACCACAGACAACACCATTCATGAGGTGGCATTGCGCTTATTTGGCCGTTGTATGATGTATGGTAATCCAAATAAGGACAACAACTATATCTCTGCTGAACATTTTCGTCAGCTTAGTGCACAAGTACCTGCAGAGGTCAAAGCCCTCATTAATCACAACAATGAATCTCAGACCTATGCTAACTTAAAAGCATACGAGAAGCCAAGGCAGGATAACTACCTCTTTGGTATTTTAAATTATCACCCCTATTTCGGTATCAATAGTATTACATCTAGATTGAAGGTATTACAATTAAAAAATAGTGACATTATTGACATTGGTTACTCGGCTAACGATGCCGGTATTGCTTATAACACACTGGATATCCTTAACGAGGTATTTGCTCGTCAATACCAGCAGATTCGTTTTGGCGAAACCAGCAATGTGATTAAATTCTTCGAAAAAGAAGTGGCTCGTCTTTATCGTGTCCTTTCTAATGCAGAAGACGATTTGATTCGATATAACATTTCCAAGAAAATCATCAACTATGGTGAACAAACTAAGATGGTAGCCAACCTTGAAGCTCAGCAACAAAATTTTAGGAATGACCAGTTGATGCATTATACTACTGCTAAGGCATTGATGGATTATTTGGAGCGTCAACTCGGAAATCGTGCACAGGTGATTCGAGCCAATCAAGAATTTACTAATCACATTAAAGATATTTCTCGTATTCAGTCACGTATTTCGAATCTACGTTTGATGAGCAGTGAAGGAAATGGTCGCGACACGGAGTCTCAAGAAGAATTAGCTAAGGCACAGCGTGACTTACAGACAGCCACAGGCCGTGTTACCGAATTGACCAAGGACATTGAAGCTTCCACCTATAGTACAGAAACGGGTGTGAAGGCCAATGATATGCTCAGTCGATGGTTGGAGCAATTGTTGTTGTTAGAAAAGACCAAGGCTGAGATGACGGCTACTGATATCATGAAACAGAATTTGGACCGCCAATATCTCTTTTTTGCCCCCATTGGTGCCACTCTGGATCGCAAGGCCCGTCATATTGGCTTTATTGAGGGTAATTATATGGAGATGTTAAAGGCACTCAATTCTGCTCGTTTACGCCAGCGCAATTTGCAGATGTCTACGGCTGCTCTGCGTGTGCTGAATCCTCCCATGTTCCCCCTCAATGCCCAGCCCACCAACCGTATGATGATTCTATTAGGTGCCTTCCTGCTGACCTTTATGCTGACAGCCTTATGGTTCTTTATCATCGAATTGTTGGACCGTACCCTCCGCGACCGTATGCGTTCCGAGCGTATCACCAAGGTTCCTGTCATGGGCTGTTATCCCAAGGAAAGCAATCTTCGCTATCGCCGTTTTAATAAGACCATTGGTGACATGGCCATGAAGCAGCTTAGCAAGGCCCTTCTCCCCCATTTCCAGGAAGGACAACAGAATGTGCTCAATCTGATATCTACCGATTCCGGCAATGGCAAGAGTTATCTGGCTCAGGAACTGGAGAATTATTGGATTTCCATTGGCTTACAAGTCCGCCGTTTGACCTATGATGAGGACTTCTTGGCAGAAGATAGCCGTTTCATTTTGGCCAAAGGTATTAAAGATTTGTGCCCAGACATTCTACCCGACGAAATTGCCATTGTGGAATATCCAAATCTGAATGAGAATTCCATCTCACCGAATTTACTGAATATGGGTACTGTGAACTTGATGGTTACCCGTGCCAACCGCACTTGGAAGGATGTTGACCAAAAGGCCCTCAAGGAGGTTCAGGCGATGTTGGATGAGAGTCATAAGGGTTCGCTCTTCATGTATCTGACCGAGGCCAGCCGCTATGCAGTAGAAGAGTTTGTTGGCCAGTTGCCTCCTTATACGAAGTTTAATAACTTAGTATATCGCCTATCACAACTTGGCTTGACTGCTACAGAAAACGAACATGCTAAATAAATATGAATAATGCGTTAAGAACATACGCTAAAGATTACGGAGGAAGAGTATCAATACTCCTCCTCCTGTTTTTCGTAGCAATATACGAATTCATCTCGGCTGGGTTTTCTGCATTTGTCGTCATTTGTCTCATTCCTGCTATCATATTATTCGTCATTGCATCATTTAAATATCGGATGTTTCTATTTTGGATATTGTTTATTTACAACTACTTTATTCAATTTGCAGAAGTTCCTCATCCGCCATTACCATTGTCTCTCCCCAATGAACTCCTTCAAATCTCATTATTGATTATCGCTCTCATTGATGTGAAAGATAGTCATTTTGAGAGAACTGGAAATCTTATGCTTTTTGCATTATCCATATGGTGTGGGTTTTGTACACTTGAAGTATTAAATGACACATGCAACTTAGGTATTAATATTGGAGCATGGTATGCCGGTACTCGCATGCTTGCCTTTCAATTATTATATATTTTTCTAGTATATTGCTTATATATCACTACCCCTCAGATTCTTATAAAATATCTCTACATTTGGGGTGCGTTGGCTCTTTTTGCTGTGTATTGGGTATTCAAGCAGAAATATATTGGTCTTACTCCTGACGAACATGCATGGTTATATTATGGAGCAGGCAGCAAGACTCATTTATTACAAGCAGGGACTCTTATTAGATATTGGTCTATCTATAGTGATGCTGCTAATTACGGTATTGGTATTGCTTCCACAGGAGTTGCCTTTGCTATCTTTGGGATTACTGCCAAGATAAAAAAACTCAAGTATTTCTTTTTAATTGTAGGCGGATTGTGTATATGGGGAATGTTTCCTTCTGGTACCCGAACGGCAACAGCTTGTTTATTGGCGGGGTTTATGGCTTATATTTTTTTATCAAAATCATTCAAGATTGCTGTCCCGTTTACTATCCTTTTTGCCTTTTTTGCTTTCATCTTAGTATTTACCAATATTGGCAATGGTAATCAGCAAATTCGCCGCATGCGAAGTACTTTTGATAAAAAAGATGCCTCCGCAAATGTTCGTGCCATGAATCAAGAAGTGATGAAAAAATATCTTAAAGAAGCACCTTGGGGTATTGGGGTTGGTATGGGTATGGAACAAGTACCTGCAAACAACAAATATAGCCTAATGTCAACTATTGCACCTGACTCTGAATATGTTTTTATTTGGATTCATACTGGTGTTATAGGAATTACCATCTTCTTAATAACAACTGCCATAATTCTTATGGGAGCATGTAGAATTGTATTTTTTACCTTAAAAAACTCTTCTTTAAGAGGTATTGGGGCTGGATTCTGTTGTGCATTTATTTCACAACAATTAGGAGGCTATGGAAATCAAGTATTGATGCAATTTCCTAATTGTTTAGTTTTCTATGGAGGTATCAGTGTTGTTTATATATTACCATATATTGAACCTGAATGGATAAAATATGAGAACAAGATAATTGCTATACAAGAAGAGAAGAAACGACTTAAGTTAGAGAAAAAGCGTGCATCGAGAGTATGATACTTTGAACATTGAACATTGTAATCGACCTTGGTCGCTTTGACCTTTAGGTCTAAGAACTTTGAGCTTTGAACATTGAACTATCAATAATAACAATCAATTACAACGGACTGAAAGACACTTGTGAATTGATAGACACATTGCCTTTAGAGGATGAATCCATAGAGGTAATTGTGGTTGATAATGCTTCTAAAGAAGACGAAGCCACACAGATTGCACAACGCTATCCCCAAGTCAAAATCATTCGTTCGAAAGAAAACCTCGGTTTTGCTGGCGGCAACAACCTCGGCATCCAAGCCGCCCACGGCAAATATCTCTTTTTCATCAACAACGACACTCTCCTCAGCCATCAGCCATCAGCCATCAGCCATCTCATCAATCGCTTGGAGTCTTCTCCAAAGATTGGTGCCGTTTGTCCCAAAATTAAATTCTCTTGGGGAGATAATCCCATTCAATATGCAGGTTACACCCCACTCTCTTCAATTACCATGCGTAACGGTGCTATCGGATGCGGAGAGCAAGACAACGGACAATACGACACAGCCCATCCCACTCCTTACGCCCATGGCGCAGCCATGATGGTGAAACGGGAAGTGGTTGAAAAGGCTGGTCTGATGCCGGAATGCTTTTTTCTCTATTATGAAGAATTAGACTGGTCCATGATGATTCGTCGAGCAGGCTATGACATCTGGTACGAACCTGCCTGCACCATTTATCACAAGGAAAGCCAGACAACTGGTCAAAACAGTCCTCTCCGAACCTATTACATCACGCGAAATCGGTTATTGTTTGCTAAACGCAACATCAAAAGTCCCCAAAAATATCTCACCTACTTATATTTAATTGGTATCGTTGCTCTTCGAGACATCATCAAATATACTTTCCAACGCCGCCCTAATCTGGCAAAAGCCACCCTCAAGGGCTTATACGATTTCTTAACTCTTAACTCTTAACTCTTAATTCTTAAATCTTAATTAAGGAATATGACTCTCTGGACTCTCTTCTCATATATCGACTGGATACTCTTCATCCTTGTATCGCTTACGGTTTCATATTTGGGTGTATTCGCTATTACTTCTTTATTTTCAAGGCATAGTGAAACCCCAAAGGCAAAAAAGGAAAACCGTTTTATCATTTTGATTCCTACCCATCATAATGGGAAGAGCGTCATGATGACGGTGAAGTCTGTTTTAGGACAATCCTATCCTATGCGCCAGTTTGACATTACAGTCATTGCCGACCAGGAGGAGGAAATGACATTATTCCATTTGGCCCAACAACCCATTACATTACTCACTCCCACTTTTGAAAAGAGTTCTCGCATCAAATCCCTTCAGTTGGCTATCAACAACCTGCCTCAGTTCAAGATCTATGATGCGGTCATCATTTTGGAAGCTGGCGATGTGGTAGAATCGGAGTTTCTGCAACAAATGAACGATGCCTATGAGGCTGCTGGAACTAAAGCCATCCAAGCCCACAAACTTTCACTCAATCGTGACACTGTAACTGCTCGTCTCAGTGCCATTTTTGAAGAGATCAACAACTCCATCTTCCGACGTGGTCATATCAGCATAGGTCTTCCTGCCGCCATGCACAGCTCAGGCATGGTGTTCGATTTCGAATGGTTTAAGGATTATCTTCAGGTGGCCAAGCCCTCTTGGGCCGACAAAGAGTTGGAAGCCATGCTGACCCGCCAGCATATCTATGTCGACTATTTCGACAAAATCTACTTTTACAATGAGAAAGCCCGCCAAGCCGACGACTTTAATCGCCAGCACCGCAGTTGGATATGGGCACAGTGGAAGACGATTTTCCGTAACATCCGCTTCTTACCTGCTGCCATCATCAATCGTCACTATGACCTCATAGATAAGCTACTGCAATGGATGCTACTGCCCCGTATGATTATGATGTTGGTTATTATGGTTATGTGCATCATTGTTCCCTTCATTTATATGTCCGCAGCCTTAAAATGGTGGGCATTGTTCGCTATTGTCGTATTGATTTTTGCCATTGCCACGCCCAATTATCTGGTCGATGATAAGTGGGACAGGACCTTCTTCTTGGTTCCAGTAGTCCTGCTAAGTCCCCTACTCAACAAGTTCTCTTTAGGCAGAAAGCTTTTGAATAAGATTGACCTCCAAAAATAAATCTACATTATGATTTGGCACCTCATTCATATCATCGACATTCTGTTGTGGTTGCTCTTAGCAGCCTCAACAGTCTACATCCTATTCTTTGCATTGGTATCGACTTTATGGAAGAAACGTGTTTCCAGACTGACAAAATATTTGACAGGGCAAGTCTTGGCCATGCGCAAGAAAGAGCATTTTTCCTATCTTATCCTCTACCCCGCCTATAACGAAGACCGAGTGATTCTCAATTCTGTCCAGAAATTCTTAGCGCAATATTATCCCTATAACTGTTTCCATGTGGCGGTCATTTCCGACCACATGCAACCTGAGACCAACCAAAAGCTGAGTGAACTACCCATTACCCTGCTCCAGCCTGTTTTTGAGAAAAGCAGTAAGGCCAAGGCGATGCAATATGCCATGGACCACTTTCAGAAGGCTGAAGTCAGAGGGCAGAGGTCAGAAGATTTCGATTATGTTATCATTCTCGATGCAGACAACGTGGTAGAGCCTCACTTTCTGGAACAGTTAAATGAGGAATGCGCCAAAGGTTACAAGGCCATTCAGTGCCACCGCTGTGCCAAGAATAGCGATAATGATGTCGCGGTGCTTGATGGCGTCAGTGAGGAAATCAATAACACCATTTTTCGCAAAGCACATAACCGTATTGGCTTGTCTTCGGCTCTCATTGGCTCGGGTATGTGCTTCGACTTCCAATGGTTCAAGGAAAATGTCTATAAGCTGACGACTGCTGGTGAAGATCGTGAATTGGAAGCCCTATTGCTTCAGCAAAAAGTTTATATCCAATATGAACCTGACATTCACGTCTTCGATGAAAAGGTCAGCAATAAGGATAATTTCCAAAAGCAGCGTCTTCGCTGGATGACTGCTCAGATCCAAAGTCTGTTCCGCATGCTTCCTTATATTCCCAAGGCCATCATGGCCTTCAATTGGGATTTTATCGATAAGACCATCCAACAAGCCTTGATTCCCCGCTCTATGTTGGTTGTACTTACTTTTGCCATGTCTTTACTGATGACCATTGTTTCCCGAACATGGTGCATCAAATGGTGGTGTCTGTTTTTGGCTGTTTGTATAGCCCTTTATATTGCGACTCCCAAACAATTACGCAGACATTCGGTCTTTGGCAAGATTTTGTCTCTCCCCACTCTCGTTTGGAAGATGACACTCAATATTCTGAAGATAGATCGGAAGAATACGGACTTTATTCACACGAGCCACGATAAATAATATAGTATCCCTTTGCTATGTCCATTCATAATCAATATATAGATTATATTAAAGGTATAACTATCATCCTTGTTATAATACCTCATTGTATTCAATATGGTTCAGGGGCTGATTACTTGAATAAATGCGTATTCTATGAAAATCCTATTTTTAAGTTTATCTATACATTCCACATGCCGGTATTCATGATTATTTCTGGCTATTTATTTAAGTTTTCTATTAATAGACATTCTTTTAACGACATTGTCAGAAGCAGAGTTACAACCCTCTTAATCCCAATTCTTCTCTGGCATTCTATATATGTTTTTATAAACTATATCATAGGGCATGGAACTTTTAGTAATATCTATTGGGGGGCATATTTGAAACATTTATGGTTCCTATGGGCAGTCTTGTGGAATAGTTTTATTGTCCTATCAATACATAGATTTGCAAATGACTCTTTCATTGTTTATACCAGTATTTTTCTACTTCTATTATGTGTACCCCATCGCTATAATAGCAACTATTATGTATTCATGTACCCTTATTTCTTGTGCGGTTATTTGATAAATAATCAAACAAGCTCAATTGTAAAGAAAGTTAGTTCCAAGCTATCAACACCTCTTTCTACAATTATTATAAGTGTCATTTTCTTTGCTTTATTAGCAATCTATTCACGAGAGGATTATGTGTATGTAAGCAAAACAGATGTTATTATAGGAAGACACATATCCTCCCACATGTTATTGGTTAATCTTTATAGATGGGCTATTGGTTTTGTCGGTTCCTTCCTTTTTTATAAGATAACTCATTATTTATATCATCGTTTTACAGAACATGTAACAAATTTATTTTTAGTTGATTTAGGAACTAAAACAATGGGAATATATATTATAAGCGATTATTCTTTCCGCTTTTTCTATCTACTTCCCATCAACTCCTTGAACTATGTTTTAATCACAATAGAAATTATATTTGTTCTTGGATTCTCCTATTTCATAACATGGATTATTGAAAGGAATAACTATTCAAGAAAGTATTTACTTGGCGGAAGATAATTGAACATATGAATATTATTAAAAAGATGATTATTATTTATGATGCTCCAGGCCAAACTTGCAATCGTTTATGGAGTTACGTGTTCTCTATTGCACGATGCATAGCCGAGCATAGAAAACTGGTCATTCTCTTTCATGATGAGAGTATAGAAGATTTTCCATCTTTCCTCCATTGCCCCTATATTTATTTCCCATTATGGCACAAATGGCTTTTTGAGCACTGCAATGGCTGGAAATATTACAAAGGGCTAACCTGGAGAATAAAGTTCGATTATAATGAGCGTTGGGGAAAACTCTGCGATTTTTTCGGTTTTACTAATGGCTGGAAAACTCGGTTTGAAAGCTGCTATGTTAAACAAGCCCTTCCAGAGCTACAGAAGATTTTCCGCCCTAAGGACGAAATCATGCAAAAAGCACAAGCCATGGTTGATAGTTTACGAGAAAGTTCAGATCTCGTTGTTGGTGTTCACATCCGCCGTGGTGACTATTCTTCCTGGCATGACGGACGTTTTTATTTTGAACTTGAAACCTATCATCAATTCATGTTGCGCATCCAACAAATATACAAAGACAAAAAAGTTAGTTTTTTTATTTGCTCTAATGAAGATTTCTCACTTGATGTCTTTAAACAATGCGACTGCCAACGCTTTGGGAAAGAACCTTCTGGAGCAATTCTTGATCTTTACACCCTCTCGCTTTGCGATCAACTAATAGGTCCAATTAGCACATATTCACGATGGGCATCATTTATTGGAGAGAAACCCTTATGCTTTATTGATTCAAAAAGCCAAATTATCACTGCTGAAAGTTTCTCTAAGATTGTTGATTTTTTCCATTTCGAAAACGGCAATGAAATATATGATTGGTAAAAGATTTCCCTGAAACCACATAAACCGTTAAAAGATGGGCGAAAGAGTACATAGAAGTCTTATGAACATTAAGGTCGGAATTTTTTTCTACCTTATTTCTATTATTTTATCCTTTTTCTCACGCAGAATCTTTCTTAATTGTTTGGGCAAAGAGTTTATCGGTTTAACCGGCATGTTAGACAACATACTGACTTTCTTAAGTGTTGCAGAACTTGGTTTTGGAACCAGTATTGTATATTTTCTATACAAGCCCTTACAGGAAAATAACCACAAAAAAATCAACGAAGTAATGTCAATGCTCGCCTACCTTTATCGTAGTATAGGTTTCATCATTGTAGGCTTGGGAATTGTCATTAGTTTATTTTTTCCATGGTGGTTTGGCAATCTCAACGTCGGACTACCCCTCGTTTTTTTTGCCTTCTACGCATCTCTCGCTCAAAGTGCTACAGGCTACATTATTAACTACCGCCAATTACTCCTCTATGCAAATCAGAAACAGTACGTCGTAAGTGCATTTTTCCAGACCATGGGAATAGCACAAATAGCCCTGCAGATTGTTCTTGCGTATTATTGGCATAATCTCTATTTATGGGTGAGCGTTGGACTTTTGTTCTCCATTGTGGGGTGCATCATTCTCAACAAACGTATCAGCAAAGAATACCCATGGCTAATTATTGACACAAAAGAAGGACGTAAGATGTTGCGAACATATCCCGAAATATTCAAGAAAGCTCGTCAGGTTTTCACCTTAAAGATGAAAGACTTTATTCTTTATCGCAGCGATGAACTACTTGTCGGCGCCTTTGTCTCAGTAACCCATGTAGCATTCTATGGAAACTACACAATGATTATCAACAAACTCATATATTTAGTAAATATACTTGCTGATGGAATGAGTGCAGGTATCGGTAATCTTATTGCAGAAGGAAACAAACAAAACATAATGAAGGTTTTCTGGGAAATGACAGCTACACGCTTTTTCATTATGGGCATGGTTATTTATCCATTAATTATATTTATACAGCCAACTATTTGTTGCTGGGTGGGATCAGAATACCTACTTCCCTCTGTTGTAGCATATCTGCTAATCTTTCAACTTTTTATTCGGCTCCAATATATAACCGTCAATATGTTTGTGGTCGCATCAGGTTTATATGATGATGTATGGACAAATTGGGTCGAATTGGCAATGAATATAATAGTTACATTTACACTTGCTCCACATTTTGGGATTATTGGAATCTTATTAGGGAAAATAGTCAGTGTATTCTTCTTTCAAGTATTCTGGAAACCCTATTATCTTTTCTCCAAGGGATTCCACGACAATGTGTGGGTATATTGGCGGGGAATCGCATCGTATTTTATTATATTCTTCCTTTTTGGTATTATCTCTATAGCACTTAAGTTATTGGTAATAGACAATTATAATATATCTTGGTTAACGCTTATCTGGGTAGGATTTGTAACTATTTTACCACTTTTATCACTATATTTCGTCGCTTTGTTTATGTGTACTCACGGAATGAAATATTTTGTTGCAAGATCGCCAAAAGCATATCGAATTATGAGTCGAATTATTCCAATTTGACGAGATAAAACTATACTAACAAAGGAATAACACCGACTATTCAAATCTCTACGATTTCACTAATCTTACAATTTACGAATGGTACGATAGCAGTAGCCCATGCCATACCAACGCCAAACGCACTCATCATTATCTTCTTATTGCCTCGCATTTTGCCTTTCAATTCGCTGACTATTGTAAGAGGAACTGAAACAGAAGATGTATTGCCATATTTCTGGATTGTCCAAGGAATACGTTCCTTATCCAACTTTAGCTTCTTTGCAATATGATTGTTGATGAATGCATTGGCCTGATGGAAAACGTAATAGTCCATGTCTTGAATATCCTCCCCCGATGCAGCCATTAGTCGTTTAATATCTTTGGGTACTTCCACGATTACGAAGTTAAAAACATCAGCACCGTTCATGTGTCCATGTTCATCACTACGAATATTTCCATATTCATCAACGACCTTTTCGCGCAGAGTTTCTACGGAACTCATATTGCGATAACCACCTCCAGGAATCATAATCAACTCACCACGTGAACCATCACTATTCAATGAAAAGTGGCTTTCCCCAAACTTCTCATTACGTTCTATCAATGCAGCAACACCAGCATCTCCGAATATAAATGCCTCACGTCTGTCTTTTCGGCTATATACCTTAGAACGCGTTTCTCCGTCAAGCAATAATGCCTTTCGGAAGCCATTGTTCTGCATCATAGCATACACTATACTGAGAGCGCTGATAAAACCAGAACAACCCAAAGATATATCGAATGCCATTGTAGACATCGGGAGGCCAAGACGGTCTTGAAGCAAGATAGATGTTGCTGGCATCCTGTAATCAGGCGTTTGTGAAAGAAACACCACTAAATCTATCTCATTTCTATAAATCTGATTATCTGCTATAAGTTTTTCGGCAGCGGCAAAGCAAAGATCAGACGAGCATGTGTGTTCATCTGCAAAGCGCCGTTCTGTTACACCAACTTTATCGACTACTTTCTTAATTTCGTCCTCCGACCAAATGTCTAGGTCATACTTGTAATTATCAATCACTCTTTTAGGTACTGCAGCAGCCATAGCTGTGATACCAACATTCTTATATCTAATAATTGCCATTATCTTGCAGTTAATCCGCCATCTACAACTATTGAAGTACCAGTAACCCAAGAAGAAGCATCAGATAATAAATATATTATAGCATTTGCCACATCATCTGGTTCTCCAAATCTCTTCAATGGGTAATTCTCTATATCGCTATTGAGTTGTTCCTCAGTAATAATATTGGGATTATTAAATTCAGTTTTTATCATTCCCGGATTAACACTGTTAACTCTTATTTTCTTTGAAGCAAACTCAATTGCGCAAAACTTCATAGTTGAGTTCAAAGCAGCTTTCGATGCTCCATAAATACTATTACCTGCTGAGAAATTATACACACCTCCTATTGAAGAAACAAATACAACCGATGCTCCTTTATTAAGTTTCTTCTTCTTAACCAATAACCGTAAAAATTCAATGGTGGCAAAGAAATTTAAATTGAAAACACGATCGTAATCTGTTCTAGTGCAAAAAAGAAAAGGTTTCATAACACCGATTCCAGCACAAAGTACAACTCCATCAGCCATAGGTATTTCTGGTAGGATTGCTTTTACTTTTTCTACATCAGTTATATCAACAGAAATGAAACAATGTCCTCCGCCTTCCATTTCTTCTATGGAACTATGTAACGTTTGGGGGGTTCTAGCCAGGTTAACAACTGTACCACCCATAATAGAGCATTGGATAGCAGTTGCACGGCCAATACCGCGCGAACCGCCAACAACAAGTATGGTTTTCCCTTCGAGTGAAAATGGATTCTTTATCATTTCAGTATTATACCTCCATCAACAACTAATGTATGGCCCGTAACCCAAGAAGAAGCATCTGAAAGGAGAAATATGATTGCATGAGCAATGTCCTCCGGTTTACCAAAACGTCCTAAAGGATACTTTGCCATGTTCTCTTTCAACTGCTCTTCTGATATCTTCCCTGCTGACAGAATGCTTGTTGCCACAAACCCTGGGTTAACACTATTACTACGGATTCCATTGACTGCCATTTCCAGAGCAAAACCTTTCATAAATGCATTTAGCCCTCCTTTTGAAACACCATACATCGTATTACCAACAGTAGATATCATAACACCGCCTATTGACGAAGTAAACACAACAGAACTGCCACGTTGCAATTTTTTCTTTTTAAGCAGTCTCTGAGCCAACAGTACGGGGCAAACCATGTTCACATTCAAAACCTCTGACAATGCTTCGCCATTAATGAATTTGATTGGGAGTGTCTTAACAATACCTGCATTCAACGAAACGCCATCCAATACAGGCATATTATCAGCTAACTGATGAACAGCCTCTTCGGTTGAAAGATCGGCAATCACTTGCTGATGTTCTTGACCAAACGAACCATCTAAAGCATCATACGTTTCTTGCAAACGTTCTTTGTTGCGGCCGGTTATTATAACTGTCCCCCCCATTTTGGAACATTCGATGGCAGTTGCACGACCAATGCCCGATGAAGCACCAGTAACAAGAACTGTTTTGTTTTCTAAAGAATATGGATTATACGACATGAACTTTATCTGTTTCTTCATCCGAAACCTCTACTAGGTCGGAAATAATTAATTGATCGGTTTTAAAAGCTACAGTACCCCATGAAAGGCCTACGCCAAATCCACAGCAAACAAACATTGTTGGTTTGTCTTCAACCTTGCCTTTGAGCTCTGCAACAATTGTCATGGGTATACTTGCACCGTTGGTATTTCCATAATAATACATACTTGACGGCACTTTCTCTGGAGCAAGTTTCAGTTTCTTAGCTATCATATTGTTCATCTTCATATTTGCCTGATGGAAGATAAAGTAATCAGCATCAAGATAATCGAAATCGTAGTACTCTGCCAATTTTTTCACAGATTTGGGGGCTGTTGTTATACCAAATGAGAACACATCCATGCCTTTCATACGCGATTGTAAGCGTAAAGTCTCTTTACCCTCATACATCTCGGGTTCAAAACTATCAATTGTCACAGGATTTCTACTTCCACCGTCTGGAGTAATAATTGCATCGAAGCCACTACCATCAGTACCAACATGGAACTGAATTGCAGGGGCACCTTCTTTAAACTCAACAGCAGTAACAGTTCCCGCACTTCCAAACAATGGATTACGTAAACGCTTACGACCTCTGTAGCGTGCTTTTGCTTCGCCACACATAAGCAATCCTTTCTTAATCGTGCCAGCCGAAAGGAGGGAAACGATAGAACTAAGGCCATATACCCAGCCAGAGCAGCCTAGGGTCATATCTGTGGCATAGCACTCCTTGCTCAGTCCTAAACGATCCTGAAGGATGCAAGCTGTTGCTGGCAATATATAATCCGGAGTCTGTGAAGCAAAGATAATAGCTTCAATTTCTTTCTTATCCCAACCAAGGTCAGCAATTAATTTTTCTGCAGCTTCATAACAAAGGTCAGACGTCGTTAATTCAAAACTAACTCTACGCTCCTTAACTCCTGTTGTTTTCACAAAATCCTCTGGTGAATACTCAGTAGAAACAGCATCATCAGCCGTTGGGTGAAGATTGTCAGCAATGTTTTTAGGAACGCCGGCAGCAATACCGGCGATCCTAACATTTTTGAATTCGAGGAATGCCATAACTGTTTAGAGTTTTGCAATTACACGATTGTATAAATCCTCTACTGTAACAGAGTTCTTAACGTCATCACCCTTCAAAGCGACCTCAAACTCTTCATCAACCATGGCAATAACGCTTAGGCCAATAAGGCTTGACCACTCATCAAGATCATGGAATGCAGTACTTGCCTGAATCTCGCTGGCATCAGTGTCATCAAACTGCTCTGCAAAGAGCGCTACAAATTCATCTAACGTTTTCATTGTTGTATTTTTTATTTGTTAATAATAGGGAACTTACTTAACCTTATTGTGCAATTAATAACACGTGGAATATCACACTTCCTGATTTATCAAATCAAAAAAGTACTGCAAAGATATAAATAATAATTCAAATAACAAAATAAAAAAGATTCTTTTTGCATATATGACATTGTGTAATACTCACATTTTATCTCAAATTAGACTGATTTCTTTGAATATATTTGGATTTTTCAAAGAGATATTGTATTTTTGCAAAAAATATATCAAAGAGTATTTAAGATGAGCATCAAAGAATATTTAATTGAAGATAGATATAATATCGGTTTTGTCAAGAACCGATTAGAAGACGTCATTAATGGAGACCGCATCCAAGTAAACTGGATGAAGCATGAATATAAAGACAGATGGTTTGCCGATCCATTTATTTTAGATATAACAGATGACCATTATATTGTATTAGTAGAAGAATGGTATGATCCTATTAAAAGGGGGCGCATCTCAAAACTAACCATTGACAAGCACAGTCATATTCTCATCCATTTAAAAACAATCCTTGAATTGGATAGCCACTTAAGTTTTCCATTCATTCAAAGAGATAATGGTTGTATTTATATTATCCCTGAAAATTCTGCAACAGGAATATTACCACGATACAAATACGACCTTTCAACAGATGAGGTTTTTTTTGACAGCATAATTTGCGATGACAAACTTACAGATTCTGTACTATTTGAATATAATGACCAACAATTATTATTCTCTACGAAACTTCCTGATGCTAACGGGAAAGACTTAGGTATATATCACAAAGGAAAAGACGGAACATACGTCCAATATGACACTTACCACTTCGATGAGAATCTCTCCCGAATGGCTGGCGATATATTTACATGCAATGGAAGACTTTATAGACCTGCTCAAGTTTGTATTAAATCCTATGGAGATGCAGTTTCCCTACAAGAAATAATATACAATGACGGGAAATTCGCTTTTAAGGAAATTAGAAGAATTTATTCTCCATCGAAAAAATATGATCTTGGTTTTCATACTTTCAATGTATACAATGGACATGTTGTGGTGGACGGTTTAGGGTTCAGGCGACCGTTCATTTCCCATTTTTTTAAAGCTATATGGCATATTATTAAACGGTAATTTAAATATAACAAAAATAAAAACAACATGATTACTGCAAGAATTATTCCTATGTCGGAGGAATACAGGGATAAACTAATTGAATACATGCACAAAAAGTATCCCACTTTCATAGATGCATATATTCAATTTGACGTAGACGAAGCAATTGGAACAAAAGAATCTGGAACAAAATCCATCATTGTAATCAATGACAATAATGAAATAGTGGGTTGCCATCTTAGCTTTATTACTAAAGCTTGGATAAAAGGAGAAGAGAAGACTATTGTTTGGGGACATAATACTTTTCTCGACGAAGAATATCGTAAAACAATAGGGCTGGATTTTATGTTAGAAATACATTCAATAAAGGACGGCTTTGGATATAGTCTTTCTGATATCAATGCAAAGATACAAAAGAAATTCAAATCAACAGTTTTTATATCTGGTTTACGACTATATAGTCTATTTAAAATTAGTTTATTCTGGAGTATCGCTTGCAAACCATTTGGGAAAGTCCTTAAAATTCCGACCCAATTGCCTCAAAACATATTAGTAAAAAATGACACATTTTATCTTTGTAAAAATGCAAGGGACATTCATATTCCTAACAATGGATATTGGAACAAAGATATTTGCGAAGTAGACTTTATTCGGGATGAGTTTTTTTTGAACAGACGTTTTTTCAATAATCCAGTTAATAAATATTATGTTTATACCAATCAAGAGAGGAACTGCTATTTTGTTGTTCGTCCCATCTTACAAAATGGGTTCTTATCTGTTCAAATGGTAGATTGCAGATATATGCCGCATCAACAAGAAATTGCTTATAACATCTTTACAGCTATTGAAAGAATATGTATGACTATACATGCAGGGAAAATTTTTGTCACGACAAGCGACAAATTGTTTAAATCTATTCTGGAGAATAAGAAACTATGTAAAAGTTGGCCAATAGCGTTCGTTTGTGGAAAATGTAATGTATCGTCAAAAGACTCCTATATCATTGTAAATGCAGCAGATTCAGATGGTGAATATCATGCATAAACACCCCATCGTCACAACGCATAACTATGAGATGATGATTAAAGTCAATCCTGTCGTTTGATTTATTCATTACGTTTCGTATTTTCCGAAAAAGAAAAACAAATAACATATAGCAATAATATCTGTAAATTGGGAACATATTACACATAGAATGGTTAAAGTCAGCATCATATTACCTGTTTACAATGTGGAGGAGTATATTGATAGATGTCTAAAATCAATTATCCAACAAGATTATTGTGGAATTCATGTAGAGTGTATCATTATTAATGATTGTTCAACTGACAATAGTATTAGGATTGTCCACTCTATTATTGATAATTATTATGGTGAGATCGATTTCATACTAATAGATCACATAAAGAATCGTGGTCTGTCCGAAGCACGGAATACAGGAATAAATAGAGCTACTGGAGACTATATACTATTTATCGATTCAGATGATTGGTTACCAGACGATTCAATCTCAGCATTTATCAAAGTCCTATCAAAAAATCCAGATGTCGACATGATTTCTGGAAATTCATATCGAACAAGAGAAAAAAGGGCTCTGATACTTGACATGTCAGATATAGAGTTTGTCAACAATTATCAATTTAGAAAATTGCTTTTTAATTATCATAACGTGACATGTTCTGCATGGAACAAACTGATAAGAAAAGACATTGTTGTCAAACACAAATTTCATGAAGGTATTATTTTTGAGGATGCATTATGGATATATTTCCTGCTAAAAGATATTTCCGAAACCATCATCATTCCTAATATAACTTATGTTTATGAGAATGAACATTCTTCTTCTATTGCAAACACCTCCCGTAATATTGACAATTTTCGATTACACATGCATAGTGTTATCATCATGTGTAATGAAATTCTAAATTCCCCTTATATGGATTTGTATACAGGTTGTCAATTATACTTTTTTAATTACTTGATTATAGCTGTTCGCTTACAACATGAATACAAAATAGAATGTGTAGAAAGTTACCAGCTAAAACTTCTTCGTAAGCGATTCGTTCTTGATACATTTAAGAATGGAAGATGGTTCCTTGCCACGTACTTTTTCCTTTTAACATATCCTCCAACATCACTCATCTTCAACTTCAAATGGATACGGCGACATTACTATTTAATGGAGAAAACTGCATTACTAATTGCTAATTATTTAGAACGATTTCAATAATAGTGTCATGTTACTGATTAGACTTCAAATCTTAATGGGACTATAGTGTTTTTATATGAGTAAAATTGAATATATATCCATATTACGCATCAGTTCTATGTTGCTAATCATTTGGTTTCATAGTTTATGTTTTTATGCCGGTAGCTGGTGGTTTCTTCACACTGACATTATCACTATATGGAAAGTGATAGCTGTACCTGCTGTAGAAGTTGGACTTTCTACTTTTTTTCTTATTTCCGGTTTCCTCTTTGGGTTTCTACACATAGAGAAGGGGAAATATCAAATTATACCTACTTTTATTTTATATAAAACACGGCGTATTATATTACCATATTTTTTCTGGAGTGCATTCATGGTTGCCTTTTTTTCTTTTACACCATGGACTGACATATTAATAGGAACTAATCATCTTTGGTTCTTATTAACTCTTTTTGAGCTTTTTATAGTAATAATAGTATTGAGCAAGATCTGTATATGCAAAACAAGTCCCTATATAGATTTCATAATAGCAACAGCATCATTTTTTGTGCTATATGCATGGAAGTACTTAGGTCATCATTACATATTAAGTATAGAAAACACATTATACTATCTTCCTGCATTTTTTCTTGGTTTTTATTGTGCTAAATATCAATTACATCATTCTTCAAAGAGTAAAACGAGTACTATTGTTTTCATTACTTGTATCATCCTTTTATCCACTCTATCATACCTTTCACCTATTGAGAATACACCTATCGGGATTGATCTTAGTATTAGAATCATATCATGTATTGCAGCAGTTAGTGCATTAGTGATGACAAACAAAGTAAAGATACCCAATAAATACACCTCCATTATTAACAACTTGGATTATAATAGCATGGGGATATACATCTTTAACCAGATAGTTGTGTTTGTAGTTCTTTTGATTCCTGTTTGTCAGCGATTCTTAGAAATTCATTATCTGATTGGGCCATTTATAATTTTCTTTGTTTCTTTCCTTATTCCTTGGGGCCTTGCAGTACTATTTAACAAAACGAAATATCTTTCATGGATGATCGGATCATAAAAAGATAAAACAAATTCTACTTCGCGCCAAAAAGACAACGGCCCAAGAAGGGACTGAGGCGGAGGAGGGAACTAGTAGCGAGACAAAGGGCGACTACTAGTAAGGCTGCAAGGAGGATGACAAAAGGAAGCAGTGGTGACGGAATGGCCGTCAGCAGTTGTGTAGCATGAGGTCTCAAGAACTCAGGAAGGAAAAAATAGTGAAGGAGGTAGATGTCTAAAGTTCGTTGGCCAACGAACTTTAGAATGGAAGAGGGAAGATGTAGGATGGATGATGTAGGATGGATGATGGATGAAAAGGATGATGTATATAGATAGCGGAAGAGGGCGAAGATCATGGTCATACCTAAGATGCCGCCGATAGAGAATTTGAAGTATTCGCGGAGGAATATGTCGCTTTGGGGGATTTGAGATATGGCGAGGAAGCAAATAACAACAACTGTCATCAGTTTGCCGTTAGCAACAAGTTTCAAAAATTGCGGAAAATATTTTCGGGCCAGGGTTCCTAAGAAGAAAAACAGATAATAACGCCAAGTAATAAAACTTAGCAAACCCAATATGTCCGCTACGAGTTGAAAGGTGAAAATTGAAAGGTGATAGTTCTCTCTTTGAGAGTGTGGCGTTGCGAAGGAAAGTTGGAGTCGATGGTAGTTGATGTCGTACCAGTAGGCAGACATGGAAATGGCCAATGTCAACAATAGCATGATGATGTCGGACCTCCTACACTGCCGATGACGGAAAGGCCATGACATCAACATATAGATTACAAAGAAATAGAATAGTGCAAACGTAAACCAATAACCTCCTTTGAAGGCACCAAACTGGTGGAAATAAGCTGGCGGTGGCGAAAGCAAAAACAGGAATATTAGCGTTGGTACTATCTGTACCATGAACTTCTTCTTGACTACGACTGACACTTCTTTGCGAGTCCACTCCCGTCCTACACCGTAGAACAGCCAGCCACTGATAAAGAAGAAACAGGGCAGGCGGAAAAGGAAAAGCACATCGTTGAATGCCATGGAACGATCGCCCAGGCAAAAATTGCAGACGTGGGAATAAACGACGAGTATCATCGTAAATCCCCGCATGGCATCAATATAACCGATTCGCTTGCTCATTTTGTTTCCAAAACTCTGCAAATTTAATGATTTTTGGAAATAAAAACAATCATATTATAATATTACTCAAGTCCTCTAGCCAGAAAATGTCTCAGGTGGAGGTGGGTGATACCGTCAGAATCCTGTCTGCCAACCAGTGGAGTCATTGAGATGACGTATTTTGGATAGTTGTCCTTGATGGCTTGCAGATTCCCAAACTCACGCTCACGTGTCGCTTCATCGGCAATGATGTACGATGCCTGAACATACACCCGCTGTCCTTCGGGCTTCTTACACACAAAGTCAATCTCACCAGTCTGGAGTTGACCAACAGTCACCTCATAGCCAAGACGTATCAGGTGGTTGTAGATGATGTTCTCAATCACTTTCTCAATGTCACCCTCACGAGAACCACCAGCCAAGGCATTGCGCAGACCGTTGTCCTCGAAATAGAACTTGTCATTACTCTCAAACAACTTCTTGCCGTGAATGTCGTAACGATTCACCTTGTGAATCAGGAAAGCGTCGCAAAGGAACTTGGTGTAGTTGATGATGACCGTAGAGGTAACACTTTCACCTTGCGACTTCATATACTTGGCGATGCTATTCGCTGAGATGATCTTACCGGTATTGTCTGCCAGAAAATGCACAAGGTTTTCAAGGAACGGCACGTTGCGAATCTTGTTCCTCATAATCACATCCTTCAATAGCACCGTGTGGTAGACATCCAACTGATATTCTCGCGCATCTTGTTCGTCAAGTCCCATCTTCACCAAGCCAGGCAGACCACCAAACTGGATATACTTAGCAAGAGTCTCGTCAGAATCCTTCAACTGATGGAACTGCATAAACTCCTCGTAGCTCAGTGCTTGGATATAAATTTCCTTATACCTACCACCGATGAGCGTACTCAGGTCGCTGCTCAACATCTTCGAATTCGAACCTGTAACAACAATCTCTATGTCAGACTCTTCATAATAGCTACGCACGCTCTTCTCGAACTCCTCAATATCCTGAATCTCATCAACAAGAATATAGTTTGTCTTTTTTTGGTTGCGACGTTCGTCAATATAAGCATTCAAGTCCTGATAAGTCTTGATGTCGTCAAACTCATGCTTCTCCTTATCGATGAAGATCACATTAGCCCCGGCATCCTTGCTTACCTTGTCCCTGAACAAACGTAGGATGTAGCTTTTACCTATACGTCGCTGCCCAGTCAGGATAATGATAGTGTCTTTACTGAGGTAGCGCTCAATCTTCTCAAGATAACTTTGTCTTAAAATCGCGTTCATATACCTAATTTTGTTCTATAAAAGAAACTTGTTGACAAAGCTCGTGCAAACCGAATGCAATGGAACTTGATCTAATTGCTGAGGTGCTGCCGAGTTTCGTAGCCTTTTGGCTGCAAAGATAATAATTTTATCTTTTATAAAAGACAAAAACGACTAAAAACTTCATTTTATCCATTATATTTGATAGTTTCTGGTACTCTATACTGGATACAAACTACTTTTTCGTCTCAAAGAGATATCGAACAAATGCATTGAATACGGCATAGACGCCAACCAAGATGGCGGCTTTTAGGAGTGGGCTGGCCAGATAGTGGATGCACATGCTCGACGTGGATGTTCCGAAGATAGTGAAGAATGCGCTGTCGATAAAGGCAAAGAAGAAAACATAGTGGGCCAGATAGACGAAATACGAAGCATCACAGACCATCAACGGAATACGCTTGCTGGTACATGACAGCAATCTGCTGGCCATACAGAAAACAGCTACCACTCCGACTAGACGGAAGCAGAGCATCAAGGACGAGAAGACAGGAGTGTGGAAAGTGCAGATCATGGCTATGCCAAAAACCGAAGCCAAGAGGTAACTAGGCTTTTCGAACTTCATGCAGGTTTCTATGAGGTCCCATTTCCGTATCCCCATAAAGGCACCGAGGGTAAAGAAATAAATAGCATAAGCAGACAAGCCTGAGATGAAGGCGCAGACTCCAGAAAGATAGAGAGGAGTGAAGAGAACCAACAGCCAGCCGCCCATTTTCCGTATACCTATATATATAATAGGTGTCAGCACGGACACCACCATCAGGTCCCTCAGGAACCACAACGGCATGTTGGCGGGCGCAGTCATCAACTGCTCGTTTCCCAGCCAGTCCATCTGTTTGCCAGCTTCCGTCCAGTATGCCCAGAAGATATTCAGGCTGAACGTCTTCAATTTGACAGCCATCAGCACGTTCCAGACGATATAGGGTATCAGCAGTGTCTTCACCCTCCTTTGCAGCTTACCCAGATACGTCTTGCTGTTCCACTCGGTTACGTTGGCAAAGAACAAATAGCCGGAAATAACAAAGAATGTGGGCATGGCCACCTTTACCAATGTCTGGCTCACCACGATTTTCAGCACCTCATAAGTATCCCAACCGCCATCCCACAACGTATACCCTACCCTCACCCCGCTATAGCTATGGGCGAAAGTAATCAGCACGATGAGCGGCAACCGCAGTTGTTTAATGGCATCAATATAACCTATTCGCTGGCTCATTCCGACTTTCTCACAAACCTTTTCACTCGCTCATCCACTATCCGTAGATATTTCCTTTTCATTTTGTCATTCAAGAAACAATTCCCAACTAGCTTTGTGACCAGTTCTGGAATAGCCATGTACTTATCCAACACGCGTTTTACACGAGCATCCGTCAATCCGATTTTTTCGCCGAACCGTTCAAAGTCTAATCTGCACGGATGTCCAGTCTTGTCCATTATGTCACTCTTCTCCATGTCGGGTGATAGAGCCCCGTCAAGCCCAAAGTCGTCACTAATTACGTGCAGACTCGTGTTCAGCAGGTCATAAGCCGGTGCAAGCCGATAGTCACCGCCCTGCCTGATAACAGAAAAGTTCTTCAGGTGGTCATCGCCATTTGCATAGATATAGTTGAATACTACCAACTCAAAAAAACGTTCCATATCCACCATCCATGCCGGGATATACTTTCTGATACATTTCGCTATATCCTCGTAACAGCCACTATACTTAAAATAGGTGCCATCTGTCTGCTCGTTGCGTCCAATAAGTGAAGCAAAGTCCTCCATCTCTGCCTTTGTTCCATCTGGCAAAATGTCAAACCGCTTGGTAATATATACCATTTGCCCGTCCTTCGTGAAACATAGCCCGTTCTCAGCCGTCTGGATGCCATATGCCTGTCTGGCTATCTGCATTGTCACATGCTCATTCGCCGGAATCTGTTTCCTTGTAGCAATAGTCTCGTCCCAAGGCGCAGGCTTGATGATATATGTGGAGCGCTCACTGCTCTCAGCAATACGAATCAAGTTATTATCAATCACACCCGAAAATTTCTCCTGCACACCCGATACAGATATACGCTGCATGGCCCTCACGATTGCATCCGTCTGTTTCAGCTCACTGATATTGAAATCAAGAAACGGCGACACACGTTTTCCGCCAAACAGTCGTTTCACTGCTTGTGGACTATAAGTATCATACCCTTCTGCCAAAGTCGATGGACAACATTTAATCTCTATCATCCTCTACCTCCCTTAAATTCACCGATCCAATCATATCCGTTCCCACGGTGGCCATCAGCATACCGAAGAAATCATTGTCATCAATACGCTGTTCCCTACATACCACCTTCCTGTTAGCTCCTTCAGGGAGAAGATTCGTGAAAAACGGGAATAAGCTCTCTGCTTCGTATGTCTCTCTTCTTTTGGGCAGTGATAGTGATACTGGGGGCAAGTCCGAAGCAACATAAGCTTCATCATACGCAAACACATACCCCTTACCCGGATTCTGCTCTGTCAGCATTCCTGCCTTCACATCATTTACATATACTTCTAACTGCCTCATATCCGTAATATCCGTAATATCCGTGTTCGTTATACTATCTGCCTAATCCGAAATTCCATTTCCATCCCTAGTACCTCCAATATCCGAGTTACCGTCTTCATCGAAGGATTTCCTGCACCACGTTCAATATCTTTCACCGTGGCCAGGCTAATCCCTGCCATCTCCGCCAAGTCCAATTGGGATATTCCCAATACAGCTCGCCGTTCTTTAATCACCTCTTTTAGATTCATAAAAGTATATTATAATCAACTTTCGCCTGCAAAGATAAGCATTTTCTTTTATTCCGCCAAGAAAAGTCTAATAAAATATACCATTTGATCTTATTTTCGCTATTATTTCTCTATTAGCCAATATTTCATATGCTTGGTGGGGCTAACAGAAAAAGCCATCCAGTAAGGGATTGTCCCTACTGGATGGTTTGTTAATGGAATCTACAGTTTCAAGGATGCTCCCGCTCGAACACCGTTCAAGTCGGCATATTCATGGGCTGCATCGAAGCAGGGGCAGGCCTTCTGCGGGTTCAGGTCATGGTGACCGACAATCAGTGCCCGCGGGTAGCGCCGATGGAGGTCCCCAAGCAACGTGCGCATAGCAGCCTTCTGTTCAGCCGTCCGCGTGTCGGCGGGTTGACCGCGGATGTCGAGCCCGCCCTCGTAGCACACGCCTATCGAATGGGCGTTGTGGTGCAGGCAGTGGGCACCGATCATCCATTCCGGACGGCCTGGCTCTATCTCTCCGTTACGACGGACGACGTAGTGGTAGCCGATGCCGAGGTGAAAGCCTCGTTCCCTGTGCCACGTATCAATCTGTGCCGCGGAACTCGTCTGGTCGGGCCGTACTGCACTGCAGTGAACAACAATCAATGTAATCGTTCTCATTTTTCTCTCTCTCTTACTTACAGCTCTGTACAAGAATTGTAGAACTAATCGCTGTCAGAATCGTTATCACGATCTGCACAAGCTTTTTCCAAGTCTCTTTTTTCATACGCTTCTCTTAATTCTTAATTCTTAATTTTAAAAGGTTGCGCCCACGCGGGGCGCTAACCTTTTAATCGCCGCCCGACTCGAAGCCGCCGCCGGTATCATTGCCACCGCCACCGTCGTTGCCTCCGGTGCTGCCACCAGTGTTACCACCATTTGTGCCATTCGAGGGATTCGTAGTCCCACTCCCCTCGCCAGTCGTAGAGGGATTGTTGGTGAGGCCGTCTTCCCCTGTCAGTTCCGAGTAGAGCTGTGTGCTCAGCGAGGTGGCGTTTCGGGTGGCCGAAGCCTTGTAGAGCGACTTCTTGCTCTGGTCGGCCAGGAAGGAGATGCCCACGCGGGTGATGTCGTCCTGGGCACTGAAGTCCTTGGCGTCTGCCACGCCCTTCGACGTCACCTTCGGATAGAGCGTACCGATGCCGTCCAGCTTTACCTTGTAGCCGTCGGCAAGCATCTCCTGGATGCAGTTCTTCATCTTGGTGATGACACCAATTACCACGTCCTCGGTGTACACCGTGCCGTGCTTCATGATGTGCTCCGCCATGTCGGCCAGGTTCAGCGTCCCTCGGTAGATAATCTTGCCGTAGGTCTTCTGAACCTTCTGGCGTGTCTCACCCGTCTTGCCGGTAGTCACCGTGCGTTCGACTTTCTTGATCTGAATTGTTCCCATAATGTTTAAATTTTTAAAGGGTTAATGGTTAAAGTTTATGATTCTCTTGTGTCTCCATTCGGGTATCAGCCTTTTGCTGCGTGCGTTTCAATGAGTTGCTGTCAGCGTTTCAATGTGTTGCTGTCGGCAAAACGGCCTTGCCCTCCTTTTGACAATACAAAGGTACAACATCCGACAACCCGTTTTGTGGCTATTAGTCGCTGTTGGTAGCTGTTAATGGCTATAAATCAGTTAATTAACTTTTATTATACTTTATAACAACTCTGAATTCCCAAAAATACTTATCTTTGCAGCAAAATATATACGAGTATGACAACAACAATTTCTATCCCAACTGCAGAATACAATCGTGCAAAAGCCTTTGCCAAGGAACGTAACCTCAGCATAGAGGAACTTTTTGTGGCTCTCCTTGGACAATTAACATCAGAAGAAGATGTTATATGGGACAAACACGACTCTGATATTCTTCCTTATACTCATGAGGAATTAATGGCTCGAATTGACGAGGGAGAAAGACAATTCGAACAGGGCGAATACAAGACCCATGAGCAATTGATGTCGGAATTGAAAGAAGAGTTTTCATGGCTGAGGTAATTTGGAATAAACAGGCTGAGAACGAATGGCGGAAGAAAATATACAGATATTTTCACTTAATGGGTTCTCTTAAACTTTTGTATTATTACGTAGAAAGTTCAGATACCATTAGAATTGCGGACGTTTGGGACTCAAGGCGTGAACCGGCTAGATTACAGCGTCGTATATAATGGTTCTCCTTTTACGGTTGGCAGAGGTACTTTAGAATCAGGCGGACTTCTTCAGCGGAGTAGCTGTGCCTGTTGATGTTCCAGTGGCGGCGGTTCAGTTCTGCCACCAGTTCCGGACAACGTTTGATGTCCTCACGCAGGTTTTTCATTGCCGACTTGATGTTCTTTGTCTCAGGCCAGTAGAGCCGGGCCAGCTCTTGCTTCTTGTATCTTCGTTCTTCTACCATAGTTTCTTCTACTTCTTACCTCTCATTTTTAAAAACTTTCTCCCGCGTACGTACAGGAACTGTTCTGGGTTTTCGAGTTCACATACGTACGCGGGAGAAAAGTTTCAGAAATGATCCGGAATCTCCGGATCCTGCTTCTTAGTATTTTGCTCTTGCGAGGCCATTTGGCGTCCCAGGGCATCGATCTCCTTGGGCATGCGGCGCACGGCACGGTATCCCGGCATGCCGTCGCATACCATGGCCTCGAAGCCCAGGTCGATGAAGGCCTGGTCGACGGCCTCCTTTTTCAGCTTCTGCGTCATATTGCCTGCCATCTGCTGCATGGCTGTCGCCACATCGACGAACTCACCTATGTCGGTACCGACAGGATGGCTATAATAGCGATATACCAGCTGCCGTTCCAGATTGGCCACCTTGAAGCGGCTGTTGCGCTCGTCAATGGCTGCCGTCTCGTCACCAGAGAACCAGTATTCGTAGCCGTTGCGGTATAGGTAGTAGGCCTGGCTGTAGATGCCCTCGTATTCAAAGGGCAGCGTCCTCGGCGACTCGATGTTCTCCACCTTGAATGCCAGCCAGCGGCGCGTGCCCGTGGGGTCGTTCAGGAACTTCTCGTTGTTGCCCGTACCGCAGAACGATGCGATGTGCGGGCGGTGGACGGTATAGCGGCCGAAGGGCGGTCGCACGTTGACATACGACAAGGTGATGGCACGTTTCATCTTGTTCATCTCGCGCGTCGTCATCGTGTCGAGCTCCTCACAGCTGATCAGACCGTACTGCGTCAGGGCCAGCTCCTCGTCCTTGGCATTGTCGCCCACACCGGCCTGCGTGCAGAAGTAGCTGCGCAACGGTGGTGGCAGCAGGTGGTTCATCCACGTGGTCTTATAGATGCCCTGGCGTCCGATGAACACCAGCACCTCATGGTTCACCACGTCCGGATCGATCCACCCCGCCACCATGGCCACCAGCCATTTGCGCAGGCACTCCACGAAACGGCACCACTCGTCGAAGCCACCAGCCACCGTGACACCCATGGCCAGGGCACGGATATAGTCGTCGCCATCCCACGGCGGCAACGAGCGCAGATATTCCACAAAGGGATTGAACTCGCTGACGTAGTTGGAGTCGACGGTCTTGCGCAGGGCTTCGTCCTTCGTGGGTTTGACCTTCTCCAATCGTCGCCATACGTCGTTGTAGACGATGTCGTCGAAGTTCTCCCACGGCTTGCCATCGTCGCAACAGCCGTCCTCCAGCCAGCGGTACTCTTTGCGCATGGTAATGACGTTTCGGCGCAGCTCGATATGCTGCTTCATCCACTGCTCAATCTCGTCGAGACTCATATATGCCTCCATGTAGTTCGGTTTGCGTTCGCGAAGGCCTTCAGTACTTTTCGGCTGGCTGGTCTGCCGACGGCAGCCCTCCTTGATTTCCCAGGCCAGGAAGGGTTCTGCCTGTGGATTGTAATATGCCTCGGCATCATGCCCCAGCGGACAGCGCTTGCCGGCATCCTTGCCCTTGCGCACGCACTGCCGCCCCAACAGACTTTCGTAGTAGTCGTTGCCGAAGAGGAATGCTTTCTGGTAGAACTGCCGCTGCAGGTACACCTCGTAGTCCACGTCGAGCTCGTAGGGATAGATGATGACGAGGCTGTCAGCCACGCAGTAGAGCAGCAGCGTGTGCGGGTCGGCGCGTGCCTCCTCACGGAGCTCCGCCAGGCTGCTGCCATCCACGTGACAGAACAGGGCCACCGATAGTCCAGACAGTCGCGTCAGGTCCTGCTGTCTGACACCTCCCTCGAACACCCCCTGCACCAGCATGACGGGCTGATAGCCCATTGGCCACTGGTCGCCCCGAATCATGTCTACAATCCTGTCGATGCCCATTGTCTTCGGACTAGTGTCCTTCGCATACTGTATTATTGATAATTCCATAAATAAAAAACTTATATGTCCTCAGCGTATCACTCCACGAACTCTGCGACTCTGCGCGAGATTCACCTGCGAAGTTACGGAAAGAAAAGGGCACACGCAAGCTTTCGCGCCACAATTTTGCAGCGCGAAACGAAATGACAACCCCACAGGTTGCACCTACTCGTCAAACAGCTCGCGAACTCGTACCTGAAGGGCTTCTGCTATCAAATGAAGTCTTCTTACTGTGAGATCCTTCCTCCCTTTCACAATCGCCTCAACGGCTTGTCTGCTGATGCCTCCGAGGCGGCGACCTAACTCTGCATCACTTACGTTTTTTTCATCATCACTCTGCGCAGATTCAACTGCGAATCATACTTTTGCATTTTTTTTTGTTTTTTAATTGTTTAACATTACCTTTTTCGTTAAGACACATGATGCCTAACGAAATGCAAAAGTACAAAATATTTAGAATAATCACAAATTCTTCAACAAACATAACAACTCTATTTAGAATGTTTAACTTAAATAATGCGAGTTAAATGTTCAAATTTGAATTATTATTCTTATCTTTGCACCAAAAATAATCCATGTGGACAGAAATCAGTGATACTGCAATCATCAAGAAGTTAGGCCAGCGCATCAAAGCTCAACGCATTAGACAAGAATTAATGCAAGAAGAAGTAGCTGAACAGTCTGGCATATCGCTCTCAACCATGCGAAGGATAGAGGCGGGGCAGCCTGTTTCTATACAGTTATTTATCAGCGTACTACGCACGCTAAGGATGCTGGAGAATTTCGAGCTATTGATACCAGAGACAAAAATCAGTCCGCTTCAGTTACAAAAGCTCCAGGGGCGAAAAGTCCAACGCGTAAGAACAAAGAAAGATTGATATATGGAACCGATTATCGTAAATGTCTACCTCTGGGGCCGTCATGTAGGTGCCATGACATGGAACGAAGAATACGGTTATGCCGATTTTGAGTTCACTTCACAGTTTCGTCACTCTGGCTATGACGTGGCACCTCTTATGATGCCATTGACTAGTACTAGGTCAACGACAAGCTTCCCATTCCATGCCAAGTCACGCTGTTTCAAGGGCTTACCAGGCTTAGTGGCCGACTCACTCCCTGACAACTTCGGTAATCAGCTCATCAATGAGTGGTTTGAACAACATGGCAGATCATCAGAAACTATCACTCCGTTGGAGAGATTATGTTACATGGGAAACAGAGCCATGGGAGCTCTTGAATATAAACCAGCCGAGGATATTGAAGGAGTCGATGAGTCTACATTAATCTATATACGAGAACTGATGGTCCTTTCTGAAAAAGTATTCAAAGAACGTTCAGACTTTCAGACGAGACTAAGACAAAAGGACAGGGCCATTTTGGACGTTTTAAAAGTCGGGACATCAGCCGGTGGGGCAAAGCCTAAAGCTATTATCGCATACAACAATCAGACTGGAGAGGTACGATCAGGACAAGTCAAAGCCCCCGATGGATTCACATATTGGCTCCTCAAATTTGATGGAGGAACATATTCAGAGCATAACGACATATCCGATAATCCCCAAGGTATTGGAAATATAGAATACGCTTATTACAAAATGGCTGTTGACTGCGGAATTGAGATGACGGAATCCAGACTATTGACAGAAGGCGACTACCACCATTTTATGACTAAACGATTTGACAGGCTCGACAATGGCGAAAAGCTTCACATGCAAACATTGGCAGGATTAGCCCATCTTGATAGAGATACGAGGCACTCTTATGAGGAAGTATTCACCGTACTCAGGAAAATGGGTATGTCACAAGCAGATATTATACAGCTCTACAGACGTATGGTTTTTAACATTGTGGCTCGTAACCATGACGATCATACCAAAAACTTTTCTTTCTTGATGAGCCAAGACGGAAAGTGGCATTTTGCCCCAGCCTACGACCTATGTTACTCCTATAAACCTGGCGGTAAATGGACGAGCAAACATCAGTTGTCACTCAATAGCAAACAGGAGGACTATAATCGAAAAGACCTGCTAATCGTAGCACAGCAAGAAGGGATTCGGAATGCATCGGAAGAAATCGAACGTATAACAGACGTCGTTTCCAACTGGTCTGAATATGCAAAGGATTGTGGCGTAAAAGAATCGCATCGTCGATACATAGAGTCCAATCTGTTGTACAGCATATAAATACCCACAAGAATCACGTTCGAGAAAGAAAAAAGCGTTTAGCCATTTCCATGAGCTGCTCGGCAGTAAGGTTGGCAATGCCTGTCTTTTCAATGAGGGCGAACTCTTCCTTATTCTTGCCAATGACAAATTTCCGTTCTCGGCCATCAATCTCAGCTAACAGATGGTAGTTGCCCTTGTAGGCCTGTTCGATACGGAGATTACGAATGGAATGCCCGTTGATGGTCTGCTCAGGCATTGACAACTCCTCCTCCCATTCTCCCCATGCCTTTAGATGGTCGACAAGAGTGGTTTCTATGCGACCAATCCATTCGTCTTTTACGCCATATTTGAGAGCAATATTACGGAACTTCTTCAAACTACCTGCCACATCGCGAATGATTGCATCAGGTCGGCGTATACCGTTGTCACGGGCGAATTGAATCACATCATCGCGGGTAATTCCACGAAGTTTAGCTCTGATATACATACAGTGAAACTCATGGGGAAGGAAGCCACCATTGTCGATAATATAGGTGATATCGTAAGCCGGTGACAGTCGCCAAGAACCATCTTCACCCATGATAAACGAGAAGTTCTTGTTATGATCATCTGTGTTATTGGCCAAAATATTAAAGACCATCCGGCGGAACACCTCCTGACAGTCAGCCTCTGGCAAGTGAAGCTTACGGCAAACGTCTATCAGCTGTTCATAGCTTTCAGCCTCAGGACTAATGGCGGCCAGCGTCTGGGTATAGAGTTTGCGGTCACCATCACGGTCGAAACGTTTGGTGATAAAATGATTGTTACCGTCAACAGCATAAAGGCTTGATGGCATTATGCGGACACCAGCCATTGTAGCAAGTTCATAGTAAGTCATCTCCAGCTCGGCAGTGCAATACTTGGAATCGCCGAATTTAAGCAGATAATAGTCATAGTCTTTCAACCCCGATATCTGACCACTTCGAATTTCACCCGTCTTCCGATTGATGGCGATAATGGCCTTCGGCTGACGACCACCAGCCGAAGTACCCACCGTCAATAGCGATTGCAGGGTGATAGACTCTTCGGACATAATGCGCGCTTGTTCCCTTTCTGCATAGATACGCTCGGCCAAATCGGCCAATGATCTCATGTCAATCTTTTCCGATTTGCGCTCGCGAGAGAATTCTGGCTGAAATTCTAAAGCGCCCATGCCCCGTTTGCCTATAAACGAAAGTTTGTCAAGCGGCGTTATGTCAGCATTAGACAGATGGTTTTGCTGACGCCAAAGGTCAAACAATTGATTACCCCAGGCGTCGGGTAGAGAATCAGCCACAAAGGCAGGAAGCTTTTGATAGATTTTGGCATCCTCACCCCAAACTAGGGTCAAACTCCGCGCATCACCTATCGGAGCAACCAAGGGAGATATATCCAATCCCTTCTTTACCCATTCCGGATTATACATGAAGTAGGCCAAACGGCGACTGTCATGCCAAGCCAACCGTCCAATCTCTTCACCCCATAAAATCACTCTTAACGTTTTAATCATAGCAGATTATTTTTTAGTGTGACGTATCCGTTGCGCCTTTTTCTCATCTTTACGGATGAGGTAAGGTGACTCCGGCAATTCAGGGAGCAGATCATCCAAAGCATTGATTTGACCGACCACCTTGAGCAACAGAAGAAACGTTGACAGCGAGAGATTGCCAGCGGTTCCATTCTCAAACTTATGAATGGTTGTCAGTCCAATACCCGACTGCTCAGCCACCTCCTTCTGAGTAAGATTGCACTGCATCCGGTATCCCCTGAAACGAATGCCAAGCAATCGTACAAGTTCAGGGATTGAATATTCATAAAAGTCAGCCATAAGTTTAAACTTTAATATTTATTATTATGATATTTAAGCGCAATTCCAAATATTTATCTTCACCAAACTGATATTTACGTCTGCAAAATTAAGGAATAATATTCAATCCACCAAATATTTCAGGGGAAAAAGTATTATAACATCCAGTTCATTATGCCAACGCAATACTTCGGGTATACAACAATCCTATTTGTGACGTCATAGATAATTACAATACCAGTGCATACTACGAGCCATCTCCCTATATCGCCCGTAGTTACTATACAGGAAGTTTCTGATTATAAACGATTAGCTATTTCACCACTTCCCTATATATCTGCCCTACAGCATCAGAGACGCGCTGGGCATTAAAGCGCTGGTCAACCAATTGATGAGCCCGGTTGCCGCATTGTTCATAGAGGGCACGATCTTCAAAATGGCGTAGTATGGCATCAGCCAGGGCCTGAGGCTGGCAATATGGAATCACTAAACCATTATCCTCATGAGTAATCACCTCCTTAGTGCCATCGGTAGGCGTAGCCACGATGGCTTTGCCCATGGCCATCGCCTCCAACAAAGCAATAGAAAGGCCCTCCCACAAACTAGGCAAACAATAAACATTAATGCAATGCAGCAAATCAGGAACATCCGTACGGAATGGGCTCCGATAGACATATTCACTCATCTGATGCTCAGCAATATAGGCATCCACTTCAGCATCCATATCACCCTCACCCACAAAGAGTCCTTTAACCTTGGAATTCCGTTGATGGGCCACACGAACGGCTTCCATGAAGTCCAACGGAGCTTTCTGTTTGGTACAACGAGCTATAAATCCTGCCACGAAGTCATCTGCGGAGAAACCGAACTCTTCACGCAGATTCTTAAATTGGCCATCAGGATTGAAACGCACCAAGTTAATGCCATTCTCAATTACACTGGCATCCTTCAGTCCAAAACGCTCCCGACCAGTGTCAGCATTACTCTGCGAGACACAAATGACACGATCAGCCATCGAACAAATCAATTTCTCGCTCCATTGGCGCAGCGTCCGAACCAACCACGACTGGTCATCATGAAAACTCCAGCCATGCACAGTATATATAATAGGTACGCGAAGCTTCCGTGCCGGCCACACCATGTTCGATGCCGCCCGACTACCATGAGCATGTACCAGCCGTATCTGCTCCTGGCGCATCAGATCGACAATCTGCTGTTGCACTTTCACATCAAATGGCTTCAGCGTATCAATGACATGACACTTTATGCCCATTGCCTCCAGCCTGTTTATCATTTCCCCAGACGTAAATGCCAAACACACCGGTTCAAACTGTTCCTTGTCCAGGAACGTCACCAAGTCCAGCAGGTGCGACTCTCCCCCACCAATCTGTCCCTGACGGATAACCTCTAATACCTTTATCTTGTTCATATCACCTTATTTTATTATTTAATCCCGATATCCTTCAAAATTGCTGCTGCAATACAAGAATCAAAGACTTCATATCCCTTAGCATTTAAATGCGTATCATCAGGCAGATATAGACCTCTAGAGTCATCATACCCTTCTGGATTCCAAGAATCTGCAGAGATATAGAGTATACGATTTTGCATATCTGCCTTTTTGATAGTGCTAACAAGAGCTGTTTTATAAGAATTAAACCCATATAGCTCAGAACCTGTCATCAAAGAAGAAAGAATATGTCGCATTCTCATTGTCCATGGTTCGCGATTTGCTATAGCACGATAATTCACCTCAGGCATCTCAAGAACCACAGGTTTGATTCCCAGTTCAATAAGTTGCCGGAGTATTAACATATAATGATGAACATAATAATCCTTACCCATCTTTGCAACTGCATCATTAATCCCTGCAGATATCAAACAATAATCTGGTCGCTCTAGCAAAACTGATTTCGTCGTAGAGTACAAACGCTGATATATTTCCTTACTCTTTGCCCCAACATTGCCTATCGAGACAACATGGGCCGATAGTCCTTTATCATAAAGTATTGATTCCAATTTCTTATCATAATCATGATGATAGGCTGCCCAACTATCACCAATAATTGCAATTTTCAATGTATCACTAGTAGAACCGGCCAACTCATTTCCTGTCATAACCTGTTTCTTAGCCAAGTGATAATATGGGTGGAGTCGTGAAGAACCCAAGAGCAACAATAACATTGTTATGGCAACAGAGAAATATATGATAAGTTTCTTCATGATCTGTTACCTGTAACAAAAGACAATATTTTAGGACATAATCGATGCAGAATTGCATAACTGAACACACAAAGTGCTGTAATAGACACCACGCCACACCAATAAAAGACGAACATTTGCCAGTCTGCAATACCTGAGAAATGCCGAGCCAACACTGTTCCAAATACTATAGTCATAGGATAATGCACCGTATAAATCCAAAAAGCAGAACTATCAAGCAGTTGTCGACCTGGATATTGTTTTTTACCTAGATAACTCCCAATTAGCAACAACATAAAAATATTCAGCAAGAGAGAAATACGATGAACATACAAAGCGTAAGGAACATTCCAAAAGCAATGAGCCCAATCAATTAAGAAAGCCGCCAGCCATAAACTAAAGAAAACAATTATATATTTACGTAACACATTAATCGGATTCTTTTGTTCTATTGAAAAATAGGCTCCCAGGCTGAAAAACAGCAGGCTCGATGCAATCATTCCATTGTATGGAATTGAATTCCACCAAACAAATAATGCTATGACAAAAAAACATTTCAAATATCTTATACCATAATATATAATAGGTGACAGAACACACAATACCATTAAATTACGAATATACCAATACGGACAAAGCAAGGGTAATCCATTGCCTGCGTCCCAACTACCCCTGTCTATGAAGGCTCTCAAATAATCCACAAAATCATAATCAGCAATAGACTTTCCCATAATCATCATTGGGTTCCCTTTCAGCCACAATAACAAATATGCCAGTAAGATTAATCCATTCCAAAAGACATAAGGTATTAACAAGGTATGAACCCTTGACTTTATTTTTTGAAAATAGCTCTTTGAACTATAGAAAAACAAAAAGCCTGAAATAAAAAAGAATGCAGGAACACCCGTTTCACCTAAAAAAAGGCCAAAAGGGTAGACCCATTGAAAAAAACAATGATGTCCATGAGCATCAATCGCACAGTAACAATGCAAAAGAACTATCATGAATATCAATGGAAACCGCATCCATGAGATAGCAGAGGAAATAGTACATCTATTCACTTCTTTTTGGAAATTCATTTAAAAAATAACAGGTATTTCTCTATTTATTAACTGCAAAAATACGAATTATTATTGAATTATCCAAATTTGTTTGGCAAATATAAAAGAAAAGAGTATTTTTGCAGTATAAAATAGTTTATGAAGAAAGATAACAGATATAAAAAGGCGATAATAATTTTCTTTGTAATCATCGCCCTTACTATATGGTGGCGTGTACCTCTATTCTATGGAGATTGGAATAAACAGACTATCTATGTTGGAATAATAGATACATGGAATGGGAATTCAAATGATTCTCGGGCTCATGCCATGTGGATAGATGATGATTGTGGTGAAGGAATTCATAAGGTAAACCATATAAGTAATGAAATTGGCATTAAGCCTGTCTATGCCATCATTCCTGAGAAAACAACTACGCATCTCGTCGACTCTCTGATACATTGGCAAAATCATGGTGCAGGAATTGTCTTGCACGGGCTTAGGCACGAAAGATGGGACGATTGGGATGAACGACGTATTACAAAAGACATTGAGCAAAGTTATGAAAAACTACATGAATTAGGGTTTGATACAACAAAAATCCTTAAAATCATAGTACCACCACATGCTTGCAACACCCAAGCAATTAGGAAAGGCATCCGTGAAAGAGGTTTCCAAATGGTGACAGGTGCATCGTTGGTAAATCCTGATAGAAATGTATTTCAATTGGGAAGAATCGGAATTACCCCTGATATAGACACGACAAAAATGCGTGTCTTATTAGAAAAGGCATATCAAAGGAACAACTTTGTCATTTTCGGCACACATTCATCTCTTCCTGGTGCTTTTTCAGAGGAAAAAACAATAAAAGTCTTAAAAATGGCCAAAGAAATCGGCTTTGATTTTGACTTTAATCACTAAAAATTTGGCGAATTAAAAGAAATTCAATATCTTTGCAAACAATTAGACAATAAATAAAAATATGATGGAAAGAACAGACATTCTAAATCAAGTACAAGATGTTTTCCGTGATGAGTTGGAGTTAGATGATTTGGTATTGAATGACGAGACAACAGCCGATGATGTTGAAGAGTGGGACTCATTGTCACACGTACAATTAGTAGTAGCCCTTGAAAAGCATTTCAACATTAAATTCACCTCTCGTGAAATTCTATCATGGGACAATGTTGGTGACCTCGTTGATTGCATCAGTCAGAAACTATAGTCATTCACCATGGTCGTCAACTCTCTGGCTTTCCTTTGGTTTTTCCTTGCGGTATTAGTAATCTATTATATCTGTCAGCAAAATAGTAAGCTTCAAAACGGATTCTTGCTGTCGTGTTCTTATTGGTTCTATGGTCAAATAAGCTGGAAGATGGCAGGACTATTAGCAGTTTTGTCCATTGTATTCTGGTTGTTAGGGCTTGGGGTTGACAAGAGCATCAAAAAGAATAAAGAAAAAGCTGCTTCGTGGCTCACGAATATTGCCGTCATAATTGGTGTTGGGGCATTATTCTATTTCAAATATCTTAACTTTTTTGCAGAATCATTTGTCACCGCAGCATCCTTAATAGGTATACACTTGTCGTGGACTACCATTAAATTATTAGTTCCTGTTGGATTGAGTTTCTTCTCATTTAAGCTCATGAGCTATGTTCTTGACATTTATCATGGTAAAATCACACATGAGAAAAACTTCATAGACTATGCAAACTTCATAGCATTTTTCCCAACTATTCTTTCAGGTCCTATTGATAGGCCAAAGCCATTCCTTAAACAACTGAAGCAGTCACGTCTTTTTGACAGTGAGTCTTTGATGAAAGGGTTCAGGATGGTATTATGGGGTATGTTTTTAAAAATGTGTATTGCTGATAGACTGGACATCTATATCAGTGCTATTCTGAACAACTACAATCATCACTCTGCTATTTCTATCATATTTGCAGCACTACTCTACCCACTTCAAATGTATGCAGATTTCGGAGGATATAGTGAAATGGCAATCGGTGTTGGACTGATGTTAGGATTTAAGGTGGCACCAAACTTCAAAAGGCCATTTTTTGCAATCAATATCTCAGAATACTGGCGTCGCTGGCATATATCACTGACCAGTTGGCTTACAGACTATGTCTTCATGCCATGTAACATTCGTCTTAGGGAATGGGGAATTCATGGAACCATTGTAGCAATCATGATTAACATGATTTTTGTAGGACTATGGCATGGGGCCAATTGGACTTTCTTTGTTTTTGGAGTTTATCATGGACTCTTATTTGTTCCGCTCATGCTTAGCGGTCAGTTTTTCAAGAAGTCAAAGATACAAACAACTTCTAAAGGCTGGCCAATGCCCAAGTTTATAGCTCAAATGATTGGAACCTATTTATTAGTCATGATAGGACAATTTATTTTCCGTGCAAATTCTATTGGCGAAGTTGTAGATATGTCCATACAAATTACTAGGAATTTGAGTGGAGGATTATTCATCGACTACGCTACAATGCTAAATGCCTTTATATGCATTATTGCACTCGTCTATGTTGATATTCGAGACGAATGGTTCCCTAATTACAGAATACGTCTACCCAAATGGGTAGATAACTATCGATGGGAGTTAACCACTGCCATAGAGATTGTCGCTATAGCACTGTTTGGAGTTTTTGATTCCAATCAGTTTATTTACTTCCAATTCTGAATCAGATGAAAAAACTATTCATAAGCATACTAATAACTATCTGTTTATTTTTCTTATTTGACAGATCCGTAGGTTTTGTCCTAAAATCCCTTTATGAATCATCTAACGCAACTGATGCCTACAAAATAAGCTATTCATGTACAAAGACACAAGATTCCATTTTATTTATGGGTAGTTCCCGATGCCTACATCACTATATTCCGTCAATTTTTGAAAAAGAATTAGGAACAACCTGTTATAATGCAGGTGACTGGGGCATTAAGAACATCTATTTCCATTATGGCTTGCTTAGTAACATATTAGAGCGATACACTCCAAAAGCCATTGTCCTAGAAATACATCCAAGCGAATGGCTAGAATTACCCTTTTCTGGTACAGAAAGAGCAGGTTCATTGGCTCCCTACTGTGGCATGAGTGAAGGCTGCGATGAGATGCTGAAACTATCAGGGAATTATTGGCCCTATAAACTTTCTACTGTTTACCGATATACTGGCGAACTTCCCAATTTATTGGCTGGCAAACAAGGCACTATGGATAGATCCCTAAAAGGATGGAAGCCACTCTTCGGAGAAATAGATACAATAGGCGTAAAAGCTGAAGAATATCCATTCCCCAAAGATAGTAATCGTATCTATTTGCTAAACCGATTTATAGATGTCTGTCAAACCAATCATATCCAGTTAGTAATCATAGTCTCTCCAATGTATGTTTGTTCAAAAGAAGATGCATTCAAATACCCAAGAGTATTGGCAGAAAAGAGACAAATACCTTTCCTAGATCATTATAAAGATTCTAACTTTGTTGGGAAAAAGGAACTCTTCTACGATTTTGGACACATGAATAAAACAGGAGCAGAATTATTCTCCACAATAATCACTAAAGAGTTGAAAGCTGTAATCCGTTAATGGATTTCAGCCTTCATCTCTATATAATTATCTCTCTTAACGTATTTGTCAACGTCAAGCATGTATTGTGCTGTTGCCGCTCCTTCCACTCTGGTAAATCCCAAATTAGGATAATGGAGTTCCACCATTTTATTCTTCGGCGTCGGTAAATACTCACCAACTATTTTTTTGAAGCCAGCAGCCTTGGCTCGTTCCACCATCGTGTTTAACGTAAAGTTCTCCATTCCTCGCTTCAAAACGCGACAACTCATAAACCATGTATCAACAAATAGAGTCTCCTCATCTTGCTTTTTCATGATGATGACAGCTATCAGGCCATTGTCACCGAACTTATCCTCCAAAGTAAAGCTCAAATCTATCACGTCCATATCAGCAGCAAAAGCCTCAATGTCTGCCTCAGTATAACGAACCGTACGAAGGTTAAACTGATTACTACGCTGCGATAATTGAGCCACACGTGGTGTATTAAACTTTGTAAAACCACTTACAATAGAAACCATATTTAACGACTTAAGAAAATCTGCCTCGTTGGCAAACGTTTTCTGCAACGAAACACGCTGTGCTTCCACTTGATATTGTTTGGTGCGGTCCTTATCAAGCCCACTATAAGATACTGTCTCAAACAGATTCTCGCCATACAGAAACTCCAAATACTCACCAGGATCTTCCGGCAATTCAGGCACAGTAATACCCGGAATATTCTCACGAACCATGTTTCGTTCGAAGGGGTTGTCATCCAAAAACACCATGGAATCAAAACCAATATTCAGAATCTGCTGAATAGCACGGATATTATCAACCTTTGTTTCCCAATTAGCCATAAAAACAGCAATATCCTCCAACTTAAGAATCATATCCGGATGCTTTTCAAAAGGTTCTTTGGCAGTCTCTTCATTATTTTTAGAAGCTACACAAATAATAATCCCGCGCTGCTTCAACTTTTTCACCCACATCTGGAACTCAGTAAAAGCCTTGCCAATCCCCAAACCATGACCCAATTGGATACCCTCTAAGCCATCATCGCCTATTACACCACCCCATACGGTATTATCAAGGTCAAGAATCAGACATTTCTTAAACTGACCACGCAATGCACTGACAATATCCATTGTCCGAGAAGCGACATACGGCAAGGCATCCACCGAGAGTACCATCTCCGTACTTACATACACATTAGAAGCAAACATCCGGTCACGCCCTATCTTATTCTGAACACCAGCAATATCGCAGATAAATAAATTCGCATTCTGACATGACAACTGCATCAGCCCATAATTCAGTTTACGAACTTGATAAGTAAACGATGATTCAACATGATTAGCATAACTACCAAAGACAGTATCCTCTATTTCAGGATAATTCATACAAATAATCTTCTTACCTGTCAGCTGTGGATTCTGACAAGCGGATGCAATAAAACCCAAACGTTTGTCGGCTACCATAACCTGCTCGGAATCAGCCAGCATGCTATGATATTCACCCAATTTGTGAGTGGACTGGAATAGAACGACATACTCAGCATCAAATGCATATAATTCACTGGAAGGATCCAAAAATTGACGCTCCACTTGGTTATACTCAGCTTCAAACAGGTTTAAATCAAAGCCTCTGAATATAGCTTCGCCACGTAGCGCAGTAGCAAGAAACTGAGTGGCGGTGTCACCTACTAAAGCCATGCGAGGAACTGTTGCAACCAGCTCTTTCTCCTTACAATATTTTCTTAATTGCTTAAATGATTGCATAATAAATACGTTTTACTCATGCTAAAGGAGAAATAACACGATTTTTCATTTATAATTCCCACTTTTGTTTCCAAATTATTAAATAAAATATTTATAATTTCATATGTCTACACAACTTTGAGAATGCCTGAAACCAACTCCATTCCAAATATTGAAAATCTGTGGCATAAATATATTTATCGCAAAACTTCACAACATTTAATTGATGTACACCATCACGATATATATCATCCCCTGTCATAAATATATTATGTTTGAATAAAGATTCCTTGTAAAACAGAGGCGATATTCCATCTATCTTCATTATTGAGATATTCTCACCATAACGCACATGGCAGTCTTGAGTAACACGATAATAGTATTCATCTAAATGAAGAATTGAGCCTCCACAACGACCATATTCATTACCTTTACAAACAGGTGACATCGGATGCTTCTGGAATTGGCCATTCAACAAGTCTTCCGTATAATACAACTCCAAATCATACTTCCAGTTATATGAAACTGAAGTAAACAAATAATAGACACCATCCTTTTTAAGTATGTGACTATCACAAAAGTTAAAACAAATATCTTTCGTTCGAGACTGTTCGACAAGATTTCGCACAAACGTAAACTGCGTTAAATCATCATTAGCTCTATAAAGGCAAACAGCATCTGCTTCATTGGACTCGGGTATCATGTAAACCTCACTATTATCCTCAAACACGAACGGGAAGGACAGATGATAAGATAACGAAAGAACATCAACAGGCTTTGTCCAGTGAACAAGATCCGTCGTTTTTGTCATAGCAATTCGTCCCCATTCTCTTTTACCTGCAAATACCTTTTCAAAAAACAGATATAACGTATCATTTTTGACGAACAAGAAAGGATCTGCCTGCGTCAACATAGGTTTCCATTTCCACCATACGCTGTCTATATCACGTTTTAAAATCAAACACTGATCTTGAATATGGTCAAACGAGAACTGATTGCTTTCATAGACAGCGATGCCAAAATCTTCGTTCTTCTTCAAGAATCCTTTTAAAATACTTTTTGCCATAGTTCATTCACGTATAATCAAGTGCAAAGATACAAAAAAAAAACATTTTTAATCGTTTTATGAATAAAAGTTTTGTTCGTATCAAATAAAATAGCTACTTTTGTCGCAAAAGAAAGACTAATGCAAAGAATAAATTGGATTAATTGGGCGAAATTTTTGGCTATAGCTTTGGTTGTACCTATTCATATCCCTCAAGGACATGGGGCACAACCTGTGACTTATTTTGAGGTCTTTATTGTACAAGCCTTTTTCTTTTATTCAGGATATTTAAAGAAAGTACCAGTTGATTTGAAGACAAACTTTCAAAAGTATTGGCATACACTGATTGTACCCTACTTTATCTATAATATACTCTTCTATCCTTATTGGTTAGTAAAGTATTATTTAACTTTTCATAACATACCTTCCATCACAGAAGCATTAAAACCCATTATCGGGGTCTTTTTCCTACAAAACAATACATACATCTCATGTGGATTGAATACTGTCACTTATTTTTTAGTAGCATTGCTTATCATGCACCTCCTATTTGATATATGTTGTCAAACAAAATACAGAAAATGGATGATGATAGGTTTATGCTTAATGGGGGGACTCCTTTATACGCTCAGCAAATATAACTATTTTACTAGTGAACTAGTATTTATTGGATTATTTAAATCCATACCATTCTATTATTTGGGTTTTCTTTGTCGGCAATACAAGTGTTTTGAGAAATGTGACCATAAGATAGACTCGTTTTTATTTTCCATATCATTTATTCTAAGTATCATTACCTTTTATTATCACGCAAACGAGACAAACTTTACACTGCATATGATATCCTTTTGGCCAACAGTATTATTTGGAATAATATCCTTTACCTATTTCTGTAAGCTGTTGGATGGAATACATTCGAAGATGGTAATAAACTATTCGATTGGGACGATAGCAATTTTGGGGTTACACTGGATGACAGCAGGAACTATAAGATACGGTATTCTAAAACCTGTGTTTCACGTTCCAGTTCACTATGTTTATTCATCAGTAGAAGCCTATCTATTAGCATTGGTCGTAATACTGATTCTATATCCTATTATCCTCTTTTTCCTTAAAAAGGCTCCTTGGATGTTAGGTCGGAAAACAAGCTCTGCCACTGGGGCATGATATTGTCTGCCTGATAACGTTGGGCAGATTTTACGCCTGCCACTCCCATATTTTGTCGTAGTCCCTGGCTTTCCATTAACTCACAAATATAATCAGCAAAAAGGTTGGCATCTCTATGAGGAACGAGGAAGCCATTGGATCCATGCTTGATTATATCGGCAGGACCATATGGGCAGTCAAAAGCGACAACAGGTAGTCCGCAACTCATCGCCTCAGGAAGGACAAGACCAAAAGGCTCATAGACAGACGTCATCAACAACATGGAGCTATTAATATACTCTTCCATGATATTACCTGTAGGAGGATGGACAAATAGATTTATCTCTGGTAAAGAGTCCAGTTTACCATCTCCAAAAACGTCCAACTGCCAATCGGGATAACGCTCATTAACAATTCGCCAGACTTTAATTAAATCAAGAAGGCCTTTCTGTTCAACCAAACGTCCCACAAAAACAGCCCGCTTATTGGAACAATCACTAAATCGTCTGCTCTCATTTAAATGAACAATATTGGGTATCACATGCACATAGCGACTGACATGCTTCCAATTATTGGCATCACCCTGAGTGATAGTAACGACGGCTTCCGCTTTGCCAATCCAATAATTATTATATAGGGTTTGAATCTTATGATACCATGTATCAGGATGTAAGAAATTGACATGAGATTCTACAACCAAAGGAATACTACCTTTAATGCACAACAAGCCATGAACATCTTGTGAGGTTGTGCAAACAATCACATCTGGTTTAATCTCCTGAAACTTTTCCTTTAAACATTGATGATATAATTGTCTTAACCGCTTAGCTTCTTGATACCTTTGCCATCCCCGAAATTGATATTGACTATGAAAACGAATTTGTAAGTCAAAGAAATGAACTCGCTCGTCCAGTTTATAAGGAATAGGATGTTGTCCTTGATCAGACGTTATCATATATACCTCATAACCATGGTTAACAAGATAGTTCATCTTGTCAATTAGAACGCGCTCTATGCCGCCCATGATGGCTAAGGAGGAATATAGATAGACTATTTTCATTTGTGTGGCATCAAATTCTCTTCTGTATCTTCATAATGGTCAGTTTTGTAGAAAATGCGAGAAATGCCTTTCATTTGAACACGCATTCTATTCCATAAACTATGCAACAAGTTACCTTCATTCAGCGTTCCATATCCCGTGATGGGGCGAGCCTTACGATTATAGAGGAAAGCTATCTTTCCATACGGCTTAAGAGACAAGGCCAGCGAACCATCTTCGCCACGCCGAATGTCAGTCCGAATCTTCACTTGACGAGCCAAATCGGTTTTGAAGGCGAACACCATTCCACGAACACAGAGTTCCGGACGCTTGAAATGTTGAACCCACAGAAAAGTGTCACGGATCAGTTCAAAGAAGAACAATCCTATAGCCGAATGCTGCTCATCGGGGAAGAAACTCCAAAACGAACTGACAGATGACACCTCAGGTAGTCCCAGTTTAGTCATCATCAAGTCCACATACCGAGGAGGATAGAAGGTGTCGGCATCGATACAGAAATGGAACTTACCCTTAGCATGTTCCAAGCCACATTGACGGGCAAAACCTGGACTTTGCTGAGTTTCATTGAAATAAGGTAATCCCAAACGTTGGTAAACTTCCTCCGTTCGATCCGTGGAATTGTTATTTACGCCCAGGATTTCTATCGGATATTTCGTTTGCAACTCACTCAACGACCAAAGACAGGCAGCCAAGCGCCTTTCTTCGTTGTATGCAATGACCACAATAGAAATTAAAGGTTCTTGGCTTTGCTGAGCAGTCAGTTTCCCCTTGATTTCATCTAGTACAGTTCCTGGAATTTCCCCCAAGGATTTCCCATAGATAGAAAGATATTTATCGTACCAACTTGACATATAATTATACCGCTTGTCTCATTCTATCATATACGTAATTTCTAAAGAGCCATTCTTTACTTTGCTCAGTTGGAGAAACATCAATACTCTGAAGGGGTGAGAAAGAAATCAGATTATTTGAGTAACGAGTCAGATAGTTCACATCCTCAACCGTTTTCACCCGTTTGTTTCGTTTCATTTGACTTACCACACGTGTAACAAAACGGTACTCTTTCTCTGGAAATAGTCCCTGAAGAGCATTCAGCTTCTGACGGGAATAGCGCACATCCACCTGTTCACCATCCACAATAATCAGTCCCACACTGACTTGCTCTGAAATCTCGGGGCGAATCACTGCATATATAATACTATATTTCAAATTACTCATTGCTCAAATTATCGTTTAAACATTCTACAAAATTATCCCATACTCCCGCAGTCCATTGCTCATCAAACAACTGTAGTAGTTTTTCTTCAATCACCTTACTAGGCACATTCCATTCCTTGGGCAGTTCATCTACTATTTGCTTCAATTGTCTTTCGCTCCGTTTCAAACATGCGGCATATGCCATCTCCAATTCCTCGACAATAGCATCAATTGTAACTGTGTTTTTATCTTTTACTAAATGCCGAAACAAGTCAGACCATAGGATTGTGTCAGTCGTGGTCAACTGTGACATCGCATAGTCAAAAGTCGCAGTATTCAAGATACAACCATAATCTATGGAAATAAGCCTTCCACGTGCCAAGTCATAAAGTAAATTAGCATTGTTTGCATTGCGGTCCTCATTGGCTATCCAAAAATCGAAGAGGGCTATTTTCATCAATTGGCGTAGTGTAGCCGTAGTCGCAACTATATCACCATAAGTAGAGGGAGTTATATCTACTACACCTTCCATCCGTTTACTTCCTAACGAAGGAGCCGATAAACTATGTTGTACAAACCGTCCAGCCCAATGGGCCGACTTGATCTGTACAAATGCGATATCTGGCGTTTCTAACTGCCATGCCATAGCCATACGTGAGCCTATCAGTTCACAAGCCAACTTAAAAGCTGAAGACGACGACCGCATATACTTACAGATGTATGCATTTTTATCTGAACATATAACCAGTACCGGTTCCTCGCCCGTTCGATATTGCTGTTCTATCGCTTTCACGCTATTTAAGACCGGAATCTTCATAGAATATATGGATACACTGATGCAAAGATAGAGAATTATTTCGATATAAACAAAAAAAACACGTATTATTTCCTCTTATGAACATTTTCAAAGGATTTCCCATAGATAGAAAGATATTTATCGTACCAATGTTTCATCGTCTGTGACTTTTATTGCAAATATAATTATTATAATCGTAATAAAAATATTTTTCAACTATCTTTTGGGAATCTTTAACGAATTACCTTATCAAATTAATCCTTTATGTTTTCCTAATATAGTGATAATACCGACAGAGAGTGACGGAGGCAGGACACCCAACATATATAAGAATAGATTCTCGGGCTTTCTGTTCTTCAGAGAGATTGTTTCCCAAAAGCTAAGCGGTGATTTCATGATGTCACGCAACTCCCTTTTTGAAAAGGAAGGTTGTATCTTATCCTTGTTCTTCAGGATATTGCATACAATATAAAAGTCAGTCATCATCACTTTTACCATTCGACCAGGGAAATAGGACTTATGCTTAATTCTGTCACTATTGCGTTTTACATGATCTATTGCACTGATATTGTTTTTTATCAAATCTTTTCTAAAGCCAGTTAAATCTTTTGCATTAGACAATGAACCTGTATGTCGATAATAATAATATGTTACATCAGATAAAAGGACAACTCTTGACGTATATGTAGCCAAGTCCATGGTCAACGCAAAATCTTCCCAATAATTAATCGGAAGAAAACGAAGTCCTGTACTACGGAACCACTCCATGTTAATCAAAGCATTCCATATAGGAGCCTGGATGCCCTCGTATTTTCGATAAACATAAGTAGGATACTCGTCTGGTTGTAAGAACTTTTGTTGTTTATAAATTGTCGGAGAAACAGGATGACCTTCTATGGTCATGTCAATCTGTTCATGAGAACCATAAACCAAATCTGTTTGGTACTTTTCAGCAGCCTCATGAAGCAATTGAATAGCATTTTCAGTAATGATGTCGTCTGCATCCAAGAAAAAAAGATACTTTGTTTTGGTTTCTGTTATCAAATGGTTACGTGTCTCGCCAATACCAACATTCTGAGTATGGCGAATTAACCGGATATTCGCTCCACGAGGATGCTCCCTCTGCATCTGAGAGACAATTTCAACAGAGTTGTCATCACAAGCATCGTCTATTACTAAATAATCAATATTGGGATATGACTGCGATAATGCCGAATTCAAACAATCCTTTATGAATTTCTCAGCTCTATACAAAGGGATTCCAATGGTTACGTCATTTATCATATTAAGCCTCCTTTCCTTTTAATAGTGAATCAAAAAGGTCAACCCACTGTTGCATGACATGCTCACGTGAGAAACGAAGTACATTCGTTCTTCCCTTACTTCCCATCTTCTTACGAAGTTCTTCATCTTCAATCAATTTGCAAATACCGTCGGCTAATGCCTGCGTATTGAGATAATCAATCAGATATCCATCCTCGCCATCCTTTATGATGTTACGCGGCCCATAAGGGCAATCAAACGAAACACAGGGCAGGCCACAAGCCATAGCTTCTATAAGAACCATTGAAAATCCTTCAAATACAGAACTTACCACACAGATGGAACTCTTCAAATATTCGCTCATGATATCGTCTGTAGGGGGATTCATAATAATAGTATCCTGCAATCCATAAGATTGTATCTTTGCTCTAACTTGCTCTTCTTCCTCACCCATGGCAAAAGTATGGATAGTCCAATCAGGATGTTTTTGATGAACGATACGCCAAGCATCTATCATATAATCATAACCTTTTGCTTCAGTATATCGGCCTACGATAATTGCACGTTTATTCTCACAGGTACTAACAACATCGGGATAAAAAGGTAATGCATTAGGAATCGCATATTTGGGAACTTCAGCTGGCCAATAGACTAATTGTTGTTCTGTCAAAACTACCAACGCATCCAAATGGCGCACCTGGCAATCCATTTTCCATCGAAAATATTTAGTCATTATGCGAAACAAATAATTCTTTTGCTCCAACAGATGGAAATTTCTTATATTCTGTTTTATTGTATGCGCCTCGCCAATTTTAATACTCCCATCATCTATTTGAGTAACTATACTAATTTCACGCCCCAATGTGGTAATTACAATATCTGGAGATTCATTTTTTAATATGGAAGCCAAATTACTACGATAACGACGCATCAATTTATAATAGAAGAAAGATCTTATTAGAAAATTGTGGCCATACTCCTTGCGAAAATCAATATCTAAATCAATCATCCGAACCTTAGCGGACAAAGGGAATATGGGTTTTCTACCGAGCTGAGTATCAGTGACAATCGCAACTTCATGCCCATGCTCTGCTAACCAATTCGCTTTTTCTGTAACAACCCGATCTGCACCACCCTTAGTGGCAAGTGCCGTATATATATAAAAAATCTTCATGCATTGTTCTAATTTACTTGCAAAAATAGTATTAATATCTCAATTTTGCAAATTTTTAATTCAAAGATTTGTTTTTATCAATCATTTTTCATATTTTTGCAAATAAAAAAACATGATATGAAAATCGTATACGTAGTAGGTGGTATGCTGAGTCCAACAGGTATGGGGGCTATTTTAAGTAACAAGATTAATTGGTTAGCAGAACATACTGACTATGAATTATTCATGATTCTTACTGAGAAAGCGGGACATCCATGGTGCTATGATATTAATCCAAAAGTCAAATGGGTAAACTTTGACATTAATTTCGATGAATTAGACCCTATGCCTTTCAGGAAAAAAATCTATCATTACTATTTCAAGCAAAGAACATATAAGAAGAAATTCAAAGACTTTCTGATGTCCGTCAAACCAGACATTACGATATCTACCATACGTCGAGAAATAAATTTCATTACAAAGATTAAGGATGGAAGCAAAAAAATAGGAGAAATTCATTTTGTAAGAGATTATTATCGGAACTTCCACAAACCATATTTGCCACAGTCAGTTAACGCTTTTATATCCAAAGCATGGATGAATAGCCTTATCAAACAATTAAAGAAATTGGAACGTTTTGTTGTTCTCACAGAAGAAGACTCCTTGAATTGGCCAGAATTGAGCAACAAGATTGTTATCCCAAATTTCATCACTGATTATCATGGTAATGCTGCTCCATTAGAATCTAAAAACGTAATAGCTGTTGGTAGATATTCGCCAGAAAAGGGATTTGATTTACTAATGGATGCATGGAAGATTGTAATAAAAAAACATCCAGATTGGGAACTCAATATATTCGGAACTGGGGATTATCAATATTTCCAAAACTTAGCAATTTTAAAAGGAATTAGCCAATCTTTTACATGCTTCCCGCCAACATCTTCCATCTATGAAGAGTACTATAAGAGTTCCATTTTCGTTTTGAGTTCCCGACATGAAGGATTTGGACTTGTAATCTTAGAAGCAATGTCAGTTGGGCTACCTGTAGTTGCTTTTGCCTGTCCAAGTGGTCCTAAAGCACTTATATCAAACAACTCTGACGGAATACTTGTGGAAAACGGAAATATTGAAAAATTAGCAGACAGTATTTGTTACCTTATTGAGAATCCCAATATAAGAAAAGAATTAGGAGCTAATGCCATTAACAAGGCTAAGGAATATCCCAAAGACAAAATCATGCAAAAATGGGTAACATTATTTGAGAGTTTAAGAAATGCATAAGTCTCTGAATAATTGATTCCATTGTTGAGTAATATTCTCCAATCTGAAACGTTTTATATTATTAACCGCATTCTCAGCCATCGTTGAACATAACTTTGGATTCTTGATGACTTGTAATATGCATGCAGATAAAGCCTTTGGATTATTATTCTCTGCCAAGAGGCCATCAACTCCATCTAATATTATAGAGCGAGGTCCCCATGGGCAATCAAATGCTACAACAGGCAAACCACAAGCCATCGCCTCTATCAACACCATCCCAAAACCTTCGAAACGAGAGCTCAACACAAATAACGAACTATTAACGTATTCTTGCTCTACATCATTTGTTCTTCCGTGAAGAGCGCAACGAGTGCGATCTATTCCTAATACATCGATAAGTTGTTCATAAGGCCCTGAATCACCATCTCCATATACATCTAGACGCCAATCACTACAACCTTTTTCTGTTTCTGCCCATGCTTTCAGCAACAAATCAATTCCTTTTTCGTGAGAATACCTTGCAACAACTACTACACGTTTGTTATCTAATGCACTAACTTTCTGGGGAACAAATGGAAGTGGATCTGGAATTGAAATGACATTATCCAATTCAATCCAAGCTTCTCGATCCTTTTCTGTTAATACAACAAGTTTATCCAGTTTCTTTAGATGTGAAACCAAACTAGCAGACCAAAATTTAGCAAATAATTTCTTGATTATGCTAACATTTTCTGTCTCGTAATTACGATAATTAGCACGGTTTATATGCAATTCACCAATTTTTATGCTTCCATCCTTGATATCATTGATAAAATTGATCTCACGACGAAGGAGGCTTATCGTAATATTCGGGCGCAATCGCATTAACTCGTTGGTCAAAGCCTTTTTGAACCGACGTTGCTTCTTAAGATAAACAAAGATTTTCTTCGCAAAAGAACATGTCCAGAGTTCTTCGAAACCTATATCCAAATTGATTACCTTAATTTTATCGGATAAAGGATAGAATAGTGGTTTATCCTTGCCCTCCGTTAGAATAATTGTAATATCATAGCCAAAATGTTCTGCAAAATAATTCGCCTTAAGCGTCAAGACACGCTCAACACCCCCTGCCATATATAGAGCAGGAGTCACATATACTATTTTAAGCTTATTATCGGTCATATTTCGTTGTATTGCTGCAAAAGTACGTTTTTTTTTTGGAACTATCAAGATTTTATCGTATTTTTGCATCAAAATCATTTATTATGCCTAAAGTTAGTGTTATTTTACCTATATACAATGTTGCTCCCTATTTAGATGAGGCATTTCAGTCGCTCATCAACCAAACATTAGAGGATATAGAAATCATAGCGGTGAATGACGGCTCTACTGACAAAAGCCAACAGTATATAGAAAGATATGCCAAGCAAGATGTTCGCATTAAATACTTTTATCAAAATAATCAAGGCCAGTCGGTTGCGAGAAATCTTGCTATTGAGCATGCCACAGGCGAATACATCTATATGATGGATTCGGATGATAGGATAGAACTGAACACTTTAGAAGCCTGTTATCAATATGCAGAACATACAAAAGCTGACTTTATATTCTTTGACGGTGATATCTTTTATGATAAAGGTGCCGAGGAACTCACTTGGGACTATAAAAGGACTTACCTATGTAAGGAAGGTGTCCAATATCAAGGTGATTTCCTACTTAATAAAATGATTGACACTGAGAAGCATAGCTGTGTGGTTTGGCTATTGTTTATTAGAAAAAATTATCTTGATAAGATTGGACTGAGATTCTACCCAGGAATAATTCAAGAAGATGAATTATATACAACGATTCTAACACTAAACAGTAATAATATTTTCTGCATGCAGAAAACCCTTGTTCATCATAGAGTGAGGAATACGTCGACCATGGGGAAACGATATTCAAAAAAAAACATTAATTGCTACTTAACTGTTTTTGATGAATTATTCAAGTTTCAAGACTCACTATTAACACAGAAATTTGCAAAATACACTCTCAGCAAAGTATTCTATACAGGCCATATTATTCCATTGAAAGACAAACCTGCTATTTTGGAGAGGGCATTAAAATCTGGATATCTCAAATATATCGGATGGAAAAATATCATAGTCTTTTTGTTTAAATCATAATGATTATTTCACTATTATGAAACATTTTTCTATTATTCTCATAATAATATCAAGTTGGTTATTAATATCATGCACTCAAAAAAACGAATATCGTTTAGTCATGTGTATTCCAGTCTATGGACAGAGTTTAGCTTTAGGCGAAGAAGCTGAGCTAATAACAAATTTTGATTCACTAACAGATAATTATGAAGGACGCATTGTCACAGAAAATATGGATTATGAGTTTGGATATTTCGACAATAACGAACTCAAACAATGGGGTAAGAAACTTATTCATTATCAAAAAAGATCCTTTGAGTTGTCTGTATATGGAATGGCAGAGAGACTGATAAGTCAATTGGGGAATGATACTATGATTTGTACATTCCCAGGAGGACAAGGAGCAACAACACTAGCTAATTTGAGTAAAGGTACTGAACCATATAAACAATTCTTAAAAAACATAGCAAACGCATATGAAATTGCGAAAGAAAAAGGATGGGATTTAGAAGTTCCTGCAATCTGTTATATGCAAGGAGAATCAGATATAGAAGATTATCCCGATACAAACTACAAAACATTGCTTAAACAACTTAGCACTGATTTTAACCGTGACATCAAACAGATTAACAACCAAAAGAAAGACATACGAATCATCTGTTACCAATCAAACAATGTTTCTGGTGGAGACCATTATAAACAAGATTCTTTTGAATGCCTTGAAAGTTATGTTCCTCAAACACAAATGGAATTAATCAGAGATGATTCACTATTTTGGGCAAGTGGCCCAACTTATCCTTACACTTTTGCAAGAGAAAGAATTCACATCAATAGTGAAGGACAAAAACAAATTGGGAATTTAGCAGCATTATCTGCATTGGACATTATCAGAGGAAAAGAAAAACGACAAGGTGTCGTGCCAATAAACATAGCTAAAAATGGGAATGAAATAGTTATCCACTACAATGTGCCCGTTCCGCCACTAATATTAGATACAATTGCAGTACAAAAACAAAAAAACTATGGTTTTGGAGTTATTACCCCACAAGGAAAAGACATCCTCACAGGTGTTATACTTGAAGGAGATAGTATCAGACTTATATGCAATGAAGTGGTAGACATTTGTAAAGTACGCTATGCCATTAATGGAGAGCGTAAAAAGAGTGGAAATAGAATCGGACCCAGAGGAAACTTAAGAGACTCTCAAGGGAATAAAGAGAAAACTATTATTCATGGAAAACAATACCCACTTCATAATTGGGGGTACCAATTTGACATATCATTATATTAAAATATAGCTTCTACGACCCGTTGCATTTGAATCTTCCAACTTAAGTGTTCAACGGTCTTGCGGATATCTGCAGGCTTTAATTGGTTGGATTCTATAAAGTCAATAATCTGCTGGATATTGACGGGAGATTCGTCAGCTGAAGCCTTGAGGACATAAGGTTGGTGGTCAAAGTCTGTATCCTGTTCACTATAAACAAAAGGAATGCCACGGGTGGCGTATTCACGATTCTTCAATGTTTTAATATTTGTTATACCACTACGATGGCGCGCCAGACTACCTATAGCGAACTGGCACTGATTGAACACATCATCTAAAGCCTGACCAAACAGCTGTCCGTGGAAGATAACCTTATCTTGAATGCCATATTTTTCAATCAGTTCATGGAAACCTGGGGCATGCATAGAGTCGTACATCTCAGAAGGTCCCACTCCACCAACGATATGAAAATAAACATCCCTTACGTCTTCCTTCTTACCTCTTACATCATTATAGTATTCGCCGAGACCAGCAATGAGACGGTCGAAACCATGCCAATAGTGAACCTCAGCGACACCGATTAAATGGAGTTCATGGTTCATGGGTAATGGTTCATGCAATGGAATACTGTCGAAATCAACACCATTGCTAATATTAATCGTACGCTGACCAAAGATTTCCTTAGCATCAGAGAAGGTAACTACTGCGTCCATCTGTTTATAAAGAGCATTACGGAACGTCTGATCAACCTTCAAATTGAGACGTGTCATACGAGAGAAACCCACAAACTCGGCATCATAGGGATAGGTAGGGATCTCCGTCACAGCATGAATACCAGCCTTCTTCAATTTCTTAAAAAAACGGATAAGCCATGGGTTGGCATTCTGAAAGCAGCGGGCATAAACGAACTGTATACCTTCACGAATACAATAATCATAGATACAATTATAACCAACACGCTGACGAAGGGCAGCGATGAAGCCCTTACCATAGTCTTGAATCACATCGTCGTCAACAAAACGACAACGATGACCATCATCCCTAATCGTATAATGACATAAACGTACATCGTGGCCATTCTCACGGAGACCTTTCACTTGGTAGTGAATCTTCTTGGAAATACCACTGAACTCCTCAAAGCCATGATATACAAGGAATAGTATCTTCATCTTTTGACTAATTTGGTGCAAAGATACGAAATTTATTCGATGAATGATAGATTATTAATATTTATTTTGTAATTTTGCCACCATGAAAGATAAAGAACAAATACGACAGGGGCTGAAAGGGAGTCCGAAGGTGAAGAAATTCCTAGACTGGATCATCATGAACCGGATGTTATTTTCCACCCATCAATTCTTCTTGTTTTTGTCGAAAAGTTAACACCTATTTGATATAGGGGTCTTGGATCGTTCATAAAGGGCTTTGCATATTGTTTGGCTTCAATTTGTTGCAAGGCAGTATCTGCACTTTCGTTGATTTTGAATTCAAGAATATAGATATAATCCTTAGTCTTCATCAGCAGGTCAATACGTCCATCGGTAGTGGCATACTCCACATCCACATAGAAACCGAACATTTTGAAGATAATGAAAACAGCATTGTGGAAATACTTCTCCTCATCACCGATAATCTGATAATTACCATCAGCAAATAGAGCTTCCAACCGTTTCATAAAAGCTTCGGGCTGACCATTCTGTATTTCATGGACGAAATTGACAACAAAGAAAGCCTCTTGTCCTTTCTGAATAGGGCTATAATAAGGTAACAGGAACTTCGTGAATGATTCGCTTACCTCCTGATTGGGCAATCCCAAGTGATAGATTCCGAAGACGCTATCGTAGCCTGTAATGGTCATATAGCCACTTTGGAAAAGCAGAGGAATAGGGGTTTGCCTGATGGAATCCAAACTCCCCAGCAAATCAGGCTGGGCGACTTCTTGGTTGAGCTTCTCCAACTGATAGTTGTTGGCCTTCATTACTTCGACTAGGAAGGTGGGGGTTCCTGTATCAAACCAATAGCTGCCAAAAGTCTTGCGTTTCAAGGCTGTCAGCAGGCTGAACGGATTATAGATACCAGGCGAGTTGGGAGAAAAATGATAGCCATCGTAATAAGTCTTGAGCTTGGAATAACATTCTTCTTTGCTGCATTGCAGCTGTTCTGCCATTAGTTCTACTTCACTATCCAGCACGTTTCGGATTTCCTCGTCGGTTATGCCACAAAGAGACGCAAACTTATCCCACATGGAGATGTCGTCCAGATTATTGAGATCGCTAAAGACACTGACCTTTGAAAACTTGGTAACACCAGTAATGAATGCAAACTTTATTTTACTATCCATAGTCTTCATGACAGAGTAGAACGCCTTGAGCTTTGAACGATAAGCCTCCTGTAGTTCAGGACGGTTGATAGTCTGCAATAGGGGCTTATCGTATTCGTCAATCAATATGACGACAGGCTTGCCCGTCTTTTCATAGGCATTCTCAATGGCATGCAGGAAACGTTCCTCTGGAGCACGGTCCTGATACTGGCTTCCATATTCTTTTTCCAAAGACTCCAGATGTCTGTTCAGTTCTGCGGTCAGAGAATCCTCGTCTTTATATTCCCTGGCATTAAAGTCAAAATAGAAGATGGGATAATTCTCCCATTTTGTTTCCAGTTTACTGATAGCCAAACCATCAAACAGATGTTGTTTTCCTTCAAAATAGGCCTTAAAAGTAGACAACAAAATACTCTTGCCAAACCGACGAGGACGGCTGAGGAAATAGTACCTTCCTTCAGATACGATGGCGTATATAAGATCTGTCTTGTCTATATACAAGTAGTCGTCTTTGATGAGACTTTCTAAATTTTGGATGCCTATCGGATATTTCATCTTGCACTATTTTTGTGCAAAGATACAAAATAATTGTTTATTGACAATTGAAATTAAAAAAAATTTTTGTATTTTTGCCACCATGAAAGATAAAGAACAAATACGACAGGGGCTGAAAGGGAGTCCGAAACTGAAGAAATTCTTGGACTGGTTGATTATGAACCAACGGGATGCGAGGCCGAGGTGGTATGTGAGGATGTTGGCACCGCTGTACCAGCACAGGGGGCGTGGGTCGAAGATCTATTGGAGCGTAAGGATGGACACCCCACCCTACAGACGTTTCTGGCTGGGACGGAAGAGCGTCGTGGAATCGTACTGCTGCATCAATAATGCGGTGGGCGACGTGACAATCGGTGACCATACACGCATCGGCATTCACTGTACGGTAATCGGGCCGGTATGTATCGGCAACAACGTGAACCTGGCGCAGGGGATTACCGTGACGGCCCTGAACCACAACTTCGAGGATGCCACCCGACGAATTGACGAACAGGGTATCAGCACAAAACCAGTGGTAATAGGTGATGATGTGTGGATTGGTGCAAATGCCGTCATTCTGCCTGGCGTGACGATTGGCCGACATGTGGTAGTAGCAGCAGGAGCTGTGGTGACGAAGGATGTACCGGAATTCACTGTCGTTGGTGGTGTGCCAGCGAAAGTAATAAAAGATGTAAGAGGGAAGAAGGAAGATGTATGATGTAAGAGAGAATATCAGTCGAAGAGATTGAGGGAGAGGTCCTGAACTGGGGGCTTCTCCTCTTCTTTTTCCTCCTGCTGGTCGTTGGCGAACTGCAACATCAACTGGCGGGCGTCGGCTGAACCACTGGTGTTCAGGCGGTAATAGCCGCGACGACCAGTGCTCTCGATGAGCGACTGCTGGGACTTGCTGTTACGAAGCAGATACTGTTGCACGTAGTTGTGGATTTCCTCGTAGTCGGGCTGATAGAAAAAGGTACGATTCATGTTATAGATGTGCTTTGCAATGGTCTGCACACCTATGCCACGCTCACCGGCCTCGGTAAGTACCTTGAGTATCTGCTGATCGTAATTCAAAACTCTTAATTCTTAACTAAAAAAAGGCTGGTACGCCTTGAAGCTTACCAGCCCTTTTATGCTTTTTCTGATTTGATTAAGCAAGTGTAATCTTCTCGTCAGCAGCGGCGAGCTTACCCTCCTTGAAGAGCCAACCCAAACCGAGCAGAGTCTCCTCCTCGCTGATCTTAGCTGCCTTAGCAATCTCCTTAACGGTCAGTGCCTTTGAAGCAGCTGCCAGAGCCTGATAAACATCACCAGCCTTGAAACCAGCGTTCTCAGCGTTTACAGCAACACCAGCCTTCTTCTCTGCAGCCTTCTTAGGAGCAGCGGCCTTCTTTACAGTTGCCTTCTTGGGCTCAGCTGCCTTTGCGGGAGCAGCAGCCTTCTTTGTTGTAGTTTTCTTTTCTGCCATAGTTCTTTAAAAAATTAATACACTATTGAATGATATTTCTATCTCTTCTCTATTTTGGGTGCAAATTTAAGAACTTTTTAGAAATATTGATATCTTTAACTGCCTCTTTTTGTTATAATTACACTTATTCTTGACTTAAGTCAACCTTAAGATTCAGTTCTTCAAGCTGTTGGGGATCTAACTCACCAGGAGCATCCAACATGACATCGCGGCCAGAATTGTTCTTCGGGAAAGCGATGCAGTCACGAATAGAGTCGAGACCAGCCATGATGCTGACGAAGCGGTCGAGACCGAACGCAAGACCGGCATGAGGGGGTGCACCATACTTGAAGGCATTGATGAGGAAACCGAACTGAGCCATGGCACGCTCGGGGGTGAAGCCCAGAATCTGGAACATCTTCTCCTGCAACTTGCCATCGTGGATACGCAGTGAGCCACCACCGACCTCGATACCATTGCAGACAAAGTCGTAAGCCACGGCACGAACCTTCTCAGGAGCTGTGTCAAGCAAGGGGATATCGTCAGGATTAGGCAGTGTGAACGGATGGTGCGTAGCCATCAAGCGCTGCTCCTCGTCGCTCCACTCGAAGAGCGGGAAGTCGACAATCCACAGACACTTGAATACGTTCTTGTCGCGCAGTCCGAGACGGTCGCCCATCTCCAGACGCAGCGTGCAGAGCTGTGTACGTGTCTTGTTGGCCTTATCACCACTAAGAATCAGTACGAGGTCGCCATCCTTAGCACCCATCTTTTCCTTCAGTTTCTGCCATACATCAGGCTGGTAGAACTTATCGATAGAGGTCTTCACCGTACCATCAGCATTGAACTTGACATAGACCAGACCCTTGGCACCTACCTGCGGACGCTTCACGAAGTCGGTCAGTTGGTCGAGCTGCTTGCGGGTATACTCAGCACAACCGGGAACGACGATACCGCCAATGTATTCTGCCTCGTTGAACACGGGGAACTCACCAGTACCTTTCAGCACATCCATCAATTCAACGAATTCCATACCAAAGCGCAGGTCGGGCTTATCACTACCAAAACGACGCATGGCCTCATGCCACGTCATACGCTCCAACTTGGGCAACTCAACACCACGAATCTCCTTGAACAGGTGACGAGCAAGGTCCTCAAAGATGTTGAGCACATCCTCCTGATCGGCAAACGACATCTCACAGTCAATCTGTGTGAACTCAGGCTGACGGTCGGCACGCAGGTCCTCGTCACGGAAACACTTGGCAATCTGGAAATAGCGGTCGAAACCACTGACCATCAGCAGCTGCTTCAGGGTCTGCGGACTCTGGGGCAGTGCATAGAACTGGCCGGGATTCATACGGCTGGGCACCACGAAGTCGCGGGCACCCTCGGGAGTAGAACCAATAAGAATCGGCGTCTCGACCTCGATGAAGTTCAGGTTGTCGAGGAAGTTACGGATGAGGATGGTCATCTTATGGCGCAGCTCCAGATTCTTGCGAACACAGGGACGGCGCAAGTCGAGGTAGCGATACTTCATACGAATATCGTCGCCACCGTCGGTATTGTCTTCAATGGTAAAGGGAGGCGTCTGACTCTCGCTCAGCACGTTCAGGCTTGACACCAGAATCTCGATATCGCCCGTATCCATCTTAGGGTTCTTGGACTGACGTTCGCTGACGATACCCGTCGCCTGAATGCACCATTCACGACCCAGCTTATTAGCCTGATCGCAAAGGGCTGCATCCTTCGACTCGTCGAACACCAACTGCGTGATGCCATAGCGGTCGCGCAGATCGACAAACGTCATACCACCCATCTTTCTCGTTTTCTGTACCCAGCCGGCCAGCGTTACTTCGCTGCCAGCATCGGTGAGACGCAGCTCACCACAAGTTTTTGTTCTATACATTATTATATATATAATTTTAATTGTAGTTATGTAGTTATCGCTTCGCTCGTCCTATCGGACAGGAGTTAAGTTATTTCAGGGATTATACATATCCTTACAGTAGAAGGCCATGATGTCGTCGAGCATTCGCTTGGCCTCGACAGCCGGACTATCAGGGTCGATCTCAATGGCTTGAATGTAGCAGTTGATGGCCTCGTGCCACTGGCTCTGCCTCCGGGCCTCATTTCCTTTATGATACCACTCTTCTGCCGTCATTTATACTCAACTCCTTACTCCTTTTCTCCTTCTCTCCTTACTTATAATATTCACGTTTGCCTGCGGCGAGGGTATTCTTCATCAGTGAACAGATGGTCATGGGCCCTACTCCACCAGGAACGGGAGTGATGAACGAACACTTCGGAGCCACCTCGTCGAACTTCACATCGCCATTCAGACGGAAACCACTCTTGCGAGTGGCATCGGGCACGCGAGTGGTACCCACATCAACGATAACAGCACCATCCTTCACCATATCAGCCGTCACGAAGTCGGGCTGACCAATAGCAGCAATGATGATATCGGCCTCCTGGCACTCCTTCTTCAGCGTCTTTGAACGCGAGTGGCATACGGTAACGGTAGCATCGCCATACTGTTTCTGCATCATCAGCTGTGCCATCGGCTTACCAACGATATTGCTTCGTCCCAGAATGACGCACTTCTTACCACTGGTCTCAATATTGTAGCGCTTCAGCAGGGTGATGATACCCAGAGGGGTAGCCGAGATGAAGCACGGCAGGCCAATAGCCATGCGACCAACGTTGATGGGATGGAAACCGTCGACATCCTTACGGTAGTCGATGGCCTCGATAATCTTCTGCTCGTCGATATGCTTGGGCAAGGGCAGCTGCACGATGAAACCATCGACATCGCCATTGCGGTTCAGGCGGTCTACACAGGCCAACAGTTCTTCCTCAGTGACGTCATCCTCATAGCGGATGAGCGTCGACTTGAAGCCACAAGCCTCGCAGGCCAGCACCTTATTCTTTACGTATGTCTCGGAGCCACCGTCGTGACCCACGAGGACTGCTGCCAGATGGGGCTGCTTGCCACCACGGGCTACTATCTCTTTTACTTCTTCGGCAATCTCGGCCTTGATGGCCGCCGCCGTTGCTTTTCCGTCAATCAGTTGCATATCTCTTACCTCTTACTTCTTACCTCTTACCTCTAAAATTTCGGCATTCCGCCGCGCATCTTCATTGCTGCGGCCATCTGGGCCATCTTCGAATTACCGGCTCCCGTCACCATACGCATCACCTTGCGCGTCTGGTCGAACTGCTTCATCAGTCGGTTCACTTCCTCAATCTTCGTACCCGAGCCCTTGGCGATACGCAGCTTACGGCTCTGGTTGATGATGTCGGGATTAGCACGCTCCTTCGGCGTCATCGACTGGATGATAGCCTCAATAGACTTGAAGGCGTTATCGTCGATGTCGACATCCTTCAGGGCCTTGCCCATACCGGGAATCATCGAGGCGAGATCCTTGATGTTACCCATCTTCTTGATCTGCTGAATCTGACCCATGAAGTCGTCGAAGTCGAACTTGTTCTTGCGAATCTTCTTCTCCAAACGCTTAGCCTCCTCCTCGTCGAACTGCTGCTGGGCACGCTCTACCAGTGAAACAACATCACCCATGCCGAGGATACGATCGGCCATACGTTCCGGATGGAACACATCGATGGCCTCCATCTTCTCACCAGTACCCACAAACTTGATGGGCTTGGTGACAACGGTACGGATACTCAAAGCGGCACCACCACGGGTGTCACCGTCAAGCTTGGTCAGTACCACGCCATCGAAGTCGAGACGGTCGTTGAACTCCTTGGCAGTGTTCACTGCGTCCTGACCCGTCATCGAGTCGACAACAAACAACGTCTCGTCGGGCTGTACGGCTTCCTTCAGGGTAGCAATCTCGTTCATCATCTCCTCGTCGACAGCCAGACGACCAGCGGTATCGATGATGACAACATTATAATTCTTGGCCTTGGCCTCGCGGATGGCATTGTTGGCAATCTCGACTACATTCTTGTTGTCGGGCTCCGAATAAACGGGAACACCCACGCTCTCGCCAACCACGTGCAACTGCTGGATGGCAGCAGGACGGTAAACGTCGCAGGCAACGAGCAGCGGATTCTTATGCTGACGCTCCTTGAGCATCTTAGCCAGCTTACCGCTGAATGTGGTCTTACCAGAACCCTGCAGACCAGACATCAACACGATGGCAGGACGGCCTTCCAACTTCAGTTCTACGGCCTTGCCACCCATCAGTTCTGCCAGCTCGTCATGGACAATCTTGACCATCAACTGGCTGGGCTTGATGGCTGTGAGCACATTCATGCCCATGGCCTTCTGCTTCACTGTATCCGTGAAGGTCTTCGCAACCTTGTAGTTCACGTCGGCATCCAACAGGGCTTTACGGACGTCCTTCAACGTCTCGGCCACATTGATTTCGGTGATTTTTCCTTCACCTTTCAGTATCTTGAACGACCGTTCAAGTCTGTCACTTAAGTTCTCAAACATATATACCTTATTTATTTAGGCTGCAAAGGTAGTGAAAATCGAGGGAAATACCAAATAAAAACTGGACTTTTTAAAACGAGAGTATCTTTATGCAGCATAGCCAAATATTAGTCCGTCCCTACGGACTGAAAGTTCGCAAGGGACGGACCAAGAGTTCGCTCCTTACGGACTAAAGCATTCTTCTGTAGTTTACAGTCCGCGGGCTTTCCAAATCTTGTCCTTGGCAGCATTGATTTCCTGGAATTTCTTTTCTGCTGCCTTACGGATATCTTCGCCCAGGGCTGCCACCTTGTCAGGATGATGCTCCAAAGCCAGACGGCGGTAGGCCTTCTTCACCTCGTCATCGGAAGCGTTAGGCGATACGCCCAACACACGATAGGCCGACTCCAAATCGTCCTTGCCCAGTCCTAACATCGAATCGACCTCGTCGACAGACATCTGCAACCACTGGGCACACTCCTTCATGGCCGTCACTTCGGCAGGGTCGACACGACCATCGGCCTGCGAAATCATGACGAGGAAGTTCAACAACTGCAAACGCTGCGAATAGTCCATGTTACGACCTATCTGCTGGCAACACTGCATGATGGTATTACGGAATGCCGAGGCCCCTACCCGTTTTTGTTCGTCGAACAGCTTACGCAAAATATCGTCACCCTGGCTGCAGCCCACCTCACCGAAGTTCTGGCGCAACATGTTACGAACCAGTTCCATTTCCGAATGCATCACCTTGCCATCGGCCTTGATGATGTATGAAGCCAAAACAAGCATCGAGAACAGAAAACTGTTTCGCTGGCCCTGATAGGTTTGTTGCCGGTTGTAGGTCTGCGACTCAAAGCCACTCTGTCCGTCGAAAGTCCCTTGTGTCCCTGGGGTATTCACGGCATCGAGCATCGTATCGAACACACCACCTAACACAATACCTGCCAGAGCCCCCAACGGACCTGCAGTCATAAACCCAAGGAATCCTCCTATCCACTTACCGTATGCCATATCTCTCAACTTTCATTTTTCAACTCTCAACTTTCAATCAATACTCGTGCCACCATACCTTGCCATTCTGCTCCTCGCGTTCCAAATCGTCGATGAGACACTCGGCCAATTTGATGACCACAGGCTGAGGGACCAGATAACGCGGGTCGTCACTATGCGGATTGATAGATGCCAGGAAATGGGGTACCTCCTGCTTGTAGACCTCACGCATTCGCACGTTATTAGGATCGTCACCCGCACAACTGTAAGTAATGTTCGCCAAACGATCGCACAGCTTGACAAACGGTGCATAGGGTGTTTCACGAATGCCTTTGTAGTACTTCTCGCCAGCACGTTCCGCACGGTTGCGCCCCTTGTCGTTCGTCAGGGCATAGACAATCTCCGTTGCCATCAGTGCCTGTTCTTCTGTCAGCAAATTACGTGCCACTCTCAACACATCGTTATAGGTTAGACGAGCATCCTCGATGCTGTCGTGGTAGTAGCCACCGAAAATCAGCGGCAACACATCGTCTTCACAAGCACATACCAGATGACCATAATCGGTAACACCCTGCACCACCATGTCCAGATGGTAGCCATAGGGCAGTCCTTCGCCATAGGTCTGGTTCACACTCTGATGAAGTTCATGGGCCTGTTGGCGTATCGTTTTAATTGCCTCCGAATACTTCTGGAGACATTTTTCATAATCTTGTCGTGTCATAAAAGATAAATATTTGCTGCAAAGATACGAAAAAGTTTAGAGTTTAGTGTTTAAAGTTTAGAGAAAAGTGTATCTTTGCAAACAAAAAAGATAATAATATGAAACAGAACGTCCAAACAGAGCGTGTTTTCAGCATCTTCAGTGAGCTGAACCGCATACCAAGACCTTCACACCACGAAGAAAAAGTGGCCGACTACCTGTGTCATTTTGCCGAGCGTCTGCATCTGGAATACGAACGTGATGCGCAGAACTGCGTTGTTATCCGCAAGCCCGCTACCAAAGGCCACGAGGGTGCAGAACCCATCGTGCTGCTGAACCACATGGATATGGTCTGCGTAGGAATGAAGGATCCCCTTACCGACCCCATCGAACCCTATGAAGAGGACGGATGGATGAAAGCCAAAGGGACTTCACTGGGTGCCGACAACGGCATCGGACTCTCGATGGCACTGGCTGTGCTGGAGAGCGACGACATCGTGCATGGTCCTCTGGAAGTGATGACCACTACGAATGAGGAGGACGGTATGTCGGGAGCTGCCAATCTATCGAAGGACTTCCTGAGAGGCCGAAAGGTCATCAACCTCGATTCGGAGGATTACGATACCATCACCACCGGAGCTGCTGGAGCCTGTCTACAATTGCATCGCATCCCCATAACCCGTATGGAGGCTCCTGGCGGCAAGCGCCGCTGGTACCGCATCCGCTTTGAGGGCGGACTGGGAGGACATTCGGGCGTGGACATCAATAAAGGACGCTGCAGTGCCGTGATTCCCGTATGGGCCATCATGGCCGCCATCTATAATGACTATGACTTCAACGTAGCCAGCATCCATATCGGGGAGGCCAACGCATCGATAGCCTCCTCGGCGGAGATTATCATCACCATCCCTTCCGGAGAAGGTGCCGAGTTCGTCAAGCAACAGGAAGAGCAGATGAACCAGTGGCTGCATGAAGAATATGGCGAGCACGACCCCAACATGCGCTGTACCATTGAAAAGTGTGAACGTCAGGAGACCATCATCAATCCCGAGGCCATCGAGACGTTACTGAGTATTCTGGAACAGATTCCACAGGGCGTGGTGAAAATGAGTGACACCATGAAGGATACGGTAGAGACGTCGAACAATGTGGGACGTATCATCACAGAAGAGAGTCATATCCTCGTCAGTACGCATACCCGCAGTTTCATCGACAGCGAGATGGAAGCACTGAGCCACGACATCGCGAATACATTCAAGGAGCATGGGGCCACCTCGGAGACCGTCATGTCTGCACCAGCCTGGCAGGAAGACCAGCAATCGGACTTCTTGCGACTGACCAGCGACACCTTCAACGATGTATTGGGCTGGCGTCCGCGCATGGTAGCCATGCACTTTGTGCTGGAAGCCGGATTCTTCGTACAACACTATCCCGGCATCCAGATGGCGAGTATCGGGCCACGCATTGTGGAGCCCCACTCTACCAGTGAACGGGTAGAACTGAAGACTATCGACGACATCTGGCAGGTACTCGTAGAAATGCTGAAGAGGCTGGCGTAAGACATACACCAGCCTCCTCAAATCAGTAAATCAAGATTACTGCTTGATTTCGATATCGCGCTTCACATTATTGCGAATCTTCGTGAGATAGCCTTTCATACCTTCGGCATCTTTGTTGTCGATGATTTCCAACAGTTCCTTCAGTTCCGTACGGATCTGACTGACTTGGTCGTGGGTATAGGGGTTAAACAGGATTTCCTGCAAAAGATAGTCATCTTCGTTGAGCACACCCTTGGCAATACGCATGTGGCGCTTGAAGGTGGTACCAGGGGCGTCCTGATGTTTCATGACAGCAGCAAAGACGAAAGTGGAAACGAAAGGGATAGACAGTGAATAAGCCACCGTCTTGTCATGCTCCTCGAAGGTATACTCATAGATGTTGAGTCCCAACTTCTGATAGAGGTCCTTGAAGAATATACGTCCCATGTAGTCGCCCTCGCTGATGATGATGGCATTCTCCTCAGAGAGTTGTTGCAGATTGGCGAAGGTCGGTCCAAACATCGGATGAGTAGAGACGTAACGCATGCCCGTAGATTCGTAGAACTCCTTCATATCAGTCTTCACCGAGGCGATATCACTGATGATGCACTCCTTGGGCAGGAAGGGGATGACCTCCTTGAACACAGGAATGGTATATTTCAGTGTAACGGCATTGATGAGCAACTCTGGCTGGAAAGCCTGAATCTCCTCGTAGGTCGTGAAACGTTGACAGTTGTAGGTAAATCGCATCCGTTTGGGGTCGCGTTCGAAAACAGCCACCTCATGGTCGAAACTCAGCAGGTCGATGAAGAAACTTCCCATCTTGCCTGCACCTAATACTAATATCTTCATTTATTTACAATTTCTATTTGTTGACGGACGGACTCTTCGTGGATGCTCTCGAATACTTTAGCCACGAACTCGGCAGCCATACCCGTAAGCGTACCCTGTACACCACGTTTCTCCAAGATTTCGTTATAGCGCGAGGCCTGCAACACAGTCATATTGTGCTCTTTCTTATACTCTCCTATCTCGCGACAAACAGCCATCCGTTTCGAGAGAAGTTCCATCAACTGGTTGTCCAAGTCGTCAATCTGCTTGCGCAACTGCTGAATACCCTCAGTCGTCACATGCTCGTCGCGGATTATCAACAGCGAGAGAATGTAATCGAGCACATCGGGAGTGACCTGCTGCTTGGCATCACTCCAAGCCTTGTCGGGGTCACAATGACTCTCGACAATCAAACCGTCAAAACCTAAGTCCATAGCTTGCTGACACAATGGGGCAATCAGTTCGCGACGTCCGCCAATGTGCGAGGGGTCGCTGATGATGGGAAGTTCAGGAATGCGACGATGCAACTCGATGGGAATCTGCCACATCGGCGCATTACGGTATATTTTCTGTTCGTAGCTGGAAAAACCGCGATGGATAGCGCCCAGACGCTTCACGCCAGCCTGATTCAGGCGCTGCAAAGCACCAATCCATAGTTCGAGATCAGGATTGACGGGGTTCTTCACAAAGACAGGGACATCCACACCCTGAAGGGCATCAGCCAAGGCCTGCATAGCAAAGGGATTTGCTGTTGTACGGGCACCAACCCACAGGATATCCATATCGTACTTCAGGGCAAGTTCCACATGCTCAGGAGTAGCGACCTCAGTAGCAATGAGCATGTGGGTCTCTTCTTTCACCTGCTTCATCCAGGGAAGGGCCTTTTCGCCATTACCCTCGAAGCCACCGGGTTTTGTACGGGGTTTCCATACACCAGCACGGAAATTGTGGCAGCCCTTCATGGCCAGTTGGCGGGCGGTGTTCATCACTTGCTCCTCAGTCTCGGCGCTGCAAGGGCCAGCAATCACAAAGGGGCGTTCGTTGTCACTCGGAAGATTCAGTTTTTCTAATTCCAGTTCCATAGTTATATTGTTTTACTTTTTTACCTTTCCAGCGCCTTTATTCGCTCAAGCGCTGCTTCAATCTTCTCTTCCTTAGCACATAGGGAGATGCGGATGTAACGCTCACCGTTAGATCCGAAGATGAAGCCCGGAGTGATGAAGACACGTGCTTCGTGAAGCACACGCTCAGTCAGGTCCTCTACATTTTGGACAGACTCGGGAATCTTGCCCCACAGGAACATTCCTACTTGATTGGGGTCGTAAGTGCACCCCAGGACATCCATGATTTTCTCGGCCCACTGGCGACGACGGGAGTAGGTATTAATATTGAACTCGCGGTGCCATGCCTCGTCGTTCTTATACGCCTCAGCAGCAGCAAGTTGGATACCACGGAAGGTTCCACTCTCAATATTTGACTGTACCTTCAGAATCCACTGGATAAACTGTGCATTGGAAGCACAGAGGCCAACGCGCCAACCTGGCATGTTATGACTCTTCGACATAGAGTTGAACTCTATGCAGCAGTCCTTGGCTCCAGAAACCTGCAGAATACTCAGATGCTCCTCGCTCAGGATGAAGCTATAGGGGTTGTCGTTAACTACAACAATGCCATGTTCTTGGGCAAACTTGACCAGACGCTCGTACGTTTCCTTGCGGGCACGACCACCAGTAGGCATGTTAGGATAGTTGGTCCACATCAGCTTTATCTTCGAGAGGTCCATCTTCTCAAGTTCCTCGAAATCAGGTTGCCATCCATTATCCTCACGCAGATTGTAGTTTACAATCTTTGCTCCTAATATCTTTGACAGAGATGTATACGTGGGATAGCCGGGATTGGGCACCAGCACTTCATCGCCAGGATTCACAAAAGCCAGCGTAACATGCAGGATACCTTCTTTGGAACCAATGAGTGGCAAAACCTCTGTCTTGGCATCCAAATCGACATCGTACCAACGCTCATAGAAGCCTGCCATTGCCTCGCGCAACTCGGGGGTTCCCTGTGTGGGCTGATAGCCATGAGCATTAGGCTGATGGGCTACTTCACAGAGCTTATTAATAGTTTGCTCAGATGGCGGCATATCTGGACTACCAATAGCGAGGCTGATAATATCCTTGCCTTCAGCATTGAGCTGTGCCACTTCCTTCAGTTTGCGGCTGAAGTAGTATTCTTGTACTAAACTGAGTCTGTCTGCTGGTTGTATCATATACTTTGAACTTTGATCTTTGAACTTTGAATTTTATGATTACCTCAATTTGTTTGCTTCCCGTCTTTATATTCGCCCAGAATTTTAAAGTCCTTAGTCAAAGGAATGATGGCATCTATTGACTGACGATATCGGGTGAGGTCGTCGTACATCAGATCGACATAGAACAAATACTCCCATTCGTGTCCGATAATAGGCAGCGACTGAATCTTCGTCAGATTAATCTTGTAGAACGAGAGGATAGCGAGTACATGACTCAATGAACCTTCTTCGTGAGGCAGCGAGAAGACGATGCTTGACTTATTTGTCTCCGTCAAAGGACGCAGCAAATCAGCTTTGTTAGGATTCGACACCACTAAGAAGCGGGTGAAGTTATGCTTGTTGTCCTCGATATGGTCTTCCAAAACCTTCAGTCCATAGAGTCGCGCAGCCTCTGCATGACAGATAGCCGCCCACCCCTTGTGCTGTCCCTCGGCAATCATCTTAGCAGAACCCGCCGTATCCTCGGCCTCCACGTTCTTTAACTGTGGATGCTGTGCCAAAAACTGCCGACACTGCATGAGAGCAACAGGATGGGAATGGACTTCCGTGATGGTATCCCAGTCATCGTCAGGCAGACAGCAGATGCAATGCGTGATATGCAACTTATGTTCGCCAACGATCGTTGTACCTGAGTCGCGTAGCAGCTCATAGTTGTGCAACAACGAACCTGCAATAGTGTTCTCGATAGCAAGCATACCTATGGCTGTTGGGTCTTGCTTCATATTCTGAAAGACCTGTTCGAAAGTGGCACAACAAATCAGCTGAATCTGTTCATCCTCGAAATAGAGGTGTGCTGCGATATCGTGGAACGACCCTATCAATCCTTGTATTGCTATTCTCTTCATCTATTATTATCTTCTTTAACTACTCTCTGACTTCTCATTAAAAAACCCCACTTTCACGTATGTGAAGCGGGGTTGTATTGTTTCTTGTTCTTTTCGTTGAAATTTATACGCAACGACCCGCTTCACAATTGCTTGCAAAGTAAAAATAATAGCCGTAAAAGTACTTATTCAACGTATTCATTGTCTCTTCTTTTTGTTTAACGGTTGCAAAAGTATAACTTTTCTGCGAATCTACCAAACATTTTGATAGAAAAATTGTCGTTTTACCTAAAAATTGCCACATTTAGCAGCTTTAAAACGCAAAAAGGCTACTCATCCATCTGGAAAAGAGGATCTTCAGGCATCACCATGACGGGTTTCTGCTCATAGTCCTTCAGCAGCTTTTCGCTGACATATTTCTTGTTAACGACCAGACGGAACATATACTCACGGAACCAAGCTGCCGTCATGATGAGACAACCCTGCTGGCCCCAAGATGCACCCCATGAATTCTCAACCTTCCACTTCAAAGGCTGCCCCTGGACATCAAGGTCGACAGCCGTCAACGTCATAGCATGGGTTGAACCACTGTCAAAGGTAGAGATACGTTCGGCCTTGTTCATATTAAAAGAGGTGTTGAAGAGCGACTCATAATCAAAGTTCTCCAAATCGCAATAGCCACGCTTGCGGTCCAACTGCTTAGCAACATCATAGCTCGAATAGAGCTTACGGCCATCCTTCAGCGAGGCAATGGCTAACGTTTCGATATCCTCCATGGGCAGGTTCAGATATTTCCAGTTGTGGCCATCGTAGGTATGACGGTCGTATTCCACTTCGTAGGTTTTGTAATACTCACGACGCGGGTCATTCATGACCATGATAAAAGTGCCATTCAACGGACCACCGACAATCTCCTGATAGAACTCCTTCGGTGTATATTTCTTCGGAGAACTGACAGGCTTACCATTCTTACCCTTAAAGGCGAAAGAGAACTCCTTGACAGGTTCGCCAAGGGTGATGGTCAGCATGTGATAAATCTCTGAGAGCATCTCCGTCTTACGCTGCTGGATAGCATTGGCTTTCTTGCCGTCAGCCACCATGCGACGTAATTCCAGTCCCATTTCACGCAATTTCGACTTGATGACGGACGCCATCTTCGACGTATTCTCTGCTGAATAGGTTTCCGGACAGATATCTGCCGGCACAAGACCATATTTTTCTGCCAAATCAGCAACGCCACAGAAAGTGCCTCCATCGCTGATTGGATAATGGAAGAAGAACTGTACACGTTGGTCATCGATTGGTTTCTTGCCTGTGTCAATGACACCCTGAAGCATCAGATTGGCCTTCTCCAACTGATCCCAGAAGAACAGGTAGTCCTGCGAAAGTTCCACATTCAATGAATCGGTACGCTGGGCAAAATTAGATCGTAACACATTCAGACCACTAAACATCCAGCAACGACCAGAAGACTTTTGATCGGTTATGGACTGTTTCTTGGTTTCCACACTGAAATAGGTGTCTATTGCACCTGCTGTGGCTTGGTTTTTGGCGAGAAGGTCGATGGCATTGGCGGCCAAGGCATTGCGCAAAGCACGATCAGATGCGGTAGGAGCGTTTTGTTTTTCTATCTGCTGGAGCATCTGAGGCGTAATACCCCCTTCTTTCGGCTGACCAGAAGCCGTAAGACATGCTGTCAGTCCGAGAATTAATATCAAGTGATTTCTCATTACTTTTTCGTAGTTTTCTTTGTTGTGGTCTTTTTCGTTGTAGTGGTTTTCTTGGTGGTAGTTGCCGTCTGGGTAGTGGTAGTCTGGGGCTTATAATATTTCAAGGCCTCAGGCATCCAACCCTGAATCTGACTGATACGAGTGGCATCGGAGGGATGACTGCTTAAGAACTCTGCCGTTTTATTACTTGAACTGGCGGCAGACATACGCTGCCAGAAGCTAACAGCCACCTGCGGATCATAACCAGCCATAGCTGCGAAGATAAGCCCCATATGGTCGGCCTCGCTTTCATGTCCACGAGAATAGTGAAGGTTTTGCAGACTCAGTCCCTGTGACAGCACTTCCTGTCCGATGGCTACGGCATTGTCGCCGACACCAATGGCACTGGCCAGCACAGAGCCAATCTGCAAGCCATACTGTTGGCGCATCTGGGTGCTATACTGTTCTGCAGAATGACGGGCAACGGCATGGGCAATCTCATGACCCAGCACAATTGCCAGCGAAGCCTCGTTTTGTGTGACAGGCAACAGACCCTCATAGACACAAATCAGTCCGCCAGGCATACACCAAGCATTGACATTCTGGTCCTGAACAAGATTAAACTGCCACTTGTAGTTCTGTACATCCGCTGCCATACCATTGGATTTCAGATATGATTCCACAGCGGTAGCCAGTCGCTGCCCTACCCGCTGAACCATAGCCGTATTGGTAGCATTGGTGGAAAGTTTGGCCGTCTTCATAAAATCCGTATACTGCTGAGTCGACAGGCTCAACATCTCACCATCGCTGACCATCAAGGTTTGTTTTCTACCCGTAAGAGGCACTGTGTTGGTGGTTCCACAACCAACCAAAATGGCTGCCACCAAAGACAGCAATAAATACTTCATTGTCTTCATATTGTTCTTATTTTATTAGGTTATAGTCGTTGATATCTCTTGAACATCTCCAAACGCCGGTGTCCATCCAGCATTTCCTGCAAGATAAACCGTCCTTCATGACCCCAAGGTTTACATAACATTTGGGAACGGTCCATACCCATCGTTTCACGCAATACCCACATCAGGCCACGGGCAAAACGACGTATACCAAACCAACCCAAGAATAAAGTGGTCAGACTGTTCATCTTCAACGTCTCGTAACGACACTCTGTCTGGCGCAATAGGAAATAATAGTCTACGACAATACGCATATTCAGCCGTTGCTCTAGAAAAAGACGATAGACGCCCTCTATCGTCATGGGTTTATTCTGAAGATAGTACTCATTAGATGACTGACGCAGATTACGCAGTTCCTCGTCATAAAAACGCATTACAAAGGACGGTTTCTTGGATTGTTCGTTCTGCTCTCTCATCTCTTCTGCTTCCGCCATCCAATCAATGCTCACGTCTTGTGGAGCACGAAGGCCAAATTCAAACAGGCGCTCGACACCCTTATAGCAGATTCCCGCCACACACTGACGCTGAGCCAGTTCGTGCAATGCCTGCCATTCCTCAGGTTCAGGACCACGCTCCAGACATTCACGCTGTCCGATAGCTACCTGTATCAGTTCAAAGAATAATTGCTTCATATGTTTAGGTTTTTATTTATCAATGGGCAAAAGCGCCAACCCAATTGAGAGTCGGCGCTTATACAATATTATATATTAACTCAATCCGAGCAAAGGCTTCAGGTCGTCCTCCTTATATAATATATAGGCGGTAGTGCCCAAGAAGGCAAGGAATAAGAATACGAGACACATCTTTGCACGTCCTGGTCCTGCCTTCAGAACAGGCACAGTAGCGCTCTGCAACGTCGTAAAGGCAGGAGTTTCCTCCTGAACTTTGGCCTCTGCAGCCAGCAGCTGGGCTGCGACCTGCGTATAGGCATTATACCGCAGCTGCATTTCGTTCTCCAAATCTGTCTGCTTCTGGCGAACCGTCTGCAGGATAATGTCATGGTTGGCATCAACGAATTCAGCATATTTCTGACGAGCCTTCTCATAACGTTCCTTGGCCTCAGCACAAATCTTCTTATTGTATTCAAGATCAACACGAACCTTAGATGTTCGATAAGCCGTGATAAAGTCCTGAAGGCGGGTCTTCACACTATCAGCCATGGTGGCACAGATCACAGGATTCTGGTCGGTGACATCAATCGTAATGACCATCGTCTTCTTATCAACATCGCAGACAACCTTCTTGTTTAATGCCTTTACAATATCAGCTTGTTTCTTGGTCAGGCGGAAACGATCTATTCTATTTACCTTTGTCGTATCAGAAGAAGACAAAAGCTTTCCAAGGAGTTTAAAGGGGGCAGCAATAACCGTACTCCACCATGGAGATTTCTGCTCATTCTCCAGATAGTCATAATAGGTCATGGTGCGATCGGCCTCACCATTTTTCTTATTACCCTCAATGGTTACATGTACAGGGAACAAGCTGGTTTTAAAGTCTGTAGAGTTAACCAATTCCGGATAGATAGTTGGGAACAATGCTTCTGTACCTATACCGCCTCCACCCATACCAAGGTTTAAGCCAAAGTTGCTAGCCAAAGATGCCAAGCCGCTAGAAGATCTGGAGCTACTCAACTCAGGTGACAACTTCACCGTACATTGATAGTAATTAGGCAAGCTCAAAGCATAAATAGCAGCAAGAACAAATGCAATGGGCAGAACCTTATAGTAAAGCTTCTTATGCTTTTTTATGTCCTGGAATATTTTACCAAAATCGATGGAAGATTCCTCCTCCATGGCTTCTATATTCTTGATTTCTTCACTCATTTTCCTAAATGTTTTAAAGTCGAGAAATAGCGAGCATAATAGCAGCAATACCTGTCAAGCTAGACGCAAGGCCTGCGACTGCAGTCCAGTTGAAGGGCTGCTTCTTTTTCTTGGAAGGAATAACAATTTCACAACCAGGCTCAGGTTTGGCACCATCCTTTATCATAGAAGCCTTACCATTCTGATAGACAATGAAGGCCTTCGATTTCTTTGCACGATCGCCGAAGCCACCAGCCTGTCCTACATAATATTTATAATTCTTACCACTTTCATAGAACATCGAATTGGGGAACATCACTTCGCCAGAAACTCTGACTATAGGATTATACTCAGGTATAAAGATCTGATCTCCCTCACGCATCAGGATGTCCGCATCGCAACCCGGCTTTTTCATGGCCTGTTCCAAATCGATGTAAACAGGATAATTATTGTCGAGATCCAATTTTTCATATGTTATAGAGTCACCTTTTTCATGCAAAAGGTTTTGGACAGCCTTCATGGTAGCCTGCATACGGGAACGCTCTTCTTCATTCATCTTGCGCATCAGCGTAGCTCCCTTCAGATAGGCCTGTTCGGTGATGCCACCAGCCATCTCAATAATATCGCTCAAATGGGTATTCCTGTTTTCCATAGCCACTGTTCCTTCCCAGTTCACCTCACCATTTATCGTCACCATTTTAGACTGATTGAATACAGGACTACTGTAAATCGTAACATGGTCATATGGCTCTAGCAAGAACTTACGATCCTGATCGATGAAAAGACCATTCCTCAAATCAAAGTGGAACTTCTCTGCATATTGATTCGTCTTTTTCGTAGCATACTTGTCACGGAGGATACGGCTGACTTCCACACGCATCAACGATGCTTGGTCACGTAGACCGCCAGCCATCACAATTAGGTCTTCAATAGTCACATTATCTGCATATTCGTAAGTGCCAGGACTCATCACCTGACCTGAAATAGTCAAAGTACGCTCCTGACGAAGATCCTCCTGCGTCATGATAAAAAGGACATCCTCGTTCTTCAAAGGAATATCAGCCACTGTACCGTCCATGATGCCTTGAACGTCAACAGGCAAAATTTCTAAAGAACGGTCAGCCTTGAGTCTGTGAAGCACAGCATGCTCAGTAAATGCATCCTCGGTCAAACCTCCGGCAGCCTCAATCAAACCACGAACACTGGTTACGTTACCTCCTAGCTGGAACTGACCAGGGCGGAAAATAGCACCTTTAACCTCAACCATATTCTCAAAGCGATTGATCATACCATCAACGGTGACGGCATCATTATCCTCCAATTTGAAAGTTGCCATATCGAACTCATCCACAGTATAAATCTGATAACGTTCACCAGTCTGACGAACCAACTTCACAGACTTTTTATGAGCATCGCCCGTAAATCCACCAGCATATTTAAGCAGGGTAGCCAATGACTCATTCTTACGCATCTCATAGAACATGGGGCGCTTCACATTGCCTGTAATACCAACAAGACACTCGTAAGTAGGCACCTGAATCACATCGTTGTCCTGCAGATTGATATTGCCTGCCAGACGACCATTGAGAATAAATTCATATAGGTCGACAACTGTCACCAACCTACCATTTCTAAACACCTTAATATTACGTAACGTACCTAATGAACTAGGACCACCGGCACGATACAATGCATAGAAGACATTGGCAAATGCTGAGAGATGATAAGTACCAGGAGCACGAACCTCGCCCATGATATTCACCTGAATGGTACGAGTATTGCCTATCGTCAATCTCAAATCACTACTCTTATAGCGTGAGCCTATTGTGTTACGCAACTTCTGTTGGGCACCAGCCACCGTCAGTCCACTCAAATAAATAGGACCATAGCCTGATACCGTAACAGTTCCCTCAGGACTAATTGTATGAATCAACGTTTGCTGAGAAGCGCCATAAATATCAACCACCACCTGATCGCCAGGTCCTAAAACATAGGTCGTAGGGATAGGCGTATTAACATTGGGTTGGAAACTTGGATTAGCCTGACTGAAAATGTCACGTCCAAAGACTTTTTTACCATTGGCATCAGGAGCAGTACCCTGTGTAGCCTCCACATCAGCCTCTACTTCCTTCACGTCCTCTGCTGCATCCATTTCTATGGTACCAGTCGTACCACGCCTTGCGGTAGTCAACTCCTGGGAAGTAGTGCCATCACTATTGCCTTGCATACGTTCGGCTGCCAATGAGACAGCACCATCAGCAACTCCACTCATACCACGAGAAGAAATCTGTTTGTCATACTGATTGCGCAAACGGCGAATTTGGTCAATCTTCACGCCTTTCTGCATCAACTTTGTAACAATCTGAGCTTGAGACGTACCAGCTTTTACCTCTGAACCAATAAATGCAAGAACCTGCTGGTCACTCATGCCTTGAGCATAAACACCCAGAGCCATTGTCAAACCTAAAGTCGTTGCTATTAAAAACCTTTTCATCATTACAATATTATCTATTTTTTTGATATTTTCAAAAGTGGCTACAAAGGTACAACTTATTGTCGAAATACACAAACTTTTTCTTCTTTTTTAATAAAAAAAAGAGCCACCGTCCAATTTGGAACGGTGACTTCACGATTCTTTTCCTTAAAACTACCAAAATTATCTCAAACCACGATTGAGAAGCGTAATGTTGAGCAGCATAACATACTTACGGTACTGTTCACGGCTCAGGATGTAGTCCATATAGCCCAAATCCTTCTTAATAGCCTTCTCGACCATCTGCTGACGCTCCTCGTCGTTCAGCTGTGCAGCAAACAGCAATTCAGAACTGAAAGTCTTATAAATCTCAGTAAAGCATTCTACCTGGTCCTTCGACAGGTTCAAAGCCTGACAGAGTTTCGCCATATTGACGTTTTTCAAGTTGTATGCCTCAGTCACATTGAGGTTTGCTGCTGTCTCATTCTCTGCGAATGTCATAGTCATGCTCATCAGAGCTACCATTGTCAAAACAATCTTTTTCATTTTCGTTACCCTTTCTTAATTTAATTAATACTAAAGTTATCCTGTTTCACTATCAGCTCTCTCGCTGATTGACGGTGCAAAGTTACGACGTTTTTTAATACCAAACAAACTTTTTGGGAAAATTGTGTGCGCAAACAGCCGCTTTCTTGACGGAGGTCAACATATTCTGAAAAACGTTGATAAAGGTCAATTCCACGTCTTTTTCGAAGGAAAATTTGGTGATTCACCTATTTATTTGTAACTTTGCCAACCGAAACGGCAATATAACAACGATTTTATGAAAAAAAAGAACCAATACATGGAAGTGTCCTACCAACTGTTTGTTGACGGTGAGCAGGGCCTGGAGATAATGGAAGAGGCCACCAAAGATCGCCCTTTCCAGTTTATAACCGGATTTGGAGTTGCCCTTGACGCCTTTGAACAACAGGTGATTGACTTGGAGAAGGGAGCCACTTTTGATTTCTCCATCCCCCAGGAGCAGGCTTATGGCGACTATAACGACGACCTTGTACTCGACCTTGACCGCGATGTGTTCAGCATTAACGGGCATTTCGACCACGAGCATATCTATGAAGACGCTGTCATTCCCCTGCAAAACGAAGAGGGTCAGCGTTTCTATGGACGTGTCGTAGAAATTGGCGAAGAGAAAGTGAAAGTAGACCTGAACCACCCGCTGGCTGGCGAGAATCTCACTTTCAAAGGCACTATACTGGAAAACCGCGAGGCTACAGCCAAAGAGATAGAACACTTGGTGGCTCACATGTCGGGCGGTTGCGGATGTGGTTGTCATCATGACCACGACGGAGATTGCAACTGTGATGGTGATTGTGACCACGACCATCATGAAGGCTGTGGCTGCGGACACTGCCATTAATTATAGATAAAGAAAACGGTGAATACTTTCGGACAGATATTCAGACTGACAACCTTTGGCGAGAGTCACGGTGAGGCTATCGGAGGAGTTGTCGACGGAATGCCCGCTGGCATTCTAATAGATGTTGACTTCATCCAACAGGAATTGAACAGAAGGCGTCCTGGACAGAGTCACATTACAACCAGCCGACAGGAGCAGGACAAGGTAGAACTGCTCAGTGGTGTATTTGAGGGCAAATCGACGGGCTGCCCCATTGGTTTCATCGTCAGAAACACCAATCACCATTCTGACGACTACGACAACATACGTGACCTTTTCCGACCTTCACACGCTGATTATACTTACACCTATAAATATGGTTCGCGCGACCATCGTGGAGGAGGCCGTTCTTCGGCACGAATCACAATCAGCCGCTGTGTGGCTGGAGCAATGGCTAAACTCGCTCTTCGCCAATTGGGAATCTGCGTAACAGCCTATACCTCACAGGTGGGAGGCATCGCCTTGAACGGCGATTACACACAATACGATTTGAATCAGATTGAAAGTAACATCGTTCGTTGTCCGGATGTCAATAAGGCAAAAGAGATGATTAGCCTCATTGAAGAGGTGAAAGCTGCCGGCGACACCATTGGCGGCATTATCACGGGTGTCATTCAGGGCTGTCCAGCCGGACTCGGCGAACCCGAATTTGGAAAGCTGCATGCCCAGTTAGGAGCAGCAATGCTGAGTATCAATGCAGTCAAAGGCTTTGAATACGGTGAAGGCTTTGCCGGCGTCACCATGCGCGGTTCTGAACAGAACGACATCTTCCTACCCTTTTCCCATTCAGAAGGCCCGATTCCACAACTCGAAACAGCAACTAACCACAGTGGAGGAATCCAAGGGGGAATCTCCAACGGACAGGACATCTGTTTCCGTGTGGCTTTTAAACCCGTTGCCACCCTGCTCCGCGAACAAGAGACAGTAGACATTGACGGCAACAAGACCACTTTAAAGGCTCGCGGACGCCACGATCCTTGTGTGCTTCCAAGAGCTGTACCTGTTGTCGAAGCAATGGCCGCAATGGTCATATTAGACTGTTTTTTGTTGCAAAAAACGACGAAAATATGATTTTTTGCGATAATTATACAAAAAAATCAGAAAAAAATATGGTAGTTTAATTAATTTATACTATCTTTGCAACCAGCTATTGAGGGTTTGTGAAAATCCTGATATGCTTTAGTTAAGTCTAGTTTAGTTTTTGTGTTGGTTGAGGGCGGCTTTTTGGCCGCCCTCAAATTATGTATGGTTTACCCTCTCGAAGAGGGGCGACTTTTTGGCCACCCCCCAATTGTATCATATACATCCTCTTATTTCCGACAACGACTTACAGCCATGCTGGTCGAGCCAATCATTGATACCATCCCTCACCTTGATAGTGACAGTCGGATCCAGGAAATTAGCTGTACCGATTTCAATAGCCGTTGCACCAGCCATCAAGAACTCAATGGCATCCTCCGCTCTAGTGATACCACCCAACCCTATCACAGGAATCTTGACGGCTTTTGCAACCTGCCAAACCATACGCAGTGCCACAGGTTTTACGGCAGGTCCACTAAGCCCACCCGTTTTAATGCTAAGCTGCGGCTTGCGCCTTTCTATATCGATAGCCATTCCCATCAGCGTATTGATCAGCGACACGCTGTCGGCACCTTCGGCTTCTACTGAACGGGCAATCTCCGTAATATCCGTAACATTCGGTGACAACTTGACTATCAGCGTCTTATGATAATGTTCACGTACAGCCTTCACCACACTGGATGCCCCAGCACAAGTGACGCCAAAAGCCATACCACCATCTCGCACATTGGGACATGAGATATTCAATTCTATGGCAGGAATGCGGTCCAACTCGTTGATACGGGCGGCACACTCAGCATAATCCTCTGGCGACGAACCGCTGACATTCACTATCATGTGGGTATCGATATCCTTGATTTGAGGATAGATGTGCTCGCAAAAGTAGTCAACACCTTTATTTTGCAGTCCCACGCAATTCAACATACCGCTAGCCGTTTCCGCCATTCGCGGATAGTCATTACCCTCACGGGGTTTCAATGTCGTACCCTTCACGATAATGCCTCCCAGGCCTTCCAAAGGTATAAAATCCTGAAATTCAAGACCATAGCCAAACGTACCTGACGCCGTCATCACTGGATTCTTTAATGCCAAGTCACCTATATTGACTCTTAAATCTGCCATAACAATCGTTTTACGTTAAATATCGCACCTTCTTTGCACACACACAGGTTGCCTTCCGTCGTTTTCTCTACACAACAGAGACAGGCACCCAATCCGCAGGCCATCATATTCTCCAACGAGACCTCACAATCAATATTCTTTTCCTTTGCATAGCGGGCCACAGCGACCATCATCGGCTTAGGACCACAGGTAAAAATACGGTCAAAGCGCTCTGTTAGTACACTATGATTGGTCACAAAACCCTTTTCCCCCCAAGAACCATCCTCGGTTGTAATACACACGCGCCCGAACTTATTAAATAAATCAAGCTCCAAGATATCAGCCTTCGTCCTACCACCCAACAGAAACGTAGGATTAATACCCATCTCCTTCAGTTGGGCACCCAAATAAAGCATTGGAGCCATACCAACGCCACCGCCAACCAACAGGTATGACGGTTTTTCGCTCATTTGAGTGGGCAAGGTGAAGCTGTTTCCTAAGGGCAGCACACAGTTCAGCGTGTCACCAGCCTTCAGGTTACCCAACTGTCGCGTTCCGTCACCAATCATAGCTACCATCAGCCATAATTCGTTCTGTACGCGATCTACAAAATTGATTGATATGGGACGACGCAAAAAAGTCGTTGGCGAGCCGTCCACACGAACCTCCACAAACTGTCCTGGCAGCATCTCCGGAAGCGGTTTCGAGTCCGTCAGACGTATCAGCACATGCTTCGGACTCAGCCGTTCCACGCTGTTTACAGTCAAGTCAAGAACATATTTCTTCATAACGACTGCAAAATTACTCACTTTTCCGCTCATCACCAAACAAATCGTCGATTTCTTTGCCAATAGGGAACAATGAAACCATAAGAAAGTAAACCTGTCAAAGTAACATTAAGCTTTTTACTTCTTGGCAGGAACAAAGGTCTCGTAAGTCTGGTCGTCATAATAGACTCTGATTTCTGTAACCTTACGAGGTGTTTTGTCAATAATTTTAACTTCCTCTTTTATAATTTCAGCGTGTGTACTTTTTACACCTTGCTGATATGGTGATGTCAAAATAGGATTTTGAGGTACCTGAGAAACCACAGGAGCAGGGGAATCGAAATTAATCATCGGTTCCTGAGCAGAATTTTGCCCCTCTAAAAGACCTGGATCTGCAGCATCGGGGTGGGAGATATACATATCACCAGTACCATAAAGAAGCCACTCAATACTGATGTCAGGAATTTTCGTTTTTATAGAATCGATGATGTTCAGGGTAGGACGAGTACGTCCGTTGAAGATACTGCTTAACGTAGCAGGTGACTGTTGGAGGAAGTCGGCGAACACTTGTTGGGTCATGTGCTTGTCCTCCATGATGATGCGAATTCTGTCTTTTATATCCATTTGAGTCCGAAATAGGGGCAAAATGCCTGTTTTTGTTTCACTTTACAAAGGTAAAACAAATTTTTGAATCCTGCAAGAAAACTAAAGAAAATTTTAGTTTTCGAACTTCAAGTTTTTAGTTTTAAATTCTGAATTCAAAACTTCGGGAAGCTGTTTGTAGGTATTTGGAATTACAAAGTTAAATTTGTGAGAATAAATGCCAAAAAACCCTTAATTTATCAGAAATCTTCTAAATAACTGGCTATAAATCGAATACTTATCACTCAACACTAATAAAATGGAGAATATACAATCATTTAAAGGGAAAAGATGTTGGTTTGCGGTAGCGAATAAAGAGCTATTTTTCGTAAACGATTGACTTTTACACACTTAAATACATATTCGTTAGACCGCATAATCATAAATATACATTTTTGAATGCTAAAATTTACGTTTACATATCTAATCTTGGATACATGATTTTGATTTACAAATCAGTATGTTTATCTAAACAACGCAAAAAATACACATTTCTGAATCATGTTTACTTCTTTGAATCAACAAAATAAAATATTAAAATTACTTAAACATAAATTTTACTGCGCGAAAACAAGCTCATTTTTTCATTTTCCGCAAATTCTGAATCATTGTGCGAAAAGGAGAAAATTCGCGAAATATGAGGGCTTATTTTTCAGCAAAACCCTTGTGGTAATCGGGGTTTTAGGGCAAAAATCTTTGTCTGGGAAAAATGTAATTCTAGAAAAAATGGAGCCAAAAACGCTCCTATTATTAATGTAATATAAAGAAAATTAGCTCTTTCATGAGTTCTCCAGGGCCAGTATTTGGGTTATCTAGACCCTTACTTTTGGCATCCATTTCACGTATCTTGCCAATAATCTGTAACACCTTCATTGCCGTGTAGTTTTTCATGCCTGTAACATACTCTCTGGCAGCCCATGGATTTCGTAATTCGAGCCACTCAGCGAGAGCCTCCTGACTGTTCTTTTGCGGACAATAATGTGCGATCATCAGATTTTGGAAGTAATTAAAGAGCAACGGGAGAAAAGCATAGATACTTCCTGCCTTCGGATTTTCGTCAAAATATTTGATAATGAGGTTTGCCTTGTATACATTTCGGTTCACAATAGCATCTCGCAATTCGAAACCATTGAAGTCCTTGCTCACCCCTATCTGGTCCTCCACAACCTGTGGCGTCACTCGTTTATCCTGTTCTGGCAATGAAAGCAGCACCTTGTCGAGTTCGCTGGTCAGACGACTGAGATCAGAACCAATGAAATCGGCAATGAGTTGCGTGGATTTGGGATCAATCGTCGCTCCCTTGGCTTTCAGATAGCGTTCTATGAAGAATAGCAGGTCACGTTCCTTCAGTTTAACGCTCTCAAATAGCACGCCAGCGTCACGAATCGCTTTCACATAACCCTGTTTTCTACCATCAATCTTGCCATTTTTATGACACATGACAAGAATGGTCGTAGGCATCGGCTGTTTCAGATACTTCTCCAAAGGCTCCACATTCTTGATATTTTGTGCCTCTTTAACGATGACTACCTGGTATTCAGCCATCATCGGATAGCGGCGAGCCACATCAGCAATCTGCGAAGCATTGACGTCAGAACCGAAAAGAATAGTCTGGTTGAAGTCCCTTTCTTCGGGCTGTAGCACGTTCTCAGCTATCCAGTCGCTGATTTTATCAATATAATACGACTCATCGCCCATCAGGTAATAGATGGGCTTAAAATGGCGTGCTTTCAGCTCGTTCATCACGCTTTCGTATGTTACTGCCGCTTGAGCCATGCTGCAAAGTTACGAAAAAAAGGTAAAAGTGAAGAGTGAAAAGTGAAAAATTTGCTGCTGCAACGAAAAAAGTTCAAAGTTCAAAGTTCAAAGTTCAAAGAAAAAATGTAATTTTGCAAACGAAATGAACGAATTAAATTTGCCAGCCTACGATGTAAAGGTACGTGGAACGCGCGAGAAGCCCGAGATTTTCGACTTCCTGCGCAAGCGTTATGTCTCGCTGACCCCTGAGGAGTGGGTCCGCCAGCATTTTACCCACTGGCTCGTTGAGCACAAGGGTTATCCCAAAGGCCTGTTAGGTAACGAAATTGCCATGAAATGCGGTGAGAAAACCCTCCGCTGCGACTCAATATTATATAATAAGGAGGCCTCTGCACAGATGATTATAGAATACAAAGCACCCACCGTGTCATTGACACAGCGGGTGTTCAATCAGATTTCAACCTATAATCTTTTGCTCCATGTGGACTATCTAGTGGTCTCCAACGGTCTGCAGCACTATTGTTGCAAGATGGACTACGAGCACCAGACGTACCATTTTCTGGACATTATTCCTGATTATCAGGAGCTCTAGGCTAGAAGATTACTCGTCAGCCTCAGTAGTCTCAGGAACGACAGGAGCCTCTGTATCGGCCTTTTTCACTGTTCTGCGGATCGAGCGCTTGCGCTTCTTTTCTTCCTGACCAGTCACCTTATCAATCTTGACGCCAGCCAATTCCGGATCAATCAGGATACGTCCGCAATACTCGCAGACAATAACCTTTTTATGCATCTTGATGTCAAGCTGACGCTGGGGAGGAATCTTGTTAAAGCAACCACCACAGGCATCACGCTGTACGTAGACGATACCCAGACCATTGCGAGCATTCTTGCGAATACGCTTAAAAGAAGTCAGCAGACGGGGCTCAATCTTGGCTTCCAGTTCCTTCACCTTGGCCTTCAGCTTCTCTTCCTCAGCACGTGTCTCTTCCATAATCTCGTCGAGCTCACTCTTCTTCTGATCCAAAGCCTGACGACGGTCTTCGATAACCTCTTCATTCTGAGCCAATTCTGCCTTCTTCTCCTCGATGCGGGCATTGGCTTCCTTGATCTTCTTGTTACAAAGCTCGATTTCCAACGTCTGGTACTCGATTTCCTTCGACAGCGTGTCGTATTCACGATTGTTCTTCACATCGTTGAGCTGTTCCTTATAACGCTCTACGCTCACCTTGGCGTTCTCAATCTCACCCTTCTTCATAGTCACTGCCTGCTCAAATTCAGCAATGTCGGCATTGATCTTTTCGATACGGGTAGTGAGTCCCTCAATTTCGTCCTCGAGGTCCTGTACTTCCAGAGGCAACTCGCCTCTCAGTGCACGCTTCTCGTCGATTCCAGAGAGCGTGGTCTGCAGCTGAAAGAGGGTCTTCAAACGCTCTTCAACCGGCATGTCCATAGGGTCTTTCTTTGCCATAATTATTTTTCTTTTATAGGACTACCTAGGTTTTTCTAGGACATCCTAGGATTATTAAATATAAACTATTGGGTTTGTATTTGTCTCTGCGATGCAGGTCTTAACATCCGGACAATCCTTTTGGATGATGTCACGGAAGATTTCTGCCGTATACTGCTCACTCTGATAGTGGCCGATGACGCAGATCTGAATCTGTTGCTCATAACCAAAATACTGGTGGTAATGCATCTCGCCCGTGATAAAGACGTCAGCGCCCTCTCCCAATGCGTCTGGCAACAGGAAGTCACCTGCTCCACCACAGATGGCGACCTTGCTAATAGGACGCTCTAACAACGCGTTACACTGCGCACACTGGACGCCAAACTGCTTTTTCACCAGTTCAATAAAGGTGCGTGAGTCCATCTGCGAAGGCAAACACCCTACTACGCCACTACCCGCCTCAATACCATCTACCGTTTTCTGGGCAAAGAACTTGCAATCCTTCAATCCCAGTCGCTCGGCAATCTTCCAATTCACGCCATCTAACGCATTATCCATATTGGTATGCATCGAGACGATGACGATATCATGTTTGATGGCCTTGATGACGCAGCGTTGAACGTAGTCGGCCCCACTGATCTGCTTCAATCCTCGGAACAGCAGGGGATGATGGCTGACGATGAGGTTACAGCCTTTTGCTATAGCCTCATCGACAATCTGTTCGTTGACGTCCAGACACAATAATGCCCCTGAAACCTCCGCCTCCGTCAGTCCCAGTTGCAAGCCAGCATTATCCCAACTTTCTTGCAAGGGCAGAGGCGCGAATCGTTCAAGGGCGCTCAGCACTTGCTTTATTTTCACGCTTCAAAAGTTTATTCAGACTGCAAAGGTACGAAAAAAAGTGAAGAGTGAAGAGTGAAGAGTGAAGAATTTGCTTCCGCACATCTGTTTTTATAACTCTTTAACCTTTTTAACTTTCAAACTATTAAGTGAACCACTCTTCGCCGTGACGCTCATGGCAGTACGACGTGCCGTCGAAACAGTGCGTGCAGACGCGATCTTTAGGCAGTCCGATAGACTCTATCAAGTCTTCCAACGTTGCAAACTTTACGCTGGTAAGTCCCAGACGGCGGGCAATCTCATTAACCATACGCTGATATTCTGGTGTTCCCGTCTTGGCATACAGGTCGAGGTTTTTCTTGTCGTCGCCCTCAAAGTCCTTGATGATACGACGTGTAATGAGCTCCAAATCACTCTTTGATGTCGTGAAACCAATAAACGGACAGCCGTATACCAATGGCGGACACGAAATACGTACATGTACTTCCTTGGCGCCGTTTTCAAAGAACGTCCGTACGTTGTCGCGTAACTGGGTACCACGCACAATGGAGTCGTCGCAGAACACGATACGCTGGTCTTTCAGAATGGCCGGATTTGGGATGAGTTTCATCTTGGCCACCAGATCGCGACGATTCTGGTTTCCTGGAGTGAACGAACGCGGCCATGTGGGCGTATATTTCACCACAGCACGCTTATATGGTATCTTCTTACCCTCCGAATAGCCCAGTGCCATACCTACGCCAGAGTCGGGAATACCACACACCAGATCTGCCTCAACATCATGGTCTTTCTCGCCCATCAGACGGCCGTTCTTCTCGCGGACAAATTCCGTATTAATACCCTCGTAGTCACTCGTTGGGAAGCCATAGTAGACCCACAGGAACGAGCATATCTGACAGCGCGTAAAAGGCTTTTGCAGCACCTCTAAGCCATCGGCCTTGATTTTGACTATCTCGCCTGGCCCTACGTCGCGCAGCACCTTGTAGTTCAAGTTGGGGAAACTCGTCGTCTCGCTCGACACCGCATAGGCCTCAATCAGTTCGTCAGTACCTATAGGTGACAGGCGGTGCACCTTTTTATGACCTATAACAATGGGAGTACGTCCCAGGAAGTCGCGTGCGGCAATAATGCCGTCCTCAGTCAGGATCAGCATCGAACACGATCCCTCAATCTTCTGGTACACCTTGTTGATGCCCTCTACAAACGTGTCGCCCATGTTGATGAGCAGGGCCACCAGCTCCGTCTGGTTAATGTTGTTGGCCGACATCTCGCTCAGGTGCATACGCTGTTTCAGCAGTTCGTCGGCAATCTGTCGCAGGTTGTTGATTTTGGCCACCGTCACAACGGCATAGCGTCCCAGGTGCGAGTTGACAATAATGGGCTGAGGGTCGGTATCGCTGATGACACCCAGGCCCTGATGTCCCTTGAACGAGTCGAGCTCGTCCTCAAAGCGTGAACGGAAATAGTTGCGCTCCAACGAGTGGATAGAGCGATGGAAACCGCTTTCCTCATCGAAAGTCACCAATCCGGCGCGTTTTGTACCTAAGTGCGAGTTGTAATCTGTACCGTAAAACAAGTCGTTTACGCAATCCTGTTTCGAGATCGTGCCAAAAAAGCCACCCATAACGTTCTTTTTACCTTAATTTTATTAATGAAGTCTCATTTAGGCCTGCAAAATTACAAAAACTATGGGAAAAAGCAAAACGATTACCTGTTTTTTTTCTGCAAGCCAAACATTATTTAATCTATGACAAGTCACTTTAGCACCTGGGTAATGCCCTGCTCCCTATGGTTAATGCGCACCTCAATGCCAAACTTCTCGTGGATGTGCTCGGCCAGATGCTGGGCGCTGTACACGCTGCGATGCTGTCCGCCTGTACATCCAAAACAGAACATCAGACTGGTAAAACCACGCTGTATGTAGCGTCTCACATGGGCGTCGGCCAGTTTATAGACGCTGTCCAGGAAAGTCAGTATCTCGCCATCGTCTTCCAGAAATCGGATAACGGGCTCGTCCAGTCCCGTCAGTTTCTTGTATGGCTCGTAGCGGCCAGGATTGTGCGTCGAGCGACAGTCGAACACATAGCCACCGCCATTGCCCGACTCGTCTTCAGGAATACCTTTTCCAAACGAGAAGCTGAACACCCTGACCACCAGCGGGCCCTGCGCGTCGTACTTCGAGAACGTTGCCGGACCATCCTGTGGATGGGGCTTGTAGGGGTTATTATCGGTTATCTTATATCCATCGGCACGTGCCGCAGCCACCTGTACCTGCTGGAATCTAGGCAACTCTGTCAACTGTTCCAGCAAACGGACCAGATACGGATAGGGGAAGTTGCGTTCGTTGAGCAGTTCCTTCAAGTTCTGGATAGCGGGCGGTATCGACTCGATGAAGTGCTGCTTACGTTCGAAATAGCCTCTGAAACCGTATGCTCCCAACACCTGCAACTGACGGAACAGCACAAACAGGCTCAGCCGGTCAACGAAATGATGCGGTGATGGCACCTCGGTATACATCTTCAGCGCATTATAGTATTCGTACACCAATTCGCGACGCACTTTATAGGGATACTTAGCGCTAGCCTGCCATAGGAACGAAGCCAAATCATAGTAGTATGGGCCCTTACGACCACCTTGGAAGTCGATGAAATAGGGCTTTCCATCTGCGTCGAGCATCACGTTGCGGGCTTGAAAGTCGCGATACAAGAAACACTGCTCGTCGTTAGCCGCCGTCAAGTCTTTCGCCAACAGGCGGAAGTCGGCCTCGAGCTTCAATTCATGGAAATCGAGCTCTGTGGCTTTCAGAAAACAGTATTTGAAGTAGTTCAAGTCAAACAGCACGGAATCAGTATCGAATGCAGGCTGCGGATAGCAGTTCGAGAAATCGAGTTCGCGGAAGCCTCGCAGCTGGATATTAGGCAGTTCGCGGATGGTGCGACGCAACAGTTCCTGCTCCTTCAGTGTGTAGCGTCCGCCAGCCTCACGTCCGCCACGAATAGCGTCAAACAGCGACACAGAGCCCAGATCGGTTTGTATATATCGCAACTCGTCGTCGCTGACAGCCAGGATCTTGGGCACAGGCAACTGACGCTTGGTAAAGTGCTGGGCCAGATACACAAAGGCGTGATTCTCGTCCCTGCTGGTACCCACACAACCCACCACGCTCTCGCCCGTCGCCGAAATCATACGGAAATACTCGCGGTTGCTGCCACCACCAGGCAGTTTCTCCATTTGCTGGGGTTCTGCCCCACTCCATTGCTGGTATAATTCTCTTAGCTTCTGCATAGTTCCTTCTTAAAGTATGGCCATCAACTCCGACAGACTCTTCACCTCGTAGTCGACAGGTTCCTCAGCCGGATATTCAGGGAACCGGTTGAAAAACGCAGCGTCCAGTCCTGCCTGCATGGCACCAAGGATATCCGTTTGCAGGTTGTCGCCAATCATCAGCGTCGTATCCTTTTGGGCACCTGTCACACGTAAAGCATAGTAGAAGAACGCCTGCGAGGGTTTGTTGGCCCCTGCGTCCTCGCTGAGTACGATGGTATCGAAATAGTCCGTCAATCCACAAGCACGTAACTTCTTGTACTGCACCTCATGGAAACCGTTCGAGCACATGTGCATCTTGTAGCCCTGCTGGCGCAGATAGTCCATCAGTTCGCGGGCACCGTCCACCAAGCCTGGCTTCGACGAGCAAAAATCCAGAAACAGGTCGCTGGCCTCCAAACATTGTTGTTCAGTAGGTTCCAGTCCTTCACCGAAACTCAACGGACGGCGAAAACGTTCCACAATCAGGTAGTCGCGTGTGATTTCGCCCTTCGAATAGCGCGTCCACAGGTCGATGTTTGCCTTCCAGTATTCGTCGTAGAACAGCTGCGGGTCAGCAAACCACCGCCCCAGCTGCAGGGCGTCAAAAAGCTCTTCCAACGCTATTACGGCATTGCCGTGCGTGTCGTACAGCGTATCGTCGAAATCGATAAATAAATCGGTGTAACGTTTCATTTCGCCTGCAAAATTAATAGAAATCGAATGAATTTCCAAATTTATTTTGCTTTTTCGAAGGAAATGGCTACTTTTGCAGCATGAAAGTCATCGTATCCAACGAAATCGCTACCGTCTGCCCCGTCTTTGTAGGTGCTTGCGTCGAGGCAGAAGTGGTCAATACGCCTTACTGCGAACCCCTGTGGCACGAAATCCATGCACTTGGCGAACACTTCCGTGCCACGCTGACCACCGAGTCGCTGAAAGACATCAGCAGCATTGCCGCCACACGTGCCGTATACAAGGCCTGTGGCAAGGACCCCTCACGCTATCGTCCTGCCTCTGAGGCCCTCATCCGACGCATGTTGCAGGGCAAGGATCTCTATCAAATCGACACCCTCGTCGACCTCATCAATCTAGCATCCATCGCCTACGGCTACAGCATCGGCGGTTTTGATGCCGACAAGTTTGTGGGCGACACGCTGACACTGGGCATCGGACGCGAAGGAGAACCCTATGAAGGCATCGGACGCGGCATGATCAACATCCACGGACTCCCAGTCTACCGCGATGCACAGGGCGGCGTGGGCACACCCACCAGCGACAACGAACGCACCAAGATCGACCTTCAAACCCGCCACCTGCTTGTCCTCATCAACGGCTACGACGGCAACCACGAAAAAGTTGCCGAGAATGCCCAATACATTCTGGACCTTCTCAGCAAATACTGTCAGAGCACAGGTGGGAAGTATACCTTATATTAAGGTACCCGCCAAGTTTTCGAGGGCAAATTATTCAAACTCAATCCTGCGGATTGTCAATATGCAGATCACTATAATGCAAACTATCAATGTCGCAATCGACAGCAGTATTGCCTTCCAGAAATTATCTTCAACGTACCAGATGTATAACCAAAAGGGAGCAGCGATACTAATAAAACCAGCACAAAAGCAATAATAGAATTTAATGGGTTCGCGTTTCGGATGTAATGCCCTATTGCAGTTAGGACACAGAATGCTGTGATTAGTCCCTTTCAGGAAATACTCGGATATCTTTCTAAGACCAATCTTCGTATCACAATGGGGGCAAACGGCTTGGTCGTGATTAAGCATTGATGATAATAGTTTCATACTTTGTCTATTTATTGATGCGAGAGTTAAGCAAATCGCAGATTTCTTGGGGTGTTTTTGAGAGGCCGTTAACGTAGACCTCATAGGGATAGCCCTGCATAGCGGCCTTAAAGCGTCGTTTGCGTCCTTCGGTTATCACCTCTTCTAGAAAGCCACCTTCGATGTTGTCCTTATAACGTATACCAATGAACTTGCGGCCTTTGAATTTGTCGACGTAGAATGACTCGACTCCTGACAGTTGCACGACCCACGGCTCTGGAGCGTTTACTCTCAACTGAACATCAGTGATGACAAGTTTCGTCTTGCTTTTGATGTATGCAGGGCCTAAAATGATTGTAATGATACAGATGAACATCGTTATCATGTGATACTTGTCTGCCCCTATAACCCCAGGGCCTCCAACGGCTCTACTAATACCCATGATAATTGCAAAACATGCTGCCATAGCCAAAATAATGTAAATCCATACCTTAATGGATACGTTGATTTTTATTTCTTCCATCATCTTTTACGTTGTTTTATTCATCTCTATATTCCAATATATCTCCAGGCTGGCAACCCAGTTCGCGACAGATGGCCTCGAGGGTAGTGAAGCGCACGGCCTTGGCCTTGCCAGTCTTTAGGATCGAGAGATTTGCCAGCGTCAGGCCCACTTTCTCTGCCAACTCGCTCAGCGACATCTTGCGCTTAGCCAGTTCTACGTCCAGATTTACTATAATTCGTCCCATAAGCTCATATCGTCAAGTCTTGTTCCTCTTGCATTTTGATGCCTTTATGGATCATCCAACCTGCCAAATTCAGTGCCATTGACCCCAAGGAATTGAACAATAGGAGAAGAATAACCCACAAATGATCCGAGATGGTAGCCAATGGAACTATCAAAATAGCACCTCCGCCAATGCCAATGAAGAACGACAGGCGGATGAAAAGCCGTGCATTACGATAAGTGAACACTTTGCGCTCTGCTATGCTCTTGTTAATCTGCACATAAACATAGACATATGCAGCAACGCAGGGAATTACAAATATGCAAACTATTAGGTCTGTTCGGCCGAAGACGATGTTGTAGTCTTTTACAAATGCGAACAGCCATATTAAAAGAGCAGTTGTCGCGATTGTTTTCACAATAATCCACGAGGTGCAGCTATAGCCGTCGGGGTCTTCCAACAGCTCGTAATCGCTCTTCCACAACTTCTGATACCACTTTTTCAATGTCTCTTTCATTATCTTTTCTCCTTATTGTATTTATACCGTCAGTTCCTGTTCCTCCTTCAGTTTCTGGGCGTCTTTCAGAATTTTGGGAGTGAAGAAGTAGCCGACGATGATCCAAAACACTGGACCCGTATACAACCTGTGAACCATTCTGGGGAAATTCTCAAGGTACTCAGGCTCGATGTGATTAAACACGTTTTTGCTGAAGATGGCGGCCCAGCCGAAATACAACAGTGCCGAAATACCTAACAGATAATACAGCCTGATGCACCATTTGGAGTACTGCTTATGGATATAGGTAAGGAAGGTCATCAGCATATAAAAGCAGAAGAAATAGCTCTTGGCTATATTCTCTATCAGATAGATTAAGTTCTGATAATAATCATACTGTGTGGTGGCGGCTTGCATACGGTTGACGTCGCCCACCATCAGAAATACCACATACGCTGCCAGAATCAGCACAACTCCCATTTGAAACAGGTTTTCACCCTTGCTAAAAAACTTCTTTAATTCCATAACCATTTATTGTTTTATTTTGTTTATTTATCGATTTTCGATATGCAAAAGTAGGCATTCTTTTTGAACCCACCAAATAAAATCGATAAAAACTTATCGTTATTCGATAAATTTAACATTCGTTACATCTTTACTTTTTCCATAAACAGTCCTTTCAACTCTAAAAGCCAACATCACTGCCTTAGATTTATCAATCACTGCCTTAGATTTATCAATCATTGCCTTAGTTTTATCAATCATCGTCGTGGATTTAACAAACGTCGTCGCAGTTTTAACTTTACAAGGCACTTCACAACCTTTTACCCAGCACCTTACAACCTTTTAGCAGGCACCTCTCGTTATTCCTGCCTTTGGGTTATCGAATTGCGGTCACATGGCTGCAAATTGGTGGGCAGATGTAATTCGTGTAGAAAAACGGTTATGGGCGGGCGCTCGCATTAATACGGGCTCCCGCCCGCATATATAAAATATATACGGCCCACCGCCCGAGTCTGACAACATGCCGTCTCGCTCCCTGCTACATGCCGTCTAAATCCCTGTAACTACGGGACTTTTCCCCTGCCTGCCGTAGGCATATCACTTTGGAGTCGTTCCGATGATGGTTTCCAGCCGTCCCAACGTCATCTACGAAGTGTTCCGATGATACTTTACTCCCCCAAAGTATCATCGGAACGATTGCAAAGTGTCGTTACTACAACCGCAAGGAGCGTCAGGATTGCGTGCCACACTTCGTACCTTTAGGTCGAAGAACAACCCGAAGATGACATTGCTTTCAGAATAGTGACTATCTCGACGAGGTATAGGCTACTTACCGAACACGTGGTTCGACGAAATCAGTTCGTACTAAAAAGCTTTTTAAGTGTAGCTTCTAACTCTTGCACGGTTGAGGGACTGGCAACGATAGTGCCGTCAGGACCGATGACAATGGTTTCGGGCCATGAGAGGATGCCATATAGATTCTTGGCCGCTTTGGTGCTCAGCTGTGGCCAAGGCAACTTCTCTTCTTTCAGCCGGTCCGTCCATCGTTGCTTATAGTTTCCATCGGTGGCAAGGCTAACGATTTGCAGGTCTCTCGCATGATACTGGTCGTAGAGGACGCGCAGCTGGGGCAGGATGTCGAACTCGTCGCGATTCCAGCTTTCCCAGAAGTGCAGCACGACATAGCCGCGTCCGACGTACTCTTTCAGCTGGTGAGGGTTGCCCAGCGTGTCTGCAACGAGCATGTCTTCATAATGTTTCCCCGGACGGCGTTTCTCCAATCCAGCCACATATTCCTTGACGGGAGCCATTAGCAGATGGTTAGAGTAGCGGAACTGGTCGCTGACAAAGGGCTTCAGTTCGTCGTAAGTCAGTTCGGTATATGCCTTGTAGATGGCGTAGGCTTTCAGCAGGTCGTCGTTGCCTTGGAAGATGACCTGACGATAGCGTTCGCGCTGCTTGGCGAGGGCGGCATCCAGTTCGGCACGGTCCTTTATCTTCAGCATGCGCAACCGTTCTGCCTCCGTTTCGTTCAGGAAGTTGTTGCGCTGCTGAGAGGCTTTCTGACTCTTGACGGTACTCTTTACCAAGTCTGCTCTGATGGGTTGGCCGTCTGCCCAGAAATACGTGATATGGCGGTTTTCTGTGGTCAGGCCGCACACCTCGTCTTTCGGCAATCGGCAGGTGAAAGAGAAACGTCCGTTGCGGACAGGAAACTTTCCAAGCTCCTCGAAAGAGGACACGCTGCGATGAACGCTAATGCTGTCGGCATCGGCTGGGGCCGTGCCGCTAATCTGGCAGTCCACCAGTTGCAGGTCTTCAGAACCGTTGGTAATCAGTCCGTTGTACTTCACCTCACCGCCTTCCGCCTGATAATGCTCGCTCTTTTGGTAGAGCGTGTAGCAGGTGTAGCCGAACATTTCCTTGTGCTTCTGGCCTGAGGCAGTTTCGGCATAAGGGCTGAGGATGCTGATGAGCGTGTTGTACTGCTCACGGGTCAGCTTGTGGGGATAGCCGTCACACATCTTGTGGAGTACCACGACGGCAGCCGTCTTGCCACCCGAGGTCTCGCGGTCATAGATCTGGCAGGTCTGCTTTACTTTTGCCAACAGTTCGTCGTATGTCTGGGGGGCTGTAGGGTCTGTGTCATATTTGAGGGTTGCTGTCATGTCCTGCTGTTTGGAATAAGGCAGGAAGAAAGGCATGTCGTCGTGCTTCTTGGCTGCCATCTCAAAGATGGTGCCGTTCATCATCCAAAAGTTTCCAAGCTGTCGGTCCGGCTTAATCTGCTGTTCCCACACCAAGAGGACGGCATAGCGCTGGCCGTCAGACTCGTCGAAGGAGAGCAGGCGGATGTTCTGTCGGGTGCCGAAGACATACCTCCCGCTGACCGCGCCATTAGGATTGCCAAAAGTCCATAGTACACCAGAGGTCAACGGAATACCTTCCTGGGCGTCGTGAATCATGACTTCCTTGGCATGAACGGCCTCGCTGCGCAATGTCTGCTCCAGTTCCTTCAAGTGAGGAAACAAGAGGGTGGCATCGTTACTGTTTTCGACACCAAACACCTGACTAAAGTCGTAAGCCGTAGCCTTGCCGCCAGTAACCGCATCCTGGCAGACCACTCGTCCTTCGCTGACGTTATACTCGCCTGAGGCAACGAATGCCTGTAGTTTCTCGTGGACGCGGCGGGCTGCGTCGCTCACCTGTGCACTTATTGACATAGCCCATATCAGGCATACTGCCATCAAAATGTTCCTATTCTTCATAATCGTCTGTTGTTACGTTGTTAATAATTGCGGCTTGATGGGGTTGGGCATCTTTATGCAATTCATTCAGGATGTAATTGTTGACGATACGCTGCAGTCGCTCGTCAGCATGCATCACCCGATGAATATGCTCAATATAGAGGCTATCATCCATTTGGGCCAGTTCACGTTCTATCTTATCAATATAGAAGTCGAGGCTATCAGAAAGCGAGGCAGTATTTGGCTGTTCTACTAATTCTCTGTCTGTTCTTTTTGCTTGAAGTACTACCGCTTTTACTGGCAGCACCCGACTTCCTGTATCCATATTCTTAATGTTCTCCTTAGTGCCGGCTACTAGTCCTACGGTGTCGGACTGAGAGTACGTAGGCGTCGTACTAGGAGTACGCAGGCGTCGTACTGTGAGTGCGCTCCCATCGTACTTTTGCTCACCATTCGTTGGCCAAATCATCAGTACGGCAATAGCAATGCACGCAGCTGCGGCAAGGGCAGCGATGTAAGCATATCTGGGTCTGCGTGCAGGCTTACCGTCTATCTCCTGCATCACGTTGTCGCAGAAGTCAGCGGGCACTTCCGTTTTCACGCGTCGTGCTTCGCGTCGGCGCAAGGCTTCGCGCAGGTCTTTATCTGTCAGCTTGTTCATGTTCTTTCTCTTTAATCATCCGTGATAGTTTCTTCCTGATGCGGTGGAGTCGGGTAGCCAGTGCATTCGGCTCCACGTCCATGATGTAGGCGATATCTCGCAACGGTCGGTCTTCGTAATAATAGAGATGTATCAGCAGTTGCTCGTCGTTAGCCAGGTCATCAATGGCCTCTTCCATCAGAGCAATGCGCTCTTCGCGTCCTGTTGACAGTTCCTCGTCTGCTATCGCTGGCAAGTTGTCGATATCCACATAGTGATGTTGCTGGCGTTTCAGGCAGTCCAGCGACTTGCGGTAGGCGATACGACAGACCCATGTACAGAACGACGAGTGGAAATTAAATGTGCCCAACGAGCGGAAGGCCTTCACGAAGGCATCCTGCGCCACTTCCTTGGCATCCTCGGCATCGGGCAGCATCCGACTGGTGAAGCTGAGCACCTGTTGTGAATAGGTCTTCACAAACCAGGCATATTCCTCGCGTTTGCCATCGAGTATCCGTCCAATGCGTTGACGTTCGTCTATATTGATAATCTCGCTCATTCTACATTATAGACTGTAGTATGACAGAATAATTACAGGTTTATGTGTTAAAGAAACGAAAAAACTGCGGTTTTCCACCAGGAATCCTTAGTGCGGCACATGGCTTGAGTAGGGGGAAAAAGACCCAAGCAGAATTGCTCAGGTCTTACTTGTATGGCGAAGAGAGGTAACTACAGAGGAGATACGGTGCCTTCGTAGTCGATGTAGTCGCGGTCGTCTGGTGTCACGCGGATGCGGGCACTACCTGATTTGTCGACATTGATATAGAAGTTGTATTCGCTACCCTGGTAGTCTACCTTAAAGGTAATGATGCCACACGCCTTCTTGGGTTGATACTGCAACACATAGTTCTGAGCCTCAGTTCTGAACTCGAGCTTGGAGTCCATGCGGATCTCGCCACGGGTCTTCATATGGGGAATGTCGTCACGCCCCACGTAGGGCAGCGAGCAGTCGACCATGTTGCCTTCAATCTTCAGCCAACGACCCATCACCGGATTGCTGACGCCGCGCTTGGGTGTCATCTCGGTGATATTGATTCTATACTTCTGATTACCTATACTGGCCTTCAACATCTTCAGGGCCTCAGCCTGACGGGCAGCACGTTCTTCGGACGAAAGACATGCCGTCAGCAACAGCACGCTCAGCATCATCAAAATAACTTTCTTCATAGCTTTACTTTTTAATTATCTGCGCACAAAGACGCTTTTGTTTTTGGTTTAGAAAGAAGGCCCAAGCGTAATGCTCAGGCCTCCTTGTATGGTGAGAGTTACACCCACTGGAAATCCCCTTATGCGAAGGGGTTCTCGGTGGGATAGTAGTCGCCCTTCGGGAAGTTGTAGTCGATCTCGTCCACGGGGATACCCATGTACTTGAGAACCTCCCAGAGATACTTACCCTGATGGCCGAACATAACGGCGCAGTGGTGTGGGTAGTGCTTCTCAATGAGGACGTGACGATAGAAGCGGCTCATGTTCTTGATACCAAAGATACCGATAGAACCGAATGAGCGAGTAGCTACAGGAATAACCTCGCCCTGAGCGATGTAAGCGCGGAGCTTGGTATCAGCAGTAGACTGCAGACGATAAACTGTAGCCAGACCCGGCTGGATGTCACCCTCGAGGGTACCGTTTGTAACCTCAACTGGCAGAGCGCGAGCCATGATACGCTGGAAGCACATCTGGCAGTTGCAAACCTTGCTAGAAGCGGTGTTACCACAGTGGAAGCCCATGAAGATTTCCTTCTCTGTGTATGTATCGCAAGCAAACTTCTTGCCCTTGATGCTCTCCTCGTACATATCGGTAGGTACGGTATTGTTGATATCGAGCAGTGTAACAGCATCCTGAGAGATACATGTTCCGATGTACTCTGACAGAGCGCCATAGATGTCAACCTCACAAGCTACGGGAATACCGCGAGCGGTGAGACGGCTGTTGACATAGCAAGGAACGAAGCCGAACTGAGTCTGGAAAGCAGGCCAGCACTTGTTGGCCATAGCGACGAACTGACGAGAGCCCTTGTGAGCCTCAATCCAGTCGGTCAGCGTCAGCTCATACTGAGCGAGCTTAGGCAGCACCTGAGGAATCTTGTTACCGTGACCGAGTTCAGCAGCCATTTCCTTCACAACGGCGTCGATACGGGGATCGCCAGCGTGCTTCTGGAAAGCCTCGAACAGGTCGAGCTCTGAGTTCTCCTCAATCTCAACATCGAGATCATAGAGAGCGCGGATAGGAGCGTTACAAGCCAGGAAGTTGTTAGGACGAGGACCGAAGCTAATGATCTTCAGGTTCTGCAGACCAACAATAGCACGGGCGATGGGCAGGAACTCATGGATCATCTCAGCGCACTGAGCAGCGTCGCCAACGGGCTCCTCAGGAATGTAAGCGCGGGTCTTACGCAGAGAGAGAGCCTGGCTGGCGTTCAGCATACCACAGTAAGCGTCACCACGACCATCAATCAGGTTGTTCTGAGTCTCCTCAGCAGCAGCGCAGAACATGGTGGGACCCTGGAACCAGTCAGCAATCATGGTCTCAGAAATCTCAGGACCGAAGTTGCCAAGATATACAACGAGGGCGTTACAGCCGGCCTTCTGCACATCAGCAAGAGCCTGCTGAGCGTGGATCTCACTCTCAACGATACAGATGGGGCACTCGTAGATGTCAGCCTTGTCGAACTTCTTTTCATACTCGGCGATAACAGCCTTGCGGCGGTTTACAGCCAATGACTCGGGGAAGCAGTCGCGAGAAACGGCGACGATTCCAATCTTAATTTTAGGTACGTTGTTCATTTTAAAACTATTTATAAAGTAATGTTTAGTCAGATATGGGTGCAAAGATACGAAAAGAAAGTGAAAAATGAGTCGATATAAATGGAAAATCTTCTACCGCATAGGTTTTTTTAACGTTCAAATCCCCCCTATTGCAGCGTCACAGCCATCAGACCTATCACCACATCGTTGGAAAGCGTGCGCAATGTGAGCGACTGGAGTTTCTTCTGACGGTTCAACGGCATGCACAACATCGTGGCTGCACCACCAGGAATTTCTCCCCCGTCGGCACCCTTGGGACCTATCTCACCGCCTCGGGCATTAGCAAAAGGCAGCTTCAAGGCCTTGCCCAAGTCGCGACTGACCTTGCCTGAAGCGAAGGCAATGCGATAGGGACGCGGCTGGGAAGTACGAAACGCAAAATCGTCGATATAGTAGTCGCGCTCAATGGGGCACCAGTTGTCCGGGTTCACCAGTTGCAGGGTATCGGACGTGCCGTCCTGATACTGCGCCACGACAATGCCGTTGGCAATGTGGCACTGCATGTGGTTGGTCGTGCCAGCCAGCAGGAGCCACGCCTGACGGTAGCGCCCGCTCATAGGAATGCTGATACTGTCAGGGTAGTTGTCCCATAGTGAGGTGAAAGCACAATTCTTGCCCACAGCGAGCGTACGGAAAGGCACGCCCATCACGACGAACTCGTCCTTGACGATGAGTGAGCGGAACACGGAGTCGTTGATCTGAGGCAGATAGTCTGGATGGCACCAGTCGCCCACGCCCTGAAGGGGAATCTGCAACGTGGTGTATGGCGGACGCGGCGAACGGTATTCATGACGGAAGATGTTCGTCACACTGTCGTTCAATACGCGGTCAATGTTCTGTTTGTGGAACTTCTCGATGAAAGTCGGCTCATCAGTGCCGTACTGTTGCGACTCAGCCAGCTCATAGCCTTTATAGGTTATCTCAGGATACTTGACGGGCACTTTGACACGAATGACCTGATGCTGATCGCTGTTGCCCACAACATCGCGATATTTTCCCATGCCAAGGTTCTGACGGATGACAATCTTCTGGGGCTGGGCAAAGTGTTGAGTCACCTCGTAAACCGCCTCGTCGCCCTGACGCTGGTACTTATAATATATATAAGGTGTGCGGACGGATGCCGAATCCCACGCCTCAGGGAAGCCGGGACGGATGACACAACGCCCCTCGAGAGCGTCAGGCAGAATGCCGAAAAGCCCCTGAATAAGCGTGCGTGCCGAGATACCGATGCAGTCGCCAAAGTCGCGATAGCACTCACCACGGGCAGCATCATACTTGCTGATCTGTCCGAAATTGGCAGGACTCTGCCCGTCGTACATCTGGTCCATCACATTGGCCATCATCAGCTGGTAGCCCTCCTCCGAGCGTCCTGCTTCGAAATAAGCCAGCGCCGTATGCATCACCTCAGCAGCAGCCACATTATTAATGCTCCAGGAATAGGGTTGCCAGTTGCTGGTGGAAATGGTGTATAGCTGTTGGCTTTTGGCTGCTAGCTGTTGGCCGTTGCCTACAGGAATATGTGGAATCTCGCGGTCAATATACTTCGTAGCCTGATAGGCCTGTTCCGGCGTGCAGGCACCGCAGTCGATAGGGGTATAGATGCTCCACACAGCAGCACTCTCGTGGACACGCTTCAGGCCCATCAAGTCCTGATATTCTGCCCAATGGCCGGCGTCCTTCAGCCACAGACGGTCGTTCATCGCCTCCAAAATGGCATCCGCCTCCTTCTGGTAGGATTTGCCGTCCTCGCCAATGATACGTGCAATACGTGCCGCCAGCCTGTTAGCGCGGTAGTTATAGGCCGACGAGTGAGTCACAGCACCACCGCTATAATAGAGGGCATCGCTGGCCCAAATGCAGCAATAGGCATCGTAGAGGTGGTCGCCGTCTGGGTCGAAATTGCGTTTCTCCCAAGCCAGATGACTCGTCAGCACGGGCCACATCTTCTTCAAGTACGCCTTGTCGGCATCATACTGGAAGTGCCACAGCAACTCGTCAATGTAGTTCAAGTTCATGTCGTAGTGGTGCATCTGGTCGTTACGCTCCGGATTCCGACAAATGTAGCCGTTCGAATACATCTGTGTCCCCCACTCTTTCCTGGCACGCGCCAATTGCTGTTTCTCATCCTGCGTAGGATGAGCGTATTGAGGAGCTACGTTGTTGACCTGACTTTTGGCATAGGCGTTGAAATGACTGACAGCACGCTTGGGCCAACCTAGCATATCGCCCAGGTAGCCAGCACGCCAGCCTGCCAGCGGCATACGCCAGCCGATACAGCCATGCAGCCACGTTTTGCCGTCCCAGTCGCCATCGGCAGCTACCACTAGTGCACCTCCAAGGGTATTGACATAGGGATCAGGAGTGTTGAATTCCACACGGGCAGCCAGTTCGTGCATGGCAGTCTCGAGTTCTTCAAAACGCTCGGATGCCTCTCTGTCGTCCGTTTTGTTTGTTGTGATACTATCACAACTTACATAACACTCCTCATCGAACGTCTGCGACCACTGCTGGACAGGTGTCTTACCATCAGCTTCGAAAGCATCACGCGGATCGGCACCTAAATCACCATTACGCGACAGTTTGGGATTACGAATATGGCTCACCACCACATCTAATGTGACATCGTCGCTGAATCCGGCTGTCTGGAAACGCCACATAGCCTGCTCAGCCTGCAAAGATGCCACCACCTTGACACGTAACGTTGCCTTCTGTCCCCAAGTCTTGTGGCGCAACAAATAACTTCGCATACCGTCCTCATAACGAGACTCGCAGAAGTCAGTCTTGTCGAGTGGCACACCATTCAAGCGAAACTGTACATTGCGGTAATCCTTTTTCTTATACAAGGCAAACACGGGGCGGTCGCTGGTCTCCACGCGCCACTCCGTTGGACTGCCGTATAATGCACGCGTAAAACGGTGCTGACCATTCACACAGACAAAGGCCCGTCCCTCAGGACGATACTGCTGAGCCATCGCGCCCAGCGATAGCATCAAGGCCGATAAAACAAACACGATTCGTTTCATGGCAGCAAAGTTACGAATAAGTGAGCAAAAAGCCAAAAATAACACAAAAAAAATCCGACTGTCATCACGACAATCGAATTTCAAAACAAACTACTTAAAAACTAATCTACTAAAACAAATCAAAAAAATATCTCTTTCTTGTCGAATTCTAATACGATATTACCGAGGGTTTTAACCTTTTCACGGTGCAAAGTTAGAAACTTTTCCCATACACTGCAAGCTTTTTAGGGAAAATCGACATCTTTCTTGATTTATATCAATTCTTCTGCCCGCATTTTTGATTTTCTCCCTGTATTTTGCCAACCTGAGATTACAAAAAAGTATCATAAAAGGTCAAGAGAGTAATACCAAAAAGATAGGTAGCAGGAGTCCGTGGAATCCTGCTACCCTATATGAATGATATGCTTAAACCGGCATTACATCATGCCGCCCATACCTGGTGCTCCACCCATTGGCATAGCGGGTTCCTTCTCAGGCTTGTCGCAGATGAGACACTCTGTGGTCAGGAACATGCCAGCAATTGAAGCGGCATTCTCAAGAGCAACACGAGCTACCTTGGCAGGATCAATGACACCAGCCTCGCGGAGGTCCTCGTACTTGTCGAGACGAGCATTGTAACCAAAGTCACCCTTACCCTCACGAACCTTCTGTACGACCACAGCACCCTCCTCGCCAGCATTGCTGACAATCTGACGCAGCGGCTCCTCAATGGCACGGCAGATGATGTTGATACCAGTCTGCTCGTCGGCATTGTCGCCCTTCAGGTCAGCCAAAGCCTCCTGTGCGCGGATATAGGTAGTACCACCACCTGCGACAACACCTTCCTCAATGGCTGCACGGGTTGCGCAAAGAGCATCGTCGACACGATCCTTCTTCTCCTTCATCTCCACCTCACTGTTTGCACCCACGTAGAGCACTGCTACGCCACCTGCCAATTTGGCAAGACGCTCCTGCAGTTTCTCCTTGTCGTAAGAAGAGGTGGTGAGCTCGATTTCCTTCTTAATCTGAGCGATACGATCCTGGATGGCCTGCTTGTCGCCAGCACCGTTGACAATGGTAGTGTTATCTTTCGAAACAGTCACCTTGTCACAAGTACCCAGCATCTCGAGGGTAGCCTGCTCCAGCTTCAGACCCTTCTCCTCGCTGATAACGACACCACCTGTCAGCGTTGCGATATCCTCGAGCATAGCCTTACGACGGTCGCCGAAGCCAGGAGCCTTGACAGCGCAGATCTTCAGGCCACCACGCAGACGGTTGACAACAAGCGTTGTCAGAGCCTCAGAGTCCACATCCTCAGCAATCACGAGCAGAGGACGGCCACTCTCAGCAGCAGGCTGCAGGATTGGCAGGAAGTCCTTGATATTGGAAATCTTCTTATCGTAGATGAGGATGTATGGATTCTCCATCACACACTCCATCTTCTCAGAATCAGTTACGAAGTAGCCTGACAGATAGCCACGATCAAACTGCATACCCTCGACAACACCAATGTGGGTGTCGCGGCTCTTGCTTTCCTCGATAGTAATAACACCATCCTTTGAAACCTTGCGGAAGGCCTCAGCCAGCAACTTACCAATCTCCTCGTCGTTGTTGGCAGAAACGGTAGCCACCTGCTCAATCTTGTCGTAGTTGTCGTCTACGCGCTCAGCATTCTTCTGGATAAAGTCAACAACACTCTTCACAGCCTTGTCGATACCACGCTTCAGGTCCATGGGATTGGCACCAGCGGTAACGTTCTTTAGACCCTCCGTAACAATAGCCTGAGTCAGAATGGTAGCAGTTGTCGTACCATCACCAGCGTCGTCACCAGTCTTCGATGCTACGCTCTTCACAAGCTGTGCACCAGTGTTCTCAAACTTGTCCTCCAACTCGATTTCCTTGGCAACGGTCACACCGTCCTTAGTAATCTGGGGAGCACCAAACTTCTTCTCGATAACTACATTACGACCCTTTGGGCCAAGTGTTACCTTTACTGCATTGGCCAACTGGTCGACACCGTTCTTCAACAGGTCGCGAGCCTCAATATTGAATTTAATATCTTTTGCCATAGTTCTTATATTTTTTCGTTATTACGTTATACCGTTATCACGTTATTACGTCAATTATTTTTCAATCACTGCCAAAACGTCGCTCTGACGCATCATCAGAAACTTCTCACCCTCAAATTCCAGCTCTGTGCCACTGTACTTGCCATACAACACTTCATCGCCAGCCTTCAGCACCATCTCTTCGTCCTTGGTACCCTGACCAACGGCTTTAATAGTTCCATGAAGGGGTTTCTCTTTTGCGGTATCAGGAATAATAATACCACCAATCTTTTCTTCTGCCGGTGCGGGCACTACCAGCACGCGGTCTCCTAATGGTTTAATGTTCATAATACTTAATATTTTATTAATTGTTTGATTTTACGTCTGCCCTCTACGTAGCCAAAACCGTGCCAATCGTGTCAGTCTGCCACATTGGCAGAAAAAAGGCAGGCATTTTATCAAATGCCTGCCCAGATAAATGTGTATAATACTAAAAACCTAAAACTTACTACTGCATATCATATACCACCTGCATCAGTTTCTTGCCAATCTCGTCAGCGGCTTCCATTGTAGCAGCTTCGCTGTAAACACGAATGATAGGCTCTGTATTTGACTTACGCAAATGAACCCAGCGGTCAGGGAAGTCAATCTTGACACCGTCAATATCGTTCACCTGTGCCGTAGGATCGTTGGCATACATCTCCTTAACCTTCACCAAGATGGCGTCAACATCAGTATCAGGGGTAAGGTCGATACGGTTCTTAGCAATTTGGTAGTCAGGGAATTTCTTGCGCAATTCGCTAACCTTGCATTCCTTCTTGGCCAAAGAAGTCAGGAAGAGGGCAATGCCTACGAGGGCATCACGGCCATAGTGACTCTCAGGATAGATGACACCACCGTTTCCTTCACCACCGATGACAGCATTCACCTCTTTCATTTTAGTGGTAACATTCACTTCACCGACAGCTGCTGCGGTGTACTTGCCGCCACGTTTCTCAGTAACGTCACGCAAAGCACGCGTAGAACTGAGGTTGCTGACAGTATTGCCTGGTGTCTCTGAAAGCACATAGTCGGCTACGCTGACCAGCGTATATTCCTCGCCAAACATACGACCATCCTCACAGATGAATGCCAGACGATCGACGTCAGGATCGACAACAATACCCAAATTGTACTTTCCCGTGCGCATCTCGTCCATAATTCCCTGCAGGTTTTTCTCCAGAGGTTCAGGATTATGGGCAAAGTCACCTGTCACCTGCTCATTGAGGAACTTATAACCGACACCCAGTCGCTCCAGCAGTTTGGGAAGGATGATGCCACCAACACTGTTGATGCTGTCGACACATACCGTGAAGTGAGCCTTGCGAACCACCTCTGCATCAACCAACTTCAGGTCAAGGACAGACTGAATGTGACGCTCGTCAAAAGAATCATCGATAATCACATGACCCAGTTTGTCGACCTCAGCATAGCAGAAGTCTTCCTTCTCGGCCAATTCCAGAACTTTCTGTCCATCGGCAGCAGTCAGGAATTCACCCTCGCTATTCAGTAACTTCAGGGCGTTCCACTGACGCGGATTATGTGAAGCCGTGATGATGATACCACCATCAGCCCCGCTCATACGGACAGCCAACTCCGTAGTAGGCGTGGTAGCATAACCGATGTCAATAACGTCGAAGCCCATACCAACCAAAGTGCCACAAACTACGTCGCGCACCATCGGGCCAGAGATTCGACCATCGCGTCCTACGACAATCTTTCCCGTCTTGCGAGGGATGAACATGGCATACGCCGTTGTAAACTTGACGATATCTAAAGGATTCAGGGTATCGCCAGTGCGTCCGCCAATAGTTCCGCGGATGCCTGATATAGATTTTATCAGTGTCATATTATCAAATAAAATTAGAGTTAAGTATTGAAGGAACGTTATTTCGTTCTAACGTATGTAATTTCGTAATGACAGGGATACACACTCGATGAAGCATCAGCCGTACCTTGTGAATGGGGTACGATAAGATTCACCCTGGCAATCTCGTCGTTCTCCGATTCCGGACGTCCGATATTGATGTAGTTCAAAGGTATGAGCCAGCCTCCAGGAACACTAGACGATGAGCTGTGGTAAAGTTTCATAAGACCAGATACGAAGGACGCAGTAATAGTAGTACCTGTACGCGACACCGTCATCTTTTCGTAATACTGCGAAGCATCGATAGTCTGACCCGTCGAATTATTATATATGTAGAATGCCGGCAAAAGGTTCGACAATAAAACAGAGTCTTCAAGGATGTTATACTCCGTAAAACGACAAATGATGCCGACAGACTTGTTTTCCTCAAGCTTATCGCCACATCCCTTGCGAACAATCTGCATATAGACGCCTGTGCGAGACATGAGGACGTACTGGTTCTGAGCAGTATCAGTGGTATATCCCTGAGCCTCGAACTGGTTTTCGTCAATAACCTGAATATTATTCTTTGAAATGAATCTATTGATGGCATCACGCTCTTTCGCCTTCTTGTCACCATAGGTTTCATAATCGTCGCAGCTCATGTAAGACACGGCGCAGAGTAGCATCAAAATGGAATAAATGAGTCTCTTCATTTCTGTCGTTTTGCTAAATTCGGGCACAAAGGTACGAATAAAAATTGAAAAACACTGATAATTAGACTACTTTAACTCCTCTTCAAAAGTCTGGAGAGCCTCTTTTACCACCTTGACAGCATCGTCGATGTTTCCATAGACACGTCCGCCTGAGGCATTCAGGTGTCCTCCACCATAAAAAAACTGCTCGGCCATCTTGTTACAGGGGAATGTGTCTACAGAGCGCAGGCTGACCCACACCAAATTATCACGTTCTGTATCTTCGCGCAGTGAAATACTGAGTTTGAGTCCCTTAATCTGGAGCGGCATATTGACTAGTCCTTCAGCATCACCTTTCACGAAATGGAACTGTTTCAAATCATCACGTGTCAGTGTATAATAGGCTGCATGGCGCTTCTCATCGACCACCAGACGGTTGCACAGCACGAATCCCACCATGCGCAAACGGTGCTCAGAGTAGTTGTGATACACATTCCTATAAATCTTATCCTTATTGATGTGCTTAGTCAGTAATTGGCTGATGATAAAGAACACGTCAGGGTCGTTGGAGTTAAAGGTGAAGCCCCCCGTATCCGTCATCATACCACAATAGACAGGCACAGCGAAATGCTTACCAAGCTCTTCGAACAGTCCTAGTTGCCATACAATCCGGAACACCAGTTCACATGTTGACGACGCCTCTGGGTGTGAAACAGAAAGCGTTGCATCCACATCCGGCTGGGGATGATGATCAATGAGCACCTTCTTGGCTGGAGTACCCTTGAGAGCATCCTCCATCTCGTCCGTACGCGAGAGACTGTTGAAGTCCAGACAGAACACGAGGTCGGCAATCTTAAGCACAGTATCAACAAAATCCTTACGCTTGTCGTAGCGCACCACTTTCTCGGTATTGGGCAACCACTGCAAATAGTCGGGATACTGGTCGGGCACTACCATCAACGGTTCCCTACCCATCTGCTGCAAAACGGCCCCCCACCCTAACATGGCGCCCATAGCGTCGCCGTCAGGATTTTGATGGCAGCAGAGCACGACGGTCTCAGCGTCAGCAATGAGGGAGCGCAGTGTGCTGCACTCCCCTTCTGTCATAATCGGATTCAACATCTGTTTAGAACAATTTGTTGGGATAGACGCCCTCGTCAACCAACTTCTGAATGCGCTCTACAGTAGCTTCCCGGTCTGCTGCGTAAGTCACACCAAACCACTTGCTGGTTGTATCGAGCACCTCACAGGTCGCCGTTCCGTCGTTAATCAACTTATTGACCATCAGAGGGATAAAGAATTCGGCCTTCAGATTCTCCATATTCTTCGGGTCACTGAGGAACTCCTTGAAATATTCCTCACTGTATTCAAAATAGTCGGGAGTAAAGCCCCATACATTCATCGATACGGGAGCGTTCTCGTCCAAAGCCTGCCACTCGCCCTGATCGTCCTTATACTTGATGACACCGTCCATACGCAGGATCTCCGTACGCTCTACTACATCCGTCAGGTGACGATTGTTGTCGTAAGCACATACACCACGAGCCACCGAACCATTCTCGCTCAGCGTGTTGCATACACGGAATCCCACCATAGCATATTGGTTCTTGGCACCCTCGGGCAGATTGCTCAGGAATTTGCCAATCTGCATGAAGCAGTCACGACCATAGAAATCGTCGCAATTGATGACACAGAACGGCTCCTTGATGATGTCCTTACCCATCAATACGGCGTGGTTCGTACCCCAAGGTTTCTGACGACCTTCTGGAACGGTGAAGCCCTCAGGCAGTGCATCGAGTGCCTGGAAACATAGCTCACACTTCACTTTGCCCTCATACTTTGACAGAATCTGTGTGCGGAATTGTTCCTCAAAATCCTTACGAATAACCCATACGATCTTGCCGAAGCCAGCCTGAATGGCGTCATAAATACTATAGTCCATAATGGTCTCACCATTAGGTCCTAGTCCATCGAGCTGCTTCAAACCACCGTAACGGCTTCCCATACCTGCAGCCAAAAGAAATAATGTCGGTTTCATTTTATCTTGTATTTGTTTGTAATTGTCTGCAAAGGTAACACTTTTTCCCGATACATACAATAACGGAAAGACTTTTTTAACATTTCAAAGCCCGCATGGCGTTCAGCACAGCCAACACCGTTACACCGACGTCGGCAAAGACGGCAAACCACATCGTGGCCAGTCCCAATGCAGCCAACACGAGAACTGCCAACTTGACTCCAATGGCGAACCACACATTCTGACGGGCTATTGCCAATGTTCGTCTGGCCACCCGCATAGCCATTGCGACCTTCGAGGGATGGTCATCCATCAGCACGACGTCAGCAGCTTCAATGGCAGCGTCACTTCCCAAACCTCCCATAGCGATACCCACGTCGGCACGTGCCAACACTGGGGCATCATTGATGCCATCACCCACAAAGGCAACACGATGTTCCTCTGAACCATTCAAATATTTCTCCACGTGTTCCACTTTGTCGCCAGGCAACAGTTCAGTATACCATTCATCAATGCCCAACTGCTCAGCGACGTGTGCGCCCACTTCTCGGCGGTCACCTGTCAGCATCACGGTCCGACTGACACCCAGCGCCTTCAGTTGTGCGATAGCCTCCGTGCTGTCCTCCTTCACCTTGTCGCTGATGACGATATGTCCTGCATATTGTCCGTCAATGGCCACGTGGATGATGGTTCCTGCGTGACTACAATCGTGCCACTGGGCTCCAATGGCATCCATCAGTTTCGTATTTCCCACACTGACTGTCAATTCACCCACCTTGGCTGTAATGCCCTGGCCTGCAATCTCCTGTACGTCTGTCACCTGACAACCGTCCGTCGCCTCATCAGGGAAAGCGTCGCGCAGGGCAGCACCAATGGGATGGGTGGTATAGTGTTCCACATGGGCAGCAAGATGCAACAGCTGATGCTCGTCGAAACGTTCCGGATGCACAGCCTCTACGGCAAACATTCCGTGCGTCAACGTACCCGTTTTGTCGAATACTACAGTATCGATTTTCGACAACACGTCCATATAGTTGGCTCCTTTGATGAGGATACCCCGTCGCGAAGCACCGCCTATACCTCCAAAGAAGGTCAGCGGCACGCTCAACACCAGTGCACAGGGACACGACACCACCAGAAACATCAGTGCACGGTAGAGCCATGTGGCAAAGTTACCGCCAAAACAGACGGGAACTACCGCCAGCAACAAGGCTGCCACCACCACGATGGGCGTATAGATGCGGGCAAATTTGGAAATGAAGCTTTCGCTCTGCGACTTATGTTCGCCAGCATCCTCGACCAAACGGATGATTTTCGAAACGGTACTCTCGCCGAAACTCTTTGTGGTTCGCACACGCAGCACACCCGACAGATTGACACAGCCCGACACCACCTCGTCGCCTGTCGCCACCGCACGAGGCATTGTCTCACCCGTCAGGGCGATGGTATTCAACTCACTGTTACCCTCAACGACGACACCGTCCAAAGGAATCTTTTCGCCCACACGAATTAAGATGGTCTCTCCCACTTTCACTTCCTCAGGACGGGCATCAGTCAGTTCGGCATTCTCACCCACGACGTGGGCAATGTCGGGACGAATATCCATCAGATGCGAGATACTCTCGCGGCTCTTGCCCTCGGCATAACCCTCGAAGAGTTCACCCACCTGAAAGAACAGCATGACAAAGACGGCCTCTGGGAATTCGTGCTCTGCACCAGACAGAAAACCGATTCCGAGGGCTCCAAGCGTAGCTATCGCCATCAGAAAATGTTCGTTGAAGGCCTCTCCCTCCATCAGTCCTTCAATGGCTTCTTTCAGTGTCCCCCAGCCCACAATCAAGTAAGGTACCAAGTAAATCAACAGCAGTTGCCACATCGGCAACACAAAGGTATGTTCTACGAAGACAGCAATGCCCAACAGTGCCGCAGCCACCAGTATGGATGTCAGCAATCCGTGATGCTCTTCTTCGTGATGATGTACATGATGGTGTTCGCAGGTGCTACATTCGTGATGATGATGTTCATGTGCCATTTTTTTTCTTTCTTTTTTGTTTCACGTTGCAAAGGTATGGAAATTATTCTGCAACTCGGTTGCAAACCTTCAAACTGGGAGTATTTTATATATAAAAATGTACGCGCGAGAAAAAATATCCTATTGAACAATGGTCATTTGAAGAATATTTTGTAACTTTGCGAATAAATTCTATCGATATGCTACAAATACGCTGTAAAAACAACAATGTGACCAAGAGTTTTCCTGAGGGTTGCTCACTCATGGACGTTTACCAAGAGTTTCAAAACGAGATTCAGTTGCCTTTCCCTGTCATCAGCGCCAAGGTCAACAACGTGTCGCAGGGTCTCAAGTTCCGACTCTATCAGAACCGCGACGTCGAATTTCTCGATGCCCGTGCCGGCTCTGGCCACCGTGTCTATGTCCGCTCACTGAGTTTCGTGCTCTACAAAGCCACACAGGACATATTTCCTGGTTCAAAGCTATTCATCGAGCACTCGCTGTGTCGAGGTTACTATTGCAATTTTAAGAAGAAAGGCCTCGAACCGCTCACCGACTCCGATGTGGATCAGATTCGCCAGCGTATGAAGGAGATTATCGACCTCGACATGCCGTTCCGGCGTACGGAGGCCACCAACGAAGAGGCCATCCGCGTATTCACAGAACGTGGTTTTACCGACAAGGTAAAACTATTGGAGACCAGCGGTCAGATTTACAGCGACTACTACACGCTGGGCGATACCGTCGACTACTATTACGGTCCATTGGTGCCCAGTGCAGGCTATCTGAAGGTGTGGGGACTGGAGCGATACGAACAGGGACTATTGCTTCGCGTGCCCGACTGGAACAATCCCCTGCAGCTTGCTGAGAAAGTAGACCAGCCAAAAACCTACGAGATGTTTGCCGAGAAAACCCATTGGGACATCATCATGCGCCTGTCGAATGCTGGCGACGTCAATCGTGCCGTCCAGCGTGGCTATGCTTCAGAGCTCATCCAGGTCAGCGAGGCTTTGCAAGAAAAGAAAATTGTACAGATTGCCGAGGAGATCGACCGTCGCTTCCATCGCGAAAAGGACCCCGTACGCATGGTACTCATCACTGGCCCGTCGAGTTCAGGAAAGACGACCTTCTGCAAGCGTCTGAGTGTTCAGTTACTGGCTTGCGGACTTCGCCCCCTGTCGTTCTCTACTGACGATTATTTCGTTAACCGCGCAGATACGCCAAAACTTCCTAATGGTGACTACGATTTCGACAATATTGAGACTGTTGAGTATTCATTGCTTGAAGAACACCTTCAGCGCCTCATGCAGGGCGAACGTGTCGAGATACCAGAGTATAATTTCGTGACTGGAAAACGCGAGTGGAACGGCAAGAAACTAAAACTGGCCGGCGACACAGTACTAATTATCGAGGGTATCCACGCCTTGAATCCTTTGTTGACGAAGAAGATTTCCGACAATCTTAAGTACAAGATTTACATCTCGGCTCTAACTAGCATTTCGCTCGACGATCACAACTGGATTCCTGTTCGCGACAACCGTCTGTTGCGTCGCATCATCCGCGACTACAACAAAGGTGCCTTCACGGCCCAACAGACCATAGCCCAATGGAAGAACGTACTTGATGCCGAAGAACAGTGGATATTCCCGTTCCAGGAGACGGCCGATGTTATGTTCAACTCGGCACTCAACATCGAGTTTGCTGTTCTGCGCACCCATGCAGAACTCATTCTCTCACAGGTTCCCAAGAACTGTCCTGAATATGGTGAGGCCCACCGCCTGCTAAAATTCATCCGTTTCTTCCTGCCCGTCAGCGACAAAGAAATACCTCCCACGAGCATCATGCGAGAGTTCGTAGGAGGCAGTTCCTTTAAGTATTGATAGGCCTTATTTGAACAGCGAGTACTCTGGCACTTCCCATGCCAGAGCTGCTGCGCCTAGCACATCGCGTTCACGATTGTCCATTCTCGATACGACGATTTTGATTTGTCCACGCATATTGGGGAACACGTGTTTTTCGAACGACTCACGACAAGGCTCCATCAGGAATTGCCCTGCATGTGAGATTCCGCCCGTCAGGATGATGGCCTGCGGATTAATCAGACTTGCATAGTTTGCCAGTCCGATACCCAGCATATATCCTGTCTGACGGAACGTCTCTATGGCCATTGCGTCACCCTTCTCGCAGCACTCGAAGATAAGTTTGGGAGACAGCTTTTCTATGTCGCGCATCAATGACGGCTCGTCAGACTGCAGCATCAAGTCCTTTGCCGTACGCACAATACCATTGGCGCCCACATAGGTCTCAATACATCCCTTATTGCCACAACCGCACTCTCGTCCTTCGTCAATAAAGCAACAATGTCCGAACTCTCCGGCAAAGCCTCCGACTCCAACATGCTCACGCCCCTGCGAGAAAAAACAGCTACCCACACCGACACCCAGACTAATGATAATGAAGTCCTTCATGCCGTGTGCTGCACCATAGGCATACTCTCCCAGTGCCGCCACATGCGCATCATTACTTACAGCGACAGCCATTCCCATGCGGTCACGCACCAATGCTGCCAAAGGAATTTCTCCCTTCCATTGCAGGTTGGCGGCATTGGTAATACAACCTGTCACAGAACTTACGCTAGGTGCACTGATACCTATCGAGCGTACTTTCTCGTAACCGCCGTTTGCTTCCATCAGCAGGTACAATTTCTCAGACAATGCCGTCACATATTCGTTAGCGTCGGGATAGTCAGAGGTTACAAAGCTGTCTTCTGCCAGGATGTTTCCCCGGATGTCCACAATGGCGTAGGTCGTACGCTCGATGCTGATGTCGACACCAATGACCTTACTTTTTACTTCTTCGTTCATAACAGTAATGATAGTACAATATGTGTTTAGTTAACAAATTCTTTCTATTTAAATAGCGAGTATTCCTTCACGTTCCATGCCAACACGCTGGCACCCAGCAGGTTTGCCTCACGCTCTTCGAATTGCGAAGGCAGAAACTTCACCTTGCCTTGTATATTATGGAACACGTGCGAATTGAAACTCTCCCAAGCAGGATCCAACAACCAGTCGCCGGCATGTGCCACACTACCTGTAAAGATAAATGCCTCAGGATTGATGATGGTAGCATAATTCGCCAAGCCAATGCCTAACATCTCACCTGTACGACGCATGGTCTCGATGGCCAGTTCGTCACCCATCTCACAAAACGATACAATGATTTCTGGTGTCAACTCTTCCGTCAGACGCATCTTCGACGCATCACTGCACTCGGCCATCACTTCCTGAGCAGTCTGCAAAATACCCTTTTTCGAACAATACATCTCCAAACAGCCCTTATTGCCGCATCCGCACTGCCTGCCGTTGTGCTTGGCACAGCTGTGACCAATCTCGCCGGCAAAGCCGTCAGATCCAGAATAATACTGTCCGTTGATAAAAATACTGCTTCCTACACCACCGCCCAAAGTCAGCAACACGAAATTCTTCATACCATGAGCCACGCCAAAGGCCAACTCACCCAATCCGCGGGCATGGGCATTATTACCCAGCGCCACAGCCAGTCCCAGTCTGTCGCGAATCATAGCAGCCAGAGGCACCACACCCTTCCAAGGCAGGTTGGGGGCATTTTCTATGCAACCCGTCATGAAATTGGCACTCGGACTGCAGATGCCCAGCGAACGAATGCTTTCATAGCCTCCGTTTTCTTCCAACAGAGTGACAACATGCTCGCTTAATACTGACGAAAAGTCGCCGATGTTGGGATTTGTTCCCGTGGCAAATCCCGCCCGGGCAATAATGTTTCCTCTGACGTCAATCACTGCCAGAGTGGTGGTTTCTATCTGTATGTCTACGCCAACAACGCGGGTCTTGATAGATTCGTGTGTCATATTGTTTGAAGTCATGTCATTGATGCGACAAATTTAGGCAATATTCTTGAAACCACCAAATTTTTGTCAAGAAATTAGCAATTATTTAATGTCAAAAGTAAATATTTCCTAATATCTCATACCTATTTCCCATTTTATTCGTACCTTTGCAAACGTATTATGAACATATATAAATACAAGATATGAACGTTTTAGAACTCAGTGAACAAGAGATTGGCAGACGTGAGAGTCTGCAACAGCTGCGCGCAATGGGCATTAATCCCTACCCCGCTGCAGAATTTCCTACCAATGCTTTCTCGATGGAAATCGTAGAAAGTTTTCAGGATGATGCCGAACCCCGTGAGGTTAGTATCGCCGGCCGCATGATGAGCCGTCGCGTCATGGGTAAGGCTTCGTTTGTAGAATTACAGGACTCCAAGGGTCGTATCCAGGTCTATATTACCCGCGACGACCTCTGCCCCGGTGAGGACAAGGAGTTATATAATACGGTATTCAAGAAGCTGCTCGATATCGGCGACTTCATTGGCATCAAGGGTTTTGTGTTCCGCACGCAGACGGGCGAAATCAGCGTCCACTGTCAGGAACTGACCCTGTTGTCGAAGGCCTTGAAGCCACTGCCTATCGTGAAATACAAGGACGGTGTGGCTTACGATAAGTTCGACGACCCTGAACTGCGTTATCGCCAGCGCTATGTCGACCTGGTGGTTAACGAAGGTGTGAAAGATACTTTCTTGAAGCGTGCCACCATCATCCGTACACTTCGCAGCATTCTCGATAATGCCGGATATACGGAGGTTGACACACCTATCCTGCAGAATATCGCCGGTGGTGCTTCTGCTCGTCCCTTCATCACCCATTTCAATGCGCTCAATCAGGATATGTACATGCGTATCGCTACCGAGCTTTATCTGAAGCGCCTCATTGTAGGTGGTTTCGAGGGTGTCTACGAGATGGGTAAGAACTTCCGCAACGAGGGTATGGACAAGACCCACAACCCGGAGTTCACCTGCATGGAGCTCTACGTGAGCTACAAGGACCTGCTGTGGGGTATGACCTTCACCGAGAACATGCTCGAGCAGATCTGTACGGCTGTCAACGGCAAGCCCGAGGTGGAGATCGATGGTAACATCATCTCGTTCAAGGCACCATTCCGTCGTCTGCCTATCCTCGATGCCATCAAGGAGAAGACCGGTTTCGACTGCGATGGCAAGACGGAGGATGAGATTCGTCAGTTCTGCCTCTCCAAGGGCATGGATGTCGACGAGACCATGGGTAAGGGCAAGCTCATAGACGAGCTCTTCGGTGAGTTCTGCGAGGGCTCATTCATCCAGCCCACCTTCATTACCGACTATCCTGTCGAAATGTCACCCCTCACCAAGATGCACCGTTCTAAGCCAGGCTTGACCGAGCGTTTCGAGCTGATGGTGAATGGTAAGGAGTTGGCTAACGCCTACTCTGAGCTCAATGACCCCATCGATCAGGAAGAGCGCTTCATCGAGCAGATGAAGTTAGCCGACAAGGGCGACGACGAGGCCATGATCATCGACCAGGACTTCCTCCGTGCCCTGCAATACGGTATGCCTCCAACGTTTGGTATCGGTATCGGTATCGACCGTCTGGTGATGGTGCTCACCGGCAAGTTCGCTATCGGCGAGGTCATGCTGTTCCCACAGATGAAGCCTGAGAAGAAGATTCCTCAGTCGACACCTGCCGAGTGGGCCGAGATTGGTATTGCTGAAGAATGGGTTCCCGTGCTGCGCAAGGCCGGTTTCAACCTCATCCAGAACATCGCTACTGAGAAGGCTCAGGGTCTGCAACAGAAGATTGGCGACATCGTCAAGAAATACAAACTCGACATGACTAAGCCATCAGTCGACGAAGTCGCTGCATGGATTGAAAAGGCGCAAGCGTAAATCCTGGGAGAAGCTAGGACATCCTAGACAATCCTAGATAAAAATAAAAATATGTACGACTGCGGTAGAATAGCCATCATTGGTGGAGGCTCGTGGGCCACGGCCATTGCCAAGATAGTGGTGGGAAAGACCCATCACATCGGATGGTATATGCGACGCGACGACCGCATCGATGATTTCCGTCGCCTGGGCCACAACCCCGCTTATTTGCAGAGTGTGCGCTTCGACATCGACGAGATATTCTTCTCCAGCGACCTCAACAAGATTGCCGAGCAGTACGACACGCTGGTGTTTGTGACACCATCGCCCTACCTGAAGAGTCATCTGAAGAAATTAAAAGTACGCCTGCGCGATAAGTATATCGTCACTGCCATCAAGGGTATCGTGCCTGACGAGAACCTCGTCTGTTCGGAGTATTTCCATCAGGTCTACGATGTGCCTTACGACAATCTGGCCTGTATCGGAGGTCCTTCGCATGCTGAAGAGGTGGCACTGGAGCGACTCAGCTATCTCACCATCGGTTGTGCCGATCGTGACAAGGCCCAGGCTTTGGCCGACATCCTCAGCAGTCCGTTCATCAAGACCAAGACATCGACGGATGTCATCGGTATTGAGTATTCCAGCGTGCTGAAAAACGTCTATGCCATTGCAGCAGGTATCTGCAACGGACTGAAGTTCGGCGACAACTTCCAGGCTGTGCTGATGGCTAATGCCGTGCAGGAGATGGCCCGATTCCTGAAAGTCATCAATCCCATAGAGCGCAATATTGCCGACTCCGTTTATATGGGTGACCTGCTGGTGACGGGCTATTCGAACTTCTCGCGCAACCGCACCTTCGGTACGATGATTGGCAAGGGCTACAGCGTCAAGTCTGCTCAGATTGAGATGGAGATGATTGCCGAGGGCTACTTCGGCACCAAGTGCATGAAGGAGATCAATCGCCACTGCCACGTCAACATGCCCATCCTCGATGCTGTCTACAACATTCTGTACGAGCGCATCAGTCCCCAGATTGAAATCAAGTTGCTGACTGATTCGTTTAGATAAACATTATTCAAGTTTCGCATTCGCTCAACTTCGAGGAGTAAAGAAGTAAAGGAGATGTGAAGGTAAAGTAGATTAGGCTTTACAGAAAACAATCCTGATTTGGTTGAATAAAAGTAACCGTTCGCTGAAAGAATTCGGCGGACGGTTAAACTTTTATACCTTTGTTGCGTCAAAGAACTGTAATTTCCCGATAATCGGGAGTTCAGCATGAGCAAAATATTTATTCATTTTATAACAACAAACAATTCAAAAACTAAAAAGAGTATGAAAAAGATTGCAATGACAATGGTAGCCCTGCTGACTATGACAGCAGCTGTAGCACAGAACAATGAGAATGGTGAGCGTCGTGAGTTCAAGAAGCCTACCCCCGAGGAGATGACCAACCGCATGGCTGACCAGCTGAAGCTGGACGACAAGCAGAAAACAAAGGTTCTTGAGTTGAACAAGGAATACGAAGGCGTCTTGATGGGTGGCCCGAGAATGGGCAGAGGCATGGGCAGAGGTCCCCGCGGTCCTCGTCCCGACGGCGAGACAGGTGCCACTCAGAACAACGACCAGCAGCGTCCCCAGCGTCCTGAAATGACTGAAGAGCAGAGAGCTCAGATGCAGAAGATGATGGAGAAGCGTCAGGAGTATAACAAGAAACTGAAGGAAATTCTGACCGACGAGCAGTACAAGACTTATGAGGAACAGCATCAGCGTCGTGGTGGACGTGGCGGTTTCGGAGGTCCCCGCGGACAGCGCGGTCCCCGTCCAGAGGCACAGCAATAAATAAAATATCATTCAGGATAACAATACAAGCCACCTTCGGGTGGCTCTTTTTTTCACTCTTCACCCTTCACTTTTCATTTTTTTTTCGCTGCGGAAGCAAATTTTTCACTCTTCACTCTTCACTTTTCACTTTTTTTTCGTATCTTTGCAACTTAGATGATTGAAACTATCGTATTACACAAACTATTACACTAATATAATATTGATTATGAGCAACATCAAACTTGACATCACAAAGGCCGCTTGCTTCCTGGAGGCAGGCGCAGTAAAGGCTTTCGAGCCTAAGGTAAAGGCCGCACAAGAGGCTTTGGAGAATGGTACATGTCCTGGTAACGATTTCTTGGGTTGGCTGCATCTGCCCACAGAGATCACCCCTGCTTTCCTCGACGAGATTGAGGCTACCGCCAAGGTGCTGCGCGACAACTGCGAGGCTGTGGTTGTGGCTGGTATCGGCGGCTCGTATCTGGGTGCCCGTGCCGTCATCGAGGCGCTGAGCAACTCGTTCGGCTGGCTCATTCAGGACGGCAAGAATCCTACCATTCTCTTTGCTGGTAACAACATCGGCGAGGACTATCTGTTCGAGTTGACAGAGTACCTGAAGGGCAAGAAGTTCGGCGTCATCAATATCTCGAAGTCGGGAACAACGACTGAGACCGCTCTGACGTTCCGTCTGCTGAAGAAGCAGTGCGAGGCCCAGCGTGGCAAGGAAGAGGCCAAGAAGGTCATCGTGGCCGTAACCGACGCTAAGCGTGGTGCTGCCCGTACCTGCGCCGACAAGGAGGGCTACAAGAGCTTCATCATTCCCGACAACGTAGGTGGCCGTTTCTCCGTGCTCACACCAGTAGGTCTGCTGCCTATCGCCTGTGCCGGTTTCGACATCAAGCAGCTGGTGGCTGGTGCCCAGGATATGGAGAAGGCCTGCGCTCCCGGCGTACCCTTCGACGAGAATCCTGCCGCACAATATGCTGCCGTTCGTAACGCACTCTATGGCAAGGGCAAGAAGATCGAGATCATGGTGAACTACCAGCCCAAGCTGCACTTTGTCAGCGAGTGGTGGAAGCAGCTCTACGGCGAGTCCGAGGGTAAGGACAAGAAGGGTATCTTCCCCGCCAGCGTCGACTTCACCACCGACCTGCACTCCATGGGACAGTGGATTCAGGACGGCGAGCGCACCATCTTCGAGACGGTCATCTCTATTGAGGAGCCCGAGAAGAAGCTGCTCTTCCCCAGCGACGAGGAGAATCTGGACGGCCTGAACTTCCTGGCTGGCAAGCGTGTCGATGAGGTGAACAAGATGGCTGAACTGGGTACCCGTCTGGCTCACGTCGACGGTGGCGTGCCCAACATCCGCATCAGCGTTCCCAAGCTCAACGAATACTACATCGGCCAGCTCATCTACTTCTTCGAGATCGGTTGCGGCATCAGCGGTAACGTGCTGGGCGTGAATCCGTTCAACCAGCCCGGTGTGGAGGCCTACAAGAAGAATATGTTTGCCCTACTCGACAAGCCCGGCTACGAGGCAGACAGCAAGGCTATTAAGGAGCGCCTGGCGAAGGAACAGTAACTAGTAGAACTAGTATGACTAGTAAAACTAGAAAATGAAAGAAGCAATCAAGCAATACTTAGAGAAACACGGCTTTGGGCAATTCAGCCCGAAAGCCGTGCTTTTCGATATGGACGGCGTCATCTACGACTCGATGAAAAACCATTCTGTGTCTTGGCATGACTCGATGAAGGACTTCGGACTCGACATGCCCTACGAAGGCGCCTACCAGTACGAGGGCATGCGCGGTGTAGAGACCATCCGCACGCTGGCCCGTGCACAGTGGCATCGGGAACTGACGGACGAAGAAGCCCAGAAAATGTATGCCCACAAGGCACAGCTCTTTGCCAACCAATGCAAGTTGACCCCTGCCCGCATCATGCCCGGCATCAAGACGCTGATGCAGCAGATCAAGGCCGACGGACTGAAAATCTGCGTCGTGACGGGCAGTGCACAGCATGCCTTGCTCGACAAGTTGCTGATTGATTTCGAGGGGTTATTGAAAGAAGAACTTATCGTAACGGCCTTCGACGTCAAGCACGGAAAGCCCAACCCCGAGCCCTACCTGAAGGGAATGAAGAAATGCGGTGTGGAACCTTGGGAAACCATCGTAGTGGAAAATGCCCCTCTGGGCGTGCAGGCCGCCGTAGCAGCACGCTGCATGACCATTGCCGTCAACACTGGACCACTGCCCGACCAACTATTGGCCGACCAAGGAGCCAACCTTATATTCCCCACCATGACAGCGCTGAGCGACGCCTGGGGAACGCTCTATGAAGCATGGAATCAGACGCCGTCCTCGTCGTCGTCAACAACTTTCTGACCCTCGTTGACATCGGAATTCGTGTCGAGCTGGGTGTCGACCTTCATGTCCACATCACCCATGCGCGACAGGCGTACCACCAGAGGAATATACTCGTCCGTCTGCGGACGGCCCACACTGGCACCGAATTCCAGCCAGTCGCCATTGGCCTTGTCAAAGACAAAACCCTCGAGAATACCCGTACGACGGAAGTCATCACCCACAAGCCGTGCGAAGTCGGTCTTCACGAATTTACGCGTGAAGAACACTGAGCCGTCCTGACGCGAGACGGTCAGCGTAAAGATGTTGTCGACATACTGCTGGCCCGTGTCGTCCTTCACCAACGACAACGTATCGGCAGGCAGACGATGGATAGTAATATGATAGGTCTTGCCTATCCAGTTCACATCGCGCTGATCGTTATTCTCAGGCATACGGATGGGACCTTGTGGAGCCGCCTTCACCACACGCTGCGTGATGATGTCATCACTCTTTTTCTTATTGCCGCACGCCCCCAATACCAGGGCAGCAACCACGACCGAAAGGGCTATTGTAACTCGTTTCATCTTACAATATGATAGTTTCCAGCGTACAAAGGTAGTGCAAAATTTCGATTAAGCGAAGTAAATGAAGATAAATTTTCATTTCTGAGCGTGAGAAAGTTGATTAAATAGAATGAAAAACCAAATAAAAACAAAAAAAATTAAGTCGGAGCAGACCATTTCCGCTCCGACTTACTCTCTCGATTTAACCTTGCTGGACATACCAAAAAGAATATCCCACCATCACTGGCGGGATATTTTTTGTTATCCAATCTATACCTTCCATTATTAAGTTAGAATAATACCTATATTTTCAGTAGACGCTCTCGTCTATTAAAACCAATTTTTCTAAATTCTAGAAAGGAGGAAAATGTTTTCGTGCTGCAAAGGTATAAAAAAATTGGTTGCCGCCCAAAATATTAACGATATATTTTCAGTGTTTTGAGTTTTTTTAATATCTTTGCACTATAAAAAGTAAAAAAACGATGAGATTATCCATAAAAATTGTATTTGTAACACTCCTTTTGATGTCCTGTTCGAGAGGAGGCGACACCGTGCAAGAGGAGCAACCAATGGCGACAGACACCATTCCCCTGCTGGTGATGCAGATTCAGAAATGTGCCCGCCTGTACACGACGGAATACCATATCCACAAAATCGTGACGCACGATGACATACTGAAACTGAAGGGCAACTTGCTCAGCAAGAACATTGACGTGGCACTGCCCCTGGGCGAACGGAAGATTGCCATCCCCATGGATGCCACGCTGAAGGCGTATATTGATTTTTCCGACTTTTCGGAACGTAACATCGAGCGTCACGGCGACAAGATCACCATTGTGCTGCCCGACCCGCAGGTGGTGCTGACCAGTTCGAAAATCAATCAGCACGAGATTAGGGAATATGTAGGGCTGGTGCGCTCGCAATTTACCGACAAGGAGCTGTCGTCGTACGAACAACAGGGTCGTCAGGCTATTTTGAACAGCGTTCCACGACTGGGTATCAAGCAACAGGCTCAGGCGAATGCTGCCCGCGTGCTTGTTCCTATGCTGACGGAGATGGGGTATCGGGAAGAGAACGTGACCATTGCCTTCCGCAGAAACCTTGACATCATGAAACTCATCAACACTAATCTTGAACGGAAATGAAGTGGAAGAAAAAGATAACAATTATTGCGGTGGCCGTCGTAGCATGCATCATTGCGCTCTGGTGGTTGAAAGACTGTATGAGCAAAACGAAACTCAGCCTTGATGTCGACCAGAGCATCAATATCACCCCACAACAGATTACCAGCATCAAGGCCATCGGAGAATGGGAGTTCCTGGCTGTGACAAGCGAAGAACTGGTGGACACCGTGCGCAAGGGATTCATCTCGGACGACCATCTGGCACGTATCTACTACGGCACGGTACGGCTGGGCATCAATATGCATCAAGTGGAACCGAGATGGATTGTCGCAACGGGGGACTCCATCACCGTCATTCTACCCCAACCCGGGCTGTTGGACAAGGACTTCATTGACGAAGCACGGACAAAGAGCTTCTATGAGAGTGGGAAATGGTCGCACCAAGACCGCGAGAAGCTCTACCAGAAGGCCTACCGGCAGATGCTGCACCACAGCATGACCCAAGAGAACTTGCAAATTGCCCGTGAGAACGGTGAGGAGCAATTCCGTAGGATGATGAAAACGATGGGCTTCGAACATATCAACATTCAATGGAAGTAACGTGGAGGACGCCGTCGGCTACACGGAAGCGGACGTCACATCCCATGAAAGGCATGCCATATTCCCGTTGGTCGTCATCGTGATAGTGAGGACGGGGATCAAGCGACAGCACGTCCTTCAGCACCTGCAAGTCTGCTTCGCTGAACAGCATGAAAAATCGGCTATCCATCTCTACCTCAAGGCGTTGCCAAGAATGCCGGTCGGAGAATCCGCCACGGGCCTCAGCATGGCTATCGACATAAGGCAGATAGGGTTTGACGTCGTAGATGGGGGTGCCGTCCATCAGATCGGCGCCCAGCACTTCAATAACTGCTTCGTCGGCCAGCACACGACGGATACGAACCGACGAGAGCCCCAGATTGTTTGGCCGGAAGGGAGAACGCGTGGCCCACACTCCTACCCGCTCGTTGCCGCCCAGCAAAGGAGGCCGTACGGTGGGGTGCTTGTCGGCACCGACATTTTCCGAAAAACCCCAAATGAGCCACAGAAAGTCGTATTCCTCCATACCGCGCAAGGCTTCTGGCTGGGTATAAGGTGCCACGAACTCAATGCGTCCCGGCAACTGACTGACGATGCCACTCTGACGCGGGACTCCGAATTTGGAGGTCAGCGGAGAGCGGAAAAATGCAATGGGTTCGATAATCATGGTGCAAAGTTAGAAAATAATTATTAATTTTCATCGTTTATATCAAATTTTTGCACTATCTTTGCAGCATGGAACAAAAGAAAATAACATTTGACAGTTTTGCACGTGGTTTTCTGGCCGTTGTTATCGTAGCAGCCATCATCATGTTGTTGAACAGGCTCAGCGGTGTATTGCTGCCATTCTTCCTGGCGTGGCTGGTAGCTTACCTGCTATTCCCATTGGTAAAATTCTTCCAATACCGCTGTCATCTGAAATACCGCATTGCCGGCATTCTGTGTTCGTTCCTGGTAGTGGGACTGGCACTGACCGGTATCTTCCTGCTGATGATTCCCCCGATGATTGAAGAAGGTATGCGTGTGCAAGAGCTGGTAGTGGAATACATTACCAGCAACGTCAACAAGTCGAACATTCCCGACATGTTAGAAGATTTCATCCACGAACACTTCACCATGAATGACGTAAAAGCGCTCATCACCCAGGAGGGTTTCATCGACACCATCAAAGATAGTGTGCCCAAAATATGGGACATGATTACCCAGTCACTGAGCATTGTGTCGAGCATGGTATCGCTGACGATGGTGCTCATCTACACGCTGTTCATCCTGTTGGACTACGAGGAGATGTCGGAGGGTTGGGTGTCGTTCCTGCCCGAGCGCTATCGTAACTTTGCCCAGAAACTGGTGATGGACGTGGGACAGGGCATGAACCTATACTTCCGCGGACAAGGTCTAGTAGCATTCTGCGTCGGTGTGCTGTTCAGCATCGGATTCCTCATCATTGACTTCCCCATGGCCATCGGACTGGGCATGTTCATCGGACTGCTCAATATGGTACCCTATCTGCAACTCATCGGTTTCATTCCTGCCATTCTTCTCGCGGTGGTGAAAGCAGCCGATACGGGACAGAGCTTCTGGCTCATCATGCTGGGGGTGCTCATCGTGTTTGCCGTCGTACAGATTATCCAGGACACCATCCTGACACCCAAAATCATGGGACACGTCATGGGGCTCAACTCGGCCATTATACTGTTGTCGCTCTCCATCTGGGGTTCATTGTTGGGCATTTTGGGAATGGTTATCGCACTGCCCATGACGACACTGCTCATCACTTATTATCAACGATACGTGATAAATAATAAAAAGGTAAAAAAGGCAAAAGAGTAAAAAAGGTAAAAAAAATAAAAATATTTTGCGATTTACATTCTATTTCGTATCTTTGCAAAATATTATCAAGGTATTGCAAATTTCATCAAACTATAATCAATTATGAAAGAATTCCTGAAATACGTTTTGGCAACCGTTACAGGCATCATTCTGGTAACGATTATCATGGGAATCCTGTCAGTGATATCACTGGTAGGTCTTGCTGCGTCGAGTGCCAGCACAACCAATGTTGAGGATAACTCTGTTTTCACACTGATGCTCTCTGGACAACTGAACGAGCGCACGGCTGACGACCCCATCGCGAAACTGACTGGTCAGGTCAGCGAAAACCTGGGCTTGGACAACATCGTCAGTGCCATTGGTAAAGCCAAGGAGAACGAAAACATCAAGGGTATCTACATCGAGGCTGGCCTGTTCTCGTCGGACACCCCCGCCTCAGCACACGCCATACGCGAAGCCCTGCTCGACTTCAAGAAGAGCGGCAAATGGATTGTGGCCTATGCCGACAGCTACGAGCAGACCACCTATTATATATGTAGTGTAGCCGACAAGGTTTTCCTGAATCCTCAGGGTATGATCGACTGGCACGGACTGGCCTCCAACCCGTATTTCGTGAAGGACCTGTTGGCTAAGTTTGGTGTAAAATACCAGCTCTGCAAGGTAGGCAAATACAAGAGTGCCCCTGAAATGATGACTGCCGATGGCATGAGCGAGCCCAACCGCGAACAGGTGACAGCCTATATTACCGGCATCTGGAACGTCATGCTAAAAGACGTTTCCGACAGCCGCAAGATTCCCGTAGACTCACTGAATGCCTATGCCGACCGTTTCATCACATTGAGCGAGCCCGCAGAATACGTGAAACTGAAGATGGTTGACAAGCTGATCTACACCGACGAGGTGAAGGTGGAGATCAACAAGATGCTGAAGGCCGACGAAAAAGACGACGTGAAGCAGTTGACACTGGCTGACATGGAAGGTGTCAAGGGCAATAAAGAGGAAGGCGACCAGGTGGCTGTCTACTATGCCTACGGTGATATCGTCGACTCCGAAACGGGTGGACTGGCATCGAGCGAACACAGCATCGTGGCCAATACCGTCTGCAAGGACCTGGAGCGTCTGGCCAAGGACGACGATGTCAAGGCTGTCGTATTGCGCGTCAACTCTCCTGGCGGTTCTGCCTATGCTTCTGAACAGATCTGGCGTTCCGTGACGAACCTCAAAGCCAAGAAACCCGTTGTGGTTTCCATGGGCGGATATGCTGCATCGGGCGGATACTACATCAGCTGTGCAGCCAACTACATTTATTCTGAGCCTACCACCATCACAGGTTCTATCGGTATCTTCGGCATGTTCCCCGACTTCAGCGGTCTGCTAACGGATAAGCTGGGTGTCAAGTTCGACGAGGTGAAGACTAATAAGTTTGCCGCTTTCGGCACGATGGCACGTCCATTCAATGCCGAGGAGATGTCGCTGCTTGAAAAATACATTGGCCGTGGCTATGAGCTGTTCCGTAAGCGTGTAGCCGACGGACGCAAACAGTCGGTAGAGCAAATCGAGGAGATTGCCCAGGGACGTGTATGGCTGGGTAACGACGCTCTGAAAATCAAGCTCGTCGACGAAATTGGCGGTCTTGACAAAGCTATTGAAAAGGCAGCAAAACTGGCTAAGCTCGATCAGTACCATGCCACCAACTATCCTGAGGAAGCCAGCTGGTGGGAGGATTTGATGAGCAGCATGGATTCCAAGGGCAGCTATCTGGACGCACAGCTCAAAGAAACCATGGGTGAATACTACGAGCCGTTCAAGTTCGTCAAGAACATGAACCGCCAGAATGCCATCCAGGCCCGTCTGCCGTACTATTTAAATATTAAGTAAAGAGTATCGTGGAAGGCGATTTCATCAAGATCAACAAGTGGCTACTGCCCCTGAGTTGGTGCTACGGAGTGGGCGTTAAGCTGCGCAACCTGCTGTTTGAAACAGGGGTATTGAAATCGCGTTCCTTCCAGGTTCCCGTCATTGCTGTGGGTAACATCACGGTAGGCGGCACAGGCAAGACACCCCATGTGGAGTATCTGGTCAGCGTATTGAAAGACTCGTTCAAGGTGGCCGTATTGAGCCGCGGCTATAAACGCAACAGCAAAGGCTTCATCATTGCCAACGCTGACACTCCTATGCGCATGATTGGTGACGAGCCCTACCAAATGAAGCAGAAATTCAAGAACGTCACCATTGCCGTCGACAAGAAGCGCTGTCATGGAATAGACTGTCTTGTCGAAAACGACAGCAAACTGGATGTCGTCCTGCTCGACGATGCTTTCCAACACCGCTATGTCAAACCTGGCATCAATATTCTGCTGGTGGATTATCACCGCCTGATTATCTACGACACCCTGTTGCCCGCCGGACGACTCCGTGAGCCGTTACGGGGCAAGGATCGTGCAGACATCGTCATTGTGACCAAATGTCCCAAGGAGTTGAAGCCCATGGAATATCGTGTTATCACCAAGGCCATGAGTCTCTACCCCTATCAGCGGCTTTTCTTCTCCACCCTCGAATACGACAACCTCCGTGCGATGTTCCCAGACTCCCAGCATGCAAAGATTCAGCAACTGACCGATTTGAAGGACTATCACACCCTGTTGTTGACAGGTATCGGTTCGCCCCAGCAACTGGAGCATGACTTGTCACCCATCATTGACGACCTTACTCCACTGACCTTCACTGACCACCACCAGTTCAGCAAGAAGGACATCCAACTCATCAATGAAACCTTCAAGGACATGCCATCGCCCAAGTGCATCATCACTACCGAGAAAGACATGACGCGCCTGAAGGATTCCAAGGAACTAAGCGACGAAATCAAGAAAAACCTTTATGTATTGCCTGTCCGTGTAAAAATTATGCAGGATCAGGAAGAAATGTTTAACCAACAAATTATAGGCTATGTACGAAAAAATTCAAGAAACAGCATCTTGGCTAAAAGCAAAGATGACAACAAGTCCGACAACGGCAATTATTCTGGGGACAGGCCTCGGACAATTAGCTTCAGAAATAACTGACAAACTGGAAATCCCCTACAAAGACATTCCCAACTTCCCCGTTTCTACCGTAGAAGGGCACGCTGGCGCTCTCATTTTCGGAAAACTGGGCGGTATCGACATCATGGCCATGCAAGGCCGTTTTCACTACTATGAGGGTTACAATATGAAGGAAGTCACATTCCCCGTTCGTGTCATGTACGAGCTGGGCATCAAGACGCTCTTTGTATCGAATGCCGCCGGTGGCATGAATCCAGCCTTTAAGATTGGCGATTTAATGGTTATCACCGACCACATCAATTTCTTCCCCGAGCATCCGCTGCGTGGCAAGAACTTCCCAACCGGTCCCCGTTTTCCTGACATGCACGAGGCTTACGACCACGAACTGATCAATCTGGCCACACAAATTGCCAAGGAGAAGAAAATCCGTCTGGTTTACGGTGTCTATGTCGGCACGACTGGTCCTACGTTCGAGACTCCCGCAGAATATAAGATGTATCGCACACTGGGTGGCGACACCGTCGGCATGTCGACAGTTCCTGAGGTCATCGTAGCCCACCACTGCGGCATCCGTACCTTCGGTATCAGTGTTGTTACCGACCTGGGCGGCTTCGACAGTCCTGTCGAGGTAAGCCACGAAGAGGTTCAGGAGGCTGCCGACAAGGCTCAGCCGCTGATGACGGAAATCATGCGTGAAATGATTATCCGCTCTGAGAAGGTAGAAAGCACCTCCAAAGAAAAATACAATCAAGATCATCCAACAAAAGAATGGAAATAGCATCCTTAGGAGAATTCGGGTTGATAGACCGCCTCACGCAGGACATCAAGCCCCAAAACGAATCAACAAAGTACGGCGTAGGCGATGACTGCGCCGTACTTCACTATCCTGACACAGAAGTGCTCGTCACCACCGACATGCTCATGGAGGGCGTCCACTTCGATTTGACCTACATCGACCTGCAGCATCTAGGCTGGAAATCGGCGATGGTCAACATCAGCGACATCTTCGCCATGAACGGCACCCCACGACAGATGACAGTCTCGCTGGCACTCAGCAAGCGATTCACAGTGGAAGACATGGAGCAGTTCTACAGCGGACTGCGCATGGCATGCGACAAGTGGGGCGTCGACATCGTAGGTGGTGACACCACCTCTTCATATACCGGACTAGCTATTTCGATTTCCTGTATCGGCGAGGCCCGCAAGGAGGACATCGTCTATCGCAACGGCGCTAAGGAAACCGATCTTGTCTGCGTCAGCGGTGACCTCGGTGCAGCCTATATGGGCCTGCAGCTCCTCGAACGCGAAAAAACCGTGTATTACCAAATGGTGGAAGAAGCCAAGCGCAAAACTGCCACTGGTAGTGTACCCAACGGTTCTGTCGCTGGGGCAGTTCCCGAATTCCAACCTGATTTTGCCGGCAAGGAATACCTCCTACAGCGCCAGCTGAAGACCGAGGCCCGTGGCGACATCATCCAGCGTCTGCGCGAGGCAGGCATCCGTCCCACGGCTATGATGGACATCTCCGACGGACTCTCCAGCGAACTGATGCATATCTGCAAACAGAGCCACGTGGGTTGCCGCATCTTCGAAAAGCAGATTCCCATCGACTACCAGACGGCAGTGATGGCAGAAGAGTTGAACATGAACGTCACCACCTGTGCCCTGAATGGCGGTGAGGATTACGAACTGCTGTTCACAGTTCCCATCGGTGACCACGAGAAGATTCAGCAACTAGAAGACATCCATCTCATCGGACACATTACCCAGGAGAGCCTCGGACACGTCCTCGTCACTCGCGACGACCAGGAATTCGAACTCAAAGCACAAGGATGGCAGCCGCTTTAGAGGTAAGAAGTAAGGGGTAAAAGGTAAGAAAACCGGGAAATTTCTTAAAAACTGCAAAATAATTGGCTAAAAGTTTGGCCAATTATTTTATTTGTTGTACCTTTGCACCCGCAAAAGAACAAAAGCGGTCCCTTAGCTCAGTTGGTAGAGCATCGGACTGAAAATCCGTGTGTCCCCGGTTCGATTCCTGGAGGTACCACTTTCCTCCTTTCATTATGAACCCCTGTCTCAGAGATTTCTCTAGCAGGGGTTTTTCATTCCCCCTCACTCAGGGAATTCATACACTACATACTGCACATTGGGCTCGGTAGGATAGTTCGTGAGTCGTCCGGAGCGTGTTATAAACGACAGTATGCCATTATATATGCCAACACCGAATGTGTATTGACCACCATAGATGTTGATATAGTGAATACGGCGAGCATCATAGTTCAGGAGTCGTTCTATGTCATTGACAGGCATACCGTCGATTAGCACCAGAGTCGGCAATATGTCATTGTAGTGTTCATCTCCCTTACGGACAATGAGCCGTTGTACACCATCAATCTTCTCCTTCTTGACGTACATCACATATTCAAGCAGCACTTCTCTTATTGTGAAAAACTGACGGTACTCGTCAAGATTATAAGTCATATCAGGCTTGTTTCCAAACACAGTTTCATCATAGTCCAATGGAACTCCCTCTACTGCCGTATCGTCAGCATAGTCGCCCAACTTCAATTCACGCTTGGCAGGAGTTATGGCAATCTGATGGCGCTGCATGTCAAGTGAGCGGGCTTCCACCTCACTGCGATTGTAATGGAACACCAGATGAGGAAGTTTTGCAGGAATCAAGGTGGCAAAGGGACTGATCATCTCGATAGGCAGACTCACGCCTGTGGATGACATGGCAGAGAGCACTAACGGTTGTTTGCCATGAATGCCGAAGGTGTAGAAGACTGCAATAGAGTCATTGATCATCTTTCCCTCAAAATAATGTATCTGTTTCCCCACAGTACTCAAGGAAGGACAAATCTGACTGCCCCTGAAGGTCTTGCCGCCATAGACATTCTTTACACGTGCCTGGATGATATGACCTTCCGTCTCACGCACATCGATATTCTTCTGGCTCACCAGACCGGCATCTCCTTCTCCTGTCACCCAACAACTATCACCTGGCACCCATTCAATATCGTCGTCTGCACTTTTGTGAAGAGCATTTACAACAGGGATCAACTGATGAGTGACATGGACATCATGGCGAGTATAGACGGACAACACATAGTATCCGCTATGCAGGTTGGAAGGCAGTTCGATAATGCCAGTTCCCTTTCCTTTCTTAAGACTTACCACAACACCTACCGCCAGCCCATGCGTATCACACAATTCTGCGTATGCTATCAAGGCACTCTCGTCAGTCACGCTGACTTTCATCGCCTCACCGGCAAGATACCACGTGCGGTCTGTCTCAATATTCGCAGCAACGGAACTCAGGGCAAGCACCATCGTTGCAGTCAATGATATTATTTTATTCTTCATCTTCAATTACCAAAAATCAGGTCGTTCTATATACGCACCATTTAATCTAACATCGAGTTGATATTTGTATGCCCAAGCCGTTCGCAACGTACCATCAGGCATGAATCTTTCATCATTCCATTCGCACAGAAACATGCCTTCATCTTCTACCATACGGCAGCAATCCTCTTCGTTACAATCGTCAAGCCATTTGCGGGAATCAAATTGTTTGGGAAATTCTATAGAGTAATCCATCGGATAGAGGAAGAACCTGTATTCAGCCGTATTTATCGAGCAACCCACAAATCCTATCACGTGCTTTTGTGACGTGAGACAATGGATATTGGTAGGCAGGGCGGACGGTAACGGAGTGAACAGACCACCCATTTCTGAACCAGCCTGACGGCGTGCAAGTTCGTACTCGTACTCAGCCTTCGTAATGGCACGCTGTTGTACCAGTCCGCTATACTTGTGATACATGCGTTCATTGCTACGGCTAATGTCGTAGAGCTTCAACTGCCGGATGTGCTGTCCTTCGTAATTCAGGCTTGAAGCAACCATAATCGCCGAGCCTGTTACATCTTTCCAACCGCGCTCAGGGAACTGGTGGGGGTCATAGACTGGTGTCTTTGTGTTTAAGTCGAAATAGATATCGGTCGTGTACTGAGGATGCACCTCCCATGTCTCTACATATGTCCACGAATAGTAATTCACCTTGTCGGGATCGAAAGGAGCGTCAGGGGTGACGAGCACGTCGAGATCACTTTCCGGCGTATCCTGCAGCACGTTCACCTCAGCTATAGGCTCGGTACGAAGAGGTTTCTGAGGTACAGATTCATAGGTTTCACCATCACTCTCGATATGCAGACGATATTCCACATTAGGCGCGAGGGCATCTATCCAGCATAAGTAACAGTCGTTGCTTTCCTCCATCACATATTCAGAGCCGTCACTTCCAAGCACAGAAACCTTTGCTCCCGTTACTTTCTCGGGGGTGTGGTAAGAATTGACGGGCTGCGTACGCGACAGGATAAACTTATTCAATTTGGAAGAACATATCGTACCTTCGACAACGAGCAAATCGGAATCATCTGACGGGACGTCCGCATTGTATTCTTCGATACAGCCCGACAGCGTCAACACCGTCGCCACAGATATGGCGACAATGTGAAAATTCAAAAATTTAAAAATGAAAGAATGACTGCGCTTCATAATTTTTACATTTTTACATTATTACATTTTTAAATTATTCCTAGTTGAACCGTATATTAAGCGAGACATAAGGAATGGCAGTACCAAACACTGATAACTTATATCCTTTCACCCTCCCATATTCAGTGACATAATAGACGGAATAGGCATTTTTACGTGCAAGGGCATTATAGACACCAATAGAGAACGACGTGTGCAGGAAGCTCGTCAGTTTATGGGTCGGTTCAATATTAAACGCAAGATCCAATCGCATGTAGTCTGGAATACGGTATGTGTTGCGATCTGTATAGTACGGCATGTATTTCTGATGATACGAGTCGTAATACTGGCCGGCAGGTACGGTGGTCGGACGACCTGTAGCATAGTTGAAGTTACTTGAGAAGCTATATCTCTCGGTAAACTTGTAGTTGAGCACAGCCTTCACCTCATGAGGTCTGTCATATTCTGCTGGATACCACTCACCATCGTTTAAGGGCATAGCCACCCTCTTGTCATCCTGTCGGAGCAAAGAGCGCGAGAAGGTATAACTGACCCATCCGTTCAATTTCCCGAAAGGTTTCTTCGCCTGAAGTTCTAAACCGTATGCTTGTCCCTTGGTCGAAATCACGTCGGTCTCAAGGTGGGGATTCATCAACAGAACCGCAGAACTGCGATAGTTGAGATAATCGCTGATATGCTTATAGTAAACCTCTGCGGAGAACTCGTACTTCTTGTCTGTAGTCTCATGATAGATACCTGCAGCCACCTGCCAGCCGCTCTGAGGCTTGATATTCACGTCGGACAGTTTCCAAATATCAGTAGGCGACATGATAGACGTGTTCGACACTTTATGGATATACTGGTGCATTGTGTTAAATCCGGCCTTCAATGAAAGGTTCTCCTGTAGGGCATAGCAGGCCGACAGACGCACCTCTGGTGCATGATAGGTCTTGATTATCCCCGTTTCATGACGCGTTTCCAATAGTGCCTCCTCTGACGGAAGTTCCCCGTCATAATAATAATTCACGTCACGAGGACCAAGCGCATTGAACATAGAATAGCGCAAACCGGCAGAAACCGACAGTTTGTCTGTGAGCGAACGCTCATAGTCAATAAACATTGCGCTCTCCAATGCCTTTTCTCGCTGCAACTCGTCAGTCTTGATAAATGATCTCTCGCCCACAGGCTCATACCTGCCTGCCTGCACATTGTAATGCTGCATGGAGAGACCGTAAGAGAGAACCTCCTTTTCCGTCAGACGCTGACGAATATTCAACTTACCCCACAGCTGGTCAATGCCGAAACTCAGTCGGGCAGCCATAGAAGGTGTGTTTCTGTCCTCATTGAAATAGTCGTAGTGGTCGAGTCCGGCAGACACCGTAGCCGTCACCTTTTCATTCAAGATAGAGCGCCACTCTGCTGAGATGTTACGGTTCTGATAGCCATAATTATCCTGTGAGCTGAACGAAAACTTGTCATTACTCCAGTATCCAAAGACCTTAAGACGATGCATATTATTTAGCTTCCATGTCAGTACGCCACCAACATCATAGAAATTTGCCGTACCGTTCTTATAGCCGCTCTTTTCAGGTAAATGCTTCAGAATCCAGTCACTATAGGTCGTACGACCATTCAACAACAATGACACATGATTCTTAACAATGGGTATCTCAACATTCGCCTTGCTGGTAAGCACACCAATACTTGCCGAGCCGGTCAGTTTCTGCATATTTGCCTCCTTCGAGACCACTTTCAGCACACTGCTGATTCTACCACCATATTCCACAGGAATGCTCGATTTGAACAACTCAACATCCTCAACGGCATCTGAATTGAACGACGTGAACAGTCCGAACAGATGCGACGGGTTATACACCGTACCTCCATTGAAGAGTATGAGGTTCTGGTCTGTGGCTCCTCCTCGCACATTATACCCGCTGGAAGCTTCTCCAACGGTGGTGACACCAGGCAGCGTCAGCACGATTTTCATAATATCCGACTCGCCAAAGGCTGACGGAATATTCTTCAGTATCTGGGGTTTGAATTTCTCAGACCCCATCATCATGTTTTTCACTGCCGACTGACGACCGCCGACAACGACTATCTCGGCAAGTTCCTGATCGTCGGCAATGCTTGCCTTAGCTTTTTTCACCCCAGGAACGATATATACCTTCGTATTTTTAGAGCCGACTGACGACGCAACAGAATCATTGTCAAGCACAGGAATGCCGGCAACAAGCGTTGATTCGTCGATTGTGTGTGGCTGCAAAACCACGGCGGCACGGGAAAGGTCTGTTGCTGGAGTAAACTCCCGTTCACGTACCACCACATCCCCGTATCCCTGATTGAATATTGGAGCTCCAGCAATGCTTTGGGTTAATGCCACAAGACTCTTCTCGCGTTCACGCCTTGAGAAGGATAGCCGGTTCTGCTTTGCAAACTGCCTGATCTGCTTTTTCTGTCCTGGAAAGAGTTTTGCCACATCCGACGCACGCTTCACATGATACATTTCTCCATCTGGAGTAACAAGCGTATAATGCTCTTCAGAATAAAGCGTCTTCAGATATTTTCTTCCTCCAGAAAGTCTGTCAGGAGCTAACGACTTCCACTCACAATGATAAAGACGAATGCCATTAAAGCTTCCATCACAGAGCAGAGACGCATATCGTAAACTATCTTCAGGATCACGTACGAATCTGCGACCATCCATCTCAAACCAGTCTACGAAATCTTGCTCAGGCAGGCATAGTACTCTTTCTCCTGGAGGGAGCACAATCACACATTGTTTCAATTGATCGAAACGCAGTTGCACATCCTCATAAACCACGCCATGATAGCTGATACGGCCTTTATACAAATCTGCATTGCCTTTATAGTAAGGCATGTCGAACCACAACGACTTAGGGTACTGTGGTTCCATCGCCCCCACATATAAGCGAGCGAAATCAGAAGCAGAGGAAAAATAATCCTGAGCTCTAACATGCTGTACCACCGCCATCATACAGGCAAATGCCAATAAATACTTTCTCATTTGATAAGCCTAGCTTTTAATTTTGCTAATTAAAGTGCAAAAATACGAAAAAACTGCATGAGAGCACAATAAATTAACAAACTTTTAACTATGATTGAAGCAGATACCCAAGCCAAGGTTACTCTAGCTTAGAAAAATCTAAATAAATTTGGTATTTCAATTGCTTCTTCGTAACTTTGCAGCATAATAAACGAACGAATGCTGATGAAGAAGATGATATTAGCAGTGGTTTGCGCGCTGGCGATAGCCGGGTGTAACCAGAAAAAGGGACAGACAGAAGGTGGGATCGACAGAGATTCGCTGGTGGCAGACTCGCTGCGTGCTGACTCCGTCATATTACAGATTGCAAAGGTGTCTCCAGAAGACATTGAGGTAGACTGGGCCAATAAGGAAATTCCAGTGGAGAATGGCGGTAAGATGCCTGAATTAATCACGCTGCTGAAAGCCTTTAACAAGGTGTGGCCCACGGACGTTGTCGACGCCCTGCTCGACTGTGCCAAAGATTCGAAGTTTACCGAAAAGATGAACGAGGAAACAGGCGGTGCTATCGTGATGGACCGCAAGAACGGCTATGCGGAAGTGGTGCAGGGCGACGCCCCTGGCGACAATATGTCAGCTGCCGTGTGGGGACGCAAGGACGGCGACCTGCTCTTCATCATCAATATTGTCCGCTCCGACAAAGAGGATGACGAGAAGACTCAGCAGGCTATCTGTGCCTACGACTACGACCCCGCCACCGAGACGCTGACACCCGAAAACAATGCTATTATCCGGTTCCGCCAGACAGCAGGCATGACGACCACCTATAAGCTGCCGCGCGAGGGAAAGGACATCAGTATCGTCGAGCGCGACAAGGACTTTCACGGCACCTTCCACATCTTCACCTGGGACGGACAGTATTTCTCGAAGGAGAATATGATCTCCGAGGAAAAACTGACGAAGGCGCTGAATGGCACGTGGACCTGCAACGAAGATGGCAAGCCCAGACTGTCCTTTAAGATTACCAACGACGACGAAACCTACTGTGGCATCACCGACTGCAATATCGATGGTATTACGGATTACGAGGCTGCAGCCAACGCTTACGACGGTTTCCTGCATGTCTACGAGGTCAGTGCTGCTGAGGAGAACAACACCTATCCCGCCATCAAATGCAAGTTCCGACTGCTGAAGAACGGCAAGTTACAGGGTTCCTACTATCTTCGTACTGACGAAGGCAAGGAGTTGAAAGGCGAAATGACACTCCAGAAAGAAAGCACACTGCGACAATACGCAGAATAACGACAAAGAGTATAAACAAACGAAAACCAAATAACAACAATGGGAATCATTATCGGAATTGACGTGGGCATATCGACCACGAAGATTGTAGGACTGCGCGAAGGGCGCGTGCTATCACCTATCCGCATCACGGCAGCAGACCAGGTCACCTCGCTCTATGGTGCCTTTGGCAAGTATCTGCACGACAATAAGGTGCAACTGAACGACGTCGAGCAGGTCATGCTGACAGGCGTAGGGGCAGGCTATATCGACGAGTCGCTCTATGGCATTCCTACCCGTAAGGTCGACGAATTTGTGGCTGATGGTCTGGGAGCACGTTTCGAAAGCGGCCTGTCGAAAGCCATCGTCGTGTCGATGGGCACAGGTACGAGCTTCGTGCAATGCGACGGCGACGACATCCGCCATATAGGTGGTATTGGCGTTGGTGGAGGCACATTGATGGGTCTGAGCCGTGTCATGCTCAACACGCGTGACCCGAAGCAGATTCAGAGTCTGGCCATGCGTGGCGACATCCGAAACATTAACCTGCAGATTGGCGACATCTCCACTCATCCCCTACCCGGCCTGCCCATGGACGCCACAGCGTCGCTGTTCTCAAAGGCACAGTACGATGCCCCTAAGGAGGACTTGGCCCTGGGACTCATCGTTATGGTACTGCAAACCATCGGCTCTGCGTCTATTCTCGCTGCGCTCAACTCGGGCATCAAGGACTTCGTGCTCATTGGTAATCTGACACTCCTGCCCCAGTGCAAGGAGATATACCCCATGCTCGAGAAGATGTACAACGTGCATTTCCACATTCCCAAGCATGCAGAATTCTGCACCGCCATAGGCGCTGCACTGAGTTATAAGAGATAAGAGATTATAGATAAGAGGTGAGAGGCTATGAATGCTTCTCATCTCTTTTTTTGTCGATCTTGTGCAGTAAGAAGTTAAACGCTTCCAAACCGAACAGTACCAGCACCGTACTGGCTGTTGCCAACACATACATGCCACCGCCGCAGGCCAAGCCAATGGCTGCAGTAACCCATAGGCCAGCAGCAGTTGTCAATCCGCTGACAATATTTTCGGCCTTGCGGAAAATAATGGTACCAGCACCAATGAAACCGATACCGCTAACCACCTGAGCCGCCACTCGGCTAACATCCCAACGTGATGTCATCCCGTCCATATGGACATCGCTGAAACCATAGGCCGAAACTATCATAAATACCGCTGAGCCCAGTGCTACAAGAAAATGCGTACGCAGACCAGCCTCCTTAGCGCGCCACTCACGCTCCAAGCCAATGAGTCCTCCTAAGAAGGCAGCAGTAAAAATTCGTAGAATAAATTCGTATTCCATAGTTAAATGTTGTTTATTTGCCTGCAAAGATAATAAAAAGTTTAGAGTTTAGTGTTTATAGTTTAGAGATTTTTCGTATCTTTGTCCCAAAATAACCAAAAAACAATATAAAAATGATGAATTTACTTTTGTTTGGATTAGGCATGCAGGAAATCCTTGTCATTGCCCTGATTGTATTGTTGCTGTTCGGCGGCAAGAAGATTCCCGAGCTCATGAAAGGTCTGGGCAAGGGCGTCAAGAGCTTCAAGGACGGCATGAAGGATTTAGAAGACGACGAGGAAGTGAAGAGTGAAGAATGAACCGATGACCTTCTGGGACCATCTGGACGTGTTACGCTCGTCGCTGATACGCATGGCGATAGCCGTTGTGGTCTTTGGCATTGCGGCCTTCGTGATGAAGGAAGAGCTGTTTGGGGTGGTGCTGGCCCCGCGGAGTAGCGACTTCGTGACCTACCGATTGCTGGGCGTCGACGCTTTCTCGCTGCACCTGATGAACACGGGGCTGACGGAGCAGTTCATGATCCACATGCGAACAGCCTTGTATGCAGGGCTGCTGGTGGCGTCACCTTATATATTATATGAGCTGTTCCGCTTCGTGTCGCCAGGGCTCTACCAGAACGAGCGGCATTATGCCGTATGGATTGTGGGAGCGGCGTATATGATGTTCCTCGTGGGGACATTGGTGAACTACTTCGTGGTATTCCCCCTGACGGTGCGCTTTCTGGGAACCTATCAGGTGAGCCCCGATGTGGCAAACATGCTAACATTGCAGTCGTACGTCGACACCTTGTTGGGCATGAGTCTGGTCATGGGCGTGGTATTCGAACTACCCGTCGTAAGCGGACTGCTAGGGCGCATGGGGCTGATTACCAGCAAGATGATGAGCCAATACCGTCGACACGCCATTGTGGCCATCCTCGTCGTAGCAGCTATCATCACGCCGACGACCGATGTGTTTACACTCTTCGTGGTGTCGCTGCCCATCTATCTGCTTTATGAGCTGAGCATTCAAATCGTGCGATGCACGAAATGAGAAATGAGATATAAAAACTAAACAGATACTTTATGCTAAGAAAAATTAGAATTACACTGGCTACTGTGATGTTTATCGGCATCACGTGGTTGTTCCTCGACTTCACGGGAACGGCATACCATCTGGTGGGTTGGACGCCGAAGATACAGTTCCTGGAGGCTGTGCTGGCAGGCAGCGTCCTGATTGTCGTCGGGCTCACCGTACTGACACTCATCTTCGGACGCATCTATTGTAGCGTTATTTGCCCACTGGGTATCATGATGGATATCTTCGGATGGCTGGGCAAGAAAGCCAAGAAGAACCGCTACTCTTTCTCGAAGGAGATGAAGTGGCTGCGCTACCCCATGCTGGTGGTGCTCATCGTTGCACACATGGCAGGTGTGGCCGTACTGGTGCAGCTGCTGGCCCCCTACTCTACCTTCGGACTGATCGCCACCAACCTGTTGCAACCCGTCTATCAGGCAGGCAATAATGTGCTAGCCACCATTGCCGAGCACTTCGACAGCTACGCTTTCTACCACTCAGAAATCTGGTTGCGCTCAGTGGCTTCACTAGTCATTGCCCTTGTAATGCTCATCGTGATTGTCGTACTGGCCTGGCGCAACGGACGCACCTGGTGTAATACTATTTGTCCCGTGGGTACGTTGCTCTCACTGATTAGCCGTTTCTCGTTCCTGAAAATCCGCTTCGACGCAGACAAGTGCCGAAACTGCTCGCTCTGCTCGAAGAACTGCAAGGCCGCCTGTATCGACTACAAGACACACACCGTCGACGCCTCGCGTTGTGTCGTGTGTGGCAACTGCATAGAAAGCTGCAAGTTCGGAGCGCTCAGCTATGCTAGAAAAACTAGTAGAACTAGTATAACTAGTCAGACTAGTGAGACTAGTAATACTAGTAAGACCAACACTAAGAATGACGGTCGCCGCGCATTCCTCATTAGCAGCGCCCTGCTCACCACAGCCGCCTTGGCCCAGCAGAAGGACAAGATGATGGACGGCGGACTGGCTGAGATTGCCGATAAGGTAGCCCCCGAGCGCCAGACACCGCTGACACCTCCAGGCTCACTGTCGGCCCAGAACATGGCTCATAACTGTACGGGCTGTCAACTGTGCATCTCTCAGTGTCCTAATCAGGTCTTGCGTCCTTCCGACGACTGGCTGCACCTGATGCAACCCGTCATGAGCTATGAGCGCGGATACTGCCGCCCGGAATGTAACCGCTGCTCAGAGGTCTGTCCCGCTGGTGCCATCAAGCCCATCAAACCTGAAGACAAGGCCTCCACGCAGATTGGCCATGCCGTATGGATTAAGAAAAACTGCATAGTGCTGACCGATGATGTGGAGTGTGGCAACTGTGCCCGTCACTGTCCGGTGGGAGCCATCGAAATGGTGCCCAGCAATCCTGACGACGAGGAGTCACCCTATGTTCCCGCTGTCAACGAGGCCCGCTGCATTGGCTGTGGCGCCTGCGAATATCTGTGTCCTGCACGTCCCTTCTCGGCCATCTATGTTGAAGGCCACGAGGTGCATAAGGAAGTCTGAAAACGTTATATCGAAACATCGAAATGTCGAAATAACAAAATATCGAAATAACGAAACAACGAAAAGAATCATGAAAAAAAATATCACGCGCAGAAATTTTCTGAAGCTGTTGGGCGGAGGGGCGCTGGGCACTGCTGCCGTGCTGACAGGCTGCAAGTCGAAGACGGAGAGCAAGGCCGTCGAAGAATACAAACAACAAGTAGAGCCCCCCGTGGGTAAGATGACTTATCGCACCAATCCCATGAATCAGGACAAGGTGTCGCTACTTGGTTATGGTATGATGCGCCTGCCGTCGAAGACGGAGAATAAGGACGACTACGACCAGGAGATGATTAACCGCCAGGTGGACTATGCCATCGAGCATGGTGTGAATTATTTTGACACTTCTCCTGTTTATTGTCAGGGCAAGTCGGAGACCTGCACGGGTATCGCGCTGAGTCGCCACAAGCGCGAGGAGTATTTCATTGCCACCAAGTTGTCGAACTTCAACCCTGCCACCCAGACTCGTGAGGCCAGTATCGAGATGTACCAGAACTCGATGAAGCAGTTGCAGGTCGACTACATCGACTACTACCTGCTGCACGCAATAGGCGGAGGAATGAACGAGTTCAACAGCCGCTACGTGGACAACGGTATGATGGACTTTCTGATGAAGGAACGCGAGGCGGGCCGCATCCGTAACCTCGGCTTTTCGTTCCACGGCCATGCGCAGGTATTCGACGAGGTGCTGGCCATGCACGACAAGTATCATTGGGACTTCATACAGATTGAGCTGAACTATCTGGACTGGGATTATGCCAATGAAATCAACAAAAGCAACGTCGATGCCAGCTACTTGTATGGCGAGCTCCAGAAGAAAGGCATTCCTGCCGTCATCATGGAACCCCTGTTGGGCGGCCGACTGGCCAACCTGCCACAGTATCTCGCAGCAGATTTGAAGAGCAAGGCTCCTGAGCGCAGTGTGGCCTCGTGGGCATTCCGCTATGCAGGAACCCCCGAGGGCGTGCTCACCGTGCTCAGCGGTATGACCTATATGGAGCATCTGAAGGACAACCTGCTCTCTTATTGTCCGCTCGTTCCACTCACAAAGCAGGAACAGGACTATCTGCAGCGCGAGGTGGCCGAGCGTATCGTTGGACTCGAAAACATTCCCTGCAACGATTGCAAATACTGCATGCCCTGCCCCTACGGCATCGACATTCCTGCCATCTTCATCCATTATAACAAGTGCAAGAACGACGGCACGCTACCGCGCATGAAGTTGGACGACGAATACTTCAAATTGCGCCGCAACTATCTGATAGGCTACGACCGTGCGGTACCCAAGCTGCGGCAGGCTGACCACTGTATAAGTTGTGGACAGTGCGAACCGCACTGCCCACAGAGTATTCACATTCCTCGCGAGCTGCAGAAAATCAGCCAGTTTGTCGAGGACTTGAAGCAAAACGTGATTTTGAAAGCCAAAGAGGCTAAAAGCGAAGACGCTTAGAAGCCGTCACCGCCGCCAAAGCCTCCGCCACCGAAGCCACCGCCTCCTCCGAAGCCGCCAAAGTCAGGCATCTGGGGGGCGGGTTCTTTTCCTATCTTCAGCAGCAGCTTCACCAATGCCCTACGGCGCTGCGACCAGGTGGGATAGTCGTCGGCACGAAGCACGCGGGGTTCCATGCCTGGCATTCTCATACCGCCACCCTGTCCCATGAAGTCCATCGAACTCGTCGTGAGAACCACTGTCTTGGTCTTCTTGTCAGCCTGCAACTTGTCGGCAATGGCATCAGCACCGCCCACCTTGAACCAGCTCTCCATCGTGTCGTTCTCGCCAGGCACCAGCTGGATGAACACTGGCATCGAGAATCCCTGACCGCCCATGGTACCGCCCATAGGCGCCATATACCAAGCCTCCTGTCTGTCCAGATCGTAGGCTGTGCGTCCGTGCAGGATGTCGCCCATTGCGGCAAAGCTGAATGGAGCGTAGGGGCTGTCGGCTATGCTGTATTTGAATCCCTTGTCGGGCGAGAGAAGCATGTTGCTGGGGTCAGCCACACGCATGCCGTCCACCACGAAGCAATATTTGAAGGTCTCCGTCACGAAGTCTTCCATCTTCACACTCCACACGCCGTCGGAATCCTTCTCCATCGACAGCACCTCGGGCAGAATCTCACACTCCAGCTCCACCTTCTCGGCATCGGGAGCCTTGAAACGGAACGTGATGCTCTCTTCAGTGTATTCCGGCGAGATGATGGGACGCGGGAACAGACGGGCCATCACACCAGGCGTGAACTGCTGTTCCTCGCCAGTCTTGGCAGGAGCGGGCTGGCCGTCCTTCATGGCAGCCTCACAAGCCTTCTTGTTGAACAGCAGGGGCAGGGTCTTCGACAGGAAATACTTCGCATTCATCCACGTGTGGCCGAACTTGTCGTTCGTAAACTCCTTGACACTGCGGATGCCTTTCTTGTCCAGGAACTCCATGTAGTCGCGGGCATTACCATAGAGGAAGTCGTCGGTACCCACACCCAGCCAGAACAGGCGAATCTTCTTGTTCGTGTCGTCAGCCTGGTCGTAGACGTTAGGAATGTCCGTCGAGGTGAACGAGCTATAAGAACATAGATATGCAAACTTATCCAGATTCGTCAGTCCGTTGTACAGTGCCTGGTTGCCGCCACGCGAAAAACCTCCGATGGCACGGTGTTCGCGATTGGCATCCGTACGGTAGTTCTTCTCAATGTAAGGCATCAGGTCGTTGATCAGATCCTTGCTGAACACATCGCCTCCGAACTGCACCTGAGGGGCTCCTGAAGCGTCCCCTGCCTTTGCAGGCTTCAGTTTCGACGGGTTACCATAGGGCATCACGACAATCATTTCCTTGGCGGACTTGTCTGCCAGCAGATTGTCCATAATATAGTTCACGCGTCCTACCTTGTAGTACACCTCCTCCGTATCCGTCGTACCACTGATCAGGTAGAACACAGGATACTTCTTCTGGAAATCCTGCATATACGTGGGTGGCAGATAGACCACAGCCTGATTCGTGGCGCCCAGGCTCTTCGAATAATAGTGCACATACTCCAACCTGCCGTGGGGTACGTCCTTGATGTCGTGAGGCAGGGTGCCGTTACCGGGAATTTCCAGCAGGCTGTTCTTGAAGCCTTCGTTGGGGAAATACTGGTCGTTCTCAGGGTCCATCACGCTGATGCCGTCCACCACAAAGCAGTAGGGATACATGTCGGGAGCTGCCGGACCCAGCGTAGCCGTCCAAAGGCCCGTCTTCTCGTCACGTGTCATGGGCTGGCGTCCCTTTGCAAACTGCACGTCCACCAGCACCTCCTTGGCATGGTCGTTCTTGTAGGTGAACGTCACCGTACCGTCCTGATTACACACAATCGATTTCGGAGTCTGTTGCTGTGCCCAGCCACAAACCGCCATACAGGCAGCAAAAGCTGCTAAAAACAATCTCTGTTTCATGTTGTAATAAAGTTTATGTTGTTAGTTAGTAAATTGTTAGTGTCTAATGATTTCTGGATGCTGCTTGCCACCGTATAGGCAGTGGTCCAGGCAGCCTGGAAATTGAACCCTCCCGTCACACCGTCCATGTCGAGCACCTCGCCGGCAAAATACAGCCGGGGTACGTGGCGGCTCTCCAGGGTCACGGGATTGACAGCCTTCAGCGATACGCCCCCACAGGTGACGAACTCATCCTTGAACGGTGCCCGCCCTACGATCTGTAACGTGTCGTTCACCAGCACGTTCACCAGTCGGTTCACGTCCTTCTTGTTCATTTCCGCCCAACGGATCGTGGCACGGTCCGCCAATGCCTTCTCCACCAGATAGCTCCACAGGCGCTGCTGCATGTTGAAGGGATTGCAGATGGTGAGTTGCTTCTGCGGCTCACGGACCGCCATTTCCAGTAGCCTCGTCTGAGCATCGGCCTCATTGCGATGAATCCAGTTGATGCTAAGCGGAGCCTGATAATTGTTCTCAGCCAGATGGCGTGCCGCATAGCTCGACAGTCGCAGCGTGGCTGGTCCGCTCAGTCCCCAATGGGTAATGAGCAGCGCACCCTCGGCACGCAGTTTGGTACCTGGGATGCGAACGACGGAATCGTCCACCACCAGTCCCATCAACGCATGCAGACGGGCATCGTCTATCGACAGCGAGAAAAGCGACGGCACGGGCCGCTCCGTCTCGTGTCCCATGTCCGCCAGCCAGCGCAGTCCTTCTCCCTTTGGCGATCCGCCTGTGGTGACGGCCACGTAATCGAAGCCTTTCAAGTCAGCCAGCGACTGCACCTTCACCCCCTTCCGTATCACTATCTGGTATCTTCGCGCCAGCGTCAGGAAACAGTCGATGATGGCGTGCGAATCCTGAGCCTGCGGAAACACACACTCGTCGTCCTGCGTCACCAGCGGAACCCCGTGGCTTTCGAACCAGCGGTAGGCATCCTCCTGATTAAACACGTTAAACAGCCGTTTCATCAGCCTATGACCTCTGGGATACACCTGCGACAGGTCGCTGACACGGGCAAACGAATTGGTACAATTGCAGCGTCCACCGCCGCTCACCTCCACCTTCGCCAGCACCCGCGGACTGCGTTCGAAGATGGTCACCTCCATGTCGGGCACCATCTCCTTCAGGTTCACAGCCAGGAAAAATCCCGCTGCACCGCCTCCCACGATTGCTGTCTTAGTTGCCATAAGTCTGCCAGAAAAGTGATATATTTCTGATTTTTCTGCAAAGGTAGTGCAAAACGAACGAAAAACCAAATTAATTTGAGTTTTTCTGAGTTGCAGCCTACCTTCTCCAAAGGTTATGAGTCGCTGGGTAAAAGGTTACGAGGTCCCTTGTAAAGTTAAATCTACGACATTGATTATTAAATCACTGACAATGATTGATAAATCTAAGGCAATGATTGATAAATCCAAGGCAATGTTTTAAGTTTTTCAAGAGGGTATCGTTAGTCGGCTAAGCAGATCAAAGTCTCATGCCAAGGGAGACGCGGGCGCGCCATTATTTCTGGTTGACCATCACGTTATTGTTGAAGAAAGATATGCAAGTATTACAAGAGTAATAAAAAAAGACGAAATATTTGTTTGTTTGAAGATTATTACATACCTTTGCATAGCCGAATGCATGATGTGCAAATGGCAGCAGTAAAAGAAATGCAGAAACGAAGATGAAAAAACTGAATTCAAAAGTCTATTTATACGTGGCTTTAGTGGGCTTGGTGCTCGTTACAGGACTGGTGGCTTACCACTTACTGACCTCCGTGTCGAAAAGCGACAGCACGGTATACCTCTATATTGACGACGACGACACGCAGGACAGCGTCCTCGTGAAGTTGCAGCCTCTGAGCTCGACGGCAGGTTTGACCAGTCTGTCTGCCCTACTCCGCCACAGCGACTATAACGAGCACGTTCGCAGCGGACGATATGCCATTGAACCCGGCGACGGCCCCATCACGGTATTCCGCAGATTGAAGAACGGTCAGCAGTCGTCGTTCAACCTGACCATCCCCGAGGTGCGCACGATGGACCGCCTGGCCGCCGTGCTGGGACAGAAGCTGATGCTCGACTCGGCTACGATTGCCGATGCACTGTACAGCGAGGAGACCTGTCAGCAGTATAGTTACGACACAACGACGATTGCCGCGATGTTCGTACCCAACACATACGACGTGTATTGGAACATGAGCGTCGACAAGCTGCTGGAACGTATGCAGAAGGAGCACGACCACTTCTGGGAGGGCGAGCGCGAAGCCAAGGCTGCCCGGATGCAGCTGACACCAGTGGAGATTTGTACGCTGGCCAGCATCATTGACGAGGAAACAGCCAACAATGCCGAGAAGCCGATGATAGCCGGTATGTATCTGAACCGCCTGAAGCAGAACATGCCGCTACAGGCAGACCCCACCATCAAGTTTGCCCTGAAGCAGTTCGAACTGAAGCGAATATGGCAGAAACTGCTCCAAACCGACTCGCCTTATAACACCTATAAGAACGAAGGTCTGCCCCCCGGCCCCATCAAGATTGCCTCCATCAAGGGCATTGATGCCGTGCTGAATGCCGTAGACCACGACTACCTCTATATGTGTGCCAAGGAAGATTTCTCGGGCACCCACAATTTCGCCACGACTTATCAGGAACACCTGAAAAACGCAGCGCGCTACGCCAAGGCACTTAACGAACGCGGAATCAAGTGAGGTCGCCAGCTCGCTCCTGACGGCTTTTCTTTAGGAAACGCAAGCGGTTCAGCGCCTTACGACGGGCACGGTAAATCTGGAAACGATAGACACACAACGTCAGAAAGAAGTAGCAAGCCACATGAATCCAGAGGATGCGGTATTCTGTGAGCACGTCGCCCAGACTGGCTCCCATGGAATTCAACCGCACGTAGGCACGGGCACCAAACGTTGAGGGGAACAGCCAGGAAACGCCCTGCCACATGCCCGGAATATTGGACTGCGGCCAAGAAACACCCGTCATGAACAACAGGGGAATAGACACGAAGACCATGAGCAGCATCACATTCTCGCGATATTTCACCATGCACGATACCACCATGCCAAAGAAGATACATGCCAGGGTATAGGGAATCATCAGCACCAATAGCGTATGTCCGCTAGCCAACTGCGGGAAATGGAACAGTCGTGGCACGACAATGACGAGCCAAGCGCCCATGACGGCATAAATCATCAGGTAGCACATGGTTTTAGCCAGGACGATGGGCAGCGTTTTCACATAACGGGAATCGCCCACGGGAATCAGGTTGCGATAGGCATTCTCGTCACGGGCAGTACCAGCGGAGAGGCCAATGCCCAGCACCAGTGTCTGTTGCAGAATGAGCATCAGCACTGCGGGCAGGACAAACGAACCGTAACCTCCCTGCGGATTGAAAATAGGCACGTCGGCATAGTCCAGCGGACGGGCGGCAATGGCCTCCTCACAATCGGTATACTGCCGGTTCAGCTTCGTCTGAATCTCCTTACCCATTTCCAAAGAAACAAGTCGGGCCGTCTGGAAAATGGCTTTGTACGTCAGCATCAGACTCATGTCACAATAGACGCTGACCACGCCCTGCTCCATGCGAAGCACCTTTGTCTCGAAGTCGGAAGGAATAAGAAAGACGCCTTTGACCAACTGCCGGCTGACCAGTGATTTGGCCTCGTCCAAGTCCTGTGCATAGTAAGCCACACGGACATCGGCAGAAGCATCGCACATATGGATGAACTGACGGGAAAGCGAGGAGTGTGACTGGTCGACGACACAGACAGGAACGTCGTGTACCGTCTCGTTGTTATAGATCCACGAGTACAGCAAGGGATAGACCAGCGGGACGACGATGAAGAAGATGAGCACGCCCTCGTCCTTCACCACCCGCTCCATTTCCTTACGCCAGATGTAGCAGGCATTCTCTATGTCTTTGTATAGGTTACGGAATATAGACATAAGTAAGCATTGCATTCTTTATTTTTCCAACCACGAGCCAAGGCAGCAGTATGAATGCCACCAGGGCAGCAAAGTGGAACCACGCCTCAATGAGCGGATAGCCATTGAAGACGGCGATTTGATAAATCATGTAGTAATGACGAAGGGGGAACAGCCACGACAGCGACTGCAGGGGACCATCCATACCCATGACAGGGAACGCAGAGCCAGCCATCGATATGCTGAGCACAGCCCATAACGAGCAGATACTCATCGACATACGTAGCGACGGCATCAGTCCGAAGGCAAAAATGCCAAATCCCTGACTAGCCAGCACCTGTATCAATCCCAGCAGTACCAGCATCCACGGACTGCCCAGATGCGGAAAGTCCAGCACATAGAACACGTAGTATTCGTAACCATAGACAAGAGCAAGCCAGATCAGCGTCTGTGGCAGGAACTTGCCCAATATTGCCGGCACAATACGGTTATCAGTCATTGCCAGCCAGCGTTTCGACGAGCTGAACTTCAGTTCCGTGCCAAGAGAATAGGCAGAAATCAGGAATATGAACAGCATGATCATGCCTGGCACAATCATCGTCGTCAGATAAGAATTATAACTCGTCCAAGGGTTGGCAATCTGGTGCAAATCCACCGCAATGGGTTGCAGGAAAGTCTGAATCTGATCGTCAGTAAATCCCTTGGCGCGCATGGTAGCCTGTCCGACGGCAGCAGAACCCAACGTTGAGATGGTTTTCATATCCTTCATCAACAAGGCACCGGCAGCCAGCGTAGTATAGGAATAATAGTACGATATCTTGGGCTGACGGGAAGCCAACAGTTTCTCGGTAGTTCCCTTGGGAATATAGAGGAATCCGTAGATCTCGTTGCGCTGAATGGCCTGTCGGGCCTCAGAGACGCTGGGATAATGGGCCACGACGCGTGACATCTGGAATCCGTCCAGCCGTTGCGACAGCGAGCGCGACGTAGAAGTGTTGTCCAGGTCGACAATACCCACAGGCATGCTGGTAGGCAGTCCGTCATCCATCAGCGAGGTGAAGAAAAACATCACCAATAATGGAAAGGCCACCATACAAAAACGATAGACGTGATTCTGACGCAGAATCAGCAACTCTCGCAGCATGACTTCGTATATCTGCCTGAGACAATTCATGTTTGAAATTTGAAGTCTATGATTTCACTTCTCATTCTCATTTAATAACGAGCGACATACCTGGACGCAGGCCCTCGAACTTCTCTATGGGACGGGCTCTGACCTCAAAGGTCTTCAGGTCATACTGGCCGTTGGCCTTGGTAGCCTTCCAAACAGCATACGAACCCTGGTCCTTCAGATAGTAGACCTTCATCTCGACTTCCTTGTTGAAAGCAGGAACAAAAGCCTTGATGGTCGAACCAACCTGCATGCCGTTCAGTTGGTCCTCACGAACGTTGAACGAGCCCCACATGTCCTGCATCATCGAAATGGTCATGATGGGTGAACCTGTGCCAACCAGTTCACCAACCTTGGGATAGATACTGCTGACTTCGCCTTCCATCTGGGCTATCTGGACGGTCTCGTGGATGTAGCTGTTCACTTCCTGCACAGCACCCTTGGCACGTCCGACCTGAGCAGCAGCAGCCAGTTTATCCTCACGACGGGCACCGTTCTGGGCCATCTGATACTGACTCTCAGCAGCCTTACACTGGGCCTCCATCGCCTTGTAGTTGGCATAGACCTCGTCGCGTTTCTGAGCCGATACCACACCCTCGTCGAACAGACGCTGAATGCGCTGGTACGACTTCTCGGCAATTTCCATACCAGCCTTAGCCTGTTGCCAGACCTGATAGGCTCCCTGTATCTGTTCCTGACGGGCACCGTTCTGAGCTTTTAGCTCAAGAGCAGCAGCGGCATCCTCGGCACTACGGGCCTGCTCCATCTTGGCACGAACCTCGGGGGCATCCAGAATGGCCAGCGTATCGCCGACCTTGACATAGTCACCCTCCTTGACTCTGATTTCAAGAATACGTCCGGGCACCTTGCTGGACACGCGGTATTCACTGACTTCAACCTGTCCCTGAACCAACTCGGGATCACGTCCCAAAGCGAAGAAACCAATCAGGGCTACAATAATCACAACTACTGCAAATCCAAGAATTGCAAACAGAATGTTGTTGTGTTGACTTTTTGCACTCATATTTTGTATTTTCTTATTTCGTTATTAAGACATTTTGCTATTTCCGCATCAATCTCCCAAGACACCCTGGGCTTTCTTCAGATTCACCTGACTGAGTTTGACATCAATCTCAGCATCAATCTTCTGCGACTGGGCCTGCAGCCAAGCCGTCTGGGCCTCCATAACGGTAGTCGACGAGATGACACCCTCGCGGAATCCGAGGTCGGCAGTACGCAGGTTCTCTTCAGCCTTGCGGATGTTGGCTTTGGTCATTTCCAACTTACGATTAGCCTCCTGAACCTGGAAATTGCTCTGGTTTACCTGCAACGTGATCTTCTCACGGGCTTCGTCCATCTGTAGTCTGGCAATGGTAGTGGCACCCTTCGAGGCACGTACCTTATAGGCTACGTCACCCCAGTTCCACACGGGGATACGAACCAGTACACCAACGTTCCATACACCGTCAAACTTACGCTGGAAGCCATTATATAGATTGGGATTCGACACCATATAGCCGCCCGTCAGCGCCACCTGCGGCAGGTTTCCGGCCTTGAGGACGTTCGTCTGCTGCTTGCTCAAATCAACCAGATTCTGCAACTGCTTCAGTTCGGGACGGTTTTCCAAAGCCTGCTCTACTTCCAACTGCGGAGCCAACTCGACTGCGTCCAAATCCTCACGCTCTTCGTCGACCAGCACTATTTGTTCGGACATAGGAAGTCCGCACAGCTGGCAGAGCAGCATCTTAGAGAGCACCAGTCCGTCGTCGACCTTCGTCAGCATCATCTCAGCCTCGTTCACCTTCACGCTGACGCTCAGGCCCTCGCTACGGGTGGCGACGCCCTCCTGAATCATCTTCTGCACGTCACCGTCCAACTTCTTCACAAGGTCGAGGTAGCCCTGGGCCAACTTCTGCTTGTGGCGCAACGACACGACCTGCCAATAGGCCTGATCAATATTATATAAAGTAAGTTGACGTTTCTGTTCTGTGGCATTGGCAGCCAAATCCTCACCGATATCCGCCATCTTGTTCATGGCAATAATGGCACCACCCATAAATACGGGCTGTGTCACCATGACAGCTCCGGCAAACATGTTACGCGTGTCGGTATGGAACGCATCAACAATGCCTTGGCCGACTCCGTTGAGGGAGCTTCCGAGGCCACCGGTCAATTGGGCCAGATTGCCGGCAATACCTTCAGGAGTAATCCCTATCGAGCCCAGCAGCTGCCAGACGGAAGCAGGTACTTGTGACATAATCTCGCCAGCCTTCCCGCTAATACCGGTAGTCAGCGAGGTTCCCAAATTCGACAGCGTCTCCTTCTGCTCGTCGCTGAGCAGTGAAATTTCCTTGCTGGTCCATTCGTAGCCACCCAGCGCACTGACGTGAGGCAGGTACTTGGTACGTGCTGACTTGCGCAGATTAGCAGCCACATCCTGTTTGACACGCGATATGCTGAGCTCCTTGTTGTTTTGCAGTGCCATCGCCCGACAACTGTCCAGCGAGAGCAACCGTTGTGCACTCACAGGCAAACTGCCAAAAGCCAAAAGCCCAAAACTAAAAGCCAAATACTTATTCATTCCTTATTTATTATAAGTAAAGTTTCTTGATCCAATAGCCTGTCCGTCGCAGAAAATGCTGACATTATACTGTCCGCCACCCAGATATTCGTTTACCGTCCAATAAAGGGTCAGAGCAGTCTCCTCACCAGTATATTCCACGTCTTTCTTCATAGACCAGGCCAGCTGTTTGCCGCTATATTCGAAAGTGCCGCCACCATTGAGCACCTCACCCTCAGGGGTCGTCACACGGACATATACCGAACGAGTGCCATTGCTGGCAGTGACGTTCTTGGTAATGGCAAACGAAACTGCCAATGTTTTAGCATTCTTCATATACTTTTCGGCCTTGCCCTTCTTGCTCAGCGGGGTCAGCGAAATATTGGTAGCATCGAGTTGGGCGGCAATAGCCACCTTTTCCGACAGGGAGGCTTTCTCCGAAGTCAGTGTCTGATTCTGCTGGTTGCTCTGCGCCAACTCAGAACGCACACGGTCATTCTCCGTCATCAGGTCCTGATTCAGACGGTTCAGCGAGTCAATCTGGATCACATACGAACGCAGAACGGCACGCACAGTGGCCAATTCCTTCTTCAGTCGGGTAATCTCGGCAGCATCACTGGCATGGGTGCGTTTCAACTCCTCGAGCAGTTTCTGCGTACGTTCCTGTTCCTGAGTTAGTTCCGCAATGATGGAGTCGTTCTTGATATAGTTTTTCATCTCACTGTACTGCAGGGCGAAGTTCTGATATTCCTTCTCCATTTCCTGCTTATCCAACTCAGCCAGCTCCTGCATGTCCTGATTGGTTTGCTTCTCCTGCATCAGACTATAGCCCAGCCATCCCATGACCGCTAACAGCACAACAATGATGCCAATCAATACTTTTTTATTCATAATTATATAAATTTGGCTGCAAATTTAGTCTTTTTCTATGAAAAAACAAAGAAAATGTTGTAGGTTTTCAATTTATTCACTATATTTGCATCATTATTAACGCTCACAAAGCCTAAAACGGATGAACAAAAACGGATTTCTTTATAAAATCTACGACCTTTACTACGACGGGTTCCGCTCCATGAAGCTGGGACGCACGTTGTGGGCCATCATCCTTATCAAGCTTTTTATCATCTTCATCGTGCTGAAGATTTTCTTCTTTCCAAACTTCCTGAAGGAACACGCCCAGAAGGGCGAGGAATCCGATTTCGTCGCCACGGAGATGATTGACCGCGCCAAGTGAAAACCTATTTAAACCTAAATATTATGACAAGCGATTTATTTCTGAACATCGACGCCGGCTCCATCAATTGGGCAAGAGCACAATTTGCACTGACAGCCATATACCACTGGCTGTTCGTGCCGCTCACCCTCGGGCTGGCAGTCATCATGGGCATCTGCGAAACCTGCTGGTATCGCACCCGCAACACATTCTGGCGCGATACTGCGCAATTTTGGCAACGGCTCTTCGGTATCAATTTCGCCATGGGCATTGCCACAGGCATCATCCTAGAGTTTGAGTTTGGCACCAACTGGTCGAACTATTCCTGGTTCGTAGGTGACATCTTCGGAGCTCCGCTTGCTGTTGAGGGTATCTTGGCTTTCTTCATGGAATCTACCTTCGTGGCTATTATGTACTTCGGTTGGAAGAAGGTTTCGCCAGGCTTCCACCTCGCTTCCACTTGGCTGACAGGCTTAGGAGCCACCATCTCTGCCTGGTGGATTCTCGTGGCCAACTCATGGATGCAGTATCCTGTCGGTTGTGAGTTCAATCCTGACACGATGCGCAACGAAATGGTATCGTTCCTCGACGTGGCCCTCTCGCCATTTGCCGTCGACAAGTTCTGCCACACAGTCATCTCGGCATGGATTATCGGAGCCATTTTCGTCGTGGCAGTATCCTCTTGGTATTTGATGAAAAAACGCGACACAAAGCTGGCTGTTGAGAGTATAAAGATTGGTGCCATCGTAGGCCTAGTTGCTTCCCTCGGAGCTGCCATAACTGGGCACAAGTCGGCACAAACCGTCGCTGAGGTACAGCCCATGAAACTGGCCGCTATGGAAGCACTCTATAATGGCGGTACAGACATCGGCCTGACGGCTGTAGCATGGGTTAATCCCATCGGCCAGCCTGACTACCAGCACGAAGAGTCTGCTCCGCTAAAACTGGAGATGCCTTATGCCCTGTCATTCATGGCCACCAACGACATTCATGGTTATGTACCTGGCATCAACGACATTCTGAACGGTTATACCAAGCCCGACGGAACCCGCGAGCCTTCCGTCGATGAAAAAATCCAACGCGGCAAGCAGGCCATCAATGCCCTTGCAGCCTATCGCAAGGCCAAGAAGGAAGGTGTCGACGAGACCACTCTCAGTGCTCAACTTTCTATCATCAAGGAAAACATGCCTTACTTCGGATATGGCTATGCGAAAGACAAGAACGACGTCGTTCCGCCCATTCCTGTCAATTTCTGGGCGTTCCGCATCATGGTAGGACTGGGGGGCATTTTCATTCTGTTCTTCGCTATCATTGTCATATTGGCATACAAGATTCCGTTCTTATCCATCTTTACTCGCCGTCTGCTAGCCACTTTAGCGATTATTCCTGAGACGGCAGCAGACGAATACCAGGTTACAAACCTCCCCTCTTGGCATTATTGGGTGGCTATCGCCCTTGTACCGCTAGCCTATATTGCTTCTGAGAGCGGATGGCTCGTCGCTGAGTTCGGTCGCCAGCCTTGGACTATTCAGGACATGCTGCCCACATGGGTTGCCGTCAGCGATGTAGAAGGATTTAGCGTAGCACTGACATTCTTCATCTTCCTATTCCTCTTCACTCTCATGCTTGCCGTAGAAATCAGCATTCTCCTTAAACAAATCAAGAAGGGACCGGAGTATACGGAAAAGTAAAACGGTAAAAAAGTAAAAAGTAAAGCTATGACATACGATTTTTTACAGCACTACTGGTGGTTCCTAGTATCACTGTTGGGTGCATTGTTAGTATTTTTGTTGTTCGTGCAAGGCGCCAACTCGATGGTACGCTCGTTGGGGTATACTGACGAGGGGCGTCGTCTGGTCATCAACTCCACGGGCCGCAAGTGGGAGTTTACTTTCACCACACTGGTCACCTTCGGTGGAGCATTCTTCGCATCCTTCCCTCTGTTCTATAGCACCTCGTTTGGCGGAGCTTACTGGCTATGGATGATCATTCTCTTCACCTTCGTCCTGCAAGCCGTTAGCTATGAGTTCCAAAACAAGCTGGGCAATTTCCTGGGATCGAAGACTTTTCAGATGTGTCTAGTCATCAACGGCCTCCTCGGTCCGTTACTTCTGGGCGGTGCCGTAGCCACCTTCTTCGAAGGCAGTAACTTCATCGTCATGAAGGACAACATGATCGATGCCGCGTCCTTCACCCCCATTATCTCACGATGGGCCAATGCCTCCCATGGACTCGACGCCGTACTCAATCCTTGGGTGCTGGTATTTGGACTGGCTGTGATGTTCCTGGCTCGCGTTTTGGGCATACTCTATATTATTAATAATGTGAACGACGAAGACATACGCTCACGTGCCAGCGTCCGACTCCTCGGAGCTACCGTACCATTCCTCGTATTCTTCGTGGCCTACCTCGTCCACCTGCTACTGAAGGACGGCTTCGCTTACAACGAGGCTGGCGTCATCTCCATCGTACCTTACAAGTATCTGACGAACTTCATTGACATGTGGTATCTGCTCATCCTGCTGCTCATTGGCGTCGTGCTAGTACTCTATGCCATAGGCAAGACCATAGTCTCGAAGACCTATATCTCGGGAATCTGGCCAGCAGGCATCGGAGTGGTACTCGTTGTACTCGCCCTGCTGCTCTGTGCAGGTTGGAATGGAACGGCCTACTATCCCTCTACTGCTGACTTACAATCGTCACTGACTATCGTCAATAGCTGTTCAAGCGAATTTACACTTTCCACGATGGCCATCGTCAGTATTATGATTCCTTTTGTCCTGGCCTACATCGTATACGCTTGGTGGACCATCGACAAAAAGAAAATAGAAAAACTGGAGATTGCAGACGACCACGCCTATTAACCTATACAAAAAGAAATGAGCCAACTATGCTTGATGGCTCATTTCTTTTTAATTTTGTATTATTCAAATCATCCTTTGTTTGGTCTACCTGATTATTAAAAATCTGTTTGTCACAACAACATTATTTATTTGCGTAGTATAACACAATGAGTTACATGAACGAAAAAATAAAGTTTATGTTACACCAGAAAAAGTGCAATATTATGAAATAAGTTAAATTTGCAGCCAAATTATAAAAAAATAACTAACGCGTAACAACAAATATCAACAACGACTATACATTATTTTAATAAATAACTATTTACTAATTAACTAATTTTGTTTATGTGGAACTTTAAAAAGTTACAAAAAACCTTAGGTTTGTTGTTCCTGTTTTGCATGCTCCCGCTGTCAATGGCCAGTGCTCAGAGCATCGTTAAGGGAACTGTGAACGACGAGGCTGGTGAACCGGTTATCGGTGCCACAGTCAAAGTGCAAGGTAGCAATGATGGTACGATTACCGATTTCAACGGTAATTTCAGCGTCAATGCTGCCTCTAACGCCACACTGGTTATTTCCTACGTGGGTTATGTGACCCAGCAGGTGCCCGTTGCTGGCAAGAGTAACATCAACGTAACCTTGACAGAGGACAACACTACTCTGAACGACGTGGTTGTCATCGGTTACGGTACGATGAAGAAAAAGTTGGTGACAGGTGCTACTGTTCAGGTGAAGGGTGACGAAATCGCCAAGCTGAACACCACCAACGCTCTGGAAGCCATGCAGTCAAGCACTCCTGGTGTACAGATTACCAGTTCATCTACACAGCCTGGTAAGGGTTACAAGGTGTACATCCGTGGTATCGGTACTATCGGTGATTCTCAGCCTCTTTATGTGATTGACGGTGTAGCTGGCGGTAGCCTTGACGGTATTAACCCTAACGACATCGAGAGCATTGACGTGCTGAAGGATGCTGCATCAGCAGCTATCTATGGTTCACGTGCTGCTAACGGTGTTATCCTGGTTACTACCAAGCAGGGTAAGGCTGGTAAGGTTGAGATTACCTACAATGGTGCCATCGGTTGGTCAAACGCCTACAAGCGTCCACAACTGCTGAACGCTTCGCAGTTCATGACCATTATGAATGAGTATAGTTTCAACACCTCAGGTCAGAATGTTAATTTCAACGATTATGTACCACAGTACATTATCGACAAGGTTAAAGCTGGTTGGGAAGGCACTGACTGGTGGAGTGCATTCGAGAACAAAAATGCCGTGCAGCAGAATCATTCTGTAACCCTGACTGGCGGTTCTGATCTTTCTAAGTTCGCCATGTCTTACACTTATACCAGTAATGAAGGTATTATGGGTTCTGATCAGGCTTCTTACTACAAGCGCCACACCATTCGCATGAACAGCGATCACGTACTGTTGAAGGCTAAGGATTTCGATGCCATCACCATCGGTGAGAACATCTCTATCGGCTACAGCAAGAGCCACGACCTGGCTGAGGATGGCATGTACTGGAGCTATATTCATAGCCTGCTCCAGACTAACCCGCTCGTACCTATGTATGATGATAATGGTGAGCTTTATACTTACAGTAAATATGGAAACCCGGTTGATGAAGCCGGCAATCCTATTACTGGTCAAAGATGGAACGACTATTGGTTCAACAACCCATACGAAGGTCTTTCGAAGGGTGGCTGGAACTCTTTAGCAGAGAGCCGCAACATCAACACCAGTGCAACTGCTTTCATTACGATTCAGCCCATCAAGGGTCTAAGATTCCGTTCTCAGTTCAACTACAATTGGAATTCAGGTGCATACCGCAACCTTGGACTGCCACGTTCTCCTTCTGCAGGTTCAGGTACTGTGGAATCATATAGTGTAAGCCAGAGTGCTTCTTTGAGCACCAACTGGTCAGTTGAAAACACCCTGACTTACGATCTTCCTATTATTGCTGGTCATAAGATTAGCGCCATGGTTGGTCAGAGCTTCCAGAGCACTGCTTGGAGTGCAAACCTCAATGGTTCTAACTCTGTTAATGATGGTTCGCAATATGCTACGCTTAAGGATTGGGATTCTGCATGGTTGGCAAATTTCAGCACTGACCTTGCCAATGCTACTCTTAGTGGATCTCCTAATGATGAAGAGTATCTTGCTTCGTGGTTCGGTCGTGTAACTTGGGACTGGAATGAGAAATACATGGCTACAGTAACCCTCCGTTACGACGGTTCAAGCATCTTCAACAAGGGACAGCGTTGGGGTTTGTTCCCCTCATTCTCTGCTGGCTGGGTAGTTAGCAATGAGTCATTCATGGCGAGCACCAGCAGCTGGTTGGACTTCTTGAAGATTCGTGCATCTTGGGGTCAGAACGGTAACAACCGTATCTCTAAGTACCAGTATTTGGCTACCATCGCACAGTCAGGTTCTAATGGTGATAGCGGCTATAAGTTCAGCGACAGTATGGATGTTACTTTGACTGGTACTCCAAACACTGGTGCTTACGCTAACATTGTTCCTAATCCTGATGTTACTTGGGAGACTTCTGAGCAGCTTGACTTTGGTCTCGATGCACGTTTCCTCAACAATCGTCTGGGTGTAAACTTCGACTGGTATAAGAAGACCACTAAGGACTGGCTCATCGTAGCTCCACGTGTTGCTATCGAGGGTACCAACCCTGCTTACATCAATGGTGGTGACGTAAAGAACACCGGTATTGAGATTGCATTGTCTTGGAACGACCGTATCGGCAAGGACTTCAGCTACAATGCAAGCGTGAACTTTGCTACGAACAAGAACGAGGTAACCCGTATCGCTAACGAGACTGGCTACATCAATGGTGGTGGCAGCGTCCTCTCACAGGGTACAGAGTATATCTACCGCGCTCAAGTTGGCAAGCCTATCGGTTACTTCTACGGCATGTCATACAGCGGCATCTGGCAGAATCAGGAGCAGATTGACGCTGCACGCGCAGCTGGTAAGGCCGTGCTTGATGGTGCACAGCCCGGTGACTGCATCTGGGACGACTGGAATGGTGATGGTAAGATTACTTATGCAGAAGCTAAAGACGCAGACGGTAATGACATTTGCGACCGCCATGAGATTGGTAATCCTAACCCCGATGTCACCCTTGGTATCAACCTCGGTCTGACATGGAAGGGACTTGACTTCTCTGTAAACGGTGCCGGTGCATTTGGTATGCAGATTATGCGTTCTTACCGTTCATTCAGTGATTCATGGTGGCATAACTACGACACTACTATCCTGAATCGTTGGCATGGTGAGGGCACCTCAAACGACGTGCCACGTATTTCCGGTACTGGTCACGCTAATACTAACTATGTATCTACTCGTTACATGGAGGATGCTGACTACTTCAAGATTAAGACTATCACACTCGGTTACGACTTCAAGAAGATTTGGAAGTCTTGCCCGTTGCAGCAGCTCCGTCTCTATGTTCAGGCTCAGAACCTCGTTACCTTCACCGGCTACACCGGTCTCGATCCTGAGGTTGGTAATGCTGCTGGTGGTGACAGCTGGGCTTCTGGTATTGACCTGGGTCTCTACCCACCGTCTCGTACTTATTTGGTTGGTGCAAGTATTAAATTCTAATTCGACAAATTCATTATGAAAAAATATATTTTATCGTTAGCTGTCTTATCAGCAGCAACAATATTTACATCCTGCGATGACATGTTGGACACCGATCCACGTGTTACCGATGCCACTCAAGCCACTTTCCCGGGTAAGATTGGAGATGTAGAGGCATTGAATACGGCAACCTATAGTATCATGAATACCATGGGTGGTGGTGATGCTGACACACAGAATCCTTTCTACTGGTGGGAAGTCATGTCGGACAACTGCTATGGCTCAGGTGGTTTGCAGGACAACAAGGTGAAGGCTATGCATCATCTCGTTGAGATGAGCTCTGACCAATACCAGCAGGCATTTATCCTTCTTTATGGTGGTATTAACCGTGCTAACAACCAGATTGAGACCATCGACAACATTGATTGGACGGGTCATGAGGCTAAGCGCAACCAGCTTCTTGGTGAGGGTTACTTCATGCGCGCGCTCTACACGCTCTGGCTCACACAGTTGTTTGGTGATGTTCCTCTGATTACTTCTACCACGATTACCGAGGATATGAAGGCAGAGGTTGACGCTGAAACGGTGATCTATCCTCAGATTCTCTCTGACTTGGTATCTGCTAAAACGCTCATGGGCACTGAAAAGAACTCTGGTCACGCAAACAAGTACGTTGCTGAGGCATTTATGGCTCGTGCATATATGTTCTGGGCAGGTTTCTACAAGAAGGTTTCTGAATTGGCTTCCGGTTCTGCTCCTGCCATTGACCTCGTTGAGCAAGAGGGATGCCCTGGAGGTACTCTTTCTCAGGCTGATGTAGCTAACGGTCTTAAGGACATTGTTGCTTCTGGCGCTTACAAGCTTCTTGAAGACTACCGCTCACTCTGGCAGTACTCTAACAGCTTGCTTTGGGATGAGGCACAAGATGGCGAAAAGCATGCTTATGAATTTATCAAAGATATGAAGCGTGAGAACTGCTTCGACCAGCCTGGCATGGGTAACGGAAACGATGAGGAACTCTTCCAGATTCAGTTCATGAATGCTTCTCGTTGGGGTATTAATGGCACAATTGAAAATGGTGGTACCTATTCTACCTCACGTATGTATTGCAACTATCTTTCTTGCTGGTGGGCTCTCCGTGTAAACGGCAACAATGGTAACCGTGATTACACCTATCCGTTCACTCAGGGATGGGGCCAGGGTTCTCCTTCATGCAATATCTGGGACGACTGGACTGCTGCTGAGGAAAAAGGTGGTTATACCGATATCCGCAAGCTTGGTTCTCTGATTGACTGCGAGCATGAGTTCAGCAGTGAACATGGCTTAAAAGGTTACACTTTTGTAAAGGATGACTGTGAGGAGTCTGGTTATGGTGTAAAGAAGTGGAACGGTGTAACTCTTGATGCGCTGACTGGTGACACACCTTGGTGGCATGCTGTTAATCCTGATTTCAAAGGCACTCTTGACAACCCCATGCAGGGTGAGCACTTCGAGGACTTCTACCTGATGCGTTATGCTGACGTTCTTCTGATGTTAACCGAGCTCACTGGTGATGCTTCTTTCATGAACCAGGTTCAGGCTCGTGCTAAAGTTCCTCAGACTCCTTACTCTTTGAAGGCCGTTCAGGACGAGCGTCGTTGGGAGTTCGCATTTGAGGGTATCCGTTTCAATGACATGCGTCGTTGGTCAGGTAAGGATGCCGGTGAGTCTTGCTACGCTGCTCAGGCTCTTGAGGCACAGGCTGGCAAGAAGGTTGTTGTTAAGGGTAATACTTCCGACAAGGTTACTATGAAGCACATGACGTGCTCTTGGAAGAAGCGTTATGCTGAGACCAATGGTTTCTTGGCTAAGCCTCAGAACCAGATCAATCTTATGAATGGTAAACTTAAGCAGAACCCGGGTTGGGACGCTGCTAACCCAGAGACACAGTATGTTGATCTCTATAATTAATCAAATATTTAGATTTTAATATGAAAAAGATATTTTTGTTTTTTGCCACAGTATGTGCCATTGTAGCTTGCGATCCTACTCATGAGGATATCAGCAATGGCGGGCACATTACTGCTGATGAGCTAAAGGCTATGTCTACAGTCACTCTTGATAAGGATCCTGCTACTGGCAAGAATGGTAATGTTCTTACCTGCACGACTTCTGCTCCTGTAAACGCAAAGTGGACTGTTGCTGGTAAAGATTTGGTTGGTAACTATGCTAAAAAGAAGATGCGTTTAGGTGATTACACCATTATCCTTACAGGTCTTTGCGCCGATGGTACTGAAGTGACAGCTGAGTACCCTATTACCTGTCAGGTAGAAACCGACCCCATCAAGAAAAAATACTTCTATGGCGAGGATCCTGTAGCCCAACCAGAATTCTGGCTTGAAGCTAATGGCGATGGAGCACCTGGACGTTTCAGCGATAATGAAGGTAAGTATTTCCCCTATTTGGATGACGACACTTATTTCGGTCACAAGACCCTCGTCTTTGAGGTTACAGAGACTGAAGAAGGTAAGTTCATTTGGGGTGATGATTATGGTTTAACTTGTCGTCTCATGACCGGTTGGTGGAGTCCAACCTTTGCAGACAATGTTGTTCCTACCTCACCCTATTGGGAAGTGGATATTACCGAAGATATGGCTAAGGCTTGTGCAAAAGGTGGTGAAGCCAAAGATCTTGACATCTTGATGACACGTGGTAAGATTAAGATTAAGGCTTGTTACTATGAGTATTAATCATTCCTTATAGGATAATTATTTAGGGCTGACTCATTTGATTGAGTCAGCCCTTTATCACAATAATGAATAAGAAAAGTATCGTTTCCAGAGCCGTTCTATATGCAAGCCTGTTGGCTTTCATCCTGTTTGTCGTATATATATTATATGTCAATCAAGAGGTTTTCTATACGGCACACGACCGTTCTGAATTCATCTTCGGGGCACCTTTCTTCCATACCCTCCTGTCAAAACCCTTTGGACTGATGCAATATGCGGGGGCATGGCTTACACAACTATTCTATCATCCGGTCTTAGGTCCTGCTGTGCTTGTAGCCGTCTGGACACTTATCTTCTTTGTGGGTACCAAAGCATTCCGGTTACAGGGAAGTGCCTCAGCGTTGATGCTCTTGCCTGTAGCCTGTCTGCTCACGTCGTTGGTTGATCTGGGCTATTGGATTTACATCCTCCCCATTAGAGGCTATTGGTTCTCACAGTCGATAGGCTATTTAGTCATGCTACTGCTTTTGTGGGCAGCACGCTGCACTCCACGCAAATGGCATCTTGGCTGGTATCTGCTTGGCGTATGCGTCTATCCGGTATTGGGATGGTTTGCTTCGCTTTTCATGCTATGTCTGATACTTTCTGAAAAACCTACTTGGCGGGAGTTCCTGGGCATCATCCTGCTCATCGCTACCGCCAGCATTTGGCATACACAGTATTATTCGAATCTGAAATTCGACGATGTGGTGCTGGCGGGTCTGCCGCGCTTCGAAATGCCTATTGACAAAGCCGAGCATCTTGCCTTTCCGTTCTGGGTGCTTTGTGCCGTCTCCGTACTTATTCCGTTGTGTAGTCGTTATCTGGCTCAACTGAAGGCCAAGTGGACTATTCCGGTACTGTGTACCATAACCGGCATCATCTTTACCTCATCGTTGATGTACCATAATCAGAACTACATCGACGAGATGCGCATGGTGCGCTATGCCGAGGGCGACAATTGGAAGGCAGTTCTTCAGATGGCAGAAGAGAATAAGCAGCCAACTTGCACAATGGTTTTTCTTAAGAATGTAGCTCTGATGCACGACGGTGGCCTACTCGACCGATCATTTAAGACGGGTAACATCAGTTTTCCTATCTACAACCCCGATACGCTCCACGTTGCCCTACTCGACATTGCATCACCTCTGGTATATTATAATTACGGTATGATGAATGAAGCTATCCGCCTATGTTTCGAAAATGCCATACAAAGAGGCTTCTCACCTTTCTACCTAAAGATGCTTTCCCGCTGCGCCCTGGCTACTGGGGAGAACAAGCAATTAGAACGCTATACCACCCTACTTCATCATCATCCGTTTTACAGCAACTGGCAACCGGCACCAGTTATAGAGAAGGTAAAGGAACTGCAGAAATCCTTCCCCGATGAAATCACTGGCGTTGAGAACAGCGATAGCTATATTGTCAACAGCATCTGCCGCTGGTACGAATCCGATTGTAAAGTGGCTTCAGAACAGGCTTTGTTCTATGCCATGTTACGTTGCGATTCACATTGTTTCTGGCCAGCATTACGCAACTATTTGAAATTACATGAAGGCGAAGATTTTGCTATACATGCGCAGGAAGCTTATATTCTGTTCATGGACAAGGCTCCGGAAGAAAAACGCATGATGCTTCCTGTTGAAGAGATCATTTACAATCGCTACAAAAAGTTTTCAAAGGATATGGCTAAACTTGTAAAACCAGGAAAGACCATAGGACAGGTTGCTAAAGAAATGAGTGAAGAATGGGGAGACACTTATTGGTATTATTACTTCTTCGGAAGACAGTATTCTAATATAGTTGACAGGAAAGAAAATAAAGTCGCATCATAATTTAGTAATGAAAAGATATACCTATATATTGTCTATTGTTGCAGCTTTGCTGCTTTTGTCTTCGTGTGCGAATCACCCCGATGTGCCTACTTCATCCATAAAGGCAAAGTGTCTGCCTGCTATTTTCCCCGATTACTGCAATGTCACCGTACCTTGCAATATTGCACCGCTCAATTTCATGCTGTCTGACGACGAATACGACGAGTGTGTGGCACGTTTCACGATACCCGACGGCCAACAGCAGACCTATGGCTGCGGTGTCAAGGTGCAGATTCCTAAGGAGGAATGGCACGCCATGCTCGATGCCTCGAAGGGCAAGAGCATCAAGGTTGAGGTTTGGGGACAAAAAGAGGGAGAATGGCTGTCATTCACCCCATTTGAAATATTTGTTGCCGACCAGCCTATCGATGAATACCTGTCGTATCGTCTCATCGAGCCATCGTATGTCGCATGGAACTTCATGGAGATAGCCCAACGCGACATCACTTCTTTCGAAGAAACTCAGATTTTCAACAATGAGATTACCTGTAACGACAGGGCAAAAGGCCAGTGCATCAACTGTCATAGCTATCAGAACTACAAAACCGACAACATGCTTTTTCACGTGCGTCAGGCTAATAGTGGTACCATTCTTGTAAACGATGGCAAAGTGTCAAAAATCAATCTGAAGCGCGACTATACCATCTCTGCGGGTGTCTATCCGGCATGGCATCCTACTGCCAAACTGATTGCTTTCTCAACCAACCAGACACGACAGGCATTTCACACAGCCAATACCAATAAGATTGAAGTATTCGACTTGGCCAGCGACATGATACTCTACGATGTAGAGACCGACTCGGTAAGCGTTGTCAGTGCCGATTCCACGCTTCTTGAGGTCTATCCTACCTGGTCGCCCGACGGCAAATATCTCTATTACTGCAAGTCTGCTCCATTGCCTGAAGAGTTACACGACAAGGACAAGGATACGGAGATCAACGAATACTATCAGAAGATACAATACAACCTCTACCGTCGTCCGTTCGACGTTGCCTCACACAATTTCGGTGAAGAGGAACTCGTCTACGATGCCGCCTCGCAAGACAAGAGTGCCACCTTGCCACGCATCAGCCCCGATGGCCACTATCTACTGTTTGCACTGGGACAGTATGGCTGTTTCCACATCAGGCACAGTGATGCCGACATCGTTTGTATGCCACTCGACAATCAGGTTCCTTCAGACATTGACCTGACCGGCCTCAACAGCGAAGGGTTTGCCGATAGTTACCCGACCTGGTCGAGCAACGGACATTGGATTATGGTTTCCAGCCGCCGGGGTGATGGCAATTTCAGCCGTGTCTATATCTCCTACTTCAAGAACGGGAAAGCAGAAAAAGCCTTTATGCTGCCACAGGAAGACCCCGAACAAAACACATTCCGGCTGAAGTGTTATAATCGTCCGGAGTTCATGGTCGAGCCCGTCAGAATCAGCGTCAACGAGTTTAGCAAAGTATCCCAATGAAGCATTTACATCTACTATATACGCTTCTCTTCGATGTGGCGGTCCTGCTCTTTTTCGGACTCGCCTATCCGCACCATCTGCATTATCAGGAACAGTATCAGCTTTTTCTCTTCGATTGGGACTATGTATGGGACATCGTCAAGCTACCTGGGGGCGTAGCCGACCTGTTTGGACGTTTCTGTACGCAGTTCTTCCTTTTTGCCTGGGTGGGGGCACTGATTATCGCCCTACTGCTTTCATTGGTACAGCTATTGACGCTCCGACTGGCCAACTACGGGTGGCTCTATGGACTCAGTTTCGTGCCGTCGTTCCTGCTCTGGCTCTTCCTGCTCGACGAGAATGCCCTTTTCGGCGCCGTCTGGGCTGTCCTGCTCACACAGCTCGCCTTCTGCGGACTTCTCCGGTTGCCTAACGGATGGGTGCGCCGCATCCTGTCCATTGTCGCTTTTCTCATACTCTATTGGGTAGCTTTCGGTGGCAACCATTACTATCGCATCCCGAACACCTTCCCCACCTTGTTCTATGCAGCATGGTTCTCCGCCATGATTATCCCCTTGGTTATGTGGCTTGTCGTTAGAGGTAAGAAGTCAGAGAATGCTCAGCAGCAGAACAATTCTCTCACCCCTCACCTCTTAGTTATAGCCTCTTTTGCCTTAGTTGCAGTCGTTTTTGGAACTATCATTTGGGAAAAAGCCAATTTCAAGGCAGAGCGAGTGATGCAATACGACTTCATGGCCTGCCACCAGCAGTGGAACCGCATTCTGGCCACCGCCAATGCTGAAAAACCTAACAATCAGATTGGTGTGACGGTACAGAATCTGGCCTTGGCCATGCACGGACAGTTGGCCGACCATCTGTTCGACTACAACCAAAACGGTATCGCCGGTCTTCTGCCCGATGTTCAAAGCGATGCCACCAGCCCCATGCCTACTGCCGAGGCGTTTTATCAGTTGGGCATGATATACGTAGCCCAGCGAACGGTGTTCGAGGCTCAGGAAGCTATTCTCGACTTCCAGAAGAGTGCCCGCTGCTATAAGCGACTGGCACAGACCAATCTCATCATCGGCAGCTACGAAGTGGCTCGCAAATATCTCACGGCGCTGCAGAAGACACTCTTCTATCGCGACTTTGCCAACGAGACACTACCGCTATTAGGCAACGAAGAGGCCATCGCCAAACATCCCGAATACGGGCGTATGCGCAAGTGTGCTTACGGAGAAGATTTCTATTTCAGCGACCACACGACACCCGAAATGCTCGAGAGTCTCTTCTTCAGCAACACCGACAATCACTTGGCCTATCAGTATTTGGTGGCATACTACATGCTAACGGGCGACCGCGAAGGCTATGCCAAATTGTTACAAGAATTAAGAATTAAAAATTAAGAGACAAGAGTTAAGAGATGAAACGGAATACTTTTTTACCTTTTTACCTTTTTACCCTTTTACTTTTCCTCGCCAGCTGTACCGAGACGATTAGCGATGCCCGGCAAGAGAACACGCAGCCCAGGATATATCCTGACTATGTGGGCGTCACCATACCCGTCAATATTGCTCCCCTTAACTTCAACATGCATGACGAGACAGCCGTGCGCATTGATGCCGTCGTTACCGACCACCACGGGAACACCCTGCACAGCCAGAGCGACGAGTCCGTCGACTTCGACTTGAATGACTGGCACGCCCTGCTCGCCCAGAATCGTGGCGACTCGCTCAGCGTGACCGTTTCTGCCAAGTATGACGACGGTTGGCATACCTATCGTCCGTTCTCCATCTACGTGAGTACCGACAGCATCGACTATGGTCTCTGCTATCGTCTCATCGAACCCGGCTACGAGGTGTGGAGCAAGATGGGCATTTATGAGCGTGACCTCTCTACGTTCGACGAGCAGCCGTTGATTGAGAACACACAGTTCGAGGGTTGCATCAACTGCCATAGCTTCAACCGCGGCAACCCTGCCGATATGAACCTTCACATCCGTGGTCCTCATGGTGCCACACTGCTGCGCCACGGCGACAGTCCTCTCACCGCCTATGACACCAAGACCGACCAGACACTCGGCTTGTGTGTCTATCCCTATTGGCATTCTTCGGGCCGTTATATTGCATATTCCACCAATACTACGAGACAGTTGTTCCACGGTGCTAACCACAACCGCATCGAGGTATTCGATACCGCCTCCGACCTTCAGGTTTACGATGTCGAAAAGAATGAGCTGCTGCTCTCTCCCCTGCTCAAGCAAGATTCCATTTACGAGACCTTCCCTGTGTTCTCGGCCGACGGGCATTCGCTCTATTTCTGTGCCGCCCGCGCAATCCCCGAGGGTAGTCTTAAGCTCGACTCCATCCGCTACAACCTCTGCCGCATCGATTTCGACCCGGCAACGGGCACCTTCGGCGACCATATAGATACCATCATTGATGCTTCCACTTCCTCCCCTCGGGGAGGCCAAGAGGGGGGTTCTGTTTCGTTCCCACGTCCCTCCTACGACGGACGTTTCCTTTGCTACACGCTCTCCGACTACGGACAATTCAGCATCTGGCACCATGAGGCCGACCTCTGGCTACTTGATCTCACGACAGGAGAGAGCCATCCCATGACCAATGCCAACTCCGACGATACGGAGTCGTTCCATAACTGGAGCACCAACTCACGCTGGCTCGTGCTCAGCTCACGTCGCGACGACGGTCTTTTTACGCGACCCTATTTCTGTCACGTCGATGCCCAGGGCCGGGTCAGTAAGGCTTTCATGCTGCCGCAGCGCAATCCGCGCCGGTTCTATCGCGACCGTTTTCTTTCCTTCAACGTGCCCGAATTCATCATCGCCCCCACCCGCTTCGATGGTTCTAAGGCCTGCCGTATCATCAACGATGACTCTCGCAAAAATATTGGCGTGCGCAAAACGGAATAAAACAAATAAGAATTGCTTCTTGATTCATTAATCAGAATTTATCATTCATCATTGCTCATTTCTCATTTTATTTTGTACCTTTGCACATGCAAACGGAAAAATCATGAATTTATAAAGCAGCGTATCCAAATATTGGGAACAGATATCGGTGGTTATTTTAGCCATTATCGTGTTTTGTTTTTGGTTTTTCTGCTATCCCTTCAAACCCGTGGTTAGGGAGATGTCGCAGTTGTTCCTTTGGACATGTGACTATCTGACGGAGCGCCTTGTTATACCAGGAGGAGCGGCCCGATATCTGGGGGAATGTATAGCCCAGTTCTTCTTGAATCCTACCAATAGTGCACTGGTCTATGCCATTCTTTTTGTTGTTGCCCAACAGCTGTCCTCCAGATTACTCCGACAGTTCTTTCCAACCATCAAAAACAAAGTGCGTTTTCCACTCTCTTTGCTCCCTCCCATCCTATTATGGTATATGACCATGCTGCCTCACATCCCTTTGACACCAACGATGGCTGCAATTCTTGTAATGATGGCCGGAAGCGCGGTCATGAGCATCCAAGCAAAGCGGATACGGCTCATAGTACTATGCCTGATGATTCCCGTCATGTATTGGCTGACAGGTCCGATGGCTGCTCTTCTCGTTCTATGTGCTATACGATGGATACCCCTTACAGCTACATTGTTTGTTGTATGTCTGATGGGCAGTTCATACGTAACACCTTATCCGCTGGCACAAGTAGTCAAAGGCATCGACTACGACTGGACCTGTGTCAAGGAGATGGGCACCTACGAGGAAATGGAGTGCGACATGCTGATACGTCAGCAGGAATGGAACCAAGTCTTGCGGAAGTTTCAGTCACCTGTCTCTCCGGCTGTAAGAAGTGCCGTCATTCTGGCCTCCTATCAGGCTGGACTGATAAAATATCAGGAACTCATGTCCAGAATTGTTATACCAGTAAGCATGTACGACAGCGAGCCCTCCGTGTTCTGTTTGGATGACTTACACTTCAACGTATATTTTGGCAGTTTGTCGTCTGCCTTTATCGTTAGCGAACTGGCTAGCCAGCTCAGTTGGACCGCCATTTCCCAGCGTGCAGCCTTCGAGGCCATGGAATATATCCCTAACTATAATAAAAGTGGAAGGGCACTGAAGAACTTGACAGAAATCTGTATCATTACAGGACAATATGCTTTGGCAAAGAAATATCTTTCCATCTTGGACGAGACGACATTCTATCGCCGATGGGTTTGTAAGATGCGCCCTCTGGTTGATAATCCCAAGTTGATCGAGCAATATCCTTTCATGAAGAAATCACATGAACAGTATCTGAAAACTAAAGACTATTTCTTTATCTGACTGCCGTATGAGACACCAGCTATTACATATCATCCTATTGTTTCTGCTCGTCACCATCCTGATGGGTTGCCATACCGCGCCTACAAACGTAACAGAGAAGAACGAGTTGCCTGACACATATCCTGATTACGTGGATGTCACCATTCCTGTGGGTATTGCGCCTCTCAATTTCTCGATGGCCGACAATGAGTTCGAAACTATCGATGTCGAGGTGAAAGGCTCGAAAGGTGGTTCGCTGCATGTCAATGGCGACTTTGCCGACTTCGATATAGATGAGTGGCACCAGCTATTGCAGCCCAACAAGGGCGGAAAGCTGACATTAACCGTTTGTGCCGAGAAGGACGGACGTTGGACGCGTTATCGCAGTTTTGATATTTTCGTAAGCAGCGAGGCGCTTGACGAATGGGGTATCACATACCGTCGCATTCCCCCCAGCTTTGAGATATACAGTAAGATGGGACTCTGTCAGCGTGACCTCTCCACCTTCGACGAGACGGCACTGATAGAAAACACTCAAATAACGGATCAGTGCATCAATTGCCATACTGCCAACCGCACAAACCCTGACCAGTATGTCTATCACGTGCGCGGATCACACGGTGCCACTGTCGTTCATCGCAACGGACAGGACGAATTACTGATGGCCAGAAACGATTCACTTGGAGGATCGATGGTCTATCCTTACTGGCATCCTGGCGGTCGCTACTGTGCATTCTCCACTAACATGACGTCACAGATGTTCCACGCTGCAGGCAAAAAGCGCATCGAGGTCTACGACAGTTCGTCAGACGTCTTCGTCTACGACACCGAGACACATTCCATTCTTAAGGATACACTGACGATGCAGCCGCTATGGGCAGAGAATACGCCAGCTTTCTCGCCTGACGGACGGTGGCTCTATTTTACCACCGCTCAGCGCCAAATCTATCCCACCGACTATGACAAAGAGCGTTATAGTCTCTGTCGCGTCAGCTTCGATGACAGCACGGGTCGCATGGGAGAACAGGTCGACACGCTCATTCATGCAGCCACGACAGGCAAGAGCGTTACCTGGCCCCGTCCCTCCTACGATGGCCGCTATCTGATGTACACACAAGTAGATTACGGCTATTTCTCCGTCTGGCATCCTGAGGCCGACCTATGGCTGCTCGACCTGACAACAGGCGAAAGACGGGCCTTGGACGAAGTAAACAGCGAATAGGCCGAGAGTCTGCACAGCTGGAGCAGCAACAGCCGCTGGTTCCTCTTCACTAGTCGGCGCGACGACGGGCTCTACACCCGCATCTACCTCTCAATGATGAGTAGCGACGGACGAGCCACCAAACCATTTCTGCTTCCTCAGCACAATCCCAAAGATTACTACCGCAAGCTACTCTATTCTTACAACACACCCGACTTTACAACACGACGCATTGAGACCAATGCCCGACTGACAGGTCGTCGCATCGAAAGCGATCAGCGCGTGGAAACGAAATTAAAACGCGAGAAACTATTTTTTTGTCTTCACTACCTTTTGAGTAGCCTGTCCCTGGCGCACTACATAGATGCCAGCAGGTAGGGTACTCAGATTGCTGCCCATGGACTGGCAGCTGACCGACCATACTTCATAAGGCAGAGTGATGTCTGGCGTGGCAATGGTAATACCGCTAGGTTCGTAGATATAGCCAAGTTTGCTGTCCATCCATTTGATGCGTTCTTTCATGAAACGGCGCACATTCTGCACTTCGGCCGTATAGGTGCGCCAAATAACGGGATTTTGATGTACCTTCTTGTCCAAGATGGGCCAGCGCAGGAAATTAAGTCGCTGCGACTGCTGCAGTTCTTCTTCCCAGGCATCAATATAGGCCACCATGTTCTCCTCGGTCAGTCCACCCTGACGGGCCTCTCCCCACAGCTCCTTCATTTTGGCCTTGGCAGATGCACTACGCACAACGATATTGTCAACAAACGTCCTCATGTTGCCCGCACAGCTGCCTTTGGTACGGTAGATGTAGTCTTTCAGGTTCATAATGGGATAGGTACGGTTATCGTTGTCAAAGGCTAAGTCAAAATCCCATACCGGCCCCGTATAGATGATGTCGTTGTCGCGGTGCTTATACATATAGACACTCCAATAGGTGTCAGTATTTCCCGACAGTTCCCCCACCAGGAAATGACGCAGGAAGGTGGACAGGTCCAGATACGTGCTCCACTGCTCCTCCATCTTGTTGAAGTGGGTCTTGATATACTGGCTCTGCTCAGGCCGGATTTCATCCTCGTCGGGCGACTTGATAGTGACGGGGTTGCCTTTGTTCGAAACGAAATACGATGTTTCATCGTAGGCGTAGGCATCAATCTCAATCAGGTAGCCGCCCGTCAGAGCCGTTCCGCTGATGTCCTCTGGTGTCATTTCCTCAATGTCCACACGGTTACTGTATACCTCCACCTGATCGCACAACTGATAGCAGCCCTTGTATTCACCGTTCAACAACACGTCGACAGCCCTTCCGTACGGCGTGTAAGGCATGCCCATACGACGGCTCAACTCGAAAGCCACCAGGTTACGCATCAGCGTCTTGTCACCGTAATTGTTAATGAGCGTCCATTTCTTGGCCTTTCCCGCAGCACCGGGCATCTTCTGTTTCTTGTCAAACTTAATGCGATAAGGCTTCTTGGGAAACGTGCGCGAGGCATTGCCACGCTCACGAGTGGTTCCTGGCTCCGAAATCAGACTGGTACCGTCATCGCTGATGACAGTCAGCTGCGACACGATCTGATGCTCTTTATCGTAAGGAATCTCACCATCCAACGTATGGATGCTAACCGTTGGCAGGTTTGTTAACTGATATAGGTGAGCGTCATCGCCGACACCAGGATGACCATAGAACTCCAACTCGGCAACATTACATCGGGCATCCGACGGACCCACATAACGCACATAGCGGAAGCCTCGTGAACAGTCAACGTCGGCATACGACATTTTTCCGATGGTACCTTGCTCGTCAATAATATACAGTGGTAATGCATCCATAAAGTCCTCACGGTTGGCACCCTCGAAGACTCCCAACAACACACGCTTCGGACCTTGCGAGTCGTTACGCGGCGACCACCCCACACGCGTAATGACATGAGGTTCGCCCAAATCGAGCCCAGCCCACGTATAGCTGCGCTCCCACGAAGCAAAGAATGTAGAGAGACTACCGTCGAAAGCATCCGAACAGGTGTTTACTGTCGTCGACTGCTGATTGGTTGAATAGTTCACTGACAATGGCGTACCTATCACGGTTCCCGCCAGTTTCTCATCATCGGCCATGACCTGCAATACAGGACATAACAACAGAAGTATGATTGACCATTTATGTTTCATCGTTCTCATATTTTGCCTGCAAAAGTACAAAAAAAAAGTAAAAGTGAAGACACTTTTCATTTAAAATGATTACCTTTCACCCTTGGTGAAGGTAGGCTGCACCTCTGAAATGAAAATAAATCTAAATTTATTTTGCATTTCGTTCGGTTTGCACTACCTTTGCACTTTGTATGATAGTTTGTATTGCAGAGAAACCCAGTGTGGCGCGCGACATTGCCCGAATTATCGGGGCGACGTCGAGCCACGACGGATATATGGAAGGCAACGGTTTTCAGGTCACGTGGACCTTTGGTCACCTGTGTACACTAAAAGAACCCCACGACTACACCCCCATGTGGCGTTCGTGGAGTCTGACGTCGTTGCCCATGATACCCGAGCGCTTTGGCATCAAACTCATCGACGACCAGGGCATCAAGAAACAGTTTGCCATCATCGAAGACCTCATGCAGAAAGCCGACCGCATCGTCAACTGCGGCGACGCCGGACAGGAGGGTGAACTCATCCAGCGCTGGGTCATGCAGAAGGCAGGTGCCAAGTGTCCTGTCAGCCGTCTGTGGATATCGTCGATGACCGACGAGGCTATCCGCGAGGGCTTTGCTAATCTAAAAGACCAGGCAGATTACCAGCCGCTCTACCTGGCTGGCCTCTCGCGCGCCATCGGCGACTGGCTCCTGGGAATGAATGCCACCCGGCTCTATACGCTGAAATACGGCCAAAACCGTCAGGTGCTCTCCATCGGACGCGTACAAACCCCTACCCTCGCACTCATCGTCAATCGCCAGAAGGAGATCGACAATTTCAAGCCCGAACCCTACTGGGTGCTGGCCACAGTCTATCGCGACACCACATTTACAGCCACTTCCGGCAAGTTCACCTCGAAGGAAGAGGGCGAGCAGGCCTTCAAGACCATCGAGGGCAAGCCGTTCACCGTCACCAAGGTCGAGAAGAAGGAAGGCAAGGAACAACCGCCCCAGCTTTATGACCTCACTTCGTTACAGGTCGATTGCAACCGCAAGTTCGGATTCTCTGCCGAGATGACGCTGAACCTCATCCAGGCGCTCTACGAGAAAAAGTACACCACCTACCCGCGTGTCGACACACAATACCTCTCCGACGACATCTACCCCAAGTGTCCGCAGACCATGAACGGTCTCTACCAGACGAAGTTCTTCGGAAAGGCGGTCTATGCGGAGTTCATCAAACCCATTGGTGGCAAGCCGCTGAAAAAGTCGAAGCGCGTCTTCGATTCGTCGAAAGTGACGGACCACCACGCCATCATCCCTACAGGCGTCATTCCGCAGAATTTGACCGACGCCGAACAGAAGGTCTTCGACCTCGTGGCACGTCGCTTCATCGGCGTCTTCCTGCCCGACTGCAAATTCTCCACCACCACCGTCCTGGGCAAAGTTTCTAGTACACCTAGTACAACTAGTCCTACTAGTGAGACTGGTGATACTAGCATCGAGTTTAAAGTCACCGGCAAGGAAATCCTCGACCCGGGCTGGCGCGTAGTCAGAGCTAAAGCCCCAGACTCTCCGGAAAGCCCGGACTCTCCGGAAAACCAAGAGAACCTAGAGAAAAACGCCGACGAAGAGCGCACCCTGCCCACCTTCGTCAAGGGCGAGAGTGGCGACCACAAGCCCACCCTCACGGAGAAGTGGACCACACCCCCACCCTATTATACCGAGGCTACCTTGCTACGTGCTATGGAGACCGCCGGCAAGTTCGTCGAGGACGAGACCCTGCGTGCCGCCATGAAGGAAAACGGCATCGGCCGCCCGTCAAGCCGTGCCGGCATCATCGAAACACTCTTCAAGCGCCACTACATCCGGCGCGAGAAGAAACGCCTCGTCGCCACCCCTACAGGCATCGAGCTCATCGACCTCATCCGCGAGGAACTCCTCAAGAGTTGCGAACTCACCGGCATCTGGGAAAAGAAGCTGCGCGACATCGAAGCCCAAAAATACGACCCCCAGCAGTTCATCAACGAACTCAAGCAGCAGGTCACCGACATCGTCCGCGACGTCATGAGCGACCCCACCAACCGCCGCATCACCGTCATGCCCCCCGAAGAAGAAAAGAAAAAGGGCAAGAAGAAATCATAAGACGAAGGGCAGGCAATAAAATGCCTGCCTTTGCGTTATTAATAAGGTATGCAGAAGAAAATACACCTCATATTGCTGTTGGCGGTTGCTGCGCTCCTGACGGGATGCGGAGCGGACCAGGCTATCAAGAAGGGCGACAAGGCGTATGCCCTGGGCGAGTATTACGATGCTGCCACGCAGTATAAGAAGGCTTATTCGCAGACGCCCCCGAAACAGCGTGACCAGCGAGGACGACTGGCGTTGAAGATGGCTGAATGCTATCGTCGCATCAACTACACTCAGAAGGCTATTGCATCGTATAACAATGCCATCCGCTACAAGCAGGCGGATTCGCTGACGCACCTGTATCTGGGACAGCAATTGATGAAGAACGGACAGTATAAGGAGGCTACCAAGCAGTTCCAGGCACAGTTGGACAGTATTGTGGTGTATGAGGGGGCAGGGCTACGAGGATTTGAGGATGCCCGCACCTTGGCTCTCACGGGGTTGCGCTCAGCACAGAAGGCTCCCGGATGGAAGCAGGAAGGATCGGCATATACCGTGAAGCGCGAGAATTTCTTCAATTCCCGTCGTTCAGAGTACAGTCCCATGCTGGGTGGCGATGAGTGGGACCAGCTGTTTTTCACTTCGACGCGTAACCAGTCGAAGGGCGACGATTTGAGTGGCATCACGGGTACGAAGAATGCCGATATATTCCTGTCGCAGAAAGACGATAAAGGCAAGTGGCAACGCCCCGAGTCAATAGACAGCGAACTGAACACAGAGGGCGAAGAGGGCGCCTGCTCGTTTACGCCAGACGGTCGGACGATGTATCTGACGCAGTGTAAAACGGATCCCGACTATCCGCGCTTCGCCACAATAGTCACCTCGAACCGCAGTGATGCCGCATGGAGCAAGGCCACGGAACTGAAACTGACGCGCGACACCTTGTCGGCCTATGCACACCCTGCCATATCACCAGACGGTGAGTGGCTCTATTTCACCAGCAATATGCCTGGCGGCATGGGAGGCTACGACATTTGGCGCGTCCGCCTGACGACCAGCGGCGTAGGAGGCGTAGAGAACCTCGGAGCACCCATCAACACCCCTGGCGATGAGATGTTTCCCACGTTCCGTCCCAATGGTGACCTGTATTTCTCGAGCAACGGGCACGAGGGCATGGGTGGACTGGACATATATATTGCGAAACCCACTCAGAACACGGAACTAATCACGGAAGACGGTGAACTGGGATCGGAGCGGTATGAGATAGAACACCCGGGCTATCCGCTAAACTCACAGGGCGACGATTTCGGTATGACCTTCGAAGGATTGAAGAATCAGGGATACTTCTCGTCGAACCGCGGCGACGGAAAGGGTTGGGACCACATTTTCTCATTCTATAATCCGGAAATCGTCCAGACTGTGACGGGCTGGGTTTACGAGCAGGACGGCTATGAGCTGCCTGCCGGACAGGTGTATATGGTGGGTAACGACGGTACGAACCTGAAGCTGAGCGTGAAGGGCGACGGATCGTTTACGCAACAAATCAAGGCTGGTGTGGACTACGTCTTCCTGGGAACCTGCAAGGGATTCCTGAATCACCAGGAACAGCTGCGCGTGGAACCCGTGACGGAATCGGAAGAATACGTGCTGCAATTCCCGTTGGCATCGATTACCGCCCCCGTGCTCATCGACAACATCTTCTACGACTTCGACAAAGCTACGCTACGCCCTGAATCGGCAGAGGCTTTGGACAAGCTGGTGGTGCTGCTGGAAGATAATCCGAACGTGACCATCGAGCTGTCGGCGCACTGCGACTACAAGGGCTCAGCAGAATATAACAAACGCCTCTCGCAGCGACGTGCCGAGTCGGTGGTGAAATACCTGATAGAACATGGTATTGCGTCAGACCGTCTGACGCCTGTAGGATATGGCAAGGACAAGCCCAAGAAAATCCGCAGAAAGGTGACAGAAAAGTATCCGTTCCTGAAAGAAAACGACATCTTGACGGAAGAATTCATCAAGACGTTGGAGGACGCAGAACAGCAGGAGCAGTGCAACCAGCTGAATCGCCGTACCGAGTTTAGGGTGCTGAGAACGACCTACGGGCTGTTTAGTAAATGAAGGTCACGATTAAGCGAGAGCAGAGTCAAGCCAGCTTGAACTCTGCCGAGTGTGAGTGAGCTCGATGTGAAACATCAAGAATGATGAATTAAGAGTTTGCTACCGCACGGTTTTTAAGCACAGATACTGCGGTAGCAAATTATTCACTATTCCCTATTCATTTTTAACTTTTAAAGCGACCTCTCCCACTCCCACAAACAGCAACCCGAAGACGATGGTAAATACCATCAGCAGGTTGATGCTGAACGATTGTGTGGACATGGTACGTAACATCACTTCGAGCTGTACGGCCAGCAAATCCCAACCGCGGAACACGACAAACAGCACAGCAAAGAGCCCAATGCACACGGTGTTCCAGATGCGCACAAACCAATTCATGCGCGATGGCAGATGCTGCATCACCCGTTCGGTGAAGCCGTTGTCTTCTATCTGCTGGCCGGCTGCCTCGCTGAAGAACTGCTGAAGCAGGCGATCGTTATCATCTATCATATCCATTCTGTCTTAAATAGTTTGCCAATTTTTCCTTACCTCTGGAGAGATGCGACTTGACCGTTCCCTCCTTGATTTGCGTAATCCTAGCAATGGCTGCAATGTCGTAACCATCAATGAGTTGCAGCGTGATGCACGTGCGTTCGTCAGGCTTCAACAGCGCCAAGGCGGCATAAATATCCATCTTCAGCGTCGGATTAACCTGAGCCGACCGTTCCGGCACTTGGTCGATATCCGATGTCTGGTGGCGACTGCGTGTGTAGTCGTAGAACACGTTATAGGCGATGCGCATAATCCACGTCTGGAACGAGGCCAGACCCCGGAACGAGGCAATGTTCGTATAGGCCTTGATGAACGTGTCTTGTGCCAGGTCGTCGCTCAACTGACTGTCTCCCAGTGTCTGATGCAGGAAGAACCTGCGCACGGGTGACTGATATCGGCGTACGAGCTCGTCGAAAGCCCGTCGGTTGCCCGATATAGCCACCTGTGCTACGAGGGATATGTCAGTGAGCGATGCCATTTACTGTCGTACAATCTGATCCTTTCCAGGAATGATAATCCATGCTACGATATAGAACGGGATGCCTGCGAAAGCCGTGAACAGCGTCAGTGCTGCATAACCCAAACGGACTGCAACCGGGTCAAAGTCCATATACTCTGCAAATCCTGCGCACACGCCGCCTAATACGCGGTCGTTACTGCGAAAAAGTCTCTTAGTCATAATTATTCTGTGTTAAATCGTCGTTTCTATCACGTCTGTTCTGTGAATTCAAGTCTCTATCGTCCTGCACGCGTCGGTTGACCGTCTTCGAGGCGAACACCTTACCAAGTCCGATGCAGAACACCAGTGCACCGATGCCGAAGCCTACCGTACCGGCAGCATAGCCGAGGAAGATCATGAGTCCCACGCCCACGAAGCACTGACGCATGCCATGTTGATATTCGTCGGCGTCATTGCCGAGTTTGTCGTTCAGCAACTGGTCGGGGATGGGCTGTCCCTGTTGCATGGCCATCTGTGCCAGGCGCATCTTCTCCTTGCGGTTCTTGTTGATGAAGTAGAACAGCGCAATGATGATAAGCACAGGAGCCAGCACGAAGATGATAAGCAATACGCACAGTACAAAGAACATGCCTGCAATATCTTTGCCTCTCATGCCGTTAAAGGCACTGCTTATCATGTTGCCAAAGTCTTGGTCATCGTCCACGTCATAGTCCCAGGAATGCGAGCCCATGGGAGTGGTAACGGTAACATGTCCCTTAGTGGCACGTATCGTCGTATCCGAACTTGTGGTATCCGAGTACACCTCTATGCCATCCTTGCTCGTAGTGTCTGTCAACTCCTGCTGCGGAGTGTGACGATGCTTCTGTGCGGCTGCCTGAGCCCCCATTCCGAGAGCCAACAGCATCGTTAATGTTATTAGAACTTTTTTCATAATCGTATTGTTTTGGTATTTATCGTTATCACTTTACATTTGTCTCTGTTCTCTCTTCAGTAATCATCAGGCCTCCGGTGTTCATATCGCCAGAGCCGCGCACATGAGAATTATACCTCTTGACCTTGCCATTCAGCGTGATGTCGCCAGAACCTGTCAAGTTGGCCTCAACCATACCGCTGTTGTCAAAGTTCATCTTCACATCACCGGAACCTACCAGATTGATGTAGGAACGCTGTGCCTTGACGTTCTTGACATCCACGTCGCCCGAGCCCACCAGCGACACATCAACCTGGTCGCAGATAACGTCGTCGAACTCAATGTCGCCGGAACCTTGCAGACTTATTTCCAGATTGTCTGTATCCAGCAAACGCAGACACTCGAAGTCGCCTGAGCCCTTCAGCATAATACCCAGGAAGTCGGGTGAAGTGACATAAACCGTCACATTCCTGCTGTCGGCCACACCGAAATTGATAAAGTTACCATCACCCTTCATCTTAACCACCAGCTTGTTGCCATCCACACTGGTTTCCACTTTCTTCAAAACCTCCACCGGGGCTTCGACACGCACTGAGAAGGAGTCGGCCTGCTGATACTTTACGTCTAACGAGCCAAACAGTTCGATACGTTCAAAACCTGTCAACGGGCGCTGTTCCTGAGCCTGTGCTTCTGTGTGGGTGAAACTCACATTCAGTCCGCTGCAAGAGCAGGAAGTCAGCATTCCAAGAGTCAAAACTGCTAAAATTACTTTTTTCATACCTTCGTTTTTTTGTTTCTTTTGTCCGTTAGACGCAATAAATCTTAAATTAGTTGCAAAGATACGAAAAAAAATCGTATTTTTGCAATCGAAATGGCAGAATTACCTGTTTTGTTCACAGAATATACCCGCCAACTGATGGGCGAGGAGCGCTTCGAACGCTATTTGCATTCGTTCGAGGAAGATGCTCCTGTGAGCATTCGTCTGAATCCGCTGAAGACAGAGGTAAGAGGTAAGAGGTTAGAGGTAAGAGGTAAGAGGTTAGAGGTAAGAGATGGCGAGCCGGTGGCTTGGTGCCGCGATGGTTACTATCTGAAGCAGCGTCCTAATTTCACCTTCGACCCGCTGTTTCATGCCGGTTGCTACTACGTGCAGGAAGCCGCCTCGATGTTCCTCGACGAAGTGCTCCGCCAGATTTACACAGCGGAACCGACCCTACTGTGTAATTCTGCCCTCGATATGTGCGCGGCGCCAGGAGGTAAATCGACATTGCTGAGGACTGCACTGCCTGAGGACTGCGTGCTTAACTCTAACGAGCCCATCCGCAACCGTGCCAGCATTCTGTTGGAGAACGTCACGAAGTGGGGCTACAAGAATCATTTCGTCACCAATGCCTTCCCTAAGGACTACCGAAAAGCGAAGATGAAGTTCGACATCATCCTCTGCGACGTGCCCTGTTCGGGCGAAGGTATGTTCCGCAAGGACGAAGCCACCATCCGTGAGTGGAGTCCTCAGAACGTCGAGAAGTGCTGGCAGTTGCAACGCGACATCGTCAGCGACGCTTGGGCCTGCCTGAACGACGGAGGGGTACTTATATATAGTACGTGTACCTTTAATACTAAGGAGAACGAGGAGAACATCCGCTGGATGCTCAGCGAGTTCGAAGACGCGAAAGTAGTGCCCATCGACACCAAGCCCGAATGGAACATCACAGGTTCCCTGCTCGAAGGCTTCACAGAGCCCGTCTACCGTTTCATTCCCGGCATCACTCGTAGCGAAGGACTCTTTATCTGCGTTTTGTGCAAAGGCGATGGACAAGCAGTCCGAAGCCGTCGGACTGGGAGTCCGAAGCCGTCGGACAGACAGTTCGAAGCCGTCGGACTATGCACAAGTCCCATGTCTACAACTTCCCTGCCTGCGGAAGGTCCGTCTGTAGAGCTCAATTATCAGAAAGCCATTGCATATCTGCGTGGCGAGGCACTGGTGCTGCCCGCTGACACTCCTCGAGGCATCGTTGAGGTATGCTTCATGGGGAAGCCTTTAGGACAGGTAAAGAACATCGGTTCGCGCGCCAACAACCTCTACCCCAAGCCCTGGCGCATCAAAACCACACATATTCCTGACGAGTACATCCCCGTACTCTTTTCTCTAAACTCTAAACTTTAAACTTTCAACAGATATGAAACAATACTTAGACATACTGAACCGCATCCTGACGGAAGGAACGGTAAAAGGCGACCGCACAGGCACGGGCACCATTAGCATTTTCGGAACCCAGAGCCGCTATCCGCTCAGCGAGGGATTTCCTTTGCTGACCACCAAGAAGCTGCACCTGAAGTCCATCATCTACGAACTATTGTGGTTTTTGCAGGGCGACACCAACGTGAAATACCTGCAGGAGCATGGTGTACGCATCTGGAACGAATGGGCCGACGAAAATGGTGAGCTGGGCCCCGTCTATGGTCACCAGTGGCGCTCATGGCCCGACTACAACGGAGGCGTTATCGACCAGATACAGTATGTGGTGGACCAGTTGAAGACCAATCCCAATTCACGTCGTATGATTGTCTCTGCATGGAACGTTGCTGAGGTTAACAAGATGGCCTTGCCCCCCTGTCACACCATCTTCCAGTTCTACGTCGACTATCCTGACGGGCCTGACGCTCAGGGACGCCTCTCGCTGCAACTCTACCAGCGCTCGGCAGACACCTTCCTCGGTGTGCCGTTCAACATTGCCTCCTATGCCCTGCTGCTTCAGATGATGGCACAAGTCACGGGATTCCGTCCTGGCGACTTCATCCACACCACGGGCGACACCCACCTGTATTTGAACCACATCGAGCAGGCCAAACTACAGCTGACCCGCGAGCCGCGTCCTCTGCCCACGATGAAGATTAATCCCGACGTGAAGAGCATCTTCGACTTCCAGTACGAAGACTTCCTACTCGAAGGCTACGATCCTCATCCGCATATCAAAGCAGAGGTGAGCGTATAAGGCTATTTCGTTTCGTACCACTGTTTCAGTACGAAGAAGGCAAGTTTCTTCTCTCCCTTGTCGCTGAAAAGGCCTTTACGGTTATAGTAGTCCTGAATGCCAGGCAGCACGCGTCGGGGCGAACGGAAGTCCTTCAGTATCCAGGGTGTTGTGCCTGCCAGTCCGTCAATCTTGTCAAGCATGGCGATGTTCTCGGCATAGAGGTTCTCCTGAAACTCCTCCGTCCAGCGCTGGTTCTTGGCACCATGATAGCCATATTTGGCACCACCACCGAATTCGCTGATGATGACAGGCTTGTTGTAGGGAATCTCCCATCGCATCTTCGGGGCATCATTCACGTCACGATACCAGCCTATATACTGGTTGAACGAAACCACATCCACATACTGGTTCATGTTGTCGTTCAGTCGGTTCACGTAGTTCGAGGCTCCTGTCACCTCCATCGCCATCGAGATCAGCCGGCTGTTATCCAGCGTGCGGGCATACTGGGCAAGATTTCCCAAGAAGGTGTCACGCTCCGGCGAATGAGGCGTCTCGTTGGCAATACTCCAAATAATGATGTTGGCACGATTGTGGTCGCGGACTATCATATCCGTCAGCTGCTGCTTGGCATTCTCGTAGGTCTTGGGATTCTTCCAAGCAATAGTCCAGTAGACGGGAATCTCAGACCACACCAGGAGGCCCATCTTCTCAGCCTCGCGCACCATCTCCTCATGATGGGGATAATGAGCCAGACGCACAAAGTTACACCCCAGTTCCTTAGCCCACGAGAGCAGTGTGCGGGCATCTTCTGCCGAGTTGGCACGTCCGCCACCATTGGGTTTCTCGTTGTGTATTGAGATGCCCTTCAGGAAGATGGGCTGTCCGTTGAGCAATATCTGCTTGTCGCGAGTCTCGATGGTACGGAATCCGATTTTATCAGCATAGGTTGCCGTGTCGAGCGACAGGCAGACGTCGTAAAGCTTGGGATTCGCAGGGCTCCATAGCGACAGTTTCTTGCTGTTGACCTTCAGCGTGGTACTAACCATTCCTTCGGCATCGGTCGTGAGCTGCTGTTCGAGTTTCAGTTCGGGAATGAGGACACACACCTTGTGGCCGCTCTCCTTTTTGTTCAGACGGGCAGAGAAACTGATCTCACGGTATTTGGAATTTGGAACCTGAAACTTGGAACTCTTCAACTGCAGACTGTAGTCTTCCAAATATACTGGTGTAACCTTAACGAGCATGACGTCGCGGGTGATACCGCCATAGTTCCACCAGTCGAAAATCTGAGTGGGCACATCCTCTGCATGGCGTTTGTTGTCCACCTTGACAATGACGACGTTCTCGCCTTCTTTCAGCAAATCGGTCACATCATAGTTGAAAGGCGTAAACCCGCCAATATGATGCCCCACATGCTGGCCGTTCACATACACATGCGAATCATAGTTCACGGCACCAAAATACAACAGGGCTCTCGCACCGTCTCTCAACTCTAAACTCTCCACGCGAAACTGTTTATAGAACCACACCGTTCCTTCGTAGAAGAACAGCCGCTCGTCTTGCGTATTCCAGTCGGAAGGAATCTTCATGGTCGGCGACTTGTCAAAGTCATACTCTATCAAGTCTTCGGGACGCTGGGGTTTGGCATTGTTGAAGAATCCCCAGCGGGTAGGGTTCATACGGTAGTCGTAATAGCCTTCTTCCTGTAAGTCGACGATGTAGTGCCAGTCACCGTTCAGCGACATGCTCTCATAAGCCTTCACATTCTGAAGCAGCGGCACCTGTTCTGCTCCTACTGCCATTACGGGCAGCAGCAGACCTAACATAATAGTGATGATGTGTCTTGTAGTCATAACAGTCTCCTTGTATTTAGTCTTCTGTTGGCAAAGGTACGAAAAAAAGTTCAGAGTTTAGAGTTTATAGTTTAGAAATTATTCGTATCTTTGCAGAAAAATTGAAAAAGCTGTATGATAAGTATTATTGCTGCGGTGGCGAAGAACAGGGCCATCGGATACAAGAACAAACTGATTTACTGGTTGCCTAACGACCTGAAGCGCTTCAAGACACTGACTACGGGGCACACCATCATCATGGGCCGTAACACCTACGAGAGTCTGCCGAAGGGAGCGCTGCCCAATCGCAGGAACGTGGTATTGTCGAGAACGACGAAGGAGTTGCCGGGCTGTGACGTCTACCCCACCCTCGAAGCGGCTTTGCAGAGCTGTAAGTCCAACGAAGACGTATATATTATAGGCGGAGCCCGCGTTTACGAGCAGGCCATGCCCATTGCCGACCGTCTGTGTCTGACAGAGGTAAACGACACACCCTCTGAGGCTGATGCTTTCTTTCCCGACTATAGCAAAGGCTGGCGCATAGAGAAAAAAGAGGCTCACCCGAAGGATGAGCGCCATGATTTCAAATATGCTTTTGTCGACTACGTCAGGGAATAGTTCTTACCTCAGACATCTGACATCAGACATCTTACTTCTTCTGTTTCCCTGTGGCGGAATAGTTGATGCTCAGCGCTCCAGCCTTACGCAGTTCCTGCTTGACGTCGTTGATGAGGCCCATCTCCGTCGCACGATCAGCACGAATCGATACTACCATGTGCTGACGGGCATCCTCCGACATCTGGGAACGTTCCTGTTCGATAGCAGCCCCTAACTCGCTGAGAGTGATAAGACGGTCGTTCACCTGAATACGCGACTCGCCGCCCACCACGTCGCCTTGTCCGTTGACGGGTTTGCCGATAAACAGATAGACGATACCAGCCTGGCGCGCCTTCTCCACCTCTGTACCCTGCGGAATGGTAAAGCGCACCATCGGCTTCACGTCACGCATATGGGTAACAATCATGAAGAAGAACAGGACTGTGAAAATCAGGTCGGGCATAGCGGCCAGATTCAGTCCAGGCACCTCGTGCTTCTGTTTCTGTCGAAATCTACTCACCTCTTAACTCTTAATTCTTAACTCACTCTTCACTTCCCATGCCTTCACTGATGCGCTGCGGATAGCGCTGGCGGATGACGTCGCGCTCCGGCTCCGTACACTGATTGAACGGACGCCCGTACTTCTGCTGGGCCATTTTATCACGTAATGTACGATACGCTGCCACCACCGCATTCTGCATCTCGAAATAGGCATTGTAACTGGTCTTGCGGTCAGTCTCTACGGCAATGATATAGCGATCGGTCTGTTGTGCTGCCACAAACGATTCCACCTGCAGCTGCAACTGTGTCAGGGTTACCGCCTGGTCGTCACAGAACAGCGAGTCGCGCTCGTCGAGACGAATCTGCAACACACTGCTGCGGTTAACGTCCACCTGTTCCTGCTGTTGTTCATCAAGGGGCGCCATCTTGCGTCCGAGTCCCTTGTCGCTGTCCATGGACGAGGTGACCAGAAAGAACACCAATAGCATGAACGATATATCAGCTGTCGACGTGGTGTTGAGCTCAGGAATGTCCCTATGTCTGCGACGGAACCTCACGATATATATACTATTTGTTAAGCCAGAACGAACGGATGGCAGAGACGATGGTAGCCACCACAGCCACTCCCATGGCGATATACATCAACCACAGCATCACTTCTGCCAGGAAATAACTACTCATATCAGCCATTGTTGCGCGTCTTTAGTTGGGTTACAGAGTCCATAAAGATAATGGCGCCTTCCTCCATCTGTGAGGTCAGGTGCTCAATCTTAGAGAGGATATAGTTGTAGAAGAACTGCAGCACGATGGCCACAATGATACCAAAAATGGTGGTGATCAGTGCCACCTTCATACCCTGAGCCACAATCGTCGGGCTGATGTCGCCAGCTGTCTCAATGCGGTCGAAGGCCATCACCATACCAATCACGGTTCCCAAGAATCCCAACGAGGGAGCCACAGCGATAAACAGACGGATCCATGTACAACCCTTCTCCATCTTTGAAATCTGAACCATGCCGTAATTCGTCAACTGACGGTCAATCTGTTCCAAAGGCTCCTTGATGTGCAGCAAGCCCTGATAGCAGATGGACGCCACGGGACCACGGGTGTCGCGACAGAGTTCCTTCGCACCCTCGACATCGTTTTGCTGCAACTTAGCATCGACGTCGTTCATCAGTCGCTTGGTATCCACCTCCGACAGCGTCAGATAGATGATACGCTCGATGCAGAACGCCAATCCCAATACCAAGGCCAGAGCTACCAGCGACATGAAACTCGCTGAGCCTTCGATGAACTTACGCTTCAGCTGTTTGTGCAGTCCTCCGCCCTCTTCCATCATCTCGCCGTCCTCATCCGACAAGTCGGCCTGCAGCACAGCCATTGCGGAGTCTGCCACGAAGGCTGTCGTGTCTTCGACATCCTCCAATGCCATTGAATCTTCTGCCAGCTTGCCCTGTGCCTGTACATACTGCACGCCAGCCAGCAAAAACACCATTGCCAATAATGCAATCAGTCTCTTCATATCTCTTATCTATTATCTAATATCTCTTATCTATATTTTGTGCGGCAAAATTAAGCATATTTTCTGACATCTCCAAATTATCGTCTAATTCTTAGCATTATTTACGGATGACAACAATTCTACAGCGTTCTTCACACTCGCAATATTACCGATAACCATCGAACGTTTGCCGTTCACCTCGCGGAAATTGCAGCGACGCGGATGCTGCGCCACAAACGACAGGATACGGTCGAAGGCATCACTCTGATAGAAGGGACTTTCCACGTTCGACACAAAGAACAGCGTCATACGCCCCTGTTTCAGAATAACCTTCTCACAGCCAAGCGACTTACCCAATCGCCTGAGGGTAACGACGCGCATCAGTTCCTCACCGACATGAGGAATAGGTCCAAAGCGGTCTACCAGTCGCTTACCGTAGGCCTCCAGCTGTTCGTCAGTCTGCAGGCCATCTAGCTCACGGTAGAGCAACATACGCTCCGAGTCAGACGGCACGTACTGGTCTGGGAAGTACATCTCCAGGTCGCTGTCGAGCGTACAGTCGGCGACGAAGTCTAAGTGAGAACTGAGAGATGAGAACTGAGAGGTATGATTACCTTGCAGGCCTTGATTTCTCGCACTTTTTCCGCTCTTGGACATATCATATCTCTCAGTTCTCCGTTCTCCGTTCTCAGTTATAACATTTTCATTCCTCAGCTCCACCACAGCCTGATTCAGAATTTTCACATACGTCTCGTAACCTAGGTCGGCAATGAATCCCGACTGCTCGGCGCCCAACAGATTACCCGCACCGCGAATATCCAAGTCCTGCATGGCGATATGGATACCGGCACCCAGGTCGCTGAACTGCTCGAGAGCCTCCAGTCGCCGGCGACTCTCTACGGGCAGTGCCGCCAACGGCGGTGCCAGCAGATAGCAGAAAGCCTTGCGGTTGCCGCGTCCCACACGGCCTCGCATCTGGTGCAGGTCGGAGAGTCCGAAGTGGTGAGCTCCATTGATGATGATGGTGTTGGCATTGGGAATATCGATACCGTTCTCCACGATAGTTGTCGACAGCAGCACGTCGTAGTCATAATTCTGGAAGTCGACGATAATCTGTTCCAGTTCCTCAGGTTTCATCTGCCCGTGACCCACGGCGATACGGGCATCAGGGACATATTTGCTGATGAGTTCCTTGATGCGCTGCAGGTCGTTGATGCGCGGATTGACGAAATACACCTGTCCGTTGCGCGACATCTCGAAATTGATGGCGTCGGCAATCACCTCTGCACCAAAGGTATGTATCTCGGTTTGAATGGGATAGCGGTTAGGGGGCGGTGTCTGTATGATGCTCAGGTCGCGGGCTCCCACCAGCGAGAACTGCAGGGTACGGGGAATGGGCGTAGCACTCATGGTCAGCGTGTCGACGTTGGTCTTCATCTGACGCAGTTTTTCCTTCGTCGAGACACCGAACTTCTGTTCCTCGTCGATGATGAGTAGTCCCAAGTCCTTGAATTTCACGCTCTTACCAATGAGTTTATGCGTACCTATCAGAATGTCTATCTTTCCCTCGGCAAGGTCCTTCAGGATGGCCGTCGTCTGCTTGGTACTGCGGGCACGTGACAGGTAATCCACACGGACAGGCAGGTCTTTCAGTCGGCTGGAGAAAGTCTGGAAGTGTTGATAGGCCAACACAGTGGTAGGTACCAGCACGGCCACCTGCTTCGAGTCGCACGCAGCCTTGAAGGCAGCACGCACGGCGACTTCCGTCTTGCCAAAGCCCACGTCGCCACACACCAGACGGTCCATGGGACGCGACTTCTCCATATCTGCCTTTACGTCGTTAGTGGCCTTCAACTGATCGGGAGTGTCTTCATAGAGGAATCCTGCCTCCAGTTCGTGTTGCAGGAAGGAGTCTGGCGAGAAGGCAAAGCCCTTCTGCTGGCGACGGGCCGCATACAATTGTATCAAGTCGCGGGCAATGTCCTTCAGCTTCTGCTTGGTGCGCTCCTTCATGCGCTCCCACTGCCCAGTACCCAGGTGCGACAAGCGTGGAGGCTCGCCACCATCCTGCGCCTTATACTTCGACACCTTATATAAAGAATGTATCGAGACGTAGATAGTGCCTCCGCCGTCGTACTGGATTTTTATCATCTCCTGGAATCCAGGTTCTCCGGATTTTCCTGAATGTCCGGAATTCTGAATGGGCATCCTAACCAGTCCGCCGAACTTACCGATACCATGATCGATGTGCACCACGTAGTCGCCCACCTCAAACTGCTGAATCTCCTTCAGCGTCAGGGCCACCTTACCGCCTCGGGCCTTGTCGGAACGCAGGTTATACTTATGGAAACGGTCGAATATCTGGTGGTCGGTAAAGACGCAGATCCGCTGGTCGTTATCGACGAATCCTGCATGGAGCGTCTTCTGCACAGGCTCAAAACTGACAGTACCCTTTTCGGCAAAGATATCCTTCAGGCGCTCCAACTGCTTGACGCTGTCTGCCAGGATATAAAGCTGGTAGTCTTGAGCCAGATACTGCTCCAGCGACTCTTCCAACAGTTCGAAATTCTTGTGGAACTGGGGTTGTGGAGCCGTATGGAACGACAGCGTTGCATCGGGAGGACACGACGGGTGCGAACCAATCTCCACCCTTCTGAAACGCAGCATCTCACGACTGAACTGCGGCCCGCTCACCAACTGCAGGTCACGCTGCATCTGCATTCTGATATCGTGCTGTTCCACCTCGGTGGCTCCCTCCAGACGTTCTGTCAATGCCTGTTGTGAAAAACCATCCTGATAGGTCTGCTCTACGACATCCTGCACATAACGGAAGTCCTTGGCAACGAGCAGCACCTCGTCGGACAGGAACGACAGAAACGACACCTTCTCTTCAGTGACACCCAACTCAGGCACAATCTCCACTTGTTCACGACGCGACTTCGACAACTGCGTGTCAACCTCAAAGGTACGGATGGAGTCTATGTCGTCGCCAAACAAGTCGATACGGAAGGGCAGTTCACTGCTATAGCTATAGACGTCGAGGATGCTGCCGCGAAGGGCAAACTGTCCTGGCTCGTAGACGTAGTCCACCTCTTGGAAACCCAACTCACGCAGGAACGACGTCACATCGTCCACCTGTATCGTCTCACCCTGTTGCAGCACCAGCGTGTGATCGCCCAGCTGTTTCTGCGACACCACCAGTTCTGCCAGCGCTTCCGGATAGCTAACGATGAGCAACGGGGACAGTCCCCTATCAGGGGAAAGTTTCGACAGTACTTCTGTACGCAGGATTTCGTTGGCACTGTCGCGCTGGCCGTATTTGATGGCACGGCGATAACTGCTGGGGAAGAACAGCACCCGTTCCTCACCCAACAACTGCGTCAGGTCGTGGTAAAAATATCCGGCATCGTCGGCATCCTGCATCACGAATAGCGTGGTTGAAAGTTTGCCTTTCAACCCCAAACTTCCAAACGCCATCGGAGCCGACGAACACATGAGTCCCTCAAGGAAAACGGTCTTCACCGACTTTTTCCTCAAGGTTTCTGCCAACGCACCCACTTGGGGCGATTTGGCATAAATTTTCAGCAATTCTTCGATTTTCATACGAATTTCGCTGCAAAGATACAAAAAAAGTTGTATCTTTGCACGCAGAAAACAAAAAAAGTAGCATTATGCACGCAAGCGACAGCATTGTCATCATTCCTACTTATAACGAGAAGGAGAATATCGAGAAGATTATCCGGGCCGTATTCGGGCTGGAAAAGTGTTTTCATATCCTGATTATCGACGACGGCTCGCCCGACGGCACTGCCGCCATCGTAAAAGGTCTGATGAGCCAGGAGGAATTCGCCGACCGTCTCTTCATCCTCGAACGTAGCGGCAAACTGGGATTGGGCACTGCCTATATCGCCGGTTTCAAATGGGCTTTGGAACGCAACTACGATTACATCTTCGAGATGGACGCCGACTTCAGCCACGACCCCAACGACCTGCCGCGCCTCTATTCAGCCTGTGCCGACGAGGGGTACGACGTGGCTATCGGCTCACGCTACGTCAGTGGAGTTAATGTTGTCAACTGGCCCATTGGCCGCGTGCTGATGTCCTATTTCGCTTCGAAATACGTGCGTATTGTCACAGGCTTCAAGGTGCACGACACTACGGCGGGCTTCAAGTGCTACAAGCGTCGTGTACTGAAAACTATCGAACTTGACAAAATCCGCTTTAAGGGCTATGGTTTCCAGATTGAGATGAAGTACACCGCCTACAAGATTGGCTTTAAGATTAAGGAGGTGAGCGTCATCTTCGTCAACCGCCGCGAGGGCACCAGCAAGATGTCGGGTGGCATCTTCGGCGAGGCGTTCTTCGGTGTGATGCGCCTGCGCTGGGACGGCTGGACGAGGAAATATCCACAGATTCAAGACTAACAAAAATCGCGAGGATTTCTCCCCGCGATTTTTTTGTTAGTCTTCCACTATTTTAATTCTTCCCTGCGGTTGCGCATAGGCTTTGCCTGTGTCGCCGCCCAGCACTTTCGTCAGATAATCCGACAGCGCCTCGTTGTAGCGCACGGAACTCTCTTGCAGCACAGGACATGGTTTGAAGAGTTCAAAGAATCCACCACCTTGATGATTATAGTCTGTGAGCGTCACGCTATACGTATGGTTTTCGTCCAGCGGAGCATACGTACCGTCGTCTTGCAGCACCTCAATGTTGCTGACCTGATGGCTCTTGCAATGAATCGTGAATCGCAGTCCTGAGCACTGTGGGAAATTGCCGTCCAGCACAGGCACCAAGGCCGTACAACGGGTCAGCATCTCCTTCAGCTGCTTTCCTGTTACGCCAATGCGTCGCAAGGTGTTATCGTAAGGCAGCATACCAATGACGTCGCCATAGGTGATGTCGCCTGCCATGATGTCGTTACGGATACCGCCACCGTTTTCGAAAGCGATGTCCGACTTCAAGGCATTACGATAAGCATCAGCCACCAAGTCACCAGCATTAGTTTCACGTCCGCGAACAATCCACTGCTTATTCTCGTCACTCACCACCAGCCTATAGTCCGTGTGTGCCACCACCTTCGACGTAGCGGCCTCCACCAGTTTGTGGATACTGTCCGTAGCAGCCTTCACTCGGGCATTCACGTATGGAATATCGGCAGGCATCAGCAGTTTCGTCGTCATGTGTCCGTCGGGGGTAATCAACAGTTTGCCAATTCGTTCAAACTGCGTGCCCGTCTGGGTCACAGTAATCTGCTTGCCATCCAGATTCGTGGCCTTGGCATCCTCGAAAATCTCGTGCGAATGTCCATCCAACACCACATCGATGCCACGGGTGTTATTCACCAAGAGATGCGAGTTGAAGCCCATCGACTGCGTCGTCTCCCCGACATGCGACAGCAACACCACATAGTCGGCGCCCTTGGCACGGGCGTCGTCCACCATCTGCTGCACCTGCTGGTAGAACGTCTTCGGCCTCAGGTCGTATTCCAGTCCGCCGTTGGTATCGTAGAACGCATAAGCCTCCAGCAGCATCGTCTCGGGTGTCGTGGCACCGATGAAAGCCACCTTCTTGTCACCAAACTGCTTGATGATGTACGGCAAATACACGAGCTGATGGTCAGCTACGTCATACAGGTTGCAACTCACAATGGGAGCGTTCAGCTGATCCAGTAGCATTCTCATACGCGGAATGCCGTAGTCGAACTCGTGGTTACCCAGCGTCACAGCATCGTAGTCCATCCATTTCATGATGTCGATGATGTACTGTCCCTTCGAGATGGCTCCCGTAGTATTACCCTGCAGGAAGTCACCGCAACAAACCACAGCGGCGTATGCCGTATCCGACTTGTTGATGGCGTCGCGCAGTCCGGCCATCTTCTGGTAGCCGTCAATGCCGCAATGCACGTCGTTCTCGTACAGTATCACGATGCTCTTCTGAGCCCAGCCGGCATGCAGACCCATCATCAGGACTGCCATGCCTAGAAGCATTCTTTTTTTCATAGTCTTAGGTTGTCAGTTGTCATTTTTGCCTACTTCTTAAAGAAAGAGGCAATCCACAGGATGGCAACGGCACCGATAATTGCTGTGCCAAGCTGGCCTAGCACACCACCCCACTCGATGCCCAGCATAGAAAACAGCCAGCCACCGAGGGCACCGCCAAACAGTCCCAACACGATATTCATGATGATGCCAAAACCACCACCCTTCATCAACTTACCGGCACAAAAACCTGCCAGACATCCAATAATTAAAGAATAAATAATACCCATAGTTGTAATTTTTAATTGATTTGATTATGTATTTGATGCTGCAAAGATACAAAGAAAAATGAAGAATGAAGAATGAAGAGTGAAGAATAAGTGTTGAAGTAGGTAAAAAATGTTAAATAGAGAAGTGCGGAAGCAAATTCTTCATTCTTCATTCTTCATTCTTCATTTAAAAGGACTACCTTTGCAATCTCATGGAAAAAGTAAAGGTTTTGATAATTGGTGCAGGGCCGGCGGGAAGCACGTGCGCACTGCTGTTGAAGAAGCAGAACGTTGACTGCTTGTTGATTGATCGTGCCGTGTTTCCACGCGACAAGATTTGTGGCGGCGGACTGACACCCCGTTCCTGCCAATTGCTCAACAGCCTGCTGCCTACTTTTCACTACGACTACAACAGCGTAAACCGATTGAAGCTGCTGGTCGAAGGCAAACAAGTGTTCGACCTGCACATGAACCAGGAGCTACGCATCGTGAAGCGCCGCGAGTTTGATGCCCAACTGCTGCAGGAATACCAGAATAGCGGAGGTGCTTTCGCCAATGATGCACTGGACCTGATTGAAGAGAAGGACGGACAAATCATCGTGACACTGAAGTCTGGCAGACAGGTGGCCTGCGAGTATCTGGTGGGTGCCGACGGTGCCAACAGCAGGGTCAGAAAACACCTAAATCCCCAGTCGGATCATGGTTTCCTGTGGATGGAGCAGTATGGACCGAAGTCGCCCGACAATGCCATCGTCATCAACGTCTCGAAGACTTACGAGCAGGGCTATTATTACTGTTTCCCCAACGAAGCCTGCGACGTGCAAGGCTTTGGCGACGGGAATGCCACGCCCCAGCGGTTCCGTCAGGTACTCAACCAAATGGGCTGTCCCGACCTGAAACCCAAGGGAGCCTTCATTCCCCGCAGCTGCGACTACCCCATTCACAACCACATCATCCTCATCGGCGATGCGGGCGGGTTCCCCAACCGACTGACGGCCGAAGGGCTCTATTACGCTTTCCTCACGGCCAGCCATGCCGCCGAGGCCATCACCAGCGGACGACCGTTTGCCGAAGTCAACGCCAAGGTGTTTGCCCACAAGAAGAAAGAGCTCTGGGAGGCCCGTTTCTTCTATAGCAAAACCGGCCTCTGGCTGTTACGATTCCTCTGCAACAACTTCCCCGGTTTCCTGACGAGGTGCTACAACAGGATAACCGGAACAGTCGTCAGACCATGAATAAAACCATTCATACAAATACCAGGAATTTACTTGACGACCTTTTTAGTCCCGTTGGGAGTCATCACAATGCGCAGACCGTGATGGCTGTCGGAGACGGGACGTCCGCCTAAATCGAAACTGCGTTGCTCCATATCGTCAGAAGCAGAGGGAATGGATTTGACGCTGGTCGCCTCGAACTCACGAATCTCCCCGAAAGTGTTCCATGGGGCTTGCTGATAATGCTCAATGCAACCTTGGGGAACGTAGAGCACCGACTCCTGCATTGTCCAGTCCTTGAAGGCCTGAGCATCGGTTTCTGCTGGCGGTTCCTGCGAATACATATAGACCGTGTGCGACGAGAAATTGGGAACGGCAAAGGCTGCATTTTCTATCTTGCGTACCGAGGCTGGTATGTGCCACTCTTTCATGTAGTCTGCGCCAGCCAGTGCCCATGGGCCGATTTCTTCCAGTCCGTCAGGTAATTTGCAGTCCTTCAGACGGTAACACTCGTAGAAAGCCGATTGTCCTATACGCTTGACGGTCGGTGGCAGGATGAGTTTTACCAGCGACTGGCTGCTGTAGAAAGCGGCCTTGGGTATAGTGTCGACTGGAGCCTGGATGTCGATAGTGTCTGCAGAGATACCATAGAAAGCAAATTCCTCAATTAGAGGTACGCTCTTCGGAATCACCAGCTTTTTCACATTCAGCCCGACGAGCGAGCGCTCTTCTATTCTCTCTATACCATCGGGCAGTACGAGATCATGCATAAGATTGTTGCTCAATGCATACTTTCCTATATGCTTCAAATTCACCGGCAGGTGAATCTTGTCTATAAAGCAGGTTCGAAAGGTTCCTTCACGCAGATAATCCACATTGTCAGAGATGATGACCTCGTCCATATAGCAATTCTCAAAGGCAAAGGCACCGATATAGGTAACCGAGTTGGGGATGACCAGTTTTTTCTGATGGGGAGCCATGTCGTGAAGCACATATTTGAAGGCCTCTTCGCCGATATACTCCACTTGCTCATTGAGTGTGATGTTGTAGCTGCGGTGGTAGTTGAAGGCCTTGTCGTCGATAATCTTCACTTCAGGCCGGATGGTAAAGCTTTCTGCCCGCGTGCCGATAGGCCCGAAGTAGGACAGCAGACGGGTGTGGTCGCGGGTGTACAGATAGCCGTCCTCCAGCACGAATTCCGGGTTGCCTTCGTCTATGGTCACATCCTCCAGACTGATGTTTCCGTTCAGGGCGCCATTGCCGATGTGCACGAGCGTGGCAGGAATATGCAGCCGCTTAAACAGGTTCTTGGTGATGGCATGGTCGCCTATCCACGTCAGCGTAGGCGGAAAGACGAGACTGTCGCCACAGAAGGTGAGGGCATAGTCGCCAATCTTCTTCAGCGTGTTGGGCAGCACCAGACTCTTAAACTCCTTGTCGGCAAACATATAGGGACCGATGACGTCGTCTTCCGTTGTATAGTCTTCGTAGTAGGGATCTCCGCCCGCCACAATCCGGCAATCCGAGAGATTCAGCGTCCTTTGGGAATTAGCCCATTTACGCAACACCCTCACGTCCGAGCCGTTAATCGTGCCTTCCAGTGTCAGGTCACGCTCATAAGTCAGGTCGTATGTGTCAAACAAGCTTTGCAGGTTTCCTGCCGAAACGGTCACCGTCTTTCCTGCCGACACGCGGACAGGCGCTGCCAGCAACGTGATTGTCAGAATGATTATTGCAATACTATGAGTCATAATCTGCGTTTTTATTTGTAAAACATCGTTGGACATGCAAAGGTACGAACTAATTCCTAAACCACCAAAAAAGTGCAGGATTATTTGTTTTTTTGAGTCTTTGGTCATTCCTGTTGAATGTCCCAAATTTCGTATTCGACAGTTCCGTTTATTGAATAGACGCAAGAGTGGTCAATGGCATCAAAGCGGAGGTCGGACAATCTCAGAATCATATACGATTTATCGCCAACCTTCCTTGTGCCAAGTACTGTGACTTTACCGCTTAAGGCTGGGGCTTGTATCAATATGTATTCAGCCCAAGTAGGTGTGTATGCGGCGGCGGCATGGCTGGCCGTGAGGAAAGCGTAATAGAGACCTTCGGCAGTCAGTCGGTTGGGGAAACCGCCCGCATCACCGATGAGGATGATGTGGTTGTGAATGGGGTAGTCGCATCGGAGGATGTAAATATCGCTATTGGAGAAAAATTAAGCACGTTAGCACTCTCACAAGAGTCTATGCCATATTTCACAGCATTTATTGCTGCCGCATCCTATTACTGTCTGACAGAGAAAGTGAAGCAATTGGACGAGCCTCTTTTCGTAAAGGCAATCAAGGCACTGTTGGATTTTTACGAACCCAACCGCAAACTAACAGGAAAGGTGGAAGTCTTGGAGGACTATCTCAAACAGCGGGAAAAAGGAAAATTGGAAAAACAGCTTCACAAGGATTTCCTTGCTGACCAAAAGCTACAGCAGGATAAGGACAAGGTTCAATGATTCTGCCGTCTTCCGAATATTAGTCCGTCCCTGCGGACTGCCAGTACGTACGGGACGTACTGAGAGTTCGCTCCCTACGGACTAAAAACGGCAAAGGGGCCACAATTTATAATGAAAACTTATATCCAAGCGTTATCTGTAACACGCTGTGTTTGGTTGACTCTCCGAGAACAGAGATGGCATTCGTCAGACTGAAGTTATAGCGTGCATCCAAGACGACATGGCTATACTCATAAGACACACCAAGAGGTATTGCGAAATCCACAGAGGGTATGTCTACATCGACACCAAGTGCACGATAGGATTCCTTCAATTCCACCTCAGCAGAAACACCGTTTGCCGAAACTTCAACCTTGTCGTTAATAAGGAAACCTGGTTGTATGCCCACCTTGACGGCCAGTCCTTGAGCCACATGGAAATTTGCCAGAATCGGCACATTCACATAGTCCATCTTGATGGTTCCGTCGATACCTTCAACTTTAGCTTTGGCTCCCTGCTGAGAATAGAGGGCACCCGCTGAAATTGAGAGCAACGATGATGCCTGATATTCCAGTTCGGCACCAGCCACAAGTCCGACACGAATCTTTGCGTCGTCGTCGTTCGTCATCGTTGCCAGATTAATACCAGCCTTGGGCTGAAGGCTCCAGCTGCCCACGGCATTCTGGGCTTTTGAACTCACGCAAAGCAACAATGCTGTTGCTATCAAAACAATCTTTTTCATTCCTTATATTTGTAATTAATGGTGCAAAAGTACAAACTTATTCATTAATAACCAAATAATGATGCAGAAAAATGACTAAGCTCAGTTACGATTCCAAAGCTTTGTTTTCCACGACCAAGGCTATGGAGAAGGCGATTTCGAGGCCGAACATGATGCCGGCCAGCACATGGGGCTGGGCTATAAGGCCCACGACGAGTGCCAGGATGGGCACAAGGATGGACATCAGCATGTAACTCTTCGACTGGTAGACCCAGCTGTAAGGCAACAGGTGGGCTCCGAAAATCATGGCATAGACCATGAGCATCTTCTCGGGTACGGCGCTGAACACCCACATGGCAATAAGAATGTAAAGAATTTGGTTTACCGAGAAGAGTAGGCCTAATGACGTAAGGGGATTACTCTTGCCCTGAAAGTCGACATTTATGAGTTTTGAAATCATCCAAGCCAACGGCAGCAGCGGACAAGCCACACAGAACGTCAGGAGATTCTTCGTCTCGATGGGCAGAGCGGCGAGATGCACTATCCATACGGCGGCCCAGATGAAGATGGAGGCGAGGATAAAGTGTAAACCTTTTTTCTGTTGTTTGGCGCAGTCACGACGAAGTTCGTTCAGTGCTGCTGTGGATTCTTGGAATGTCATAGTTGTATTGTTGTTGAGTATTGATTGACGCTGCAAAAGTAATCATTTTCCATGAAACTAGCAAAAGTTCAAATAAAATTTGGTATTTTCCTCAATTATTATTAATTTTGCATCCATATTAACATAAAACAGGATTATGGATATTATTGAAAGGTTTTTGAACTATACGAAGTTCGACACGCAGTCGAGCGAAGAGAGCACTACTGTACCCAGTACCAGTAAGCAACTGATATTTGCTGAATACCTGAAAAAAGAATTGGAGCGCGAAGGTCTGGACGATGTGGAGCTGGACGAGCAAGGCTATATCTATGCCACGCTGAAGGCCAACACGAAGGAGAATGTGCCCGTGATAGGCTTCATCTCGCACTACGACACCAGCCCCGACTGCTCGGGAGCCGACATCAAGCCCCAGATTGTGAGGAATTACGACGGAAGCGACATCCTGCTGTCAGAGGGTATTGTGTCGAGTCCGAAGAAGTTTCCAGAGCTGTTGCAGCACGTTGGCGAGGACCTGATCGTGACCGACGGCACCACATTGCTTGGAGCCGACGACAAGGCGGGTATTGCCGAAATCGTGCAGGCAATGGTCTATCTGCAGGAACATAAGGAGATTAAGCACGGCAAGATACGCATTGCCTTCAACCCCGACGAGGAGATCGGCATGGGTGCCCACCATTTCGACGTAGAGAAATTCGGTTGTCAGTGGGCTTATACGATGGACGGTGGCGACGTAGGTGAACTGGAGTTTGAGAACTTTAATGCCGCCTCTGCGAAGATTACCATCAAGGGCGTTAGCGTGCATCCAGGCTACGCCAAGGGCAAGATGGTGAATGCCAACGCGCTGGCTGCGGAGTTAGCCAAGATGCTGCCCGAGGACGAGACACCCGAGACCACCGAGGGCTATCAGGGGTTCTACCATCTGCTGGGCATTCAAAGCAATATCGAACAGGCCACGATGTCGTACATCATCCGCGACCACGACCGCGACACTTTCGAGGACCGCAAGCGTTTCATCGAAAACTGCGTAGCAGCGATGAACGAGAAATACGGTGAAGGAACGGTGACGGCCGTCGTAAAGGACCAGTATTACAATATGAAGGAAAAGATTGACGACCAGATGCACGTCATCGACCTGGTGCTGCGCGCCATGCAGGAATGCGGCGTGGCTCCCAAGGTGAAGCCCATCCGCGGTGGTACGGACGGTGCCCAGTTGTCGTTCAAGGGTCTCCCTTGCCCCAACATCTTTGCCGGTGGCATTAATTTCCACGGTCCTTACGAGTTCGTACCCATCCAGTCAATGGAAAAGGCCATGCAGGTCATCGTCAAGATTTGCGAGATAACGGCAAAATATAATGATTGAACATTGAACGTTGAAAGATTAGAGTTGAGAGATTAGATGGCATTCCGTCCTATGACTTTCATGTTGAAGAACAAGGTTGTCCTGAATATCATTTTCGCAGCCATCGCTCTGGAGCTGATTTCCGGCGTTCAATTCTACTATTTCCATGGGATGATGGCCAACGAGTTGGAAAAGCGCGCAGAGACTGAGCTCACCATGAAGGCCATGGTGGTTAAGAATTCTCTGAACCTTTCCGAGAACTCGCTGATGGGCCACCTGTGGGAGATGGAACGGAACATCGCCATGCCAGACTCCATGTTTGGAATCATGGAGGGAGTGCTCAGGTCGCATCCTAACCTTGTCGGTTGCTGGATTGCCTTCGTGCCCGACTATTATCCTGAGAAGGGACGACTGTTTGAACCTTTTTGCTATTGGGACCACGGAACCATCCGACGACACGTGATTGGCCCAGATATCGACTACACGCACTCTGTGCCATTCAACAAAGTGCTGTCGACGGATGCCCCATTATGGTTTGACCCTTACCATGACCGGTTTACCGGACTGGAACTGGTGAGTTACTCCGTTCCCATTCATGACAAGCCGAAGCATGTCGTGGCCGTGTTCGGACTGGATGTTTCGACCAGAATGCTGGGTGATACGCTGAACCACAGACACATCTACGAGTCATCGTTCGATTTGCTGTTGACCAAGGATGGACAGCTGATCGCCGGTCCAAACCCCGATATTGTAGATGCAAGAGACGTGAAACATATCGTCAGCGTCATTAACGACAGTAGCGTAACCAAGAAAACGAGCAAGAATGGCAGGTGCAAGATTGCCACATTCCGCGACCCGGAAGACCATGCGAAGGGGTATATCTATTATGCCTCCATCAAGGAGAAACCCGACTGGCAGATTGCTGTGGTATGCTATGACGATGAGGTCTTCGGCCCGCTCAGACAGATGCACCGGACCATTCTGCTGACAACACTGGCTGGTTTGATTGTGCTGGGATTCATTATCAGGTATTTCATCAAGAACAACAGCAAACTGAAGAAGACCCAGAAGGAAAAGGACCGTATTGACAATGAGTTGCATGTTGCCAGCAATATCCAGATGCAGATGTTGCCGAAGCAGATGCCAGCCGAACGGGATGATATTGACATCTACGGATTCCTGTTGCCAGCGCGAGAAGTCGGCGGCGATCTGTTCGACTATTTTGTCCGCGACGAAAAGCTGTTCTTCTGTATTGGCGACGTCAGCGGCAAGGGCGTGCCTGCTGCCATACTCATGGCTGTCATACACACATGGGTCCGTGCCATCTCTACTCACCAAAGCAATCCTGCAAACATCATGAGGGCCATCAATGGAGCTGCTTGCGAGGGCAATGAATCAAATATGTTTGTCACGCTGTTCATTGGAATTCTTGACCTGCCCACAGGACATTTCTGCTATTGCAATGCAGGACATGATGCGCCGGTCATTCTGAATGAAGAATTGGCTACCGAACTGCCCGTCAAGCCCAACCTGCCTATTGGAGTCTTTGATGACTTTAACTATGAGATGCAGGAGACAACGTTAGAAAACGGTTCTATGATATTCCTCTATACCGACGGAGTGACCGAGGCCATGAACAAACAGCGCAAACAATTCGGAGCAGACCGTATGATGAGTTCCCTGAACAATTCCGCAGGCCTGGCCCCGAGACAGCTGTTGGAAAAGATGCATTCTGAAGTACACTCCTTTGTGGGTGGTGTAGAACAGAGTGACGACCTGACGATGCTTGCTATTCGCTACATGCCCAAGCAGTTTGAAAGCAGTTTCGCCGAGACCCTGACGCTGAAGAACGATGTCCACGAAGTGGCACGCTTCAGCAGTTTCATGAAATCGGTGACAGAGAAACTGGATATCCAGAAATCGCTGGGCCGCCAGTTGCGACTTGCTATTGAAGAAGCGGTTGTCAACGTCATCAACTATGCCTATCCCACTGGCACAGAGGGTAACGTCACCATCAAAATAGCGTCTGACGGCAATACCCTGCACTGCCAGATTATCGATGCCGGCAAGCCCTTCGACCCCACGACGAAAGAGAAAACCGACATCACGTTATCGGCTGAGGAGCGACAGGTTGGCGGACTGGGCATCCTCCTGGTACGTGAACTGATGGACAGTATCAATTACGAACGCATAGAGGGGCGAAACATATTGACACTGATGAAAAAGATTAAACATTAAAGATTAAACATTAAACATTAAAGATTAAACATTAAACATGATATACGATGAATACAGAAATTAAAGAAATCGACGGCAAATACGTTGTCACGTTAGAAGGAGAGATGGACACCGCGGCAGCCAATGAGGCCGAGGAAGTATTGAAAGAGCTCTACAAGAACGAAGGCAAGGAAGTGGTTTTCGAATGCAAGGACCTGGAATATATTGCCTCCAGCGGTTTGCGTATTCTTATCAACATCCTGAAAGTCACAATGGCGAAGGGAAGCCGTGTCGTATTGCGTAACGTGAACGACGACATCAAGAACGTCTTTAAACTCACAGGGTTCCTCAACATCTTCGAGTTCGAATAAAGATGGACGGTCTGCTGTTAAGGAAAGCTCTGGCGGTGATTGCCTTGTTGGCGACATCACCATGCATGTTTGCTCAGGTCGACTCGCTGGACAAGGAGAACAAGCTCAGCGTCGGCATGAACTTCCTGACGCATGGCGAGACATGCGCTGGAGGACTGCCGAGGACTGGCGACATGGACAAGAAACCGGAAGACCGTTCGAATTTCCTGTTGGGGCGTTTCCGATTGAATGTAGACTACGAGCGGCAGGGCATTCAGGCTCATGCTACGCTTCAGAATAAGGCCGTCTGGGGCACCAGTGGAAACACAGCGCTAAAACTCTATGAGGGTTGGGTGAAGTTGACGGCCCGTAACGGACTCTTTGCACAATTTGGACGTGTGGCGCTGTCGTATGACGACGAGCGCATCATTGGCCCCAACGACTTCGCCATGATGGCCCTTTCGCACGACGTGCTTCGTGTAGGTTACGAAGGGCATGGCCATACGGTGCACGCAATATTGGCCTACAACCAAAACGCGGAGAATGTATATTCAAGCACCTATTTTTATAATGGTGCACAGCCCTATAAAACCATGCAGACCGTATGGTACCACTACGATGTGCCCAAATTCCCACTGGGAGTCTCGCTGCTTTTCATGAATGTTGGTCTACAAGCCGGCGTTCCGGACCATAAGAACAATCTTCCCAGAACAGAGTACCAACAGATGTGGGGCGGCTACGTGAACTATCACCCCAAGCACCTGGCACTCGAAGGATCGTACTACCGTCAGACGGGCCAAGATGTAAACGGCAGCATGTCTAGTAAAGAGATTGATGCCTGGATGGCCAGTGTGAAAGCTACTGTCACTCCCACCGATTGCTATGGCTTTAAGGCGGGTTACGATTACCTGAGCGGTGACGACTATGTCCCCGTCATCTATGGAGGAAGCATAGGAATGGTATACCATGATAAGGAAAGGGGGTTCAACCCGCTTTTCGGTTCGAAGAACAAATTCTATGGTATGATGGACTATTTCTATGAGAGTGCTTACACACAGGGCTTCACACCTGGTTTACAGAATGCCTTCGTGGGTATTTTCGGCAACCCCACTGATAAGCTGAAATGCAGTTTCGACTATCATTATCTGGCTGTTGCCACCAACCTTGAAGGTCTCAATCGCACACTGGGCCACAGCTTCGACTTGCAAGCCAGCTACCAGTTCACAAAAGACATCTCGCTCACAGCGGGATATACCTTTATGGTGGGTACGGAGACCATGGAACGTCTGAAACAAGGCAATAGCAGCAAATATGCCCGCTGGGGCTGGTTCTCACTAGTTATCTCACCCAGTCTCTTTACGACGAAATGGTAAATTAAGAATAAAATATAAAAAACAACATGTCAGAGATTCCTGAACTTATTAATGACTTGGCGTATATCTTGATGTCGGCAGGCATCGTGACACTGATTTTCAAGCGTCTGAAACAACCATTGGTGCTGGGCTACATTGTAGCAGGCTTCCTGGTGAGCCCGCACATGCCATATACAGCATCGATTGTGGATACGGACAACGTACAACTATGGGCCGACATCGGTGTAATGTTCCTACTGTTCTCGCTAGGTCTCGACTTTTCGTTCAAGAAGATTCTGAAAATGGGTGCCTCGCCGATTATCTCGACCATCACCATCATCTTCTGCATGTCGATGCTTGGGCTCTGCGTTGGCCAGCTGTTTCACTGGCCGAAGATGGACTGCATATTCCTCGGAGGTATGTTGGCCATGAGCTCTACGACGATTATCTATAAGGCTTTTGACGATTTGGGACTGCGCCAGCAGCAGTTTGCAGGACTAGTCATGTCGGTACTGATTCTGGAGGACATACTGGCCATCGTGATGATGGTGATGCTAAGCGCCATAGCCAGTGGCAACGACCCCGACGGAGGCCAGATGCTAGGCTCAGTAATGAAGATCGGATTCTTTCTGGTGCTGTGGCTCGTGGTGGGTATCTTTGCTGTACCGGAATTTCTGCGCCGTGTTCGCCGACTGATCAACAACGAAGTACTGCTCATCGTGTCGCTGGGACTGTGTTGTGCTATGGCGGTATTCTCGACGAAGGTAGGTTTCTCGTCGGCTTTCGGTGCGTTCATCATGGGCAGCATCCTGGCAGAGACCATCGAGGCAGAACATATCGAAAAACTGGTGGAACCAGTAAAGAACCTCTTCGGAGCCATCTTCTTTGTATCAGTAGGTATGCTGGTCGACCCGCAAATTCTGGTCGACTATGCCTTGCCCATCCTCATGCTGGTGCTAACCATTCTGGTGGGACAGGCCATCTTCGGTTCCATCGCATTCATGTTGGCCGGCGAGAGTCTGAGGTCTGCCATGCGCTGCGGATTCTCGATGGCACAGATTGGTGAATTCTCGTTCATCATTGCATCGTTGGGACTGTCGCTGGGAGTGATCAGCGAATACCTATACCCCGTGGTGGTGGCAGTATCAGTCATTACAACCTTCCTGACACCATATATGATACGTCTGGCTACGCCGGCATACAACGCCATAGAGCACCGATTGCCCTCGCGCTTCATCAAATTACTGAACCATCTCAGCATGAGCCGTCCAAACACAACGGAGAAGAGCAAATGGAAGCAGTTGCTGACACAAATGGCAGTAAACACCCTGATCTACTCCATATTGTCAGCAGCTACCATCGCCGTGATGCTCACCTTCGGGTTGCCGTTTATACACAAACTGCTGCCTGGCGACACCCTGCTCATATGGGGAAATATCATTATCGGCTTGCTGACAATACTGTTTATATCGCCATTCCTGCGGGCTATGGTCATGAAGAAAAACCGCTCGGAAGAATGGAAAGCGCTGTGGAACGAGAGCAACCGCAACCGTCTGCCCCTGTTGTTCACCATTCTGGTACGCGTCTTCATAGCCGTGACCTTCATCTTCCTCATCTGCAACAGACTGTGGCATCTGACTAATGCCATCATGATTACCATCGGGCTGATGGTTGTGGCACTTATCGTGTTGTCGCGAACTGTCAAGCAACGCAGCATCAAACTGGAGCGCCTGTTTATGCTGAACCTGCGTTCGCGCGATATCGAGGCACAGGTGCATGGCAAAAAACGACCGCTCTATGAAGGACGCCTGCTGGATCGTGATATCCATATTGCCGATTTCGACGTGCCCATGAACTCACAATGGATGGGCAGCACGCTGAAACAACTGAATCTGGGCCGCAAATACGGCATTCATGTGAGCAGCATCCTGCGTGCCAACTTCCGTTTGAATATTCCTGATGGCGACTACGTCATTTTCCCTGGCGACAGACTGCAGGTCATTGGTAGTGACGAACAGGTGGCAAAGTTCTCCAATGCCATTAAGACAGAGGTTATTGGCGAGGATTTCGATTTGGAGAACCGCGAAATGAAGCTGCGCCAGCTCATCATTGGCGAGGGCAGTCCGTTCATTGGAAAGAATCTGAAGGATAGCGGCATCCGCAACCTCTATAGCTGTATGGTCATCGGAATGGAAGAAGGTAAGGAGAACCTCACTCCCGTCAATCCGAACCGTCCGTTCGAAGAGGGTGACATCATCTGGATTGTAGGCGAACAGGAGTCGCTCGACGCCCTGTTCGGCTCATAACCTAATGTTCAATGTTCAAAGCTTAATACCACTGGACGGCATTTGAATAACCGCTGCGCTTATCGTATTTCAAAGCATCGGTAAGCGTGGCGGCATTGCATCGGAACGAGAAGTTATAACTGGTATAAGGTGCCAGCACTACCTGACACGACATATTGAAGCAGTGCAAGTCGCGCGACAATGAAGCCGTCGTCATCGAGATCTTCTTGTTCTCAAAGTCATAACCCGACGAAAACGATATATTCCAACCTTCCGACAGGCGAATGTTACCCGAGATATTCAGGTTCTGCGTAAAGCTATAGGGATAGCGCATCGTGTCATAATTGAATGTGCCACTGGTATTTTCACGCATCGTGATACCATAGCCAATGCTGAGCGACCATGGCATCGAGAACTGCATGTATCCGTCTTCGTCCGTCTCAGCCATATCGCTTTCTCCCTTCTCAGCACCATGCTTAGCGGCCTCCATCGTGTTGTCGATGTTCGTATCCACACCAGTGTCGTAGTCGTCATTATCATTCTTTTTGTCTTTCTTCTTGTCGACTTTCTCGCCACGCAGCCATTTAAAGAAATTGCTGACCTTGGTGTTGTCAAGGGTATAGTTCAGGTTTTGCGACATACCCTGAAAACGGCCGAAGCGACCCTTGCTATACTCCGTCCGGTTACCGACGTAAGGTGTGGCTCCCACGGAGTCAGCTTCGTAGGCATAGGTAGCGAAGACGGCACTGAGGTTGAACGTATACCTCTTGCTCAACTTCAATCGCAGCGTCGTGCTCAAATCACTCCAAGGCTTCTCCTTGGCAGCAAAGTTATACGACATCGACGCGCCCAACTCATCAATCAGGCTCACCTTCACCAACGAGTCTTCCTTGTTACGGTATTTCATCTCGATATTGTTCGAAATCGACATCGACATGGAGCCTCGCATATCCTTGCTGGGCGGAGAATAGAGTGTACCGGTATAAGGTGAATATTCTACCAGAGACGTGTTACCCTCAGCATCGGTCTTCAGATACGTGTCGTAATAGCCATAGCGCGCAGAACCGAAGCTGGGTGCATAGCTGAAGCTGACAGTCGGCGTGAACACGTGACGGATGCGGTCGATCTTATCGCCGAAGATCTTGCGATTAGGAATATAGAAACCATAGAGCTTGGTCGATGCCGACAGACTCAGGTCCCAGTCATACATGTTATAGAATCCCTGTACCGTGTCTACCTTCTCCTTCTGTTGGTCCACATCCCACGAACGAATGTGCTTCCGAGTCAGCATCTTGTCATTGAAATTGAAGCTGGGGTTCAGGTTCAGATAGCCAAACAGCGTAAAACTACCTGCAGTCTGAATGCGATGATCCATACCATTTCGCCAGTCCTTGGCCAGACTCGACTTCAGCAACTTATCCTCCTTCGTATCAATGCTGTTGGTTAAGTGACCCGTGTACTGCATTGAGATTTTTTCATACCAGCGCTCATCGCCGACCCCATTCTTACGCTTAAAGGGATAAAAACGCGAAATGCTGATATTCAGGTCGGGCAGCGTCAGTTGGATGGTTGAGTCGCGCATGTTCTGGTTCAGGTTCACCGTCGAACTCAGACTCATGCCAATGCTCGAGAAATTAGTGCTCCAGCTGACAGAAGAAGTACGCGTCGACTGAGTCATCGACTGGGGATTATACATCGACGTCAGGTTGTTCGGCTCATAGTTCGATGTGGCGAAGTTCACACTGGCCGACAGCGAACTGTAGGGGTTAGCCTTGGCATCCTGACGGTGCGACCACTGAACCTTGAAACTCGTCGTCTTCGAATAGTCAGGCATGTTCTTGTCGCCCGTCACCGAACTCTGGTAACTGGCAAAGAACGAGCCGTTGTAACGATAGCGCTTACGATAGTTCGATGCTCCCGAGACGCCCCACGACCCTTTGGTATAAATCTCACCGATCAGCTTCAGGTCCATCTTGTCGCTGATGGCAAAATAGTAACCGCCATCGCGCAGATAGAAACCTCGCGAGGTCTCGTCACCATAGGTTGGCATGATGAATCCCGACGAATAGCTCTGCGTAAACGGGAAGAAGCCGTAGGGTATTGCCAGCGGCAGCGGCACGTCGGCAACCACCAGATAAGCCGGTCCGAACACCACATCCTTGCCCGGACGCACCTTGGCACGCGACATGGCAAAATAAAAGTCGGGGTGAGGCTGGTCGCAGGTGGTGTAGCGTCCGTGATACAGATACATATTGCCGTCGGCGTCACGCTTCGAAATCTCCGACGTCATATAACCCTCATCCTGCTGCGTATACACATTGGTGATGAGTCCCTTCTTCGTCTTGAAGTTAAAGGCCATCGTGTCGTTCTCATATGTGTCATTACCCATCTTGAATACGGGAGTGCCAAACTTCTTTCCTGTCGTGTCGCGCGAACCCGTAGCATGCACCAGACTGGAGTCCATCGACATGTAAATCTGGTCGCTCGACAAATCCATGTTCTCGTATTTCACATGCGACTTACCATACAGATAAGCCAGCTTCGAGTCGCCCATGTAGACCATCGAGTCTTCTGCCGAATACTCCACCGGAGCATCGATACCGTTCTTCCTTTGGCGGTTCAGCGAGTCGGCACGCAGCGAGTCATCAATCAGCTTATTGTGCAGCCAGATGGCTTTCTGCAATAAATCCATGCTGGCCGTATCCAGCTTCAGCGAGTCGGCCTTGGCGGTATCCTTCAGCAATGCGGGGAGGGGGGCTTTCCTCACGGGAATCGTGTCCTCAGGAACGCTGTCCTCAGGAATAGAATCGCAACGCTCTCCACCTTGGGGAAAGCGCAACCGAGGCACTTCTGCCACCATAAAAACGATGACAAAAAAGGATAGAAATATGAGCGTTTTTCTTCTCACGGCTGCAAAGGTAGTAAAAAAAGTGAAGAGTGAAGAGTGAAGAGTGAAGAATTTACTTCCACCTTATATTTTTTAACCTTTTTACCTTTTACTTTCTTACTTTTTTACCTTTCCTCTTCATTCTTCATTCTTAATTCTTACTCAAACACTCTGGCCCACTCCAGGAATTTCTGCACGCCTTGGTGTCCGAATTTCTCCAGCGACTGTGCTGTTTCGGCCACCGTCCGCACGCGGTCTGGACTCGACTTGGAATAGAATTTGTCGGCATAGCACACAATCTGTTCCTCTAAGGTCTCGGGTTCATAGCCGGGAAGCCCCGTTCCCGTATGGCGTTCTGCCACGCGGGCATGGCGCGGAAAGCCCTCCTGGCGCAACAAATCGCCCCCAATGGGACCATGCTTGATGTAGGGTTCCTGACCGTGACAGTGAATGCTGGGAGCATCACATTGAAAGATACCAATGTCGTGCAACATAGCTGCCTCTTCCAGGAACTGCTCGTCGACAGGCAATTCCTTGTGTTTCCTGACGATTTGCAGGCAACGGTCAGCCACCTGACGGCTATGTTGTAATAAAACCCTGCGGAGCGCATCGTCCGCAGGGTAATACTTATCTATAATGGCTTGATAGTCCATAACCATTAACCGTTAACCAATAACCGTTAACCTTCCCTCTCAATCCATCCCAGGTTGTCGCCACGGCGCACCTTGGCGCCCTGCTTGGCTGCCACCTCGACGAGTTTGCCGCCCAGACAGGCAGGAATGGGAACGATCTCGCCCCAGGGAGCCTGGATGTAGCAGTAGGTGTCGCCTTCCTTATACTTCTGACCGATGAACGGCTCCAGACAAGGCTCACAGGCACCCTCGCCCGAAAACTCGTAGTACACCTGTCCGGCAACGGGGGCTGTCAATGGGTCGGCCTTGGCATGCTTGAAGGCTGCCAACTCCTCGGGCTTCATCTTCGAACCGCCCAGCTTGGCATCCTTCGCCTTCTGGATGTCGGCCAGCAGCTGCTTCTTGGCCTGACCGCTCTTGAACGGACGGTACTGCTCGGGGTGCATAGCCAGCTCGAACAGTTCTTCGTTGTCCTGTCCGTAGTCCCAGCCGTTCTCGTCCATCTCCTTCTTGAAGCCCTCGAGGGCATTGGGAATGAGGGTGTGCGGGTCGGCATCGGTGAATTCGCGGTTCTGCTTCTTCGCCAGCTCGACGAACTCGGGATCGATCTTGCCAGGCACCTTGCCGCTCTTGCCGAGAATCATGCCCCAGATGGCGTCGTCCATCATGACGTAGCGGCCCTTGCCCTGCTCCATTGTCAGCAGGTTCATCAGTGCGATATTCTTCGTATACTGCGAGAACGGCGTCACCAATGGGGGATAACCCACCTTCGGCCATACATACTCTACCTCGTTGAACAGCTTCACCAGCATGTCGTCCATCGACAGCGTGGCCTCGCCCTTCTTCTCGCGCAGCTTGTTAATCATGGTCTGAATAGGACCTAAGTCGGCCATCATCGAACCCATCATGCCGCCAGGCAGACCGCTGCCGAGCAGTAACGATGACATGTGCTTGTTGGCGGGATTGATGAAGCAGCCCAGCCAGTCGTCAATAAACTCCTGTGTCAGACTGCGAGCCTGCATGTATGCGTTCATATTGATATCGGCCACCTCGAAGCCTTCGTTCTTCAGCATCGACTGCACCGAGATGATGTCCGGATGCACCTTACCCCACGACAGTGGCTCGATGGCAGTATCGATGATGTCGGCACCGTTGTTACAAACCTCCAGGATGGAGGCCATCGACAGGCCGGGACCAGAGTGTCCGTGATACTGGATGATGATGTCGGGATGCTTGGTCTTGATCGACTTCGTCAGCGCGCCCAGCAGGGCGGGCTGTCCGATGCCAGCCATATCCTTCAAGCAGATTTCCTCGGCACCGGCAGCAATCACCTCGTCGGCAATGGCGCTATAGTACTCAACGGTATGCACGGGGCTTGTAGTGATACACAGCGTAGCCTGCGGAATCATACCGGCAGCCTTCGCCCACTTGATGCTGGGAATGATATTTCGTGTGTCGTTCAGACCGCAGAAGATACGGGGAATGTCCACACCCTGTGCCTTCTTCACCTTATACATCAACTCGCGCACGTCGTCGGGAACGGGATACATGCGCAGCGCGTTCAGACCGCGGTCCAACATGTGCGTCTGGATGCCCACCTCGTTGAATGGCTTACAGAAAGCGCGCACAGCCAGGTTGGGGTTCTCGCCAGCCATGAGGTTCACCTGTTCAAAGGCACCGCCGTTCGTCTCCACACGGGCAAAGCATCCCATGTCGATGATGGCCGGGGCTATACGCTCCAACTGGTCCTTACGAGGCTGAAACTTACCTGACGACTGCCACATATCGCGGTAGACGAGACTAAACTTAATCTTCTTCTTCATAATGTTATTATTGATTCGTTTTAAATCGTTTTATTCAGATAATGAGTAATATGGCTGCAAAGATAGTGAAAATTCTTTGTATTCTACGTTTTTAATTGTTAATCTAATTAAAAACTGCCTCTTTATTCTTTATTTTTGCCGTGAACACTCAATGTCTTGGCTTGTGAAAGGTACGATACTTTCGGGTCGTTCCAGACGTTCCTTGCGGTCGTAGCAGCGTCACTTTGCCGTCGTAGTCATGATACTCTGCCCCCCTAAAGTATCATCGGAACGAGTCGTAGATGACGTCGGAACACCTCGAAGAT